>JAUWIG010000006.1 GCA_030605475.1 Planctomycetota bacterium | reverse complement strand
AAAGCTGCAATACCAGCGGCGACGGTGTGGTATATGCCTTTTAGCCCGATGGAAGCAAATCTTTTTTTAGAGGGGCTCGTTAGAAGGTTCAAAACCACGAACGGTACAAGCACTATGAATGCGTAGATGTATCCGCCGTGGACATTACACCAGAAAACTACCAGTGGAACGATGAGCCAGATATATAATATGCTTCGATAGGTGGCAAGGACGAGTATAAGCAAGAAGACAGCCACCAGCAGGTTTGAGAAGCCTGCTGGACGAACGTCAAGAAAGGTGCGGCCCACGAACATCGCAAAGCAGGCGAAAACGCTGCAGAGAGCAGGATTGGCGCCTAAAATTCTGCCTGTGTAATAAACACAAATAACAGTAAGTATATAAATGGCAAACTTCCAGTAAATGAGCGTATTGAATGAAAGGCTTTCAGCGTCTGCGATGGGCGACTTATATGTCAGCCAATAGAAGATAACGTGTGTCAGCCAGTTCTGGTTAATCCAGCCGGTAGGATGCCAGTATTTGACTGTTCTCATGCCGACCTTGTCCGTTATCCACTGTGCCCAGTTAGGCCAGGTTTTGACTTCTTCTTCGGTCGGTCCGGTTTTGTGTGAATTTGCACTGAATGGCTCGATGGTATCTACGCCGTGATTGATAAAATGTCGCCCACAGGCAAGTGCGACCCAGGTGTCACCGGCGGCAACCATACGTGTGGAGGCGTGGCAGGCGAAAATGAGCATCGCAAGCCAGCCTAATATCATCGGCCAGCCGGACAGAGCTGGACGTTTCTTGGTTTTTACCTCGTTAGAAATCTTCGCTTTTTGTCTGGTATCCTTATCCTCTTTGGAATTTCTAACGGCGTTTATTGACTTAGCCATTTTTCTATTTTATCTAATCCCTTGGTAATCTGCTCAAGTGAGCAGGCAAAACTCAGCCGAACATTGTTGTCACAGCCGAATGGCAGGCCCGGAACCAGGGCGACATTGGCCTGTTCCAGAAGTGCCTTTGCGAAATCCATACTGCCGTTGATTTTTGAGCCATTGATATTTCGGCCATAATGGCTCGAAACATCAGGAAAACAGTAAAAAGCACCGGTAGGTTCTTGGCAATTCACGCCTTTGATACTATTTAGTCGCTCGGCCATATATTTGCCTCGACGCTCGAATTCTATCCTCATATTTTCCACGGCCTCATCGGCGGGCTTGCCCAATGCGGCAATCGCCGCATCCTGAGCAAAGGCTACGGGATTTTGAGTCATATGAGATTGCAGACGTCCCATTGCTTTTATAATTTCCACCGGCCCCGCGGTGTAGCCCAGACGCCAGCCGGTCATCGCGAAAGCTTTACTGAAGCCATTGACGGTTAGGGTTCTGCTGTAGGCGTCGTCGCTCAGCGAAGCGAAGCTGACGAATTTGGTTTTCCCATAGATAAGTTTTTCGTAGATTTCATCTGAAAGCACTATTACATCTGTTCCTTCAAGGGCCTTTGCAAGGCCGGCCAGTTCATCAGGTGTATACGTAAAACCGCCGGGGTTGTTGGGTGAATTAATCAGCAGCATAGCGGTTTTTTCGGTGATTGCTTCTTTTAGCTGCTCCGGAGTAATTTTATAGCTGTTGGCTCTGTCGGTTTGAATGATTTTGGGCGTAGCGCCGGCGAGCTTCACCGCCTCCGGATATGTTACCCAGTACGGCGTGGCCAGAATAACCTCATCACCGGCATCCAGCACCGCCTGCATCGCCTCGTAGACGGAGTGCTTGGCTCCGATGTTGACAATGATTTGGTCGGGGCTGTATTTGAGGCCGTTTTCGTTCTGGAGCTTGGTGGCGATAGCTCTCCTGAGCTCGATTATGCCGGCAGCGGCGGTGTATTTTGTTCGCCCTGCTTTCAGTGCCTTTATGGCGGCCTCTTTGATGTAGGCCGGAGTATCGAAGTCCGGCTCGCCGGCACCGAAACTGATTACATCCACCCCCTGTGCTTTTAATTCTTTGGCCCGTGAGGTAACGGCCATAGTTGCCGAAGGCGGCACCGCTTGCGCTCGTTTGCTGATTTTCATTTTCCTTGCCCCGTTAGAAATTTTTCACTTTTTGTACCATATTCTTACCCCGTCAGGATTTCTAACGGGACTTGCCCTTTTCAAATTTGAATTTTCTTCATACAAACGATGATATTAAAAACAGGACAGCGGGTCAAGACAATTTCGGTGTCGTCACTGAATGGTAAAGGCGTAAAGACCACTTTCTCACAGCCCCTTAAGCTCCATGCAATCAGCGTAATCCACGTCTAAAAAACTCGTGAAATTTGTACAATCTGCGGGTAAAATAGTAGTATGATTTGTGAAATTAGTGGTTAAAAAACTGAACTCTGCGGTAAAAGACAAAAGAAATGACAAAGTTCAAATTAAACAGTGCGTTCAAACCTGCTGGTGACCAGCCGAAAGCTATAGAGCGGCTTGTAGAAGGCCTGCACGCCGACAAAAAGTACCAAACCCTGATGGGCGTTACCGGCTCCGGCAAAACTTTCACAATGGCAAACGTAATCGCCCGATTCAACCGCCCTGCTCTCGTCGTATCACATAACAAGACATTAGCCGCCCAGCTCTATGAGGAATTCAAAGAGCTGTTCCCGGAAAACGCTGCCGAATATTTTGTCAGCTATTACGATTACTATCAGCCCGAAGCCTACATCCCGCAGCGAGATATTTACATAGAAAAAGACGCGTCGAAAAACGCTGACCTTGACCGGCTTCGTCTTTCCACCACTACCAGTCTTTCATCGAGAAGAGACGTAATTATCGTTGCATCTGTCTCCTGCATTTTCGGCCTCGGCTCGCCGGAAGATTATAAAGCCTCCGTTGTGGTCGTTCGTACCGGCGACTCTGTAGTTCGAAATGACCTGCTCGGCAGATTCGCCGACCTGCAGTACACCAGAAACGACATCGATTTTGCCAGAGGGACATTCAGGGTTCGCGGAGATGTGGTTGAATTGCAGCCCTCTTACGAATCTTTTGCGGTTCGATTTGAATTTTTCGGCGATGCAGTCGAAAACATAAGTTACATAAATCCGGTATCAGGCCAAACTTTAGCTACCGAAACTCAGGTTTTTATATACCCTGCTCAGCACTACATTATGCCTGATTACAGAATTGTCCCTGCAGTAGAGAGTATAAAGGCAGAGCTGAAAGAGCGACTGCAGCAATTCCAACAGCAGGGCAAACTCTTAGAGGCCCAGCGCCTCCAGGCCAGAACGATGTACGACATTGAAATGATGCAGGAGGTCGGCTATTGCAGCGGGATTGAGAACTACGCCCGGCACCTCTCAGGCCTGCCGCCCGGAGCCAGACCTTATACGCTGATTGATTATCTCCCCGAAGATTTTTTATTGTTCATAGACGAGTCGCATGTCACTATCCCGCAGTTGCGCGCGATGTGGGCCAGCGACAGAAGCAGAAAAGAGGTCCTCGTTGAGCATGGCTTTAGACTGCCGAGCGCGCTGGATAACAGACCGTTACGTTTCGAAGAGTTTCAGGAAAATTGGGCCAACGTCATTTTTGTCTCTGCCACGCCCAGGCCGTTCGAGCTGGAAAAATGTCAAAACGAGGTTGTCGAGCAAATCATAAGACCCACCGGACTGGCCGACCCTGAAATTTTCGTATTTCCGGCCGGCAATCAAATTCCGCACCTTCTCGGCGAAATCAAAAAGCGAGTCAAGGCTAAAGAGCGCGTGCTCGTTACAACCCTGACAAAAAGGCTGGCCGAAAACCTGTCAGCTTACATTGCAAAGGAAGGTTTTAGATGTCGCTATTTGCACAGCGAAATTGACACCCTCGAAAGAATTAAGATACTCCGCGACCTGCGTAATGGTGAATTTGATGTCTTGGTCGGCATAAACTTGTTGCGGGAAGGTTTGGATTTGCCGGAAGTTTCAGCCGTTGCAATCCTTGACGCCGACAAGGAAGGATTCCTGCGAAGTCAGACTTCGCTGATACAGACAGTCGGCAGAACCGCGCGAAATATCAACGCAACCGTTTTTTTATATGCCGATACGGTTACCGAATCGATGCAAAAAACTATTGACGAAACGAGCAGACGCCGTAAAATTCAGTTAAAATACAACAAAGAGCACAATATTACGCCCAGAACGATAGTAAAGGAGATTCGCACTGGGTTGGCCGAGCAGGTAAAGGCAAGGCAGACTGCTCGCCAGGCCGTTCGGTTCAGTGACACCGAATATGAAAAGGTGGAACTGGTTTCTCAGATTGAGAAGGAAATGCTCGAAGCCGCCCAGAATCTTGACTTTGAGCGGGCCGCCTTTCTGCGGGACCAGCTGCGCGAATTAAAAGAGCTGCCGGAACTGGTTATTGCAAACTCTCGAAAAAAGAAAAGCGACTTTTTAGCCACAAAAAAGCTCAAAAGGCCCAAAAAGTAGAAAAGAGAACTAATAATGAGTTATTGGATAGTAAGTTCAAAGCATTCACGGGACGAGAAAACTCAGGCTTGGGATTCAAAGTGGACAGCAGACAACTTTCTCAGATTTAAAAAGTTCTTTCCGTCAAAACACAAGAAGGACTTTTGCAAGGGTGACCGTTGCATTTTGAAAGTCTTTAAAAGCATAAATTTCATAGGTGATTTCAAAATTGATTCCGGTCCAGAAAGGGATAAAAAAAGTGATATTTTTTACAAGATTGATGACATAGAAGAATGGGACTTCCCGGTTAATCAACGCACATTGCCTATAGAATACACAAAGCGATTAGGCCGAAATCCATCTATAAAGATACCTGAAAATGTCTACTATGAACTCTTGGGGATACGTAACTTCACGCAAAATCTCCGCATCAATTACAAGTACAGATTAAATGTTCGTGTGTCAGAAAAAGATTTAGAAGATTTGCTTGATGTAAAGAATCCGCTCCGCAATATCGGGTTAGAAATAGTAGACCGGCAGTTAGCTGTTACCCCAGGAAATATTATTGACCTGCTTTGTAAGAACGCTAAAGGAGATTATGTTGTTGTAGAACTAAAGAAGCATAGTGCGAACGAAACGATAGGACAACTTGCACGATATGTAACAGATGTTAAAGAAAATATTGCCAATGCCGGACAAAAAGTCACGGGCCTAATTCTTACACTCGATGTAGATGAACAGCTAATTAAGGCCGCAAGAGGTGTTGATTTTGACGTTGTCTTGTACCAGTTAACTTTGGGATAAACTTTGAACTCGCTGTTACCATCTGGAACGAAAAGAAAAAAGAGAATTACTTAGCCACAAAAAAACTCAAAAGGAAAGAAGATATATTTTTTCTGTGATTTTTGTGCCTTTTTGTAGCTTAAAAAAGAGGTTTGATTTTGCAAAAGCAGGATATAAAGCAGCTGTGTGACGTGATCCGAGAAACAAGCTTCGATATACATTGCTATCACCGAAGCGGACACCTCGAAAAGATTTACGAGAATGCTTTGGTATACCGTTTGGAAAAGAAAGGTATTAAGGTTGAACAACAATATCCGCTAAGCGTGTATGATGAAGACGGTACATTATTGGGTGATTTTTATGCCGATTTATTCGTCGATGAGAGGTTGATTGTAGAGGTGAAAGCGTGTAAAGCACTGGCCAATGAACATACAGCGCAGCTTCTTGGGTATCTTAGAGCTTCTCGAATTGAAGATGGAGTTCTAATCAATTTTGGCGCACCTAAGCTGCAAATCAGGAAATATGTGCTCAATAATGACTTTTGATATATCTTTTTGTGCTTTTTGTGCCTTTTTGCGGCTGAATACTTATTTTTGTGCCTTTTCGTAGCTATGAAGGAAAAAACTAAAATGAAAAAACTGAACATTGCAAAAGCTCAGCTTCTAATCAAAATGGCGATTGAAGAAGACCTCGGGCAAGGCGATATGACCAGCGAGCTTTTCTATGGAGATGATGTTATCACCCACGCTAACGTTGTTTCACGCGAGGAAATAGTTGTATGCGGAATGCCTGTCGTCAAAGAGATTCTCAAATATTATGACGAAAAACTCAAGTTAAAGGTCCTTGTGGATGATGGTGAACATGCCTATGTCGGCAGAAAGATTGCTACAATCGAAGGCCCTCTATGCTCTATGCTCAGCGCCGAGCGCGTTCTTTTAAACTTCCTGCAGCTGCTCAGCGGAATAGCAACTACCACTCGCAAATACGTCCGGGCAGTTGAGGGCACGAAAGCAAAAATTTACGATACAAGAAAGACCACGCCCGGCTGGAGAGTTCTCGAAAAGTACGCCGTCCGTTGTGGCGGAGGTTTCAATCACCGCATCGGACTCTATGACGGCATTTTGATTAAGGACAACCATCTGGCACAGCTCGGCAGGAATTTCTACCCGAAACTAAAAGAAATAGTTAACGAAGCCAGAAAGGCAAAAGATGTAAAATTCGTTGCCGTAGAGGTCGACCACGTTGACGACCAGCTAAACCACGTCTTAAAAATCCCGGGTATCGACATTGTCCTTCTCGACAATATGGGCCAGTGGCAGTTAAAACACGCTGTGGATATGAAGAATGAAATGTGCGGCGAGGGCAAAAAACCACTACTTGAGGCCTCCGGCAACATAACATTAAGCAACGTCTCAGCTATCGCCCACTGCGGCATCGACAGAGTCGCTGTAGGTGCAATCACTCACTCAGCCACAGCAGTTGACATTGGACTCGACAGGTAACCTATGGCTTGCCCA
>JAUWIG010000020.1 GCA_030605475.1 Planctomycetota bacterium | reverse complement strand
GCGTTAGCGGCCTTACACGACTGACACAACTTCGGGGGGTGTTCCCAACTGTGGCGAGCGACTATTTGCGTACCGCACTTGGCACACGAGACGTGGTATATATCGGCGGAGTTAGCGTCCTTGCACGACTTACAGAACTTCGGGGGGTGTTCCCAACTATGGCGAGCGAATATTTGCGTACCGCACTTGGCACACGAGACGTGGTATATATCGGCGGAGTTAGCGTCCTTGCACGACGGGCACCGTTTAGGTGGTGGATCCCAGTCTTCGAGCGCATGTATGACCGTGCCGCAGTCTGCACAATAGACGTCGTACCACTTTGACATGACGGGTTCTCCAAGTCTGGCCGAGTGGAATAACTTCCGCGTTTCCGCCTAACTTCTGTTTATATGGTTTCCGGATATACTTCTGCCAACACACGGACGCATTTGCGACGCGCAGCGGCATCTCACTCAAGGCGGATGTTATATAGCTTTCTAAGTTTCAAGAGTAGCCTTTTTCTGAAGAGACACAATAACATTTATAAGAATACTAAATGTTTTGTGAATAGTATTGGCGTATTCATTAATAGCACGGGCATGCACAATATCAACTAGAGTTCCATTCCTACATCCGCCCCATGATAACCTACCATACGGTACTTCTTTAACTACAAACTGGTATTTTTCATGATCGAAACATGCCCAGTAGAGAGGAGCTTCAACAATAATAGATGGAATTGCTATGAGATAGGCGTTGGCGCCGCGACGATGTGGTGTTTCGACGTAGTCCCATGCTGCATTTGCTATCTTCTTAAGAGAATCAAACGCTATGTCGCGATTGTTCTTACGAAAAGCCTGGACGAGATTGTGGGCAAAGTATTGCTCACCAGCAAAATGCCATGACCCAGATAACGACCGAGCGTATTTTTCTATGTCTTCAGATATTTCATGCAAGTCGGGGGATTTGGGAAGAGACAGCCAATCGCACCATAAGTTTGCTGGAATGCCTGATTGTAAAAGAATCCAGGGTTTATCAACAGAGTACTTACATTCGCACATTAAGCGAACTAAAGTTGATTTAGCAGTCCCAAGATCAGGTGTTAGAGAGGCAGTAATATCAATTTCCCGTAATGAACCATTTGCTGATTCGACATAATTGGACATTACAGTTGTGAGGCCAACATCATTGAGAGCTTTGTGCGTAATATACTCTAGACGGTAACCTTCACATCCAAGCCATTCTTCAACTTTGTTAGTCAAATTGTCTTCTGTGTCTGACATCTGATTGTACTTTCAGGGTGACGTATAACATAATATTCTATAGTTTCTGTATAATACCCATCCCCGCACTCTTTATCAAACCAAAAAATGCATCAACGGCAACTCTCTCGCACTAAATTCGCTAATTAAAACAGCCCGCGAAGCGGCTCCACAACTCAAAACTAAACACTAAAAACTCAAAACTGCCCTTGCCTTCCCATTCTGGCGAGGCACCCAAAACCACAATTCCCGTCAAAAACAATTTCTGTCTTCCGCCGCCTGTTATTTACGTGCCTAAGGCACCGCTATTTATGTGCTTATAAAGCACTTTTTTTCTTGACTTTTGTTTGAAAATCTGTTAAAATTCCCGCGTGTTTGTAAGTATGCAAACGCTCAACCGCCCCGTAGGGTAAGGTCTTAGGTCCCGCCGGCCCAGTCAAATCCAATTTTTCGTGAATAACTAAAAACTATCAACTAACAACTATTAACTAAGCGGAGCTTATCATGTCTACCAAAGCTCAAATTTATGCCATAGCTTGCACCATAGGTGGTACTTGTGCCCCTGTGCCTTAGGTAATAGGTATTTATGCCATAATGGCAATAAATAATGCCGGCCTTCCCGGCCTCAAATGGCGAGATACGATTCACGCTTCACGAGATACGAATATATGCAAAACAAACCCAATTTGCCGGCTCCTCAAATGAACGTAACTTTAGTAAAAACAAGGAATTATAACAATGAACAACGAACTATGAACTATGAACTATTATTCAAAACAAACCCAATCAAACCCAACCCGTCCTGAGCGCAGTCGAAGGATCTGTAGTGAGCTTGCCCGCCCTGAGCTTGCCTGTGGTGAGCTTGCCTGCCCTGAGCTTGCCTGTGGTGAGCTTGCCTGCACTGAGCTTGGTCGAAGTGTCGAACCAGTCGAAGGGGTCGAACCAGTCGAAGGGGTCGAACCTATTTCAAAAGGGGCCCGGAACACCGGTTAACAAGATTTTGGCTGATTTTGATAACATAGTTTCATACCTGTTCGTACTTTCCTGCTCAGCCTTTTCTTTTACAGGCGGCCCAGCTTCCGATTTTAGCAGACGACAGGGTATTAAGAACATCGGCCCTTGTCGCCCAGCCACGTGCGGCAGTTGCCACGCCAAAGCCCATCAATCCGAGCCCGGCGACGCTGTGAGCATCGGTTCCGATGACCAGCTTGACACCCGCCTCGATTGCCATCCTGCAGTGGGTGTCCTTGAGGTCCAAACGCCACGGGTTTGCATTTACCTCCAGAGCAGTATGTGTTTGAGCGGCATGTTTGATTACAGCAGCAATATCAATATCCATCGGTTCGCGCTGGCCGATGAGCCTGCCGGTAGGGTGAGCGATGCAGTTGACATACGGATTATCCATTGCCTTTAATGTGCGGGTGGTTACCTTTTCACGCGGGCTTGCCAGCCCCGAATGTATCGCAGCTATCACAAAATCCAGCTCGCAAAGCAGCTTATTGTCAAAATCCAAAGAGCCGTCGGCAAGTATATCGACCTCGGTTCCCGCCAGAATCATTATGCCTTTTAGTTCTTCATTGAGTTTGCGGATTTGCTTAATTTGCTGCGCCAGCCGTTTGGCCGATAGCCCGTTGGCAATCGCCGATGAGCGCGAGTGGTCTGTAATGCAGATATACTTATAACCCGCCCTTTTCGCGGCCCTGGCAAGCTCAGATATATCGCAGTCACCGTCTGAGGCGTTTGTATGGACGTGAAGGTCGCCCTTGATGTCTTCAAATTCAATAAGCTCAGGGAGCAAGTGGCTCTTTGCGGCCTCAACTTCACCTCGGTCTTCGCGAAGCAGTGGCTCAATATAATCAAGGCCGAGCTTTCGATAGATTTCTTCTTCAACCGCACCTGCAATCATTTTGTCCGCTTTGAACAGGCCGTACTCGTTCAATTTCAGTTTTGCCTTTACCGCAATTTCTCTCAATCGCACGTTATGCTGTTTTGAGCCGGTGAAATACTGCGCTGCAGCACCGAAACTTTTCTCCGGCACGACACGAACATCAACGTGCACAGGAGCATCGTACGTTTGGACAATCGCTGAGCCCTTTGTTGGCCCGGCTGCGAGGACCTCCTCGACAAACCGGGACTCTGTAAACGCCTGTATAACTTGCCTACCCTTACCGGCAGCGACGAGTATGTCAACGTCACCGATAGTCTCGGCCCGTCGTCTTAGCGAACCAGCGGCCTGGATTCTTTGGATGCCGGAGAGGCCCCTTAAGAATCCACTGACCATATCTGCCGCTTCTAGGGCCTGGTCGAGACGAATTCGACCCGTTGACTTCTCAAGAAATTCAATCCCTTTTGCGATTGCCGCCGCCTTTTTATCCCCAAAGCCGGGTAATTGAGCAAGAGACCCCGCCCCAATTGCACCTTTTAGCTCGGCAATGCTCGTTACATTCAGTTTTTCGTAGATTGCTTTAACACCTTTTGGTCCCATACCCGGTATGGTCAGCAGCTCAAGCAGCTTTGGTGGAATTTTCGTGAGTAACTGCTGGTGTGCGGTTATTGTGCCGGTTTGTATGAACTCCTGGATTTTAGCAAGGCTTGATTTTCCAATACCGGGTGTCTTTGCCAGCTCACCCGTCGCCAGCAAAGTCTCAACATCGGCTGGTATATCGGAAATAACTCGTGCAACCTTTCGATAGCTGTTGATGCGGAAACGGTCCTCGCCGAGGATTTCCATAATATCAGCCATTTGATTGAAAAGCTCGCTGAGGATAGGGTTCTTCATAGTGTCGATTATATCTGTGCCGTAATAAAATCAAAGCGATAATTTTGCAACGAGCCGCTGCTTTTTGGTATCATAATCAACCAAACACAAAGGGAGATTACGTATGGAAGAAACTTCGACTCAGGCCAGGCAATATTCTAAGGTCAAAACTCGGTTAACGATTATCCAACTGCTGCTGACAGCGGCTCTTCTGATAATTATGCTCTTCTCAGGCGCCTCCCTGCTCTTAAAAGACCTGGTCGCAGGTTGGAGCCGAAACTTTTATCTGCAGTTCTGCCTTTATTTGGTTATCTTTAGCGGCGTCTATTATTTGCTGTTTGTTGGCCTGGATTTCTACGGCGGCTTTCTGCTCGAGCATAAGTTCCAACTGTCCAATCAAACGACGCTTGGATGGCTAAAAAAGAGCATAAAGAAAGAGTTGCTCTCTTTGCTAATGCTCTTGGTAGCAGCAGAAACGCTTTACTTCTTCTTAAGACACTCCCCAAATTATTGGTGGCTGCTGGCGACGGCAGCCTGGCTGCTGCTTGCCGTAGTACTCGGCAAAATCACCCCGATTTTTATAATACCTCTATTTTATAAATGCAGCCCTTTACCCGACAAAGAACTCAAGGAACGACTGCTCAGGTTATGCAAAAACTGCGGCGTCGGGGCCGAACAGGTCTTTGAGGTCCAGTTAAGCAAGGATACCCGAAAAGCAAACGCTGCCGTCGCAGGATTAGGAAAAGGGCGGCGCATACTCTTAGGCGATACTCTATCAAAGAACTACTCAGATGAGGAAATCGAGGCAATATTCGCCCATGAGCTCGGGCACGTGCGGATGCTTCACGTCTGGAAAATACTCGGCTTCAGTACAGTAATCGCCCTAATCAGTTTCTTTCTGGTCTATTCATTATTCGCCAGAGGTATGGTTTTCCTCGGCTTCAACGAAATTTCGGATATCGCCGGCTTCCCCTTTCTGTCGCTGATACTAATGATAATAGGACTGATATTTATGCCCATCCAGAACGGCTATATGCGCCATTTAGAAAAACAGGCTGATATATTTGCCATCGACCACATACAGAGCAAACAAAGTTTCACCTCTGTCATCACAAAGCTGAGCAATCAGAATTTAAGTGACCCTTCGCCAAGCAGATGGGAGGAGCTTTTGCTATACGACCATCCACCCATATCGAAGCGATTATCTTACACCCGCACCGAGAGCAATCAATAATCAAAAAACAAAGTAGTTTACCGAAGAAACTATTGTTTTAAGCCAGCTTTCAGACTCCTAACGAAGTATATGAACATTGCCTATTCGCACGCGTTTTAGGCCCGCAGCCTTGCGAATGCACTCGGCACAAAGCGAAAATACCGACGCTACCCCCTCAGACACCTTGCCACATTTCTTACACGTGGCCATAATATAATAGCCCCATTAGCCGAAAGCCTCCGCAATGTTATTTGATTCCCTTCGACACCTGAAGCGGGTGTTGGTCTTTGCGGCACAGTTTTTTATAATTTCCTGTCTAATTTGCGGTAGCTTATTGCTTCTGCGATATGTTCCGGGGCGATGTTTTCAACGCCTGCCAGGTCAGCTATTGTGCGGGCGACTTTGCAAATCTTATCGTGCGCGCGGGCACTCAAACCGAATTCTGTCATCGCCTGTTTGAGCATCAGTTCACTTGCTGAATCCAGTTCACAAAATTGGCGGACTTGTTTGTGACTCATCCTGGCATTGGTCATAACTTTGCCCCTGCCCTTGCCGAACCGCTTGGCCTGGATATCTCTGGCCCTGACGACATCCTGCCTCATCGCGGCCGAGTCGAGCTGCCCCGACCTTGAGCGCAGCTTGCTAAAAGTTACCGCAGGAACATCGATGTGAATGTCGATTCTGTCCACCAGCGGACCGGATATCTTTGACAGATATCGTTCTATCTGGCCGGGCGTGCACTTGCACCTTCTCGTATCGCTGCCGAAATAACCACACGGACAGGGATTCATTGCTGCAACAAGCATAAACTGGGCGGGAAACCTGATAGTGCCCTGGGCCCGCGAGATTCTGATAGCGCCCTCCTCTAAAGGCTGGCGAATCATCTCCAGAATGTGTCTGGGGAATTCGGGGAACTCGTCGAGAAACAATATCCCAAAATGCGCCAGTGACAGCTCGCCGGGTCGCGGTGTCGTCCCGCCGCCAACCAAAGCTGGCCCGCTGGCTGAGTGATGCGGCGTCCGCACAGGGCGAGTAGCCAACAACGCCTTGTTTTTACCCAACAGGCCCACCGACGAATATATACGGGTTGTTTCAAGCGATTCTTCCAGGCACAAGTGCGGTAGAATAGTCGTCATCCTCTGGGCAAGCATCGTTTTCCCCGCTCCAGGCGGGCCAATCATCATAATATTATGTCCGCCCGCAGCGGTAATGGTTAGTGCTCGCTTGACACTTTCTTGGCCTTTAACGTCTGCAAAGTCAACCTCATAATTTGAGGCGGTGCTGAAAAGCTCGTCAATATCAACTGTTGTTGTCTCTAATGCCAGCTGCTCTGAGAGAAAACTGGTTGCTTGTGTTAGTGAGCTGACGCCATATACCTCAACGTCTCGAACAACTGCCGCCTCCTTCGCGTTTTCAAAAGGCACAATCATCCGGCTGAAACCATTTGCAGCAGCAGTCATCGCCATACTCAATACCCCATTGACCGGCCTGACCCTGCCATCTAAAGCCAACTCGCCGACGGTAACAAAATCTTTAAGGGCTGAACTAATCAGAGCGCCTTGGCCGATGAGCATGCCCAAAGCGATAGGTAAATCAAATGCTGGCCCCACCTTTCTCACGTCGGCAGGAGCAAGATTTATTAGCGATTGTGTCTTAGGATACTTATAACCGCAGTTGGTAATGGCACTCTTAACTCTTTCGACGCTCTCTTTCACAGCGGCATCAGGTAGGCCTACGATGATGGATTTCTCAAATCCGCCGCGGGCAACGTCAACTTCAACCTCGCAAACGATACCCTCAATTCCTACTAAGGTAACACTATGTAGTCTTGCCAGCATCTTTCTACCTTTTCCGCCCACTTGGAAAAACCATAGAATGCATAGGTTATCTTTTCTGTGCTAATAAGACAAATGTTAATTTCGTAGTATGATTATAAAATGCCTTTATTAAAAAGCGGGATAATATATATTTATATTAGTAAACAATAAGGTAGTATTAGTAGTCATATAACCTGTGAAATTGTTGTATTTTAAGTATAGTTAGTACCTAAAACCTTATATAATAAGTGCTTATATATGACGAATGCTTATATTCTCTTGTGGAAAAGCTGTTAAATTATTGGTGAGATTGTCTGGTGGAGGTAACAGCAAAAATTACCTGGTGACACCACGGCCGCGATTATTATAGAATTTAACGGCTTTGTTAATAGGTTATCTATCACCGTACACATTAGGGGCTAACATTAACTGTTCGCTATCAGCGCAGGATAGGATATACTAACGATTCTAATGCTGCGTTTGCACAGAGGTTATTATGAGAGCAGGTATGGATGACAGAAAGTCGCCGGAAGCGGTAGCGTCAGACCGGGTAAAGCAATATCACCCTGAGCCGTTGCGCACGGAGCGCAAGCTCTATGTTGGTGTGGATATTGGCTCCACCAGTAGTGATGTCATTGTGCTCGATGACGCCAACGGGGTCGTGTTTTCTGATTACCAGCGTACTAAAGGCAGGCCGATTGAAATGGCCCGCTCGCAACTTGATACGGCCTTTAAGTGCGTCAATCCTTCCGACATTGTCCTTACCGTAGCGACAGGTTCGGCAAGTCGTTTTTTCGCACAGCTGTTAGACATCCCATTTGTAAACGAGGTACCGGCTCAGGCGGCTGCCATACATCAACTGTATCCGCAGTTGGAGCGCGCGACGATAATCGAGATGGGCGGCCAGGATAGTAAGCTTATATTCTTAGCTACAGAGCAGGGCCACGGTAGGGTGCAGGATTTTACATTAAACACTGTCTGCGCCGCTGGAACAGGTGCCTTTCTCGACCTGCAGGCGCAGCGGCTGGGCATAGACATCGAGAACGAATTTGGCAGGATGGCCCTGCAGAGCAAAAATGTGCCGCGAATGGCCGGGCGATGCTCGGTCTTCGCAAAGAGCGATATGATTCACCTTCAGCAGCAGGCGACACCAAACTGCGATATCATAGCTGGCTTGTGCCTCGCGCTGGCCAGTAATCTAAAAAGCAACTTGGGTTGTGGGAGAAAATTCGTCAAGCCCGTAGTATTCACAGGCGGCGTAGCGGCTAATATTGGTGTGGTAAGAGCCCTGGAGCAGGTGCTTGAATTAGCACAGGGCGAGCTTATAGTTCCCGATGAGCATTTTTTTACCGGCGCTATTGGCGCAATTCTGGTTGCTAAAAGCAGGGCTGACCGAGAAAACCACGGCGGCCAAATTCGCATCGAAAAAATCGATAACTACCTGGCACAGCGAGGCGCTGCCTTGGGAGATGCCCCTCGGCGAGAACGGCTGAGTGAGCCAAGTCTACCACCGCCTGAAAGTCCGGTTTACGAGCATTTGCTCTCAAATATAACTGAGCCTATAGATGCCTATCTGGGTGTCGATGTTGGCTCACTAAGCACAAATGTGGCCGTTATCGATGAGCGAAAACGAGTCCTTGCCAAGGTGTACCTGATGACAGCGGGCCAGCCTTTAGAGGCAGTCAGGCAGGGCATGGACATAGTCGGCAAAAAGGTCGTCGGAAAGGTAAAAATCCTCGGCGCGGCAACCACCGGCTCGGGCAGATACCTTACCGGTGATTTTATAGGAGCCGATATCGTCATAAATGAAATCACCGCCCAGGCAGCCGGGGCAGCAATAGTTAATCCGAAGGTTGATACCATATTTGAAATCGGCGGACAGGACAGTAAATACATATCGCTGGAAAATGGCGTGGTCGTGGATTTTGAAATGAATCACGCTTGTGCAGCGGGAACAGGCTCATTCCTCGAAGAGCAGGCACAGCGGCTCGCCATAAACATCGACAAGGAATTTGAGCAGTTGGCTTTCAAAAGTCAGGCCCCTATAAAGCTCGGCGAGCGATGCACGGTGTTTATGGAATCCGACCTGCTTAGCTATCAGCAGCAGGGTGCCAAGACAAGTGAGCTTGTAGCCGGCTTGAGTTATTCAATTGTTGCAAATTATCTCAATCGCGTCGTTGGCCGCCGCAAAATCGGAGACAATATCTGCTTTCAGGGTGGCACGGCTTTTAATAAGGCGGTCTGGTCGGCCTTCGAAAAAGTAACCGGCAAGAGTATCTGCGTCCCGGACCATCACGAGGTAACTGGAGCCATAGGAGCTGCAGCTATTGCAGCAGAGCATATGAAACGAAGGTCTGCTGAAAAGGGCGGTGTCATTGGGAGCACTTTCAGAGGCTTCGAGAACCTTGTTTCTATCGAATACAGCATTGAGTCTTTCACCTGTGAGCACTGCCCAAATCATTGTGGAATTAAAAAGGTACAACTGCCTGGGGCAGAGCCGCTGTACTACGGCTCGCGGTGCGACAGATACAATCTGAAGAAGAAAACGCAGAAGACAAAAGGCCCTGATGCGTTTGAATATCGCAAGCGAAAGCTGCTGGAGTTCGCAGGACTCAGCGACAAGCAGAGCGACCAAGGCGGAACGAAGGCTAAGATAGGTCTTCCTATGGCCTTGACCTGTTGGCAGCTTCTGCCGCTGTTCGCTCAATTCCTCAAGTCACTGGGCTTTGAAGTAGTTCTTTCCGGGCAGACGAGCAAGAAAACAATTCGCATGGGCGTGGAATCTGTTACCGCTCAACCCTGTTTCCCGGTCAAAGTCGCGTATGGCCACATCGTTGAGTTGATTGAGAAAAAGGTTGACTATATTTTTCTGCCGAGCATTGTCTCGATGACTGCCAGTTATCCTCAGAACAAGCACAACCAGTTATGTCCCTATGTGCAGTCATTCGCATACCAGGTCAGGACCGCTTTTGCCGACAAGCTCGGCCAGACAAAAATCCTTACCGTTCCGATTCGCATGGGCGAAGGCCGGAAACTATTGCGAAAGACTTTCTCTGCTCTTGGTAAGGAGTTGAAGGTCTCTGCTTCGGCGGTTCGTAGGGCGATTAAACAAGGCTTTTCCGCCCAGGCCGGCTTTGAGCAGGCCCTGAGGGACAGGGGCAGGGAAATTCTTGCCAAAATCGGGCCTGGACAAAGGCTCTTTGTCCTGGTCTCTCGGCCATATAACGGCTGTGATGATGGCGTGAACTTGCGATTGCCTAATAAACTTGCTGACCTCGGCGCTGAGATAATACCGATGGATATGCTGGACCTTGACCGGGCTCACCTCGGTGACGAATTATTGCACCGTCGGACTTACTGGACGTACGGCCAGAAAATTTTAAGGGCCGCTGAGATAATTAAAAGCGACCCGCGGCTTTTTGGAGTGTATCTTTCGAACTTTAGTTGTGGGCCCGATTCGTTCCTCCTGACATTTTTCAAGGACATAATGGGCCGAAAGCCCTGCCTGCAGCTTGAAATTGATGAGCATTCCGCTGACGCCGGTGTGATTACCCGTCTTGAGGCGTTCCTTGAGAGCTTGAAGAACTATCGCTGTCGGGACGAAGAGACAGCGCCCGTAAAAAAGGTAGCCTTGGTCAAAGGTATCAGCAACAAGCGCACGTTATACATTCCATATATGGGCGATAGCGCTTACGGTGTGGCCGCATGCTTTAGGGCCTACGGTCAGCCGGCCGAGGTTATGCCGATAGCCGATGAGGCGGCGCTTTTGCAGGGCAGAGCGTTCACTACCGGCAAGGAGTGCCTGCCCTATACCATTACCTCCGGAGACATGCTCAAGGTAATAAGGGCCAAAGGCTTTGACCCGAGCAAAGCCGCTTTCTTTATGCCTGGCGCCTCCGGCCCCTGCAGGTTTGGAATGTACAACTGTTTACACAGGCTGATTCTAAGATATGCCGGCGCAGCGGATGTGCCTGTGATAGCGCCAAATCAGGACAGCAGCTTCTACAGGGAGTTCACCGAGGGTGTTAATGGTTCTATGGTGGGAAGTTTTACGAAGAATATGTGGGTTGCTGTTGTAGGCATGGATTTACTGCAAAAGTTACTCTTGCGGCTGCGGCCCTTCGCTGTGGATGTCCGCCAGGCCCAGCAGCTCTACGAGCGGTCCCTTGAGCGATGGATACAAGCCGTTGAAAATCGCCACAGTTTGTCCCGGATGCGTCAGCTTATGAGCAGTATTGCGGATGAGTTTGCAGCGGTGAAATTGGACAGCAAACTGCAAAAGCCGAGGATTGGAATAGTCGGCGAAATTTACGTTCGCAGCCATCCGTTCGCAAACAGCAATATAATCGCTCGACTGGAAGAGCTTGGAGCAGTCTGTGATTTGGCGCCGTTGGCGGAGTGGATTTATTACACCAATTTTACGCGAAAGCAGATGACCAGACGTAGGGGTCAGCTGCGCGACCTCTTTACCAATGTGGTTCAGGACTATTCTCAGCACAAGATTGAGGGGATACTTGCTGAGCAGCTGCGAAAGCGGGGGTTCAGCGAATTAGCCGAGGGTCCCGTAGAGCATGTAATCGAGCTGGCTCGGCCGTATCTGCACCATTCGTTTGAAGGCGAAGCCATACTTAGCATAGGCAAAATGATAGAATACCATCATCAGGGCTTCGGCGGCGTCGTCAATGTCATGCCTTTTAGTTGTATGCCTTCCACCATAGTCAGCACCCAAACGATGCGCATAAGTGCCGAGTGCGGCGGTATGCCAATTTTGAACTTGAGTTTCGACGGCCAGGAAGATTCAACCTTGACGACACGCCTTGAGGCCTTTGTCGAGCAGGTTCGCCAGAGGCAGCACGCAGGAATTTCGAAAATCGCAATTCATCCTTCGTAGTACCCTGCTCTGCCAAGTACGTCGCTACGCAGCACGAGACGCAGGGCGAAGCAGAGACTACGGAGAATGAATTGGTTAAGTGGTTACCAACTCTGCTTTGCGTAGCTTCACAGAGCAAAGTTACCAATCACCAGTCCCGTTAGAGGAACCTCGCTTTGCAGGAGCTCGGATAAGGGGGGAATTTGGGACCACGCTTTATGGGAACCCTCTAATGGGACGAGTTGAGCTTAATCATATTTTTAGCTGTCTTCAGGACTCCGTCTCGCAGGATTTTTGGTGCAAGCACCTGAACCTGGTCACCGTAGCCGAGAATCCACCAGGTTATCTCTCCCAGCCCGTCGACCCGAAATTCAATAATGGCTGAGCCATCGTCGTTTCGAGTAACCTTTTGCGTGCTGTGCCATTGCACCTCGGCGACATTCTCAGCCACCTTGGGCAGAAATCGCAGCTTGACGTTGTAGATTCTGCCTTCCGGTATCATTGACCAGGACTTGCCGAGGTAATCGTGCAAATCGAAGTCCTCGCCCCCCACGAAGCATTTGTCTGATATTTGAGGTCTTTTGATGCGGTTAAGCTTAAAAGTGCGAACGCTATTGTGCAGACTGGACAGGCCAAGCACATACCACGCCCGCTGGTTGTACATAAGATGATAGGGACTCAGCTCAACCTCAATCGTTTTGCCCTCGAAGAGCGAATGGTAAAGGATATTTACCTTGCGTCTTTGTGCGATGGCTTTTTGCAGTTGTGCGAAGGTTTCATCAAGCCGGTTCGTCGGTGCCTGAGCGCCGGCCCTGGTAGAGATGTTCCGCAGCGCCGTATTGCAATATCGCCTGATTTTGGCAGGCAGATTATTTTCGATTTTCAAGGCAGCTAACAGAGTTGAATTCTTAAACGGCAATTGTATCTGGCCTCTTGCCTTATGCACCAGCAAAAGCAGACTCAGTGCCTCCTGCAGGTTCAGGTCTATAGGCGGCAGGAAAAATTCAGGGTCTATAGTATAGCCGCCGGTCTTGGCATCGTAGCGATATGGCACGCCGATGGTCTGCAGTTCTTTGAGGTCTCTAAAGATTGTACGCCGGCTCGTCCCGAACAGCTTCGCCAAATCGCCGACAGCATAGTCTCTGCCCGCTTGTAATGCCGTTAAAATCTTCACGACTCTGCCGATTCTGCCGGGTTTCATAGCCTTGCCCCCGCAATGGCAACCCATTTTCCGTATCTTTGTTCACTCTCTGCGAACCACGGTTGGCGATTATATAGCCGATACACCGGCAATGTCAAAATTTTATCGCACGCCAATTGGGCTTAGGGTTATGCTTGGAGCCACTTGTAGAGCTCCCAAACGCCTTTTTTCCGGTTAGGAACCCACAAAATGTTCACTCTAATTATTGCTGGAGCATTTTTAAAAATTTCACCGAGCCGACTTGGCGGTTTTTACGGCGCCGAACCTCAAAGGAGTTTTTGCGTTGACGTTGTTGGAAATAAAGATTTGTAACGCCCTTGACAGCCGGGGCCGAAACTGATATAATGGTTTACAGTAGTAAGGGCGGTTCGCGAACCGTCCATACTAAAAGGATAAAGGCGCCGATGGGACCCGACCTCGCTTTGCCTGCACCTGTGGTGACGCAGGCACGGGTGCGGGAGCCCATGAATATAAGGGGAAAAATGATGAAAAACGCTTTTGTTTTGACGATTTTGAGCGCCATTTTGTGCGCTCTGGTTTTTTGGCTTGGCGGCTGTTCCCAGCCGGGCGAAACCATGGCCGAGGGGCATAGAAGGCATCTGCGAAATATTCGTATTAACCAGCAGGAGATGATGGGAGACATAGACAGGGCTACGCTCGCCGATAAACCGAGCAAACTCACAGACAGAAGAATACCTTAATTCTCATTGACAGTTGACTATTCACTATTTACTATTGATTCGGAATTCGGATTTTTTCCAATAGCCAATATTGAGACCCCGCTTTGCGGGAACCCATTCAATAGTAAATTGAAGATGGAAACACTTATCGACTATTTTGGCCGGGTGGCAATGTATGATTGGTGGGTTGTTGCCATCGAATTGTTTCTTATAGGCCTCGTTGTTTACTGGGTTGTGGATTTCCTCGAAGGCACCCGCGGGGAAAGGTTGTTCCGCGGCGTCATATTCATTCTAATTGCAGGCGTGCTTATCTTAAACTTGGTCGTCCAGCAGTTTGGTTTCGAACGGCTGCAGTACCTTTACAAGGGATTTTTAATTGCCGTTTTAATCATTGCTGTTGCAGGCTTTCAGCCGGAGATTCGAAGGGTGCTTATACGAATAGGCCAGTCGAGCTTTTTGGCAGGCTCATCGCGAATAGCCGGAACCGTAGAACAGATAATTACCGCCGTAACTGAGCTTGCCGCCGCTCGAACAGGTGCCATTATTGTTATTGAGAAACGCGTGGCGTTGGGTGAATTTATAGAAACGGGCGTTCGAATCGAGGCCAGGATTACATCTGAACTGCTCAAGACCATTTTTCAGCCCGGCACTGCACTTCACGATATGGCTGTTATAATACGAGGCGATAGGATAGTCGCCGCCAGAGTGCAATTGCCTTTGGCTGAGCCGGGTAGTGTTGACGGCGTTGAACTCGGTTCACGTCACCGTGCTGCTATAGGCATAACAACCGGCTCTGACGCCACCTGTTTAGTGGTAAGTGAAGAAACAGGAACCATCTCACTTGCTCAGAATGGAAAGTTGACTCGAGGAATCAGCGAATCTCAGCTTAGATATTACCTGACCAGTACGATGGGTGAGGTGACCACCCCTGCTTTGGGACCTCGCTTGGCGGCAGCAGTCGCAGGCCTTGTCGAGAGGTTCCGCAGCCCTAAGAAAACTAAAACCTAAAAATTAAAAGCTCGCCCTGTTAGAAGTTCTGCATCATTGACTATAATACAAACCCCGGTAGAAATAAGGTGGGGATTTCTAACAGGGCTCGCAAAGCGCGATTCGAGCTATGGAATACGAGCAACGAGCAGCGGGATACGGGATATATGGTTAAAAAAATCAATCCTTCAGCTACGTTCAGGATTGGTGGTGAGCGAAGTCGAGCCGTCAATTACGGCAAAGTAGCGGTCGTGATATTCATAACGGTATTGATTTGGGTCTGGGCGGACCTGGCGCTGGACGAAGAATTCTCTGTTTCCAGTGCTACGATAAGTGTAGCCAAATCCGCCAATCCTTCTCTCTGGGCAAGTTTCGATGACGAACCATCCGTTTCCATTGCGAAGATAGTTCTTAGAGGTCCGGCCTCGAGGATTGCTGATGTAAAACGCCGGCTAAACGATGGCTCGCTGGTACTTGAATTCTTTTTGGACCCTGAACAGGAAGCAATGACTGCTGCTCGACAATATACCTTAACCATGCTGGATTTTCTCAAAAGAAGCGACCAGTTAAAGCAGCTTGGCCTTGCAGTCGAGTCTTGCGAGCCGGAAACACTCACCGTTGATGTTGTTGAGCTTGTTAAAAAGCCGCTCGACGTAATCTGTGTGGACGAGAACCGGAATCCCGTAAAGGCTGTTATTGAGCCGGCCCAGGTCGATACGTTTGTTCCCGCCGATTGGGCCGGCGAAAAACTCATCACACAAGTTCAGCTGACACGCGCCGAAATCGACCAGGCCAGAGTGACGGCTATCGAGAAGGTGCCCTACATCGAGTTGGCGGCCGGCCAGACCAGAGAGGCACTCAAACCTGTGAAAATTACAACCCCGCCACAGCAAGACCCACGGGGTGATTACCTCATAACCGCAACGCTTGGTATTGCCTTAAGTCCGACACTCCAGGGAAAGTATGGCGTCGAGGTAACCAATCTTGATGCAGTAATGAGTGCTATTGCCATCAGGGCCACTCCGGAGGCGAAGCGAGCCTATGAGTTGCAGCCGTTCCCGACAATGACACTGTATATCCTCGACGATGATAAGAAGACTACGGACCAGATAAGGAGAAAGGTTGTTTATAATTTCCCCGAAGAATTCGTCAGCAAAGGTGAAATCGTGCTGAATCAGCAGCCCGTTACAGCTCGATTTAAGCTGGTGTCTCTCTCCGGCCAGCCCCAGCCCGGTACAGGACCCTGAAAAAGGGTTCACATCTTGCGTTTTTTCACAAAATGGAGCCCATTACGGCCCCCCCAAATAAGCCCTCTAAGCGAACAATGAACAATGAGTCGCTTTAAGCCTTTAGTTTCCCGAAAGCCATCAGGGCCTCGACCGTCATCCACAACGCCAGCGCAAATATCCCCGCCCCTATCGTAACAAGAAGCCAATTTTTCTCGCCGAGAAAAATCATTTCATTTTTCACCATGGCCCAGTTTGTAATCACTAACATAATGACACACGGCACCGCCGTAACCACAAACTTCAAGCCGCCCCTGCGTCTTAGATAAAGCGTTATTACCAATAGTGCCAGGGCCGCCAGAAGTTGATTTGCCGTTCCGAACAGTGGCCAAAGTTTCATTGCGCCTGTGCCGTCTGCGCCTGTGGCAAAGGCCAGAGCTGCCGCGGTAAGCACAGCAAAGCTGGTCGCCGCCCATCTGTTAGTCAGGAATGGAATTCGCAGGTCGCCTGCCAGTTCACTTACCACATAGCGCTGGATGCGCACCGACGTATCAAGTGTCGTCCCCGCGAATGATGCGACGAATACCCCCATAATGGCGGTACCGACAATCTTAGGCATGTGCAGTGTGTTTATTATGTTTGCGGCTCCCGTAACAAAGGAGGCCAGTTTAGCCTCAAGACCCTTCGCGCCGGCCCAGGACGAGTAGTGATGCTGCCACGCATCAAAACCACTTAGAATTTGACCATCGCCGGTCTCGTAGGCCATCGCTATTCCCGCCGCAACGCAGATGATTACCAGCACCGCCAATGTCCCCTCCAGCAGCATTGAGCCGTAGCCTACGAACAAACTGTCCGGCTCCTTCGCAACCTGCTTAGGGCTTGTGCCGGAGGCTACCAGTGAATGGAAGCCGCTGATGGCACCGCAGGCGATTACGACGAACATAAAGGGCCATATCGGCGGAGTATCTGCTGGCAGCGAGATGTTAATAGCTGGTGCCGCCAGAGGCAGATTGCCCGCTAATGATGCTGCCACTATACCGCAGACCAAAAGGGCCATCGCAATAAAAAGCTGCCAGGCGTTGATATAATCCCTCGGCTGCAGAAGTGTCGTTACCGGCAGCGTCGAAGCTATCCACGCGTAGATAAGCAGGATGATTGTCCACAGCCCCGTCGCTGGCAGCCACGAAAACTCAGGCAGCGAAAACAGCCCAGGCCTGACGCTCTCGATATATGCCCCTAAACCAACGGTTACATACATCGTCACTACAGCCACTATCGTTGAAAGTGTTACGTTAGCGCTTCTTTTATAAACCGCCCACCCAAGCGCGATAGCTATCGGAATCTCCAGCCAGACCGGCAAAACCGATTCTGGAAACCTTGTAAAGACCGCCGCAATTACAACGCCGAATATGGCGATAACAATCAGCAGGCTTAAGAACACAACCGCAAAGAACACAAATCGAACGCGGCTGTTGATATATTTAGCGGCTACCTCTGAGATACTTTTGCCCTCGTTCCGCATCGATACAACCAGTGCCCCGAAATCGTGCACAGCCCCCATAAAGATACAGCCTAATGTCACCCAGAGGATAGCCGGCAGCCAGCCCCAGATGATTCCTATGGCCGGCCCGACTATCGGCCCGGTTCCGGCTATCGACGTGTAGTGGTGCCCGAAGATTATACCCTTGCGCGTGGGAACGTAATCGATACCGTCCTGCAGCTCCACTGATGGTACTGGTGCATCTTTGTTCAGTTTAAATATTTTTTTAGCCAGAAACCGCCCGTAAGTATGATAAGCTATCAGATACCCACCCCCACAAACCACCATCAGCAAAAGCGTATCCATCTTAATATCTCCTTTGCTCTATACCCTGTTTCTATGCGAACGAGCCAGCAGCCTTATCGGCACTTCTGCTATCGGCAGCATCGACTGTAATCTGCCTGTAATAAATCGGCGATAATTCTCCTCAAAAAGTCCCGGCCTGTTTACGAACATAAGTATCGTAATCGGATTTGTCGCAATTTGAGTGGCGTAGTAAATCTTCGGCCAGCCGCCCTTGCCGCGTTTCGTTGCGCCGGTCTTCTCCGCCTTTATGGTTTCAATCGCCTTATTCAGCTTGGCGGTGGGTATCCACGTCGTGGTCTGCTTGAATATCTCAGCTGCCAAATCCAGAACGCTCTGGACATTCTTTGCCTCGGTTGCGGTGGTAAAAGCTATCGGTACGGCTTTTAAGCCAGGCAACATTTTTGTCAGATAATCCTCATAATCACCCGTGACGGCGATATCTTTTGCCAGGTCCCATTTGTTGACGACCAGTATGCAGCTTTTGTGTTCTTCAGTGATGAATCTGGCCAGTTTTTTATCGACCTGCGAGACCGGCACAGTCGCGTCAATCATAAACAGCACAACGTCTGCCCGCCGGACAGACCGCGTCGCGCGCACATAGCTGTAGAATTCAATACTGTCAGCCATTTTGCTCTTCTTTCTTATCCCTGCAGTGTCAATAACAACAATGGTCTTGCCGTCCTTTTCGAACCGCACGTCAACGGCATCTCTGGTTGTCCCCGGCGTCTCGCTGACGATGACCCTCTCGGAGCCCACCATGGCATTTACAAGAGTGCTTTTGCCGGTGTTTCGTTTGCCGATTATTGCAATCTTCATCACCGGCTCCACTGGCCGGGTCGATTCGAGACTCTCAAGTTTGCCGAGGATTTTATCGAGTAGAACAGCTTTATTGATGTTGTTTGTTGCTGAGACGCAAAGAAAATCACCGAAGCCGAGTTTCGAAAACTCACCCGCAGCAGAAAACATCCTGGCGCTATCGGCTTTGTTGGCAACGCCGATAACATCAAGCTCGTGCTTGCGAAGAAGCCTCGCTATTTTCTCGTCCAGCGGTACCAGTCCGTCCCGAATATCGACCATAAATACGACAAGGTTCGCCGACTCAATCGCCCGCAGGATTTGCTGCTCGATGTGGCTGCTTAGCTGGTCGCTGTCAACTATTCCGTATCCGCCGGTATCGATAAGCTCAAAATACTGCTCTGCCCTTCTGATAATGGTGCTGATGCGGTCTCTTGTGACCCCGGCGCTCGGCTCAACGATACTTATCATCTCGCCGGCCAGGGCGTTTAGCAGACTGCTCTTGCCCACGTTCGGACGACCAATTATGGCAACGGTTGGTATCCCCATAAGTTTTAGCCGAATCTAATATAAGACCACAATCTACGAAAAACTGATTATATCAGAATAATCAGCGATTTGAAGTGCCAATACTCCCGGGCCTTGCGCGAATAAATGGCGTTTTTTTTTGCCTTTTGGTTGGCGGAATAGTATAATGACCGCCGGACAGATAATTAAAGGAGCGATAAAGTAATGGTTAAATGTCCTGCTTTTATTCTTGTCATATTGCTTTTTTTCTCTAACTGTTTTGCTGATACGTTTATACATCGTGACACTGGCGAAAGCTTCAACGGATATCCTACGCAGATAAAAAGACGTAATAAGACACAGGTCCGTATTGACAGAAGAAGACCGCGATACCTTGACCTTAGCGAGTATGAAGTCCAGCGAAATTATCTCGGCCGCAAAAACAAAGTATTCGCTTTTTCTATAAAGGACCCGATTAACTTCATATACGAGGCCGAAGTTTTTGAAAAAGCGATAGCCGGAGCCGCCAACCAGGGCCCGCTGTTTATTCTCGTCGAGATTGACGTATCGGGGGGACGAACGGATTTGGCCCGGCGCATTTGTGCCACAATCACCCAGATTGATAGTTGCCGTACAGTCGCGTTTGTTAGCGGCGGCAAATTCGGAGGCGCTTTTTCAGCCGGTGCTATGATAGCCCTTGCCTGTGGCGAGCTTTATATGGCTGATGACACGGCCATCGGAGCTGCCCCCCCGGTATTACAAACCTCTTATGGTATTAAGGATGAGAGAAGGCCTTATAGGCAGACCGTAGTAAAAGAAGTTATCTCCGCTGACCGTGCCGACACTGCTGTCCTTGCCGCCTACATTGCTGCGCTCGCCGAGCGGAACAACCGGCCGGCCGCCGTTGCCAGGGCAATGGTCGACAAAAATATTGGAGTTGCGGAGGTTATTGGAGACGGAAAGACCGACTTTGTTGAGCCTGAGAACATGGAGCCCAACCAGACTTTTGTCAGAACCTGGAGCAAGAAACAATCGCTGCTGACGTTGACGGCATCTGAGGCTCTACACTGCAATATCGCTGACAAAATTATTCCTGCGATAGAGCAGCTTCTAACAACCCTGGATGCGCCCAAGGCCACTATAGTTCAAAATACCGGTGTCCGGAAAGCAAAGCGCAGATTTGAGAAAGCCAAGGAAGAATTTGATGAGATTACTCCTGCTGTTATGTATCTTGAGGAACGCGCCGATGAGCTTCTCGAAGAGCTTAATGAGCTCGAACAGCGAATTCGGCGCAATGACTCCCGGCGTCGACGCCGCAGCTTCTACAGGTTCGACGGCTACGTCAGGTACAGGTACGATTGGTACTTTGATGAGATACTGATATCAAGAGAGAGCCTGATAAACGAATTGTTGTTCGTTTTTAGGGATTTGAGGCGACTGTACGAGAGAGCGATTCGCCTGGCCGGGAGACATTCAGACCTAAGTGCCGATATAGATTCTCTGGTCGAAGGCCTGAATTCCGCAATCTCGAAGTTTGACGAGGTCCGTAATCGCCCCTGGCCAACTTGGTGGTAACCGCCGGCAAAAGACATTTGTAAGACAAAACCAAACCTTTTATGTTGTGTCAACCGAAACATAGGTAACACTTTATACCGACTACATGGGTAACACTTTCTTGGGTTTTCCCGCAATACGCAATACGACTTTCATTAGAGAAGTTCCGCGCATATTTCCGATATACACCTTATGGAAGTTATTGCCTCGCAAACAAAACAATGTCCATTTTGTGCCGAGACAATTCAGGCTCAGGCTATAAAATGCCGATTCTGCGGCGAATTTCTAAATACCGACAGGGCAAGGCCCCCCCAGGCCGGTACCCAGCCGAAGTCACGGTCGCCCAGGGCCGGGAAAAAATCAGATAAAATCCTGTTCGAGGCCAGGCCGTCTCTGTGGGCAATGGCGGGGACGGCTGTACGAGGCCTAATCTTTTTAGCCATCGCAGTTTTTTTAATAGTCTACCCCATCGAAAACCTCTCGATATTTCAACCTGATGAAAGCCCCACCTTGTACGATTACGAAGAGTTAGCCGAAGAGCTGCCGCCGTCCGAACTTACTGAAGATTTGCCGCAGGAAGTGTCGAGATTTACGCTCACCCCCGAGCAGATTTTGACGTTTGGTAAATATCGCTTTGTTGTCGGCCTGGGCCTCGGGATTCTTGTATTGCTTGTGCTTTTGTTAAAGGTGGTATGGCTAAAGAGCATTCGTTATGAAGTTACTACCGACCGGATTGAGTGGTCGCGGGGCATTTTTGACAGAAGGATTGACAACTTGGATATGTTCCGCGTAATTGACCTCAAGCTTCGAAGAAGTTTATTTGATTGTATTGTCGGCGTTGGCCGGGTGGGACTGATAACAACTGACAAGACCGACCCGCGGTTCACTTTCCAGAAGCTGCACAATTCTCGTCGGCTCTACGACGTCATCAAGAAATCCAGCCTCGAAGCCGACCAAAAACGCGGCGTCGTACACCTCGAATAGAAATGTTGCTATTGAAGGTATCCCCATAGCTTTTAGAGGTTATTTATATTTCCGACCTTAACCATCCCTCGCTCGTCAAATATCCCCCCCAATAAATCCCTTGATTTTCCCTTTCAAATATTATCTTTTGCG
Organism: Planctomycetota bacterium; assembly: GCA_030605475.1. Lineage (GTDB taxonomy): Bacteria > Planctomycetota > Phycisphaerae > Sedimentisphaerales > Anaerobacaceae > JAUWIG01. The sequence continues at coordinate 10,466 of JAUWIG010000020.1, read as the reverse complement.
ATATACTTTTTGTGGAGGCTAAATGGCCCAGAAATCTAAAATTGAATGGACGGAATCCACTTGGAACCCGGTTACCGGCTGTACAAAAATCAGCACCGGCTGCAGAAACTGCTATGCTGAACGTATAGCTTTGCGCCTAAAAGCTATGGGACAGCCGAATTATCGCAGCGGCTTCCGTGTTACAACACATCCTCACGTCCTTGAAACACCTTTACGCTGGAAGCAACCTCACACAATTTTTGTAAATTCTATGAGCGACCTTTTTCATAAGGATATTCCCTTTGGCTTTATCTCTAAAATCTTTGACGTTATGTGTCGGACGTCCCGCCACCGATTTCAAGCATTGACAAAGCGTTCTCACCGTTTGCTGCAATTAAGTCCTAAGCTTCCTTGGCCGCAAAATGTATGTATGGGCGTTACCGTCGAAAATGCCGATTATATTTCCCGCATTGACCACTTGAGGCAGACTGATGCCGCGATAAAGTTTATATCTTTCGAGCCGCTTTTAGGCCCTATCCCCAATCTTGACCTTGACAATATTCATTGGGTCATTGTCGGTGGTGAATCCGGCCCCGGCGCAAGACCAATGCTACCAGAATGGGTTATAGATATACGCGACCAATGTCTTGCCGTACGTGTCCCTTTCTTCTTCAAACAATGGGGTGGCGTAAACAAGAAAAAGACCGGCCGTATTCTTGCCGGCCGTACCTGGGACCAAATGCCAATTCGGCTAGAACCAAATTCAGGGGGTTTCGACTATGAGTCACAAAGCAGACAGGTCGTTCTTCGATAGAAAGCGGCACTGGTCCAAAAGAAAGGATAATATTCTTGAGTGCTATCTCCCGCCATACCTTTCAAAAATAGCAACTCAAGGCGCTCCTGTTCTTATTGTTGATGCCTTCGCCGGGCCAGGAAAATTTGGCGACGGGGAACCGGGATCTCCTCTAATTATCTGCCAGAGCATCCAAACAGCCTTGTCAAAAGGTCTTTCCGTACCAGTATCGGCTCTATGTATAGAAGCTGAAAAAGAACTTTTCTTTGAGTTGAATAGATTAATTGGGCAGTTTCCATTTGCTAAAGCAAGGCATGGAAAATTCGGTGATTATATCCAAGAGATCGAAGAAAAGGCAAAAAATCACAGCGTATTCCTTTATGTTGACCCCTTTACTGTTGAAGGGCTTGATTGGCATCGTATGGATAGCGTTTTTCAACATTTGAACATTTCTAATATGAGTATTGAAATCCTTATGAATTTCAATGCCCGAAGTTTTGTTCGTCGAGGTTTGGCAGCGCTAAAGCTGGCTATTCCTGAATCTAATCTGGAAATTGAAGATACTGAAGAAATCGACGCCCCTATTGTAACACCGCCATCAATTAAACGATTGAGCAAAGTTGTAGGTGGTGATTGGTGGCATAATATTATTAAATCCTCTGCAAACTTTCCCAAGAAAGTGCAGCATGTGGCAAATGGTGTTTGTGAGCGCTTGTCAGAAAGATTTAACGAGGTCTGCCAGCATGCGATCAAGGCGCTGCCACATCACACTGTTCCAAAGTACTACTTGATATTCGGCTCCCGCCATCCCGATGCACTTATTTTAATGAATAATGAGATGGTCAAAAGTCAGCGAACGCTAGCTGATATTGCAAAGCCCAAAGATCCTACATTGTTCGAGATGCGACCTATAGAGTTAGTCCCTGATATTGAAAAGCTGCCTACAATCATACTCGAGCATGCTTCACGGCCTACGGAACGTCGCCTTGTAATCCTCAATGTGATCCGAGAATGCTTTTGTCGGTTTGCTGTTAAAGAAATCAGGGGCTGTATAGAGCAAATGCTAAAGGATGGTAAACTGAAATCCGAAACTGGTAAGGTCAGAATAAATGATAGTGTCAAAATTTTTGCTGCTGCAAAATAGCGGGTAAAAAAATGATAGACAAAGAACTTTTGACTTTGATAAGACATAACCCCCTTCAAACCAAAACTTGTTCTCGCGCAGGCGGACATCCAATTTCTCTCGTTGTTGGTCTTTTCACTTCTGCCTTGTGCACTTGTACTCCTGTGCACTTACGCATTTCCCGACCTCCATTGTCCGTTATGTACTACAAACCCACGAAATCCGCGTCTGAAAGCTTCAAAAGTCTCTGCGTTCTCCCCTGCTTCACCAAAGCGTGGCTTCGCGGCGGCGAGCGCCTCCTCGGCGGTAAAAAAATAACAGGTATCGAGCCTTGTCCGCCATAGGCGGAATCTAGCATCAAGGCAGCTGATTCTCTAATCTCCTGATACTCTAATCTACTAATGACCTGCTACCTGATAACCTGATGTCCCGATTTCCGTCACGCTCTCTGCGTCCTCGGCGGTAAAAAACTATGAACTACGAACTACCAACTATGAACTGAGCGTTGCGCGCAAAAAAGCGCATTTTTTCGCATTTTTTTGCAATTTCTTGCATTTTCTTTCATTTTCTTGCAATTTTTACCCATTTTTTTGCGTTTTTTTTGCAATTTTTCTCACTTTTTCTCACTTTTTTCAGCCAACTTGCGCATTTGATTGATTCTTGTGCCGGGACTCGATAAGGACCTGCCGCTCAAGTTTGAGCATCCTCTTTTTGAGTTTTACCCCTCCTGCTGCGCTAAAACCGCCTATTGTACCATTAGCGTAAGTCACTCTGTGGCAGGGAATTATCAATGGTAGCGGGTTATTCGCCATCACCCCGCCCACGGCCCTGGCAGCGCCGCCCCTGCCTGCCATTTTAGCTAAGTCCGCGTAACTTACGGTCTGGCCGAATCTTATATCTCTGCAGGCAGTCAGGACACCCCTGGCAAACCCGCTCAATCCATCTAATACTATGGGGATATCTTTGTGGAAATCTACATAAGTGCCGTCAAAATAAGCGGTTATCTGCTCGGCAAGTGTCTTGAAAAGTGTTCTCTCGTATCGGACGGCTTGTAAGTCTTTTAACAACCGAGACTTAACCTTTTCCGGGTCGGGCCCCGGCAGGTGAGTTCGCAAAACGCCATTTTCAGTACTGGCAAGCCCGAAATAGCCCCATTTTGTCTTAAAAATCAGATATTTTATAGCTTTTGGCATTTTTCCCATATTTCGGTACACAAAATATTATCAAATCTTATCTGGCAAGCTAAATTCATTGACGCAGGACCAAAATTTTGTTAAGTATATTGGTTTTTATAAAAATGGCCAATATTGGTCTGCGACAAATATTTGGTCTTAACTTATGGCTCTTGAAGAACTAAGAAAGCGGATAGACGAACTCGACCATCAGCTTGTTAAGCTGCTCAATGAGCGTGCGCGCGTTGTGGTTGAGATAGGCAAGCTAAAGAACAAGACCGGCGGGCAAATTTATGCGCCGGACCGTGAGAAGCAGATTCTCGCCGAGATTGCCAAGGCTAACGAGGGCCCGCTGCCGGATAAGTGCCTGGTGGCTATTTGGCGTGAGTTAATGAGCGGCTCTTTCGTTTTGGAAAGGCCATTGCGAATCGGTTATCTGGGTCCCGGCGGCAGCTTCAGCCACACCGCTGCTATGCTCAAGTTCGGCCAGAGTGTCGAATATGAACCGTTAGCCGATATCAGAAGTATCTTTGATGAAGTCAGCAAAGGTCATTGCGATTTGGGCCTTGTGCCGATAGAGAATACCACAGGCGGCGGTGTGATAGAGACGCTCGATGCTCTGATAGATTCTGATGTGAAGGTCTGTTCTGAGGTTCTGATGGCGATTCATCATAGTCTGCTGGCGAATTGTCTCCTCGAAGAGATTGAGAAGATTTACTCAAAGCCGGAAGTATTCGCCCAGTGCCGAAACTGGCTGAGTGCTACTTTTAAGGAGGCGCAAACTGTCCCTGTTGCCTCCACCGCCAAAGCGGCCCAGATGGCTGCGGATGAATCGGGCGCGGCAGCGATTGGCTCCGGAGTCGCCGCAGAGCTGTATGGGTTGAAGGTTGTCTGCGAACATATCGAGGATATCTCTAACAATATAACCCGGTTTTTGGTGATTAGCCGAGAAGATGCGAAGCCGACCGGTGAGGATAAGACCGCTATATTGTTCAGCACCGCCCATAAAGCCGGTGCCCTGGCCGATGTGCTTGATGTTTTTAAGCAATACAATATCAATCTGACGAATATAGAATCCAGACCCAGCAGGAAAAGGCAGTGGGAATACTATTTCTTTATGGATTTCGTCGGGCACAGGACGGAGGAACAAGTCCTGAAGGGATTGGAAGAGGCCCGTAAGCATTGTCTGCAGCTTTCTGTATTAGGCAGTTTCCCGAGGGCAATGGAATTGCTATGATGGTTAGAAGGTGAATAGGTCAGTTGGTAAAAGGGAACCCAGCGTAAAACGCAGGGCTAAATAGAGACATTATTGTCGGGAGAGTTTTATGAGAAAGCCATTTGTGGCTGGCAACTGGAAAATGAACACCGACAGTCATACCAGTGTAGAGCTGGTGAAGAGTATTGCTTCCGGGTCTTTGGAGGTTACGGGCCACAGTGTGGACGTAGCGGTAATACCGCCGTTTGTTTATTTGCAGGTGGTGGCCGGGGCCCTTAGCTCATCGAGTATTGCCGTTGGCGCTCAGGACATTTACTATGAGCGGCAAGGGGCTTTTACCGGCGAGATAAGCGCGTCAATGCTAAAGGATATTGGCTGCACTTATGCCTTATGCGGTCATTCGGAGCGCCGGCACATAATCGGTGAAACTGATGAGTTAATAAATAAGAAGGTTGCCGCTGCTGTCTCCGGCGGAGTTTTGCCGATATTGTGTGTGGGTGAGCTGATAGAAGAACGTCAAGCTGATAAAACGACCGAGGTGGTAAGTCGGCAGGTAAAAAGTTGCCTGGCCGGCTTAAGTGCCGCGAAGGTCTCAGCGGTAACGTTGGCCTATGAGCCGGTCTGGGCCATCGGGACAGGGCTGACTGCAACGCCGCAGCAGGCACAAGAGGTGCACACTTTGATAAGAGATCTGCTTGGCCAGATGTATGAGGAGTCACTGGCTGAGGAGATTCGCATCCTCTACGGCGGTTCTGTAAAGCCCAATAGCGTAACGGACTTGATGAGCCGACAGGATGTAGATGGCCTGCTGGTCGGTGGGGCAAGTTTGAACGCGGATGATTTTATAGCGATAATTCGCGCAGCAGTGTAATTAAAAATTGAAAATCGAAAATGATTTATGGGGAACGAATATGACAGTTTTTCCATTGTTGGCGGTAAGTTTTATTATGAAGGTTGTTGCGGCCCTTTTCCTTATTTGCTGCGTGGTGCTGGTTTTAGTCATTTTGATTCAGAAAGGCAGAGGCGGCGGTTTGAGCGGGACATTTGGCGGAGGTATGGCAAGCGGGATTTTGGGTTCCAAGACCGGCGACTTTTTAACATGGGTTACAATATCGCTGGTTGCTATATTTCTGACGCTTGCGGTGGTGATGGCTAAGTTCTACAAACCAACCATCAGCGATTTTGGCACAGGCCCGATGGTTCAGCAAGAGCAGCCGGTAAGTCGCGAGCAGCCGCAGAGCCCGGAGCAACCATTGCCGGTTGGCGACGTCGAGACCGCGACGAGCGATACAAGTACCGAGGTAAATTTGCCTGGCGGCTAAGGTAGCGTATAGCGTATAGTTTTCTTTTTCTATCTGCTGTAACTATTGGCTATTTTTCAATTTGTTTTGGAAGTTTAGTAGCTATGATAAATAGTATGACCGGATACGGAAACGCGGAGGACCAACTTAATGGTGTAACCTACGCAGTTGAAATCAGGACAGTTAACAACCGTTACTTCAAGGCCAAAATAAGATTGCCGGACTCGTTGGCGTTTCTGGAAGAGGATATTGAGAAGCTTTTGCGAAAAGCTTTGTCTCGTGGGATGGTAAATTACGTGCTTCGGCTCAAGAGCGCCCCGGCAGATGAGCTTTTTGATATCGACGAGACGGCCTTGCGTGTGTTAATGGGGCGATTGGACCGGCTTGCCTCTTCGGTTGATATTAAATGTCCGATTGATATTGGCGGCCTGTTGGCGCTTCCGGGAATGTTGGTGCCGGTATCGCCGGGCGATGAAAAAGCCGAGCAAATCAAGAGAAAAGTTTTAAGCGTTACGCAAAAGGCGATAGACCAACTCAAACAAATGCGTGTCGCTGAGGGTGCTGCACTTGCAGCTGATTTAGATGCTCACTGTAAAGCAATAAAACAGGACCTTGAGCAGATACGTGGTCGAAGCGATGCCGTTCTGCAGGAATATCAGAGGAAACTGAAGAAAAGGGTTGATGAATTATTGGCGGAGGCAAAACTGAAGCTGGATGAGGCAACGCTTGCCAGGGAAGTGGCGCTTTTTGCCGAGAGGTCAGATATATCTGAAGAGATTTCTCGATTGGATTCGCATCTCCAGCAGTTCTCCGAAAGCTGTCAGGAGCCCCTGGGAGATGGGGCTCTGCCGGCGGATGGTCAGGCTGGGCGAAGGTTGGATTTTATCAGCCAAGAGATGCTCAGAGAAGCTAATACCATTGCCAGTAAGGCCTTTGACACCGAGATTATCCATTGGGTCGTAGATATGAAGTGTCGGATAGACCGGATTAAGGAGCAGGTTCAGAATATAGAGTGACATCTCGTATTGCGCGTATTTTTCACACGACGTACAACGAAAACGTGAATGAGCAAAGAGACAAAAAGGTCAGAGTGGTGATAGTGAGCGGCCCGTCCGGCGTGGGCAAAAGCACTATCTGCAAAGAAGTAGTTAAGCGGCTAAATAATGTTTATCTTAGCGTCTCAGTTACCACCAGGCCGAAATCCGAAGCCGAAGTTGACGGCCAGGATTATTGGTTTATATCAGGAGAGCAGTTTCAGGAACGAATCAACAATGGCTCGCTGCTGGAATACGCTGAGGTGTTCGGCAACTTATATGGAACGCCGAAGGACAAGGTAGATGAGGTGCTGCAGGCGGGAAAAACGATTATTTTGGAAATCGACGTTCAAGGAGCAAAGAAGGCAAAGGTGGTGTACCCGGATGCGGTGATGATTTTTATTTTGCCGACGACACACAGAGAATTGACAGAGCGTATGAGTTACAGAGGGAGAGAAGATGCTGAAATGGCTGAAGAAAGACTGGAAGGGGCTGATAGTGAAATCGCCGCTGCCTGGCAATATTACCAACATATGGTGATAAACGACGATTTGCAGCAGGCAGTAAACGAGGTGGCACAAGTTATTGAGCAGAACATTGGAGATAAAGGATGATAGAAGGTCTCAAGAGCACAGAGTTGGCCAACAAGGTTGGCGGTAGATTCAAATTAACGGCACTGATTCAAAAACGGCTTGCTGAGCTGATGCAGGGTTCTCGGCCATTGATTGAGGATGTCGAGGGCAAAACACAACTGGAAATCGTTGTCCAGGAGATTCTGGAGGATAAGATTGCTATCGATTATGAGGCCAGCGGGATTGATAAGCCTGGCGAAGAATAATAGAACCAGCAATGGCTGAAAAAAAAGCAAATCTTGGTGACCTGAATATCTTACTGGGTGTCAGCGGTGGGATTGCTGCATACAAGGCGGTCGATTTAGCCAGCAAGCTGACTGCGGTCGGTGCCTTGGTAGATACGGTAATGACGGAAAATGCCTGCCGGCTCGTCGGCCCAAAAAGCTTCGAGGCCGTTACCAATTCGGCCGTTTTTACCAGTCTTTGGAGCACGTCTGAGGAATATAAAATCAGCCATATAGCTTTGGTTGATTGGGCTGACATTGTTGTGGTGGCGCCGGCAACAGCCAATATTATAGGCAAAATTGCAAATGGCATCTGCGATGATTTGCTTAGTACGACCCTTTGCGCCTGCTGGCAGAAGCCGATACTTTTGGCTCCTGCAATGAATGATAATATGTGGGACAATCCGGCTGTGCGGCGCAACGTAAAGGCCTTGAAGGATATGGGGTTTAGGTTAGTAGGTCCTGAAAAAGGACGGCTTGCCAGCGGGACGGAGGGTATTGGCAGGATGTCAGAGCCGCAGGATATTTTAGAGGCAGTTGGGAAAATTGCCTTTGCCGTAAGGCATCCTGTGAAGGAAATTAATCGCAAGAAAAAGTAAGACCTCCGGCAAAATGCACTTTTTAATGACAGCAGGCGGTACCCGTGAATACATTGACCCTGTCCGCTTTATTTCCAACGCAAGCAGCGGCAGGATGGGCTACGCCCTTGTACGCGCAGCCCAAAAGGCGGGACACAAGGTAACGCTCATTAGCGCTTCAGATTTACAGCCGCCCGTCGGTGTCGAGTTTGTCGGCGTCGATAGTGCTGCCCAGATGTTTGAAGCGGTTAAAAGGTTCTTTGCTAAATGTGATTGTCTGATTATGGCTGCAGCGGTTGCTGACTATACTCCTGTCCGGCCAGCTAAAACTAAGATCAAAAAGACACGCAGAGAAAAGACCGTAAGATTAAAACCCACAGCCGATATTCTCAAATGGGCGGGAAAGCATAAAAGGAAAAATCAAATTGTCGTAGGTTTTGCCCTGGAAGAGAAAGACATAAGAGCGAACGCTGAAAAGAAACTCAAGGAAAAGAAGCTTGATATGATAATCGCCAACACCCCCGATTCAATCGGTTCGGACAAAGCCTGCATCCAGATAAAAACGCCTGACCGCAAATGGTTAAAACCTCCGCAGGCAAGTAAAACAACAATCGCCAAAAAAATTATTTCTCTGTTGGAAAGGGTTTAGAGGATTACTTGTCGGGTTCAATCCACATCTTTTATGCCGAGGTCGTTTTTTGTTAAGATGCTCTCGAATTCGTAGCCGGCCTTTGTGATGTTTTCTTCCGCACCTTGTTTGCGGTCGATTACGCAGACAATTTTTTTAACTGTTGCGCCGGCCTCGGCGATAATTTTGGCGGCCTCGAGGACCTGTCCGCCGGTGGTGGCGACGTCCTCAACGAGCAGAGCTACATCGCCTGCCTTTAAGAGGCCCTCGACCATTTTGCCTGTGCCGTACCCCTTTTTGCTGTTGCGAATAATTACCCAGTTTTTGCCGGAGGCCATAGCGGTAGCTGCTGCCAGGGCGACGCCACCCAGTTCGGCACCGGCTATTAAAGTAACATCGTCGGTAATGTGCCTGGCAAATTCTTCACCGAGGGCTTTGAGTATGTCCGGGCAGGTTTCGAATAGATATTTATCGAGGTAATATTTGCTTTTCTTTCCGCTGCGAAGGGTAAAATCACCTTCCAGATACGATGTTTCCTTAATGCGTTTTATCAGTTCTTCTCTGGTCATTGTACAAACTTGCTTATGCTTCAATGTGCCAATTATTTTCCGTGAGCCATATCCTTCGACTCCACTCCCTTCGACAAGCTCAGGACCAGACGTTCCGCTCAGGATGACGCTAAACTTCGAGCGTCACTTTTTTGTTAAGTTCATTGCGGTATTTTCTGCGGATTGGCGTTACGATATTTATTAAGAATTCATCGACCTGCTGCGGCGCTCGTCCAATGTAGTATTTCGGATTCAGCACGCTTTCAAAATTGACTTTTCTAAAGGCGATATCGCCCTTTAGCCGGTTAATTAAATCATTATGTTTGCCGAAATGTTTTACCTGAGCCGCTGCCGCTCGTGAGTGCAGTCTTATTTTTTCGTGCAGTTCCTGTCGGTTTCCGCCGGCTTTGACCGCCACCATTAGGATATTTTCGGTGGCCATAAATGGCAGCTCCGCTTCAACATGGGCCGCTATCACTTTTGGATAAACGACCAGCCCATCCAGTACGTTGATAAGGATTTCCAAAATCCCGTCAACAGCCAAAAACGTTTCCGGAATAACCACCCTTCTGTTGGCTGAGTCATCGAGCGTTCTTTCAAGCCACTGTTCGGAGGCGGTCATCTGCGGGCTGGAGGCCAGACTCAATACTAATCTGCTAATGGCCGTTACCCTCTCGCAGCGCATCGGATTTCTTTTATAGGCCATTGCCGAAGAGCCGACCTGCGATTTTTCGAACGGCTCTTCAATTTCTTTCAAGTTTGCAAGCAGCCGCAGGTCGTTGCACAGCTTGTGCGCAGATTGGGCGATTGAGGCGAGGGTGTTTACCACGAGCGTGTCGATTTTTCGCTGGTAGGTTTGGCCGGTAACGGCGCAGGTTTTCTTGAAGCCGAACGCAGCGGCGACGGCTTTATCAAGCTGCTTGACCTTATTATGGTTGCCGTCGAAAAGGGCCAGAAAAGAGGCCTGCGTGCCGGTGGTGCCTTTGACTCCTCTGAACGGCAGCGTATCGAGCCGATTTTCGGTTTCCTGCAAATCCATCACGAAATCATAACACCACAGCGTTGCTCTTTTGCCGACGGTGGTCAACTGGGCCGGCTGAAAATGCGTGTAGCCCAATGTCGGCAGTGCCCGATACTTCTTTGCAAACTTGCTTAGCAGATTTATAACTGCCGCCAGTTTGGCGGCTATCATCTGAAGCGCTTCTTGCATAATTATCAAATCAGCGTTATCGCCTACG
>JAUWIG010000017.1 GCA_030605475.1 Planctomycetota bacterium | reverse complement strand
TTCCAGCGGGGCGGCAGAGCCGATTTGTATCTTGACTTTTTCAGCTCTTGCTTCTCCGATGAGCAGGTTGTAAGTCTTCTTTAGATGATTAATTATCGCTTCATCCATATCATCGCCGCCAATCCGGATTGATTCACAGGTAGCGATATCGGCCAGACTCAATATGGCCACTTCCGTGGTTCCGCCGCCAATATCGACAATCATCGAGGCGGTAGGGTCTGTGATTGGCAGTCCTGAGCCGATTCCCGCGGCCATCGGCTCATCAACCAGATAGACCTTGCGTGCGCCCGCACGCTCGGCACTGTCAATGACGGCGCGGCGTTCGACCGCGGTTATTCCGCTGGGCACAGCAATTACCACCCGTGGCCTGACCAATCCGCCCCTGCCGTGCACTTTCTTGATAAAATAGCCCAGCATCGCTTCGGTGATTTCGAAATCGCTGATTACACCATCCTTCAAGGGTCTTATTGCACTGATTGAGCCGGGCGTTTTGCCAAGCATTTCGCGAGCAACCAAACCAACAGCTTCGCCATCGTTGAGAACAATATTGGTTCCTTTACGAACGGCAACTACGGATGGTTCATTGAGGACAATACCTTTACCGCGGACACAAACCAAGGTAGTGCAGGTACCCAGGTCAATACCCATGTCCATACTGAACCAGCCTAAGATTGTGTCCAGCAGCACTTTCGACTCCCTTCTCGAATTTCAAACTGACTACTTTATATAATAAAAAGTGGAATTGTCAATAGTCCATTATCTACGGAATTTTGAAGATTGTGCCGTACTGAGAGTAGCACTTATAGGCAACGAGCACTGTGGTGGCCAGCACTACGCAAAACGCCAAGGCAAGAATGGCCGTATAAAGGTTATTGGATGCCGTTACTTTTACACCACGAGTTTGCCCATCAGGACTCATATGTCAGCCTCATATTCGTATCTCGTATTGCGCTTTACGCTTCAGACGATACACTTCTATAAATTAGTAGATACGTTATCACCAACTCTTGGCTGTTGCTGGACAAGTTCCAGGACACCAACGGCCTCTTCAGCCTCGACGTCTATAATCAGGATCTCACAAAGAAAGTCATCGCCACGAGTGACGTAGAATTTCATCCCTTCCTTGACGCCGTCTGCTCTGCCGATGGATATGCTGGCCATAGAATTTTTCAAATCCACATCGGCTATCAACCCCCTCAAGGCAATGTCTCTGATGGTGTCTGTAGCCGGCCTTGCTATGTCTCTCGGCGGCGTAACCGGCACGGGGGCGGCAGCGACTTTGCCGAACGGCTGTAAGAGCTGGTCTAACCTGCTCTGTAACTCGGTTTTTTCTTCGAGCAGGCGTTTCCTTTCCGCTTCCAGCGTCTCTATTATTGCCATCTTCTCAATCAAACTGGCTGTGGTTTCATTGAGTTCTTTGCGTTCCCTGATTTGCTCAGCCTGAACTTTGTTCAACTCCTCGCGGGTATCCTTTAATAACTGCAACTGCTTATCATTAGTTTGGGAGAAATCCTGTACTATACTCGCCCAGCTATTTACTTTCTGGACCAGACCAGCTCTTTCTCTGTCAACATTCTTAAGGTCGCCCTCCAATTTTCTAATTTCTGCTTTGAGTGAAACAACCTCGCTGCTTAGTCTGTCTTCCAGCAGTCGCTTTTCGCTGATTTTTTCATTTACTTGTTTGGTGAGGTCCTTAGCCTTTCTGCTCAGGCTGTCTCTATCAGCTTTGAGGTCGTTGTATTTTTGTCTGTAATTATCCGCGTTGGCAACGTAAGTTACGACAATACCACAGAGGAAGATAGAGGATATCGTCAACAAAACTATTAAAATCTTTGTAAGTGCACTCAAGCCCGGCTCCTTTCACTAATCATACTTCAAATTGTGCGTCGATAGCACTGATTATACATCAGGGCATAATATCGTGTAAATAATGTATTTTACGCTTTAAACTCGGAGAGGTCAAGTTATTTTTGGCAAACAGCGTAAGCAAAACGGACAATGAAGGTTAAATAGAGCATTTTCAGCAGCTCAGCCCTGTTGGAAATTTTCGCATTTCCGACCAGAACCTTCGTCTTGACGTGAGGATAACAACAAAAGCCGGAATTTCTAACGGGGTCGATTCTTCATTGTACACTGGAAAACAGCCTTGGCGGCAGCGACACGGACGAATTTCGACTCATCTTCCAGAAGCTGGGGCAGGAATTTCGTAAGAGGCGCTGTGCCAATCTGCCCTATCGCCAGCGCCGTCAACACATTAACGCGTTCGAGACCCTCTTTTTCCAGACCAGCCGTGAGATTTTTCGTAAAAACATCAAGAACCTCTGGCTCTCCGATGGTCTCACCAAGCATGCCAAGCTGTTCGGCTGCGGCCAGGCGAACCTCCAATATGTCATCATCCAACTTGGTAATCAGGGCGTTTTTGGCCTCTACCGTTCCCAGTGCTCCCATCGCCCTTATGCCCATAACTCTATCGTCAGCATAAGCACTTATAAGCATTGCCCACAACCTCGTATATATCCGCTCATCGCCGAGCGTTGCTATAGCTTCTGCTGCCTGAAATCGGACCTTGTCGTCCGAATCTTTGTCTCTCAAGGCCCAGTATAAGGGCTTCAATGCACTTTTATCACCACTCTTGCCAAGTAATAAAGCGGCATTAGCCCTGACTGTCTGATTTTTGCTGGTTATCGCTTTGTAAATAAGCTTCAAGCTGTCAGGGGCCCCGAGCCTGGCTGCAGCATAGGCGGCAGCAACTCTGACGTTTTCGTCCTGGTCTCTTAGCAGTTGCGCAACTTTGTTTTTCGCAAGGGAGTATTCAATATCGCCTATAGTCAAAGCGGCAAGGAATCTAACCGGTACGGATTCATCACTTAGCAACCACTGTACTTTAGGCATCAATATGACTTGTTCGGTGGTTGCGACAACTTCGACAGCTTTAGCCCTGACCCGTGGATTATCGTCAGCTAAACCTTCCCGAATGATTCGAGTAGCTTCAGGCACAAGGTCATTAATAGATGTGGAGTCAAGACGACCGGTCGTCCACAACGATTCATTACAGCCGAAAACCGTAAAAGACAAAAACGCAAAGCTAAAAGCTAACTCCGTTAGAAATCCTTCCCTTTTGTGCCATACTCTTATAACCGGCTTTAAGGTCATTTGTAGAATTTCTAACGGAGCTAAAAGCCATAACTTAAAATTCAGAACTTTTGCGTTTTTCACTTTTCGCTCCCACCGTTTTTCACTTTTAGCTCTATGGCCGCCACTATTATGAGCAAAGCAAAGCCGACTGCACAACAAAAATCCAGCCATTGGCCGTATTTGTTAAAAAAAGTGGTTCTCTTGTCTATCGGCACTCTATCGACGAACCAGCCAGCCACGCCCTTGCGGTCCATAGCCTGATACGGTAAGGTGCCGGCCAAAAAACCATTTCTTATGCGTCCAAGCGTGTCTATCAGGCAGCTTATGCCGGTATTGACGCTCCGCAAGACGGACAGTCTGTTTTCCACGGCCCGAAAGACGCAAATAGCAGTGTGCTGGGCGAGCTCTGTGCTTGGGAAAACTTTTCCATCCTTGAATCGCACGAACCAGCCGTCGTTGCTTATATTGACAAGCCAGTCGAGGGTCTTTGTCCCGGCCTTGTTCCTTGTAAATCTCCTCGCAATTGCGGGGACGGCATCCTCATAACAAATCATTACACTGAATTTGTAAACCCGGGCTTCTTGTTCCCACTGTCCGGTCATTTCAAAAACAGTGTATTCTTGGCCTGCGTCCAGTGTATAATCGTAATCATAGGGCGTAAATTTCATCAACAGAGTATAAAGCAAGGGAAAACTCTTTTTGAAGGGAACAAATTCTCCGAAGGGAACGAGATGAATTTTGCTGTATTGCTCCTTTGCCTGCCGGCCGTCGGGCTGGTACAGAAACGCTGAGTTATACCTTTTAGCTAAATGAATCGTCAAATCTTCCTGGATTTCCGGTCTGCCACCATATGCGCCTACAAGTACAAATGCGGTTTCTTTCGAATGTTCACTGAGGGCTTTGTCGAAAATTTTATAAGAATGTGAAGAATCCAAAAGCCGTAATACTCTTGGGTCTAACGTTGCCTGCACCATCGTCTCAGGCCAGACGACTAATTCGGCGCCGGCTTCGGTGCTTGCATTGCTGTTTTGCAGCAGTTCATCAAATATTACTTCAGAGGCCTGAAATGATTGCTTAACCGACTGTGGAACGTTTGACTGCACCGAGCCGACCAATGGGCCGGTTTCGATAAAGTCATCTGATTGTTTAATTCTCCATCGCCCGTAAGCGACGGTAGCAACCAGTGCGGCACATACGAGGGCGGTTTTTAGAAAATTACTGATTTTGAAAATGTTTTTCCGGCCGGCGGCAATTACCAGTTCGGCTACCAATCCATTGACCATCGCTATCAAGAAAGATAGGCCGGCGGCACCGAATATGTCGCTTATCTGGATGAGCGTGATATTGGCATACTGGCTGTGCGCCAAGAACCGCCAGTAAAAGCCGCCTAAGAACAGACCCTGCAGGTGTTCGGCCCCGACAAACAGTACCGGGACGGCGAGAAATAACGGTATTTTTTTCATTCTGCAGAAACGTAAAGCAAATACCAGCATCGGCCAGAGCAAAGCTGTGTACAAACAGAAGCTAAGCCAGCCAGACCAGGTTACCTGGCATATCCAGTATAGATTGCCGAGCCAGTAGCAAAGTGAAACAAGATAAGCGGCGAGTGCTAATGGCAGAGGTTTTGCGCTCGGCGAACAGGCCAGAATAAAAGGCACCAGCGACACCCACGCCAAAGGCGCCCAGCTAACTCTGCCACAGGTAAACGGCGGATGAATAACCGTCAATATCACCGCACTGGCGATAAATGGGAGGCAAAGCAACAAAATACTCTTTATCTTCGGCCAAAGCCATACCAGTGCTAACTTGAAGCGGGCCGAACAAAGCAGCAGGGCATTCTTTATCTTAGCACTTTTCAATCAACTAAATCCTCTAAAGCCGTTCTCTGAAAATAAAGCTGGGCATCTCAGCTTCTGATTGTTGGTAAGTTGCCACTTTTGCGTATTCTAAGAAGTTCGCCGGCCACTTCTTCTGAGCTAAAACTATTTTGGTCAGCGAGTCTCGAATTCAGTGTTGATGTAAATTTTGATAAAGCATCTTTGCTCTTAATCAACGCATCACTAGGTATATCAGTTTCCACATACAGTTTCTTGAGTTCTTCTATTGCATCGCTTGTCCAGTCTCTCATAATGTTACCTCCACATCAGAGTTTTGCGATTTTCTTGATATTGGCTGACCCCGTAATGGCCCCAATTTAGCACTTTTCCTCATTTGAATTAAATGTCTAATAACTTGGGTTGGCTGAAACGCATTCTCTACCTCTCCTATGCGTTTGTTAAACTTGTCTGTGAATAAAGCCAGTAGACTAGGATCATCTCGCAGTTGTTCCGTAGGAACCTTATTCTCGTGATAAAGCCATTTAAGTTCTTGGTTCATTTGTTCAGTCCACTTTCGTTTCCCTTCGCCCTCAATAGCCAGGCCTTTACACCTTTCGATCCTTTTCTGAGATTCTTTGGCATACTGACTAGAAAGCTCAATTCCTGTGTATTTTCTATTTAACTTTGCAGCTACAACTGCAGTTGTCCCCGAACCGCTGAAAGGGTCTAATACCCAATCACCTTCATTTGAACTTGCCCTTATTATGCGAGCCAGTAGGCTTTCGGGCATTTGACATGGAAAATCCGTTCGTTCCTCAAATGTCCCGCACACACGAGGATATTCATCCCAGACATCATCCGGCATTTTGCCTTCCGGATTTGCTCGTTTGTCTCGGTATCTTTTTTGTCTATCGGAGATTATACGAGCAGTATCATCATTAAAAGTGAAATTGATTTTATCTTTGACGAAATAAAATATATGTGTATGTGAGCGGGCAAATTTATTCTTCATTTGTTGACCAAATGAGTAGTGCCATATCAGCCAGTTGCGCATAAAAAGACCTAACTCGTCAGCTATAATTTTTACATCCGCAGCGTATTCATCGCATATCGCTATGTAAAACGAGCCGTGTGGTTTTAAGACTTTTTTGCAGATGGTCATCCAGTCTTTAGTCCAGGCGACATAGGAGTCATGTTTTTGCTTATCATTGTATTTATCGTATTTGTAGCCGATATTGAAAGGCGGGTCGGCAAAAATCAAATCCGCAAATGGCCTGCGGACCTTGCCCAAAACCTCTATACAGTCGCCGCATATTATCTTATTGAGAAACTTTTGCATACCGACATATTACATCTTCGCCCTGACTTTGCAAGTGGATTTACCTATCGCCGCCACGGCGACGCTTCCTTCATAATTCGATATTCCTTGTTCGATACCTGTCCTGAGCGTAGTCGAAGGATTCGATATTCTTTACGGTCATTGCGAGCGAAGCGCGGCAATCTAAACCCCCTAAACGCTATCCGCTATTTTGCCTTTGCCTTTTCCCTTCTTTTGTGTGCCTCGCCAGCCTGCCCTGTGGGCACGCTTTAGTTTTGAGTCTTTAGTTTTGAGTTTTTAGTGCGAGATACGCTTCACGAGAGGAGTTTACCCTGAGCTTGTCGAAGGGTTTCACGTGGGGTTGCCCACGTTTACCCCGTGGGATGTGTCGTATGCTATCCCATCGGGGCGAGGAATGCTTACTCGCCCCAGAACGTCTCTATCTGGGGTCCAAACATACAAAAACGTTGACATTTCATCTCCGGCAGACTAAATTGATAACAAATTTATACGCCTCAGGCGTAAAGTGTTGTATATTATAATGTTAGAAAGTTCCATCTACAATGACAAAGAAACTATGTTGTCTTTGCGGATTAAGGCCTGCTACTACTAAGGATCATATCCCACCCAAGTGCATTTTTCCACCACCAAGGCCTGTTGACATAATTACAGTTCCAGCCTGTAAAGAATGTAACAAAAGCGCATCGGCAGTTGATGAAGAGTTTCGCGTTTTTGTAAGCATGTTCGCAGGTAAGAAAAATTCAGAAGCCGAGCGTCTATGGGAAAATCAAACCCTATCTACAGTAAAGAAAAATCGTAGGCTTCTTGATAAGGCGAAATCAGCTTGTCAGCCGGGCTATATAACCTCTAAAAATGGCATCATTCTCGGCGAGGCTGACTTTGTTATCTGGGATGATTTGCCAAACCAAGTCATTGATAAAATGATACGCGGGCTTTACTTCTACCACTTCGATGAAATACTCGCTAATAGAGCCAATATCACTGTTGGACAGGTTAAACTGACAATGGCAAAAGTTAAGTGTGTTAAGTCATTACCGTGCAATAGTGTTGGAGATGGCCAGTTCTTTTATAGGTATGCTCGTGCTAATGATAACCCTTTATCTTCGGTCTGGCTTCTTATCTTCCACAAAAGTCTTGTGATAATGGGACATACAAATTCAAAGTAATTTCTAACCAGCGGCCAGAAGAGACGAAAGGACGTGATTCGTTAAAACGCAAGAGATTAGCTAAGTACTACAGAAGCAACTGGAACTTTTTATACAGGCACAAACAGTCTGTGTTTGGAGTTTTATAAAGACTGCATAATCATAGTTATACGGAAACCATATAATCAGTAGTTAGGTGGTGGAATTATGAAATGGATAAGTTAATCACATCTTCACCCACAACTTTAAGATGGCTATCGACTATTAAAGCGAAAGTTAAAGAAAAAAATCTGTCATTTAAATATAGCGAGGCAAAATATTATGCATCATTTTGGAGTCCTAAGACAAAAAGGAATATTGCTTATTTACAGCCACAGCAAACTCAAATAAGATTATTTACCAGATTAGCTCCATCTTTTAATTCTGCCCTTCAAACAACTCCTTCATCTTCCAAGTGGGCAGATATGTATCCCTCGATATTCAAAGTAAGATCAGAAGATTCGATTAATAAAGCAATTGAATTTATTATCAGTTCTTATGAGGAAGATTCTCATGAATATTAGTGACAGTCGGCTATTAATGGCTGGGGCGCGTGCACAGAAAACGTTGACTGTCCCTAATAAACTATAGTCTTTAGGCTTTTAAAAAATGGGTGACAACCAACGCCTTGCATATTTGATTGGTTTGGATCATCGGATCCAATACACGAACGCCAGTTGTGGGCCGGAATGGAGAGCTGATATAAAAGCGCTAGGAGACTACCTATCTGATAAAGCTGTTGAGCTAAATGTAGACCTGCTAGCTGAGGAGTTTAACGAGGAGTATCTAGTTCGAAATCATGCGACAGGTTGTACGGTTCGAGATGCTGCTGGACGGGTCGAGAAGCAGCATATTTTTTGTGAGCCAGATGCCGCTGAAAGAGAAGCCAAAAAACTTAATACTCCCGATCTGCGTGAGAGTTTCTGGTTAGATCGTCTGTTAAAATCAGGTGCGTCCTCTCTTCTCTTTGTGTGCGGAGACGATCATCTAAAAAGCTTTTCTAAAAAACTGAATGCAGCTGGGTTCGAAACCACGATTCTAAGCGAGAATTGGGGCAATGACTGGATGATTAAACAATGACAAAAAAGCCTCAAAACTAAAAACTAGGGACAGCAGCTATTTTTCAACACCCGACCCCGCATTTCCCGCCAATTCTAAAAATCCGCGTTAATCTGCGAAATCTCTGGCTAATTTCTCTCCGCACAATCCGCGTCTAAAAAAACCATGCTTCTTAAAGCACTACATTAGTATATATGCATATACTAATATACTTCTACTAAACTCCTCTGTGCTCTCTGCGGCTGATTGAATTGGTGTTAATTCGTGGCTTAAAAAATCCTATCATCCTGTCTAAAAAAACTCTCCGAGTTCTCTGCGGTGAATTCTTTTCATTCGTTTTTTT
>JAUWIG010000008.1 GCA_030605475.1 Planctomycetota bacterium | reverse complement strand
GAATTGGTTAAATGGTGGTGGTTACTTAAGTAATTGCGTATATACTTAAGTATTGTTTTGATGCTTGCGGTTTTGGGTGGTGTGGGTGGTAGGTAGTTGCTCGGTGCTGGATTCCGCCTACGGCGGACAAGGCTTGATGCTCGGGGTGAGTGGTTAATTGGTGAGTGGGTGAATGGTGAGTAGTGAGTGGGTAACAAGTGGATAGTAGAGGTCGGGAATTTGTTCGTATTGTATGATGGGTATTGCATGAAGCGGATTTGGTGGGTAAAATGTGATGGCTGTGGTGTAGTTTTTAATTTTGAGTTTTTAGTTTTGAGTTGGGTGGTTGGGTTGGCAGGGTGTGGACGAGAGGGTATGACATACTAATTTGCAATTGACGATTTACTATTTACGATTGTGTAGTTGAGATTCTTCGCTGATGCTCAGAATGACAGTAGAAGTTAGGCGAGGGGATCAAATTTTTTCCTGCAGCTTTTTTTGCCCGTTCGACTTCGCCCGCCACCCGGATGGCGGGTAAACTCAGGGCAGGCAGTGCAGGCTTCGCTCAGGGCGTTTTTAATTTACTATTTACGGTTGACGATTTACTATTGGGGAGTAGAGATTGCCGCGCATCGCTTCGCGATGCTCGCAATGACATTTTCGTATTGCGTATCCACAGGACAAGTTGCGTGATGCGTACTGCGTGTGGCGGAGAAACGTCGCCGTTCCGGCCCCTAGGGGACAGGCGACGGCTAAACAAACAAGAACCCCGCGGCAGTGCAGAGGGCGCAGAAAGTTTTTAATTTTGAGTTTTTAGTTTTGAGTTGGGTGGTTGGGTTGGCAGGGTGTGGACGAGAAGGTATAATAAAAGGTTTTGTTTTGATGAAAAATCTTTGAAGGATAGAATCGAATATGTGCGGAGGCATAATTAGTTGATAGAATAAAGACAACCTCCGGCGGAGCCGGGGCTAAACATTATAGTTAAATAGAAAGGTAGAAATATCGTGTTTAAGAAACCAATTGTTTGGGTCATACTGGTCCTGATTTCCGTCGGGAGCGGGATATTCAGCTTCAAGTACTTTTCAGACGCGTTTCCCATTGTAACGCTCGATATCAAAATGGACCGACAGGCAGCTCTGCGAAAGGGCCGAGAATTAGCCCAAAGGCGTAATTGGGGGCCGGAAGGTTTCAGACAGGCAGCTTCATTCGGTGTTGATAGAAAGGTCCAGAATTTTGTGGAGCTTGAAGCAGGTGGAAACGAGGCATTTAGAAGAATGCTGAAGGAGGGATTGTACTCGCCTTATACCTGGCGGGTTCGTAATTTCAAAGAAGGCGAAACAAACGAGGCGCTCGTCCGCTTTACGGCGGAAGGTGGGCCATACGGTTTTTCAGAGAAGCTGCCGGAAGATGAGGCGGGGGCAAGTCTTGAGCCTAATGCGGCACGGGTTATCGCAGAGACGTCCTCTAAAGAAGAGTGGCAGATAGAGCTGAGCGTTTATGAGCTGGTTGAACAGTCGCAGGAAGTCCGTCCGGGCGGGCGAATAGACCACAGCTTTGTTTACGAGCGGCCTGATGTGCAAATTGGCGAGGGACATTACCGCCTTCGTTTAGTAGTCGGGGGCGATAAGCTGACAGAACTTACTCATTTTGTAAAAGTGCCGGAAGCATTTGAACGTCGGTACGGGGAAATGCGTTCGGCAAATAAAACGATTGCCAGGGCCGCCGGTGTTGCGATGTCGGTTTTGTATGTTCTCGGGGGATGCGTTATTGGATTGTTTCTTCTACTCGGCCGGCACTGGGTTATCTGGCGCAAGCCACTTTTGTGGGGTCTTTTTGTTGCCTTAGTGCAGGTTCTGGCAGGAATCAACTACCTGCCATTGGCGTGGATGGGTTACGACACAGCGCTGTCGGCGCAGGGATTTCTGTTAAGGCAAATCATGCAACTGCTTTTAAACTTTGTGGGGCTGGGCATCTTTTTTACCGTCTCATTTATGGCTGCGGAGAGTCTTACGCGTAAAGCCTTCGGCGGCCATATTCAAATGTGGCGTTTGTGGTCATCCGACGTTGCAGGCTCCGTCGCTGTTCTCGGAAGGACAATCAGCGGCTATTTGCTGGTGAGTGTCTTTTTTGCTTTTGTCATCGCTTTCTATTTTTTTACAACTAAAGTTCTCGGCTGGTGGATTCCGTCGGGGACTCTTTTCCATCCAGATATGCTGGCGACGTATTTCCCGTGGCTTACGTCGGTGGCGATTTCCCTTCAAGCAGGATTTATGGAAGAGTGTATGTTCCGCGCGATTCCTATCGCAGGAGCAGCGCTTTTGGGTCAAAGGTTTGGGCGTCGGCGTGTGTGGATAATCGGAGCTTTTATTATTCAAGCTTTGATTTTCAGTGGTGCTCATGCGAGCTATCCTAATCAGCCAGCGTATGCCCGTCTGGTAGAGTTGTTTATTCCATCACTGGTATGGGGTGCGATATACCTTTATTTTGGGCTTTTACCGGTAATTGTTTTGCATTTTGCAATTGATGTTGTCGCGATTTCACTTCCACTTTTTGTCGCTTCTACACCGGGTATCTGGGTGGAGCGGGCTATGGTAATCGTCCTGACGCTTGTTCCATTATGGGTAATAGTCTGGTCAAGATTGCGCAGCAGGGGATGGAGCACACTTAAGGAGGAACATTTCAACCGTTCGTGGCAGCCGACCATAAAAGAAGAGCTGGAACCTGTTACGGTACAAATACAAGAGAGGCCTGAAATCGGTCCGCAGACAAGACGCTGGGTTTTGGTCGGGGGGATATTAGGGTTGGTTCTCTGGCTGTTTTTTGCGAAGTTCCAGAATGATGCGCCTTCGCTGACCATAGGACGCGGCGAGGTTGAAAAGCTTGCACAAAAAACCCTGGCTGCTCGTGATATTGAGCTGTCAGATTCATGGCAAATTCTTTGCGATGTCAGAACCCCATCAGGTCAGGATGACCGTTTCATCTGGCAAAAGGGCGGTAAGGAAAACTATGATGGTCTGATGGGTACATACTTAAGACCTCCCTACTGGAGGGTCCGCTTTGTTCAGTTCGAAGGTGACGTGGCAGAGCGGGCTGAAGAATATCAAGTGTCTATCGCAAAAGAAGGTGAGGTTTTTAGATTTCGACATAATTTACCAGAAGGGAGAGCCGGCGTGAGCCTCACAGAAGAACAAGCCCGTCAGATAGCCCATTCGGCTCTCAGAGAAAACTATCAATTAGAGCCTTTGGAGCTTAAAGAGATTTCTGCCGGGCCTTCTAAACTCCCTGAACGTAAAGATTGGCAGCTGACATTCGAAGACACATTGAATTACCCATTGGAAGAAGGTCAAGCCCGCATCGCCATTAAAATTGCCGGAAATGAAATGGTGGATTCCAGCCGCTACGTTCATGTCCCGGAGGAATGGGGTCGGCAAGACCGTAATAAGAGGAATCTGACTAAAATAGTACAAAACCTTAGCGGTTTGATAATATTCATAATGTTTTTCGCAGGCACTATAGGTGCGATTATCAGCTGGAGTCGTAAAAACTTTTCCGTTCAGACTTTCCTGCAATTTTTTGTCCTGGTTTTTGGTCTGGGTGCCATAGGCTATATTAACAGCTGGCCTGATACTATAGCAGGATTTTCAACCACCGAGCCCCTCTCAAACCAAATTTTTACAGCTATTACTTCTTCTGCGCTGAGATTACTGTTTCTTTCTGCCGGTATGTCTCTTGTCGCGGGGTTTGTACAAAGCTGGAAAGCTCAGCAACCTCAAAATCCAAAGACCGGGACTGTCTGGTTAGGTTTTTCTCTGGGAGTCTTAGTTGCGGGTATTTGGACTGCAATCTCTGCGTTGTTTGAACCGTCATTGGGGCCTTTTTGGGCAAAGTACAGTGCTTTGGGCAACTATCTGCCGGTATTAGGTGCCGCTGTTAGCCCCGTTCTGGATTACATCGGGCGAACGATATTGTTTCTGCTTGTTTTTACAGCGGTAGACCGTTTCACGAGAGGCTGGGAGCAAAGGAAAACACTTTTCTCTATCGTACTTATTTTATCGATGCTGGTCAGTAAGACGTTCTCGGCAAATGGCTTGCCCTTCTGGCTGCTCTCTGGTCTGCTTACAGGCATTATTTACCTGCTGATATATAAGTTTGTATTTCGTCTTCAGCTGGCATTAATTCCCCTTGCGTTAGGGTCTATTGCCATACTTGATAATCTGAAAGAGGGCATACTCAATGCCCATCCCGCTGCCATTGGTGGTGCTGCTCTGTCAATTATATTGATAGTTTTAGTTTCTATTTACTGGTATAAAAAATTGCTGAGACGGGTATGAATATTTAGAGGATAAGGGGAGTTTTGAACTTTGGAGAGCCTTCGATAGTTTTGAGTCAGGGGGGATAATAGAGATAGATGGAGATTGTGGCACTCGAGGCGTATTACGGCTACGCAGCATCCGGCAAAAAAGTGTACCGTCTGCTACGTAGATAAAGAAGCCGGCTTGCAGAAAAGCCAAGCGACCATACTCACATTGTTGCTGAGTTTAATAAGACTAAGGGATATACATAAAAAGATGCGAGCGCCGTTCGCTCTCACCGAGGAAAATAGTTCCATCGTGTCCGATGGTCATACAGTCGAACTGAAAACCCTGATGCTTGTAGTAAGGACTTCTATCCACGGTTAGTATCCCGAGGTCCTTGAATCCGCTGGTGTTAGGGTCGTAGATATAAAATTGACAGGGTCTTGAAACCATACGTTCTCCGGCCATAAAATAGACTTTGTCGTCGGCCGCTACCGTCAGGCATCTCAAACGGCGTGGGACGCGCGGCTTTCCTAAATTGACCAGCTTGGTCTTTTCGGGGTCAAAAGAGAATAGGAACCCATCCGATGTCCCCCCATAAATCAGGCCGATACTGTCTTTCGCAAAATACTCAACCACCGCATAATCGGTGTGACGGTGAGCATAATAACAATCGCCCGGAATCGCTAAACCTGTGGAGACTATTTTTTTTGAGTCCGGACAATAGTACACGAGCATACCATCGGTGCTCGATGTGTAAACCCTGCCGGCATCGTCGCATATAAGGGCCCTCGGCAGAGAGCGCCAGTGCCTTTCAGGGCCGTGGAACGTAACCTCCTGGTAGATTGGGCCGATATTTTTGAACTTTTTACCTGCAATATCATAAATGAAAAAACAGCCATCCGGATAGGTCAGCCCATAAATAACATCGCCTTGCGGACTAATAGTAATGGCGTATATCGAATTTTTAGGTACCGGTATTCCTAAATCCTCTACTTCACATTCCATATCCGGCAGCTTTACTCTGCGATTACTTTCTTTGGGATTATAGCGGTACAGGTGCCCGCCGGGATAATCCTTGAAATGATTTTTGATGTCATTCCAAAGTATTAAATCTATATACTGATACCCCATAATTCCTTTGACCTGCTTCCATTCATAGCGGATATGGTCACCATAAGAGGGGAAACGGATGTCAACCTTGTCCCAGTCAATCAAATCTTCGGTCGGATTGCTCGGATGGTCCGGCCCCCACTGGTGCATCTCGATTTTGTCTAAAATACTCTTGCCGGTGCCGATGTAGATGTAGCCGTTCTTATCTTCGGCCAGTGCGTGATGTATTCCGGCCTGGTTTTTTATTTTGCCTAAATGTCTGATTTTGTTGATTCTTGGGTCGAACATAAAAAGGTAGGCCTGCTCTCCGCTGGTGCCTCCATAGATTTTGCCGTCACTGCCCGCGAGCAAAGAAGTAATGGCGCTACTGTTAGCGGGAATTTCATTCACGAGGGAAAGCCCTAAATTTCGCAGGTCAACGCGCTGAAGATGCTTAATCCCTGCCCTTGCGAAAAGCGCTGTTCCCATCATAAAAAGGCACAAAACACCAATAACGGTCGGCATAAGGGTTTTTTTTCTGTAACTGGTCATTGTCAAGTTCTCCTAAAGTGAGTTCGTAGTTCGCAGACAACGAACAATGAACAACTTTCATGGTTTATAAACTATCAATCGTAAGGCAATTGGGACGTTCTCTGTTCTTGTGTGGCGAGTTGCGTTTTTAGGGTCCTTCATTTCCACCTGTCCGCAGAGATAGAGTGTTCCATCGGGGCCGACAGAAGCTCCTTCACAGCCGAAGACCCTGCGGCCATCGGTGGTCCTCATAACTCCTAAATCCGTTCGCTTTTTGGTTTTTAAGTCATACACTAACAGGTGATGAGGCGCGTCGCTGCCGAAGGTTTCGATATAACGGTCGAGGGTATAACGGCGCGCCGACGGGGCAAAATATATCTTCCTTCTTTTACTATCAAGGGTAAGGGTAAGTGTGGAGTAGGGAACGTCTTTGCGGCCGAGATATTTAGGGTCGCACAACCTTGTCAATTCGGTTATTTTTCCTTCAGGCCCGTCGTGCGGGTCGTATTTAAACAGTATCGAGCCGCTTCCGCCACTTACGCCGTAGGCGACTTTCTCTACCGGGTCCCATTCGATAGCCCGCCATTCCTGCGTACGGTCAATTATCGGGTTATGTAATCTGGCGGGGAAAAATGTAGGGTCTAAAGGCATATGAATCGACAGGTCATAGACTTTTTGTTTTTTGGCATCGTATTTCCACATCCTTGCGCCCGGGAAGCTGCCGTAAACGTTTCCCTCATCGTCACAAAAAATACTACGTCCAACATCGCTTCCGGCGACCCTGCCTAAATCTTTTGTAACACGCTTTTTAATGTCAAGACGATAAAGAGAACCTTTAAATCCAGTTCCAAACAGATGCATCCTTTCTTTGTCGATGGCCAAGGGGTATGGTCCGTCTCCGACGGCAATAAGGCCAAGGTCTTCTAACTGGTCTTTTTTAGGGTCGTACCTCAGCCAATGCCCCCCCCGCCAGCTTGTAAAATCCACATTCATCGGGCCGGAACCGTTATTCAAAGTAGCAAAATAGATATTGCCGTCATTATCCTCGACGGGTTTGCAGTGAATTTTACTGGAGGGCCTTATCCCTTTTCCTCTTTCTCCTAAAAAATCAGCCACATCAGAAAGAAGTCTGTGGACACCTGTCGCAGGGTCATACAGATAAATATGCGAACTTCCACCTTCGGTAATGAGTGCTGAGTAAACTTTTCCGGCCTTGGACGCATACAGCCCATACCACATCGTTGGGTCTTTACCCGGATATTCTACAGATTCAACCAAACAAATCCTGGTTTTATCCTCAGCGACGGCATTGTCATAAGAGATGAAAGAAAATATCAGCAGCAGTATAAGCTGGGTATTCAGAAGACAATGCAAACCCCATTTCTCAGTTGTTCTTTTTGCTGTTCGAGACATATTTTTTCTCCTTATTTCGAGGCAAGTTATGCCTACCCTTTATTTTGCGGAACTCATCAAGGAATATATATAAACAGGTGCGAGCGGTATTCGCTTTCGCCGATAAATATAGTGCCATCGTTGCCTGTGGTCATACAGTCGAACTGGTATCCTCGCCAACGGTAATGTGGGCTTCTGTCAGCTATTAAAAGCCCTAAATCCTGAAATCCACCATTTTGAGGGTTATAAGAATAAAACTGACACGGTCTCGAAGTCATACGCTCTCCGGCAATCATATAGACTTTACCGTCTTTTCCTACTGCTAAGCATCTTAGACGACGTGGGACTCGCAGCTTTCCGAGATTGATAAGCTCTGTTTTGTTTGGGTTGAACGAGAACAAGTAGCCATCTGATGAGCCGCCATAAATCAGGCCTGAGCTGTCTTTGGCAAAATACTCAACCACTGCATAATCGATAGAAATATGAGCGTGATAGCGGTCGCTCGGGATTGCCAAACCTGTAGAGAGTATCTTCTCTGAGTGTGGGCAATAATATACAAGTGCTCCATCAGTACTTGATGTGTAAACTCGTCCGGAATCGTCACATATAAGAGCGCGTGGCAAACTGCGCCAGTGCCTTTCTGGGCCGTGAAAGGTAACATCCTTATCGATTTCGCCCATATCCTTGAACTTTTTGCCTGTAATATCATAAATGAAAAAATGGCCATCCGGATAGGTCAGCCCGTAAATAACATCACCTTCCGGACTAACAGTAAGAGCATATATCGAATTTTTAGGTACCGGTATGCCTAAGTCCTCAAGCTCGCATTCCATATCCGGCAGTTTTACTCTGCGGTCGCTTTTTTTGGGATTATAACGATATAAGTGTCCGCCGGGATAATCCTTGAAATGATTTTTGATATCGTTCCAGAGAATCATATCCAGGTACTGATATCCGATAGCGGCACCGGACTGATTCATTTCATACCGAACGTGGTCAGGGTAGCTATGCTCAAAGTCGGTTTCAACATTTCTCCAGTCAATCAAATCCTCAGTTGGATTGCTTGGGTGGTCGGGTCCGTACTGGTGCATCTTGATTTCATCTAAAATACTCTTGCTGGTACCAATGTAAATGCATCCATTTTTATCCTCTGCCAGTGCGTGATGTATTCCGGCCTGGTCTTTGACTTTGCCTAAATGCCTGACTTTGTTTATTCCGGGGTCGAACATAAAGAGGTAGGCTTGTTCGCCGCTGGTGCCCCCATATACCTTGCCGTTACTGGCGGCGAGCAGAGAAGTAATGGCACTGCTATTGGTGGGAATTTCATTTACTAAAGAAAGGCCTAAATTCCGAAGGTCAACGCGCTGACGGTTTTTTATCCTTGTTCTGGCAAAATCACCGATGGTGATAAGAGAGGTAGTGGCACTATGGCCGGCGGGAATTTCATTTACTGAGGGAGGCCCCGGATTCTGAAGGCCAACTTGCTGAGGATTCTTAACCTCTGTTTTTGCAAAATCGGCAAAAAGCAGGCTGGCCATCACGAAGAGGGACAAAAAAATAATAACGGTCGGAATAAGGGTTTTTTTTCTGCAATTTGTCATTTGTCAAATTATCCTAAAGTTCGTAGTTCGTAGTTCATAGACAATGAACAACTTTCAGGGCTTATAAATTATCAATCGCAGCGCGAGCGGGCAGTTCTCAGTTCTGGTGTGGCGGGTAGCGTTTTTAGGGTCTTTCATTTCCACCTGTCCACAGAGATAGAGCGTTCCGTCGGGACCGACAGAGGCGCCTTCACAGCCAAAGACCCTTCGTCCGTCGGTGGTCTTCATAACTCCTAAATCTGTTCGTTTTTGGGTTTTTAAGTCATACACTATAAGGTGATGAGGCACATCACTGCCAAAGGTCTCGATATAACGCTCTATGGCGTACTTGCGTGCCGATGGGGCAAAATATATTTTTCTGTTTTTGCCGTCAAGTGCGAAGGCGAGCGTGGAATAAGGAACGTCTTTGCGGCCGAAGAATCTACTATCGCACAACTTTGTCATCTCGGTTATTTTCCCTTCAGGCCCGTCGTGCGGGTCGTACTTAAACAGTATTGAGCCGCTTCCGCCACTCACTCCATAGGCGACTTTCTCCCCCGGGTCCCATCTTATCTTTCGCCACCCATGCGTGCGGTCTATGACCGGGTCATTCAGTCGGCCTGGGTAATACGTAGGGTCGAAAGGGATGCGAATCGAGAGGTCATAGACCTTTTCCTTTTCCGCATCGTATTTCCACATTCTGGCGGTTGGGAAACTGCCGTAAACGTTTCCCTTATCATCACAGAAAAGACTGCGACAAATGTCCCAGCCAGCGACCCTGCCCAGAATCTTCGTTGTGCGATTATTAATATCACCTCGATAGAGATACCCCGTAAACCCAATTCCAAAAAGATACATCCTCTCCTTGTCGATGGTTAAGGGGTATGGCCCATCTCCTACAGCGACAAGACCAAGGTCTTCTAACTTATTTTTTTTAGGGTCGTACTTCAACCAATGCCCGCCTCTCCAGCTCGTAAAATCAGTGCTTCTCGGGCCGGAACCGTTATTCAGGGTAACAACGTAGATATTACCTTCGTCGTCCTCGACCGGCTGACAGTGAATTTTGCTGGAGGGCCTTATCCCCTGTCCTCTTTCGCCTAAAAAATCAGCTACATCAGAAAGAAGTCTGTTGACACCTGTTGCAGGGTCATACAGATAAATATGCGCACTTCCACCTTCGGTAATCAGTGCTGAATAAACTTTACCGTCACTGGCTGCATACAGCCCATCCCACATAGTCGGGTCTTTACCCGGATATACTACAGATTCAACCAGACAGACCTTTTCTTCGCTTTTGGCGACAGCGTTATCATAAAAAACGGAAGTAAATGCCAGCAGCAGTATAAGCTGGGTATTCAGAAAACAATACAAACACCATCTCTCACCGGTCTTTTTCGCTCCACAATGTGCCAACGTATTTTTCTCCTTGTTATAGGTTATCATCTTGCATTATGGCAACCATTTCATCACCAAGGCTGGTTACTGGTTTGCAACAATACTCATTCTCGTGGATTATGCAAGTAAAAACTATGGGATTTGTGACTATGCACTTATTCTATCTGTCTTATGTTACTGTTAATAAGAGGCTTATGGTCGCTATTTCAACCGGAATTGTCGTGGCGCTTGAACTGCAATGGAATAGCCGAAGAGTTGTCGGAGCCGGCGAGTTTTTTTTGGAAAAAAGATTGTGAATGCGTGCCTTTTGGTGTAAACTACGGTGTTATTTTAAGGTTTAGATATTCGAAGTTTTAACCCTTTGGCATTGTTATGTAGAGGTTTGTTATGAAGATACAATTCAATAGAGCGGGGTTTGCCGAGGCTCTGGGTCTGCTGACGTCTGTGGTTCCGAGCCGAACGCCGAAGCCGATACTGCGGTGCGTGCGAATCACCGCCGGCGAGAAAGAAGTCCGAATTTTCGCTACAGACCTGGAGGTTGGCATCAACTATCTGGTCTCTGAGGTCCAGATTGAAGAGGCCGGCGAGACGATAATCCCAGCGGACAGTCTGGCGGCTATTGTGCGTGAAAGTGTTGATGAAGTCCTGTCATTGCAGGACAAGGAAGGCATCTGTGAGATAAAAGGGGCCGACAGCCACTTTACAATTTATGGCCAGCAGGCGAGTCAGTACCCAGCTGTTCCCGGCTTCGACGGCGGCGCCGATATGGAAATCGGCCTCGAGAACCTTCAGGCGGGGGTTGAGCAGTGTTTATTTGCCACAGCTAAAGAAAGCACTCGGTACGCACTTAATGGCGTGCTGTGGGAAATCAAGGGCAAGAAATTGTCTCTGGTTGCCACCGACGGCAGAAGATTAGTGCGTACGAGGGTTAATCTGGCTTCGGCACCGGAAGGAAAGCTTGCATCTGCAAAGATAATAGTGCCGGCCAAAACGATGTCTCTGCTTGATAAAATCGGCAGCAGTGACAAGGATACCGTTGCAGTTAAGCTCGTTGATAACCAGATACTGATTAGCTGCGCGAATGTGGTTATAAGTTCAAATCTTGTCGAAGGTAATTTCCCGAAGTATGAGGATATAATTCCGGCCGATTACGATAAAAAGCTGACACTGTCGACCGAGGCGGTATTGAGCGCGGTCCGGCGTTCGGCATTGCTGACAAGCGAGGAATCCAGAGGCATCAAACTATCGGTAGGCAAAGAGAGTCTGGTATTTTCCGGCAGGGCGCCTGAGACCGGCGATGCGCGAGTCGATATGGCTATCGATTACAAAGCTGAGCCGCTTGAGATTGGCTTTAATCCGCAGTTTCTGATAGATGTTCTGCGGGTTATCAAAACGCCGGAATTCGAGTTGGAGCTGGGCCAGCAGGACAGACCCGGCCTGATAAAAAGCGGAAAAGATTTTCTTTACGTGCTGATGCCAATCAACCTTGGTTAATTCGTGAATCGTGAATCGAATTACGAATGACGAGACACGAGATGGATGGAAACGAACAATTGCGCAACATTGTCAGGTGGCGAACAAAACCGGAGTTCGACGCAACAGCCAGGTTGGGTGACACTTTGAGCGAGCTTATGGAGAATCAGATTTCGCCTCGGCATGTTGTGTTTAGCTCAGTAGTTGAGCTTTTTGGCCGACTGCTGCCTGCCGAACTGGCCCGTCACTGCAAATTAGCCGATATTTCCGGGGGGCAATTAAAGGTGCTGGTAGACTCACCATCGTATATGCACGAGCTGCGGTTATGCAGTTTGGAGCTTCTCGGCGAGCTACAGCGGCAGTGTCCACGAGCCCGAATAAGAAAAATCAAATTGGTTATCTGCTGAAGCACATCTCAAACGATATACGAAATATGAAGAGTCATAAATACGATGCGAGCAATATAAAGATACTTGGTGGCGTAGAAGCGGTTCGCAAACGGCCTGATATGTATATCGGCGACCGTGGATGCGGAGGTCTGCACCATCTGGTGTACGAGGTGCTGGACAACTCTATCGATGAGGCATTGGCCGGGTTCTGCGACACTGTAAGCGTGCATATCCAAGCCGACGGCACCTGCACCATCGAGGATAACGGCCGAGGCATACCTGTCGAACAACATAAGGAAGCTAAAACCAGTGCTCTGGAGGTTGTGCTCACGACGCTGCACGCCGGCGGCAAGTTCGACAGTGACAGTTACAAGGTGGCCGGTGGGCTCCATGGGATAGGCGTCAGCGTGGTCAATGCCCTGAGCGAATGGCTTGAAGCCGACGTGTATCGTGATGGAAAGCATTATCACTTCGAGTGCGTCAAAGGTGCGGCCAAAGGCCGCGTAAAAGAAGTCGGCCCGATAAAAAAACGCGGCACGAAAATATCCTTTAAGCCGGACGAAGAAATATTCGGCGATACGGAATTCGCGTACGACACACTCTTAAAACGGATACGTGAAATGGCCTATTTGAACGCCGGGCTGCAGATTACTTTCAAGGACGATAGAGAAAGCAAAAAAGAGTTATTCAAGTTTGACGACGGTATTAAAGCCTTTGTCAAACATTTAAACGAGGGCAAAGAAACTCTTCACAAAAATGTCATCTATTTCGCGAAGGAAGATACCGAAGCGATGCTAAGCTGCGAAGTAGCAATGCAGTACAGCGACGTCTATACCGAAAATGTGCTGGTTTTTGCCAACAACATCCGCAATATTGACGGCGGCACGCACCTTTCGGGCTTTAGAACGGCTCTGACTCGCACGATGAATTATTACGCCAGGACCAACAACCTGTTAAAGAACAGCCAGGCCACAAGCGGTGAGGACCTGCGTGAGGGCCTGACTGCGGTGGTGGCGGTAAAACTTGCCGACCCGCATTTCGAGGCCCAGACAAAAGTGCGACTGACCAATCCGGAGGTAGGCAGCTTCGTTGAGACGACCGTCAACGAACAGCTTGGTCATTTTCTGGAAGAGCATCCCGCCGAGGCAAAGCGCATTTTGAATAAGGCCATCCAAGCTGCCGCTGCCAGAGAGGCGGCCAGAAAGGCGCGCGAGCTGACCAGACGCAAGGGTGCGCTGAGCAGCACCAATCTGCCCGGCAAATTGTGGGACTGCGCAAGCAGGGAAAAGGCGAGTACGGAGATATTTATCGTGGAAGGCGACTCAGCCGGCGGCTCAGCCAAGGCTGGGCGCGACAGAAATATTCAGGCAATCCTTCCGCTAAAGGGAAAAATTCTCAACGTAGAAAAGGCCCGCCTGGAAAAGATGTTAGCACACGACGAAATCCGAACCATCATAAGCGCCCTGGGAACGGGCATCGGCACCGACGAGTTCGATTTGAGCAGGTGCAGATACGGCAAAATAATATTAATGACAGACGCCGACGTTGATGGTGCGCATATTCGAACACTGCTGCTGACGTTTTTCTTTCGACAAATGCAAGAGCTGTTCAACAGCAATATGATTTATATCGCCCAGCCGCCACTGTATGAGCTCAGGGTCAAAGGCAAGAAGAAATCCGAGTATATCCTCAGCGAAAATCAAATGTACAAGCGGATGATTGCCCGCGGACTGGAAGGCACAGAGCTTGTCATCAAAAACGGCAAAAAGAAGAGGAAGGTCACGGACAAACAGCTGGCGGGTCTTGTAAAACTCCTCGCCGACGCCGAACGCAACATAGCTGTCCTGAGCAGGCGTGGCATCAACTTCGTCGACTTTGTGCAAACCTATTATAACGGCACTAAGCTGCCGATGTTCCGCATCCGCATCGAAGGCCAGAAGGATGATATTTATTACGACAGGGCCAAGTACGAAAGACGGCTCGATGCTCTAAAGAAGCGTATCAGCGCCCAGCCGGGAGCCGAGGACGAGGAACTGGTCGTTGGTGAAGAGCTCCACGAGGTAGCTCGTATCAATCGAATAAACGAAAAGCTCAAGGCCGAGTTCAATTTAGACTTAAAGGATTTTCTTTTAAAGCTTGGCAAAGCCGTATCCGGTGAGGCTCTTGCGACCAAGTTTCAGCTCGTCAACGCCGCAGAGACCTACGACGTCGCATCGCTGGGCCGTATCTGCTCCGGCGTAAGGCAGATTGGCGGCAGAGGAATCGAGATAAAGCGTTTCAAGGGTCTGGGCGAGATGAATGCCGAGCAATTGTGGGAAACGACGATGAATCCTGCTACAAGGACACTGCTGAACGTCAGGCTCGACGATGCCGGCGAGGCCGACAGACTCTTTAGTATATTGATGGGCGGCGACGTGGAGAAACGGCGGAACTTCATCCGCGACCACGCCCTTGAAGTGCAAAACCTCGATGTCTAAAATTCTCACAAGACCGTAGAGGCCCGACGATTGTGCGCCACACTATTTCGGCACCTTCGGGAAAATCTGTATGTCAAAATCATTTCCATCGCAAACAACATCAAATGAATCACCATATCCGTTCCGGTAAGCCTGCAATTGAAGCTTCTCTCCCTTAGGCAGCCCTACTAACTCATACCGCCCATTGGTGTCTGTAAAATCGCTGAAACTGCTGTCCCCAACCATAACTGATATACTTACGCCTATCATAACCTCGCCATTTTCGTCAATCACCTGTCCGGATAAAATCCCATCCCATTCCATCCGGCTTTCTTTGAATTCACGTAACGCCCTGAGCACGGCATCCTTCACAACAATCTCGTTCACATCCGCTATCTGTCCCGGATTCAACTGGCCGACCTTTACGGCCCCGGTGTCCCCCGGCCCCGTCAAATTCACTACTATCGGCAACCCAATCGGAACGCCCTCAATCCTGAACCGCCCATCGACTTCTACCGCTGTATCCCACCATTCCTGCTTCTGGCTGCGCCAGCTACCATTTGAATCAACGAACCCGATTTGCGGCTGCACTTCGGGCACACCTTCTCCATTTGCATCAACTAACCTGCCGACAATGCTCGCAAACGGCTCAATTACTATTTCCAAGTCATTGGCATCGGTGCCTCTTTGCCAGAAAAATCCACGTCCTAATTTTTTCTCCGTATCAAACGCATAGCAGGTATAAATCTCATCCTGGCCGCCCTCGGGCTCAGGGGCCTCAAACTCACCCTGCCCATTCGTATTTACTTTCTGACCTGCGAACCACAGATAACCGAGGACCGGCTGGTCTTCGGCGTCAACAAGCCGGCCATATATCATCGGCTGGGACGTAATAGAAATTCCAACATTCAAATCTTCGCTCCCAGCCTCAACACTGAAATCCTGTGAGACTTCACGATAGCTTCCCTCGTGCCAGCTTTCCACTCTAACTGCATACTCTCCCGGAACCAGGTTAAACACACACCGGCCCTGAGCGTCCGTTTTGTCCGACACGAGTGTGGGAGCACCATTGACGTTTAATGTTATCCTGAACCGACTCTCGCTAATTCCCTTGCCCGTTTCCTCATCGATAACCTGCAACGTAACCTGCAAGCCTTTCTGTAACTCAAGCTCGACTATTGACTCTACGCCGGCTCTTACTTCTACATTCTCCTGCGGTTTGCAAATCAGACCACTGTCAGCAAGATATTCACTATCGACCACCAAAGTAAAACTGCCCTCTTCCAGCCCTATAATTTCAAATTGTCCGATTTCGTCCGTTATCGCCTTTATATCGACGCCCGGCCCATAAGCTCTAACAACAATTCCGTCTTTTTTGTACGGTTTGGCGGCTGATAGCAAACATCCTTTAATAACTCCGCCGCTTTTAAGCGTGATTAGCAGCCCCTCTTCTCCGGCACGTACAGGGTAGCTTTTATAGCTGTAATTTCGGGTCGTATAACGGGCATATCCTTCTTTAATCACATCGATGTGAAGCCTTGCGCCCTCAAAAATCTTCTCAATGGCAAATTTGCCATCAGCGTCGCTACCGACAGCCGTATAAAAGTCTTTATCCAGATATGGGTAACGACTATCCTGCTGCAGGTTAGCTAAAACAACAGCATCCTCTACTGCGTGTCCATCCTCATCGACAACCCTGCCGGCAACAACTTTCGGCTCAAAAAGCTGAATTTTAAGGTCCATCGTACCGGACAGTATCGTGTCGCACCAACCTATTGCATACTCAGGATGCCCAAAGGCAAGCACGCGTCGTTCATCCACCTCCACCGGCAACAGCCCAATCTCAAACCGTCCCTTGCTGTCCGTTTTTGCTTTTGCGTGGTCTTCGTCGAGTTCTATCGGCCACAAATACCCATCGCCGGCATATAAGTCGCTGCGATACAATCGGCTCTGAACCGAAACCCCCTCAACCGGTTTGCCGGAAGCATCTGTCACGACCCCGGTATACCTAATTGTCTTTTCAGCCTTTGCCGCCGTTTCCTTTATCTGCGGTCTGGATTCGCCTTCGGCGACTTTAGCAAGTACCGCCTCTCGCTTTTCCCGCTCAAGCCGTTCTTTAATCTCATTGATGGCCGCAGCAAAGGGATTGTCCTGCTCATCGCCCCCGTATTCTTCACTTAACTTCTGCAATGTCACAACGGCCCGCAAATCCCCAATCTCGGCAAGAAAATATGCTGCAGCCAACTTACTCTGCAATCGTCCCTCTGCCAACACTGCCACTAAACCGTCAACATCACCAGCGACGAACATCCCAACGACATTCTTTAGCTCGGCCTCAAGCTTTGCGTCCAAATCCAGCTTAGCTTTTTCTCTCGTCGTTTCGATAACACCTTCTGCTTTAGACTCATCCTGCCGCTTCATGAGTTCTCTGTCCGGGCGGGTAAAAACTTTGACCATAATCAAGAGTGCTATAATTACCGCTACTGCAGCGGCTGCCTTAGTAAAACTCTTCAGAGCTTTTACTCTTTCCGTGATTTTGATTTCCTCTTCAACGGCTCCGGCTTCGCCAAGCTCCTGCAATACTTTGTCCACGACCTCCTGCGGTGGCTTACTTGGAACAGGTTCTTTTCTGAGAGCATTTATAAACTCATCCAGATTGTCCCGGTGCTTTTTCATAATATCAGCCCACCTTTATTAATCAGGCGGCAACTCAATAATACTTCGAAGTTTCACTCTGGCCCGATTCAGTAATACACCTGCCGTGTTGGCCCTTATGCCAAGCTCTTTGCCGATATGTCGATAGCTCATATTATTTAAATACCTCAGGCAGAAGACCTCGGCCTCTTTGGACGGCAATTGTGCCAGGGCCTTGCGCAACTTTGCAGCTAACTCATGTATCTGTGCCTGCTGAACAGGACCGAGCCCATTGCCCGGCAAAGTAACTACATCCACGGCATCCACAGTTCTGGAGCGTGAAAAGCGCTGACGCAGGACATCTATTGCCCTCCAGGTAGCCAACCTGACCAAGAGCGCAGGAAAGCTCCGCACGCGTCGACGGTGTGAGACCTCAAGAGCATAAACGAACGTCTCGCCGAAGCAGTCAGCCGCGTCTGTGTGGTTACCGACCAACCTGTAGGCGGTCTGCCACACAATCGGCCCGTATTTTCTGACGATTAGCTGCCAATCAATCGCTCGCAAAACGAGTCTCCTCTTGAACAACTGCCATCAATATAATAGTCGAAACAACACCGTGTTTTATTACAAAAAATGTTAAAAATTTTATTCGAAAAAATTCGTGCAACCCACCGGAGTAACAGTGCTCAATATCTGACGGTAGCCGGTGGGCGGATTTTTTTGCGAAATGAGATATACGCTATCGGCCAAACTCTAAGAGGCCCATTGGCGACCGGCCTGGCTTTTGTATTCTTTCAGGAATTTTATCCACTTTGTCCAGGCTTGCTTGTAAATCTCGCTGGAGACCAAAAAGCCATCGTTATGACCGCCGAAAATCTCAATAAATTTCTTCGGCTCATTCGCCGCTTCATATAACTCCAGACCAAACTCGAACGGCACAAT
The DNA here is from genome assembly GCA_030605475.1 of Planctomycetota bacterium. Lineage (GTDB taxonomy): Bacteria > Planctomycetota > Phycisphaerae > Sedimentisphaerales > Anaerobacaceae > JAUWIG01. The sequence goes on along the minus strand of JAUWIG010000008.1, from coordinate 33,731 downwards.
GTCATCGCCTCGGCTGTGAATTATCATCACCGGACAACGGACACTTTTGACATAATCGATGGTACTATAGCTAAATCTCGCAAACCACCACACAGGCATATAAGGATAAAATTTCCTGCCGATGTCAACGTATGATGTAAAACCGCTCTCAATGACCAAAGCTTTCGCTTCGACCGTGCTCGCCAGTTGTGCCGCGATACTTGCGCCAAGGGACCTGCCGAAGATAATAATATCATCAGGAGACACTTTTTTTTCTTCAGTCAGCCAATTATAGGCTGCTCTAACGTCGAGATATGTCCCTTGTTCGCTTGGTTTGCCCTCGCTGTTGCCGTAGCCGCGATAGTCAAAAATAAAGCAATTCAATCCCAGATTATAAAGGATATTTATACTGTCCAGGCGGTGCATAATATTGCCCCCGTTACCGTGGCAGAACAGCACGGTGAACCTGGGATTCTCTGCAGGCCCCGTTAGAAGTGGATCACCAAGTTGGGCTGATTCCGTTAGTGACTTTTTCCGTTGTGTCTCTAACGGGGCTGACTCAGGCTCGGTGCGGGCATCTAACGTGGCAGGGATATACCAACCGCTCAATCGCAAACCATCGGCGGTTTTGAGAGTCACTTTCTCAAAATCCATTCCCAATTCGTCAGGGGTATATGTAACTTCCCGCACAGGTCTGTACAAAAACGTCGGCTGCATAAAATAAAGCGTCCACCCCCAAGCCGAATAGGCGATAACCAACACGACAACAATCTCAATAAATATCAGCATCTTTCTGTCTATCCTCATATTGATACTTTAGTTTTACAGCCAAGAAATCCGCCAATACTATAGCTGAGATGAATTCAAACGTCAATTTTCATCTGCTGCTTCCAAATCAGTCCGCAAAACCTCGAACATCGACATTGACATCCTCTATATCGAGATGGTATATTCTTTGCAAAAATACGCAACGACGTCGCAGAAGAAAGCTAAATGGGAAATCCCAGTCAATATGAAATATCCTACCTCAACTAAGCAGGTCGCAGTCATCTTAGCCGACACAGAGGCCATGCCATTTGGAACGATGGATTTTGCAATCGGCTCAACTGGAATTGCCGTGCGAACGAAAATGTTCAGCAGAATGGACAAGCTTGGCAAGCCAAAATTCGGGTTAGAGGCCTCAAAGGAAAAGTGCCTTTGCGTGTTCTTTCATGGTTTATCTGAGTAACTTATTTTTGGCCGGTAAGAAAAATAACCCTGGGCCTGTAAACAGGCTACAATTTTGAGATGATTAAAAGAAGAAAGACCAGAACAGTCAAGGTCGGTCGGGTTAAAATTGGCTCGGCTGCCCCTATTGTCATTCAGTCGATGACGAAGGTACCCACCGTTGATATCGCCCGCTGTGTAAAACAGATAAATCAACTTGTCCGGGCCGGCTGCCAATTGGTGAGAATCGCCGTCCCCAGACGTGCCGATACCGCTGCTTTTGCAAAAATCGTCCAAAAGGTAAATGTCCCGTTAATCGCCGATGTCCACTTCAGCGCCAATCGGGCTATTGAAGCGATTGAGGCAGGCGCTGCTAAAGTGCGGCTTAACCCCGGCAATATAAAAAACCGCAAAGATATACTGCGAATAATAGACGCGGCCAAAATGCACAAAACCGCTGTTCGCATCGGCGTCAACGAAGCAAGTATCAGAGACCTCAAGACCAAAGATGTCCCGGCTGAAAGAAGAACCGATTTGATGTTAAAAGAGATGAAAAGATATGTCCGGCTCTTCGAGGCCCGGGATTTCACCCAACTGGTTCTAAGCGCAAAGAGCAGCGACACTTTGAGAACGGTCGCAATCAATCGCCGTGTCGCTGAAGTCTTCGATTATCCAATCCACCTTGGCCTGACCCACGCAGGGCTGCCCGAAGATGCGCAAATACCATCAGCCATTACTTTAGGGACATTGCTTGCAGAAGGTATTGGCGACACCATCAGGGTAAGTGCCGCGGGCAATCCCGTGATAGAAACTAAAATTGCAAAGCAGATTCTAATCGCGCTCGGCCTGTACGAGCGCTCGACGCCGGTTCTGTACGTTTGTCCCACCTGTGGACGTGCTGAAATCGATGTAATCAAATTAGCCCGACGAGTTAAAAAAGCCTTAGCCGGCGTTGATAAACCACTGCGTATCGCGGTGATGGGCTGTATTGTCAATGGTCCCGGCGAAGCAGCCGACGCCGACCTGGGCGTTTGCGCCGCAAAAAACAAAGCTTACATCTACCGCAACGGCCGAAGAATATCGATAGTACGCGAAAACAAAATTATCCCAGCCCTACTAAAGGAATTACAAAATCTATAACGCAAATGTGTGAAAAATTACCAGATACATCCGGCGAGCCGCTGAAAACAACACTCAAACGATTTTGCATCGTTGTCATGTTCAGCATCGCCTTTGCGTACATTGAAGCTGCCGTAGTTGTCTATCTGCGAACAATCTTTCATCCTGGCGGCTTTACCTTCCCTCTAACCGAATTTGGCCTTAGCCCTCTTTGGAAGCGGATTTTATTAACTGAAATCGGGCGTGAAGCTGCCACGATGGTTCTAATCTTTACGAGCGCCTGGCTGTTCGGACGAAATCTTCTGCAGCGATTTGCCTCTTTCTCAACCATCTTTGCGACCTGGGATATCTTCTACTACGTATGGCTAAAGGTCCTTATCAATTGGCCGGCTTCAATTATGGATTGGGACATTTTGTTTCTAATACCGGTCGCCTGGGCCGGCCCCGTGCTGGCACCGCTTCTTGTCTCCGCTACATTGCTCAGCTTTGGCGCAATAATACTATACCGCTGCTCCTGCGGCAGAGCCATTAAGGCAACGCTGACGGACTGGTTTGGTTTTGTCTTCGCCGGTCTTGTTGTGGTTGTCTCTTTCTGGATTGCCGGCTGGCACATTGCAGAGCCTGATTTTCAATCCTATTTCTACTGGCCGCTATTTGCTTTGGGGCCAATATTGGCCATTGCTTTGTTCATTAAATGCCTGTTGAAGTCTAAATAGAAAGCAAAAGAGCACACGAGAACTTTCACCTGTGCTCTTTTGAGACGTCCAGATTTTCCGCTTTTGCACTTTTAGCTTTTATTGTTTTCTAAAGTTCGTTTCGCTTGACCTTCTGTACGATGCTTGCTCTCTGTTATTGTCCGTCTTCTGCATGAATCTCTCGAACTTGCCGAAAATCATCTTGCCGGCCGAAGTCTGCAGAGAACTGGTTACGCTAATGACCAGCTCTCGCCCAATCTTATCGCGAGCGTCTTCAACAACAACCATCGTCCCATCATCGAGATAACCAATACCCTGCTCCGCCTCTTCGCCGGCCTTTATAATCTTAACTTCCATAGACTCACCAGGCAGAGCAATTCTCTTTAGCGAATTGGCGAGGTTGTTTATATTCATTACGTCAACATCGCGTACCTGTGCAACCTTGGTGAGGTTATAGTCCGTCGTCGCCAGTCGCCCGTTGCAGTTCTTGGTAAATACAACCAGTTTCTGGTCCACACCTTTGATATCCTCGGTTTCGGAAATGATGGTGTCATCAATCTCCACATCAATAACAGGGCTTGTCTGCATTTCTTTAAGTATATCGAGCCCCCGTCTGCCGCGGCTACGCTTAAGCTTGTCCGGTGAATCGGCTATCAGGTGCAGCTCATTGAGAACAAAGCGCGGAACAATCAGCGGAGCGTCAAGCAGTTTGCTCCTGCACAAGTCTGCTATCCGACCATCAATGATTGCCGACGTATCCAAAATCAACGGCCTGGCGCCTTTGGTCTGCTTGGTGAATTCAACATAAGGCACCACAAAACGGACATCATCCTTGGTCCGAATCACAACACTGACGACAAGATAACATATACATATCCCCATTATCCATTTGATTGCCTGAACGGCTGCTTCGCTTAAGCCCAAATAATAAATCTCATTTACCATATCGAGCACCGGTGCCAGGGCCCAACTGAAAAACATTCCCACCAAAAGCCCGAAAAACACTCCCGCCAGCGCAGCCAGAGACTTCTTCGGCGTAAAGACATCGACACAAAAAGCGACCAGCGCCAGCCCCACTCCGCTCCAAAGGATTGCGTTAAAATTTGCTCTGCCGGGCTCGCCTGAAACCGAAGGCAAACCCAAGTGAACCACTAAAACTGCAACAATAACGATAGCGACGATGGCTCTGAAAACCCAAAGTAACATAGCTATAGACCTCCCAAAAATATGATTCCAATTTTTCTTTTATAATCGCTGCTATTATACCCTGCCCGCAAGCCACTATCAACAATTAGATTAAATTTCCCTTTATTTACCAATTAAACTCAGCAACAACAGGAGTGTGGTCACTGGGCCTTTCCGCAAGTCGTGGTTTTTTATCTATGTAGCAGGCAGTGCTCTTTTACAATTAAATAGAGAAGCTGGGTCAGACAGGCTCTTCGACCTGGTCTTTTTCGGGTTTGGCTTTGGTAGATATATCTTTTATCGGTGCTGGTCTTTTAACTGCTTGCTTTTTGGCACTGGCTTGTTGTGAGGTAGTTATTTTCCGCGATACACCTGCAGTCGCAGCGATTTTGTCAACTATGGCGTAACTTTCGGCTATGGCCAACAGGCTCAACAAAAAGCTGATTGTGCTCTCTGCGCCCTGATTGACATTAACTCCCCCAGGTACAAGGCCATCATTACATCCTTTTGTTCTAAAGTCGTAGAGTGGGATGTGCAAATCGTTTTCTCCGAGGAACCAATCAAACGCTTTTCTCTGCAATGTTAGGAATCTGGTGTTTTCCGTGGCATCATAAGCAGCCCTTAGCATCATAACGGTACTTGCAACTTCTATCGGTTGCTGGTCAAATGCGGCCTTTGTGCCTCCACACTCATACCATCCTTTGCAGCCGACAAAGCTGAAATGGTCACCATTGAAGGTGTTTGCCAACAAGAACTCACCCGTTTTTTCCGCAACTTCTATGTATTTTTCGTTCTCAAAAGTTAATCCTGCAACAAACACTGCGTATGGCAAAATAGCATTGTCATAAGTTAGCGCATCCTCAAACCACTGCCAATCGGGGCGATTCTTTCTTTCGTACAGAGCTACCAATTTGTCCGCAGCTATTACCAGCTGGCGTTTGATATCACTGGCTCCCGGGAACTGCTTGAGATAATCGGACATACCAATTATCGAATATGCCATACCTCTTGGAGACTTCTTGGCGATGTGTTTTACGGACTTATCAAAGTGGTCTTTGATTGTCGATAAATACAAAGATGAAGGCGGTTTTGCCATAACCGTTCCCAAGGCCCACAATAGTCTTCCGAGGGCGTCATTGACAGGCTCTTTTTTTAGCCAGGTTCTGTCAAAATTCATAAAGTTTCTGACTGAGCCGTTGCTATTTTGCGCGTGCAGTGTAAAGGACAGATATGTATCGAAGAGCTGGAGTGCTTCCGGCTCAGGGTATTGTGCGTAATACTCGGCCATTGCAATTACGGCCCTTGCATTGTCATCTGTGCAGTATCCATATTCGCGATTTGGGACCGTAAATTTGGCGTGCTGAGACAGTCCTGTATCGTCGGTCAGCCTTTTTAGGTGTGCTAATGACGGTTCAGGGATCTCAATAGTTGATATTGTTTCGGCCATTGATGGCGTGGTTTTGATGGTGATGCGCAGCGGTAGTCGTTTTGCGCTAAATAATTTCCAGTAGACCTGTCCGGTTTTGGGCCAGGTTCTTGACCTGCCATAGTCGTATGCCCGTCTTCGCAGGGAATAAAATAACGAATCATCCCGAAGTATTTCCACTATTGCTTCAGCCGTTTGGGTGGAATTGCCGAATGGCACCAGTTTTCCTCGGCCATCAGACAATAGTTCCATAGCCGCCCAATAAGGTGTTGAGACAACGGCCTTTCCTGTTCCAACCGCAAAGGATAATGTGCCGCTGGTCAATTGTTCCCTGTTTAGATACGTGGTGGTATAGATGTCGGCTGAACATAAAAAGTTATGAAGTTCTTCGTCATCTACAAACCTGTTATGAAAGATGACATGCTCCTGGAGGCCTAATTCTTTTACCATTCGCTGCAAACTGAGTCTATAAGATTCACCATCTTGCTTCAATACAAATGGATGCGTCATTCCGAGGATTACGTACAAAACAGAAGGAACAGCCTCAACAATAGTTGGCATAGCTTTCAGGATAACCTCTATGCCTTTGTTCTTACTAAGCAGACCGAACGTCAAAATAGTTCTTCGGCCTTGCATGCCGAATTTGTACTTGTAGTAGTTGTTGTCAACGAAAGGTAAATCCGGTATGCCGTGTGGGACCAGTTGGACTTTTTTTCCGGTTATTCCATAGATGTCGGCCAGCATTGTGATGCCGCGTTCATTCATAGTGATTACTTTGTAAGAAGCGTTGCAGACGTCAACTAAGGACCTTCGGTAAGCCGGGCTTGGGTCATCAAGTACGGTGTGAAGGGTTGTTATTATGGGTGTTTTCAGCCTATTGAGTAACAAGCTTAGATATGAGCCGGCTTCGCCGCCAAACAAGCCAAACTCGTGCTGGAGAGAAACCAAGTCAACGTGACTGAAATTGATATAATCGGCGGCACAAATATAATCATTTTTCACGTCCTGGCGGATTTCAAACTTGACAGGGTCATTGTATTTTTGGTCTTCTGACCGCATCGCAACCACCAACGGTTCGAATTCACCATTTGCAGCTAAAGCGGTATTTTTGATAAGGTCCGAAGTAAAAGTTGCGATTCCACATTTCCTCGGTGGGTAAGAAGAAATAAACGCCACCTTCTTAGTGGAACCTTTTGCCATCCCTAACATCCCCTTTTGAAATAGCTGTAAACTCAATGCTATAATCCTAAGGGTGGTTGGTTAATTTGTCAAGTAAATTGATAAAATTCCGTTCGGAACTCGGGGTCTATAATTTGGCATCTATGAGCTGCAAACTCACAATTATGAGCTTTTTTTCAAATTTTTCGCTAATTTTTCAGTTTTTTTGCAAACAAAGGTTGACAATTTTGCATAATATCCTACTAATACAGTAGGAATAGCAGGAGATAGGTTATGAAACTTTCAAGTCGGACCAGATACGGGATGAGAGCTATATTAGAACTGGCTGAGAACCACGGCGAGGGGCCTGTGCAAATCAAAACCATTGCCCAGCGTCAGGACATATCCGTCAAGTATCTGGAACAATTAATGGCCGTGCTCAAATCAGCAGGATTTGTGAAAAGTATTAGAGGCTCCAAAGGGGGATATATTCTTGCTAAGCCGCCGAATCAGATTAAACTTGGTGATGTTTTCAATGCTTTCGAGGGGCCTGTGGCTACTGTTGAGTGCGTTGAAAATGAAAGTTACTGTGCACGAGCTGCCGATTGCGTGACAAGGCAGGTCTGGGCACAGGTGCAAGAGGCAATAGAAAATATCCTGCAATCGATAACGCTGCAGGATTTGGTTGACAGGGCAAAAGATAAAAAAGTTTAGTTAGATTATCAGATATAGACAGATAAGGGGAAAAGTATGAGCGCTATATTCGAAGATATAACAGCAGCAGTCGGGTTTACGCCATTGGTTCAAATCAATAAGTTAGGTGACAGCAGGGCAATCATTCTGGCCAAGCTCGAATCATTTAATCCCTGCGGGAGTGTAAAAGACAGGATTGCATTGTCAATGATAGAGGCGGCAGAAAAGAATGGGCTGATAAAATCAGAGACCGTTATAATTGAACCGACCAGCGGCAATACCGGTATAGGACTTGCCTGCATCTGTGCTGCAAAGGGATACAAATTGATATTGACTATGCCCGAATCGATGAGCATCGAGAGAAGTAAACTGCTGCGGTTGTTTGGTGCAGAAATTGTGCTGACGCCAGCCGAGCGTGGTATGGCGGGGGCGGTAGAAGAAGCCGAACAACTGGTGTCCCAGAATCCTAATGCCTTTATGCCCCAACAGTTTAACAACCCTGCAAATCCGCAAATCCACAGGGAAACCACGGCAAAAGAGATTTTGATAGATAGTGATGGCAAGGTTGACATTTTTGTTGCGGGCGTCGGGACTGGTGGAACGCTAACCGGCTGCGGCGAAGCATTAAAACAACGTAATAAAAGCCTAAAGGTGATAGCAGTGGAGCCGAAAGATTCGCCGGTTCTGTCGGGCGGCAAGGGCGGTCCGCATAAAATACAGGGTATCGGGGCCGGATTCATGCCGAAAGTGTTGAATGCTGAGATAATCGATGAGATTATACAGGTCTCAAACGATGACGCCATGAAAACGGCCCGGCAATTGGCGGCGAAAGAGGGAATATTAGCAGGGGTAAGCTCTGGTGCGGCAATGTGGGCGGCAATACAGGTTTCGCAGCGCCCGGAAAATGAAGGCAAAACAATAGTGGTGATTTTGCCCGATACCGGAGAGAGATATATCTCGACCGAAATGTTTGACCAATTACAAGAGGACAAAGAAGCATTGGTAATTGATAACCAGTAATCAATAATCAAATAGGTTATGAGAGGAACCGGCAATGCGGAAGAATAAGCTAACCAATAAAAGAGTGGAAGATATGGTCGGCGAAATTGCCCGGACGTATAAGGATGATTCCGGCATAAATTTCATCGATGCTTCTAATCTGCCGGTGCGAGATAAAATTCTGGAGATTCTCGACTTATTTGGCGAGCTGCTTTTTCCGGGCTATACCGGCAAAAGGACGGTTACAAAATCAAATATCAACTTTATCGTTGGCGACATTCTCTGCCAGGTCTATACGGAGCTCTGCGAACAAATAGAACGAGCTTACAGGTACCAGTGCAGAATGGATAAATGTGACGGCTGTGATTGTAGAACAATGGCTGAGGGTGTTACCCAACACTTGTTAATTCGGCTGCCAAGGATTAGAAAATTGCTGAAAGGCGACGTCAGAGCGGCTTTTGACGGAGACCCCGCTGCAAAGTCTTATGAGGAAATTGTGATAAGCTATCCCTGCATCACAGCAATCGCAACGTATCGCATTGCCCACGAATTGTACCTAAAGGAGGTGCCGTTAATCCCACGAATAATGACCGAATATGCACACGCAGAAACCGGTATTGATATACATCCCGGTGCGAGAATAGGCAAAAACTTCTTTATCGACCACGGCACCGGCGTTGTAATAGGCGAAACCACTGTCATAGGCGATAATGTAAAAATCTATCAGGGTGCTACGCTCGGGGCGTTGAGCTTTCCAAAGGATGAAAGAGGAAAGATAATAAAGGGTGGTAAAAGACATCCAACGATAGAAGACAACGTAACAATCTACGCCGAGGCGACAATATTAGGTGATGTAGTCATCGGGAAAAACACGGTAATCGGCGGTAATGTCTGGATAAGGGAGTCCGTGCCGGCAGGCGTTACCGTTGCAATGCCACGTGCGGACCTGGTTTACACAAAACGCAGGAAGAAATTAAAAATTAAAAAGTAAAATGCAATACGAGAGGTGGAATGATCGAGCAGCTACTTGAAAAAATCAAAAATTTAAAGGGCGCGCATAATGCTGTGATACTTGCGCACAATTATCAGCCCGGTGAGATACAGGATTTGGCTGATTTTTGCGGTGATTCTTTGGGTCTGAGTATAAAGGCAGCGGAAACCGGCGCGGAGGTAATCGTATTCTGCGGTGTGCAATTTATGGCGGAGACCGCAGCTATTCTATCGCCGGAGAAAACAGTGCTTTTGCCGGACAAATTTGCCGGCTGTCCTTTGGCTGATATGATAACATCGGAGCAGTTGGGTGAACTGAAACAGCGGCATCCGGACGCTTTGGTGGTCTGTTATGTGAACAGTACCGCAGAAGTCAAGGCCCAGAGCGATTATTGCTGCACCAGCGCCAACGCCATTGAAGTGGTAAACTCTTTGGGGAAAGATAAACAGATTATCTTTGTGCCGGACCAGCATCTCGGCCAGTTTGTCGTCGATAAAACCGGCAGGGACCTTATACTCTGGCCGGGCTACTGCGCAACGCACGTGGTGATAACCGAAGAGGATATCAAAAACACAAAGGCAAAATACCCGGATGCAATTGTAATGGCGCACCCGGAGTGTACGGAGCCGGTCAAAGAGCTTTCAGATGAAATACTTAGTACCAGCCAAATGCTTAAGTCTGCCAAGAAAAGCACAGCGAAACGGTTCATAATAGCTACCGAGATAGGGATGCTTCACGCTTTGAAAGAGCAAAATCCGGACGCTGAATTTATTGCGGCCAGTGCGAAGGCAATTTGTCCTAATATGAAAAAGATTACCCTGGAAAAAGTAGTCTGGTCATTAGAAGATATGCAATATAAGGTCACCGTGCCGGACGAGGTAAGAGCGAAAGCCAAAAAGGCAATTGATAGAATGGTAGAGATTCTACCCGAGGAGTAAAAAGGATTTGAAAAGATGGACAAAGAAGTTAAATATCATTTGGAGACTCTGGCTCTGCACGCGGGGCAAAAGGTAGATTCGGATACGCTCAGTCGTGCCGTGCCTGTTTATCAGACCACCAGCTATTGCTTCAAGGACAGTGAGCATGCGGCGAATTTGTTTACACTCAAAGAGTCCGGCAACATCTATACACGCTTGACAAATCCTACGATAGACGTATTGGAGAGGCGATTGGCTGCGCTGGAAGGCGGAGTTGGCGGCCTTTGCTTTAGCTCCGGGATGGCGGCGATAACGAGCAGCATTTTGAACATCTGCAAAACAGGTCAGCATATTGTCGCTTCAAGTTCGCTCTACGGAGGGACAGTTACGCTGTTTAGTCAGACATTTCCCAAGCTGGGTATCGAAGTAACTTTCGCTGACCCCAGGGAGCCGGAGAATTTTGCCGAGGCAGTCAGGGACAATACCCGGCTGATTTATATAGAGACGATTGGTAATCCGAAGAATGACGTGCTTGACTATGAAAGAATCGCAGAGATTGCGCACAAGAACGGGATGCCTTTGTTTTGTGACAATACCGTTGCTTCGCCGATACTGTTTAGGCCGATTGAATACAGCATTGATATTGTAGTACATAGCTGCACAAAGTTTATCGGCGGACACGGCACAAGCATTGGGGGCGCAATTGTTGATTCGGGCAAATTTGACTGGACGAACGGCCGGTATCCTGAGTTGACTGAGCCGGACCCAAGTTATCACGGCGTAAAATATGTCGAGAGCTTTGGGGAATTGGCGTACATCACCAAAGCCAGATTGCAGTTTCTGCGAGCTATGGGCGCCTGTATGTCGCCGTTTAATGCGTTTTTGTTTTTGCAGGGGCTTGAGACGCTGCATCTGCGTATGCCCAGGCACAGCGAAAACGCACTGAAACTTTCGGAATGGCTCGAGAAGCAAAGTGAAGTTAGCTGGGTTAATTATCCGGGACTCAAATCCCATCCTGATTCCAAATTGGCAGAAAAATATCTATCGAAAGGCGCAGGCGGGATTTTGGGCTTTGGAATCAATGGCGGTAAAGAAGCTGGCGTTAAGTTTATCAACAATGTTAAATTGGCCAGTCACCTTGCCAATATCGGCGACAGTAAGACATTGGTGATTCATCCGGCCAGTACGACACACCAGCAGTTGAGCGAAGCAGAACAGCTTGCAGCCGGCGTTACGGATGATTATATTCGTGTTTCCGTTGGAACCGAGCACATCGACGATATAATAGCCGATTTTGAACAGGCCTTAAAGATAAGTCAGAGGTAGAAAGTATGTGGGAATATACGGATAAAGTCAAAGAGCACTTTTTCAATCCGCATAATGTCGGAGAAATAGAAGACCCGGACGGCATCGGTGAGGTCGGCTCATTGGCCTGCGGCGATGCGCTGAAGCTGACGTTCAAACTCGATGAGAACGGGAGAATCCGCGACGCAAAATTCAAAACCTTCGGCTGCGCAAGTGCAATAGCGACATCGTCGGTATTGACCGAACTGATAAAGGGAAAGACAGTCGATGAGGCTGCCAAAATAACCAACAAAGATATCGCTGATTACCTTGGCGGTTTGCCGGAACAGAAGATGCACTGCTCGGTTATGGGCAGAGAAGCCCTCGAGGCGGCAATTGAGAATTACCGTACAGGTGGTAAGAAGAGACACGAGCTTGAAGGCAGAGTCGTCTGTAACTGTTTCGGTGTAACTGAAAGTGAAATCGAGAGGGTGATACGTGAAAATAATCTAACAACCGTCGAAGACGTAACAAATTACTGCAAGGCGGGCGGCGGCTGCGGCGAATGCCATGGCGAAATTGAAAAGATAATAGAAAAAACCCGGAGCGTCAAAATAAGAGAGATACCTTCGCCGGTGCCTGCCAAAGGCCACAAGCTTACCAATATTCAAAAGATACAATTAGTCCAGGAGACGATAAATGAGCAAATCAGGCCGGCCCTGCGGGCAGACGGGGGTGATATCGAACTAATAGACATTGAAGGAGATAAAGTTATCGTTGCATTCAGAGGTATGTGCGCCCAGTGCAGGCTGGCTGAGTTCACAATGAAAGATGTGGTTGAAGCCAAGCTAAGAGAATTTGTCACTGATGAACTTTTTGTGGAGGAAGACAAAGAGTCCGCACAAGAGCCGCACAATCACAGGGGATAAGCAATGAAGACTATATATTTTGACAACAATGCCACGACAAAAGTGGCTGAAGAAGTGCTCGAAGAGATGAGGCCTTTGTTCTGTGAGCTTTACGGCAATCCTTCGAGTATGCATACATTCGGCGGACAGATTGGCCGTAAAATCCGCCAGGCCCGTGAGCGGGTAGCCGGCTTGCTTGGCTGCGAGCCGAGCGAAATCATATTTACAAGCTGCGGCACTGAAAGTGACAACACCGCTATCAAAGGGACGTTAGCTGCTGTACCAAATAAACGTAAAATTATAACTACCAGGGTTGAACACCCGGCTGTGCTGGCGGTCTGCCGGGAGCTGGCCAATCACGGCTATACAGTTGTGGAGCTGGGGGTGGATAAACAGGGCCGGCTTGATTGGCGCCAGCTGGAAGAACAAATCGATGACGATACCGCCGTGGTTACGATAATGTACGCAAATAATGAGACCGGCGTGGTGTTCCCGATTGAAAGAATAGTGGAGATAGTTAGCGGCAAGGGGGTGGTGTTCCATACCGATGCGGTGCAGGTGGTTGGCAAGATGCCGTTGAATTTGTCGAAGAGCAAGATTGATTTGCTAAGTCTTTCGGGCCATAAACTGCACGGGCCAAAGGGTGTGGGTGTGCTGTACGTCAGGAAGGGGACACGAATATCGCCGTTTATGTTAGGTGGTCATCAGGAAGAGGGACGGCGAGCAGGTACGGAAAATGTGCCGGGAATTGTCGGTTTAGGGAAAGCGTGTGAATTGGCGGCGGAAACCATCGAAGAAGAAAACAGCAAAGTTAAATATCTGCGGGATAAACTTGAGGATGCGATACTTGAAAGGTGCCCTGATTGTGAGCTCAACGGCGATAAAGACAATCGCCTGCCCAATACGACTAATATCAGCTTCGAGTATATCGAGGGCGAGGCGATTCTGCTTATGTTAGATAAATACGGCATTTGCGCCAGCAGCGGCTCAGCCTGTACGTCCGGCTCATTGGAGCCGAGCCATGTATTGCGTGCGATGGGCGTACCGTTCACCGCTGCCCACGGCTCGATTCGATTTAGCTTAAGCAGATATAACACCGAGGAAGAAGTGGATTACACAATTGAAAAAATGCCGGAGATTGTGAACAGACTTCGTGAGCTATCGCCGTTTGTGGCCAAATAGCAGGTTTGGGGCATACGTAGCTTGATTTGCTACCAAGCCCACCTCTTCTTCGCGTATTCGTTATACTTGCTGTATTTTCTCACTAACTCTAATTCGAATTCATAGACATATCTCCGCTCGTAATTATCAAATTCGGAAAAATCAAAATGAATTAGAGCCGAGGAAGGATAGAAATCCACCACGCAGTACCATGTTTCCAAATGAGGTACGTACTTGTAGTCACTACAGATCATTATGCCCTTCTTGTCGCCAAGCATCTTATATCTAACAATATCACCGTTGCTGAATTTTGGTGAAGGCAGCTTCTCTATCGGCAGGTAAAAAGTTTCGCCCAGGCCGGGCAGATTCACAGGGTCTTTAAGGCCGACTTTCGCACAGGCGGGTAAAAGTAGTACCGCAGCTACTAACAACGCATTTAATAAAATTTTTCTTTTCATCTCCTCGCTCCTTAATAAGCTCTGAATCAATAGAAATATCATACAATAATTATGTGACTTTGTCAATGAGATTACAGGAGCCGGTTGAAATGTGTATGCAAAAACACTGGTGTTACTGCCGGAGGTGGGAATCCGGTATTCGGCCTGTCACCCCGACGATGTGGAAAAATTTCCTTCGACTCTGCTCAGGATGGTGAGCATGCCGAACCATTTTTTCCACACCTTTTTGGGGGGTTCGATTCCTTTTTTTTGTGTTCTAATCTCTAAATACGCGATACGCATCACACAATACGAAACAACTGCCGGAGGTGGGAATCGAACCCACACCCTGTCGCCAGGACGGGATTTTGAGTCCCGCGCGTCTGCCAATTCCGCCACTCCGGCATTTTAATTTACTATTTTCTATTTATTATTTACTATTGAATTGTAAGACAATAAATAGTCAATAGGCAATAGTCAATAGTCAATAAAAACGATATCTTCCGGGATTGCTACGACGTCGCGGTGTTTTGGGCCGAGGAGCTTTTTTATCTCAGAGCTGTGTTTGCCGGCAAGGGCTTTTAGTTGAGAGCTGCTTAAATTTGTGACGGCCTTTGCGTTATCGTTTAGACAAACGACCGAACCGGCCTCGAATGAGCCTTTGACGGAGATTACGCCGCTTGGCAAAAGACTTTTGTGGTCCTTTACAGCCCGCATGGCACCATCATCAATATTTATTGTGCCGGCGGGGGCGCTGTTTAGAATCCATCTGGCACGGTTGCTTAGCTTTCGTTTTGGGTAAAAGGCCGTGCCGATTTCTTGGCCGGCAATGATGTGTCCGATGACATTTTTCAATCTGCCGTTGGCCAGGACTACTCGACAGCCGGCGTTAGAGGCAATCTTAGCGGCTTCTAATTTTGTCTTCATTCCGCCAGCGGCGTATTTGGTGCCTTTGCCGCCGGCACTTCGCACGATAGCTTCGGTAAGCTCATAGACGGCTGGTATGGGTTCGGCGTCAGCAAATTTTCGGGGGTCTTTATCGTAAAGGGCGTCGATGTCGCTTAGCATAATCAGCAAATCGGCATCGATTTTACTTGCGACCAGGGCGCTTAGTCTGTCGTTATCGCCGAAAGCTGAGCCGATTTCATCGGTGCTTACGCTGTCGTTTTCGTTCAAAATGGGGACGACTGACAGTTTCAGCAGCGTCTCGACTGAATTGCGAAGATTCAGATAGGTTTTCCTGTTGTTGAGCACTTCGGCGGTGAGTAAGACCTGGGCGACGGTTACGCCGAAGCGAGCAAATGATTTTCGATATTCGGCCATCAGCAGCGGCTGGCCAATAGCGGCGCAGGCCTGGTGCATCTTTGTGTCCTTTACGCCGTTAGAAATGAGACGTCTGGCGTTTGCCCTTCCGGCAGCAGATTTTCTAACGGGGTGAACCTTGCCGGCCAGCTCCAACTGGCCAGCCCCCATACCGATAGCGCCCGATGTGACGATGACAACCTGCCTGCCGGTCTTGAGCAGGGAATTTATCTGGCGGACAATTCGGCGGACATAAGCGGTGTCAATTTCAATAGTACCTTTCTTCGTAAGCGTATTGGTGCCGAGTTTGATAACGATTTTTTTTACATTCTCAAAGTTTCGCATTTTAAGTTCGTTGTTCGTAGTTCGTTGTTCGTAGTCAATGAACTATGAACCCATAACTATAAACTCACCTTAATTTTTTGTGCGTGAATTTCCTTGCGTCGCTGCCGGAATAGTCGGCCGCAATCTGGCCGGTGCCCAGGAGCTTCCATTTGTAGATTAACAGTCCTTCCAGACCGACCGGCCCGCGGGCATGGAGCTTGTTGGTGCTTATGCCCACTTCGGCACCGAGGCCGTAGCGGAAACCATCGCTAAAGCGTGTGCTGGCGTTCCAAAACACATTCGCGGAATCAACTAAATCCATAAACTTAGCCGCTTTTTCCTTGTTGGCGGTAACAATGGCGTCGGTATGACCGGAGCCATAGTGGTTTATGTGCTCGATTGCCTCATCCAAGCCGGCGACGACTCTTATCGAAAGAATGTAATCGAGATATTCAGTTGACCAATCCTCTTCGATGGCCGGTTTTACATCTATTATTGATGCTGTTCTCGAGCAGCCGCGCAGCTCGACGCCCCTTTGCTCCAGGGCGGCTTTGAGCTTCGGCAAAAAGGCTGTGGCGATTTTTTCATCGACCAGCATAGTTTCAGCGGCATTGCAGACAGCAACGTACTGACATTTGGAGTCGGCAGCGATATTTACGGCCATATCCAAATCAGCATCGCCATCAACATAAACGTGGCATATCCCCTCGGCATGTCCAAGCACAGCTATGTTGGTGTTGTCCATTATGTAGCGGACGAATTCGTTTGAGCCGCGAGGAACAACCAAGTCAATATATTCATCCATCGCTAACATTTCGGCAACATCGGCTCGTGTTTCGAGCAGCTGCAGCCAGTCTTTGGGGATGCCCACCTTTTCGGTAGCTGCTGAGATTGCCTCTGCGAGAATTTTGTTTGTATTCCGGGCTTCACTTCCGCCCTTAAGCAGGACGGCATTGCCGCTTTTTAAGCAGAGGGTTGAAATCTGGACAAGTGCGTCTGGCCGGGATTCAAAAACAACGCCGATAACGCCAATCGGGCAACTGACTTTATAAAGCCGCAGCCCCTTATCAAGTTCGGTGGCACTTATTGTTTTTCCAACAGGGTCATCAAGTTTAATTAAGCTGTCGATGCCAGCACAGACATCAGCTATTTTATTTTCATCAAACGCCAGACGTTTCAGCAGAGGTGCGGCGAGATTGCTCTTTTTAGCGGCGGTGAGGTCTTCTTTGTTGGCTGATATGATTTCGGCGCTGCGCTGTTTCATAGCTGCGGCGATTTCGGCCAATGCGTTGTTTTTTACGCTCGTTTTGGTCGTTGCCAATTGGATTGAGGCTGATTTGGCTGTTGCACTTATCTCGGCAATACACATTTTTAATTTGCTATTTACTATTTTTTATTGAGTGTTTATAATTGATTGTCGAATTATAAATAATCAATAGTTAATAATCAATAATCAATTATTAAGTGCGGGTGTAGCTTAGTGGTAAAGCTCCAGCCTTCCAAGCTGGTCACGGGGGTTCAATTCCCCCCACCCGCTTTCGTTAATGTCTCTAAAGTTGAGCACTTACAGCAATCCAAAGAATCCTCGGTGGCTGAAAAGGCTATGAACTCAAAACCAAAGGACATCTAAGGATTTGCCCCTAACCACGAAGGTGCGTAATGGCGAATTTTTTTGCAGCTTCTGCAAGCAGTTTCTCTCCGTTTTGCATTGCATAGTGGAGTGTCATTCTATCATTCATACACCCGATTGCGTCATCAACGCCGAACTTACGATACTCAGAAAGTTCCAAAAGGACCTGTCCTGCCAGCACGACAATGTGCTTGCCGGCATCCCTTGCAACCTGTACAACCCCCGAAACAACTTTGCCTCGCAGGGACTGTCGGTCGAATCGTCCTTCGCCGGTTATTACCCAGTCTGCGTCGGCGACGGCTTTGGCCAGTCGGCTGTGTGACATAACGGTTTCAATTCCAGATACGAGCCGAGCCCCCATAAAAGCTATCGCGCCCGCTGCGAGCCCGCCAGCGGCCC
The DNA here is from genome assembly GCA_030605475.1 of Planctomycetota bacterium. Classification (GTDB taxonomy): domain Bacteria; phylum Planctomycetota; class Phycisphaerae; order Sedimentisphaerales; family Anaerobacaceae; genus JAUWIG01. Next base: position 15,918 of record JAUWIG010000008.1, on the reverse strand, counting down.
CTGCGCCGGGTACATTCTTCATATCGCATCCCAATTGCTTCTCGACCAGCTCAGCGAGGTGCTCCAGTGCCGCTTCAAGCAACTGTACCATTTTCCTGGTAGCGCCTTTTTGCGGGCCATACACTTTTGCGGCCCCGTGGTCTCCGCAGAGCGGATTATCGACGTCGCAGAGCACCTCAATCGCTACGCGGTTTGGCTGCGGCGGTGGAACTATTTTACTAATCCGCCGCAATTCGCCGCCACAGGGGACGATTTCTTGGCCCTTTTCGTCGAGGAATTTCCAGCCCAGCGCAGCAGCCGCACCTGTGCCACCGTCAACTGTTGCACTGTCGCCAACGGCAAGAAGGATGCGCTTTGCGCCATTATTTACAGCAGCATCTATTAGCTGGCCTGTTCCATAAGTGGTAGTTTTCATAGGATTTCGCAGCGCCGGTGAAAGCAATTCCAGGCCGCTTGCCGTCGCCATTTCCACAAGGGCCATTTCTTCATCTGCGAACCATGCGAATCCTGCACCAACTCTCATATCCGGCAGCGGTCCCGTGACGGTTCTCCCGACCCATTGCCCGTTGCGGGCGGCTATCATTGCCTGAGCTGTGCCTTGGCCGCCATCGGCCATAGGCTTGATAATAATCTCGGCCCCGGGCACTACCGCGCCAATTGATTGTGCGATAATCTTACAAGCCTGGGCAGCGGTCAGTGAGCCCTTAAAAGAATCCGTTGCCACAACGATTTTCATTTCTGTCTGTTCCTCAACAATGTTTTTTGCCGGCAGTTTCAGTCGCGAACATACCGCTTTTAATGAGAAATTTCAACTGTTTTCATTTGCTTTGGCATTGCTGCGAAAGCGCAGGGCATAAGCTACATTCATATTGCGAAGAAAGGGAAGTAGGGTCAAAAAATGGAAGAATATTATGAAAAATCGCGGCTAAATAGCCGATTATCCATTGTAAGTGTGCTGTGGGATTCCGCTATCGGTCAAATTTCGAGTCAAAAGGGGAATTTATGTACGGCAAATCCTTTAGCTTTAGCAAGGTATTAGGCTTTGGCTGGCGTGTGATGAAGGCCAACTTCTGGTTTTTCGCGGGTGTTGTTACGATTTTAGTCCTAATATCTTCATTGGAGCAGATTCTCGGATATGCAATAGAACGTCAGCCTGAACAAACTCAGCTTTTTGTGGGTCTCTCATTGTTTCCTGTAATATTTATAATCCAAACCATACTGGCAATAGGCTTCACCAAGATAACTCTTAGCTTTTGCGACGGGCAAAAGCCAAAGTTCAGCACACTGTTCAATGTGCGGGATTGCTTCTGGAGGTACATAGGCACAGGAATTCTTTTGTTTCTGATTATATGGTGCGCCGTATTCGCCTGTATGCTGCCATTATATTTGTTAGCCGCCGCAACGGGTATTCCCCGGCTTGCCGGGCTTGCTGTTATTTTGGCCATTGTTTGGATAGTGATTTTGTTAACCAAGTTTGGCCTGTGCTTTTACTTTGTGGTCGATAAGGGACTCGGGCCTGTCAAGGCGTTAAGGGCGAGCAGCCGAACAACAGCAGGTGTCAAATGGCGGTTATTCGGCTTCGGTATTTTATGTGGCCTGATAAATTTTTTGGGCACACTTTGTCTTTTTGTCGGCATATTCGCAACGTTTCCAATGGTTATGGTAGCAATCACGCTTGTATATCGGCAGTTGTCGGCACAAACGCTCGGACTGAAGGAGTTTGGTATTGGTCGGCCTGACATCCAGCCTGCCTCTAATATCCAGCCTGCCTCTGATATCCAACCTGGCTCTGATATCCAGTATATCCTTGGTATCCAGCCCAGCTCTGGTGTCCGACCCAGCTCTGGTATCCTACCCAACTCTGGTATCCTACCCAGCTCTGGTACCCGGCCTGGCCCTGGTACTAAGCCCAGCCCTGACATCCAGGCTGGCCCTGATACTAAGCCTGGCCCTGACGTCCAGCCTGGTCCTGAGACCCAGCCTGACATAGAAAAGAAGAAGAGTAACTTTTTGCCGTACGTTCTTCTATTGGGCGTCGCTGTTATGATTGTTGCCGGCATTGGCTACTATTTTTGGCCGGAGGTAAAAGACAGTGTGCTCTTTGACAGGGATATGTCAATAACCGCAATCATCTACGCTGAGGACAACTCATCAGCTATAGTCGAAGGCAAAGTAGTACACGAAGGCGACATGATAGGCGACACTAAAGTCGTTGGAATATACAAAGACGAAGTTGAATTCGAGAATGCCGACGAGAAATGGACTCAACGGGTGTCGGGGGCCGGCGACACTCTTCCAAAAATGGTGCTACTTGGGTCGTATGGGTCTCCTCCATGTAGAAAAATGGTGCCGATATTGGACGAGTTGAAGAACGAATACAAGGGGAAATTTCAGGTAAAGTATATTGACGCGTGGAAAAATGGAGCAAAAAGTACAAAATACGGGGTCAGCGAGGTTCCGACTCAGATTTTTTATGACAACAAAGGCAGGGAAGTCTATCGCCATGTCGGCTACTTTTCCAAGGAAGATATCCTGGAGACGTGGAGGAAGTTCGGCGTCAAACTTTAAAAAACAAGCAAAAGAAATCATCGATGAAATGTAACGCGAAAAAGATTTTAAGTGCTATAAATTGGGATTTGAAAGCCTTCGCAAAGCCGAAGACCTCGGAATGGAATCGTATCTGAAGTGTTTAGAAACAGAATCATAAGGGGGGTGCAAATCCATAACTTCGTAGTGTCTCGCAGCGGTTGTTGTAAATGTCCACTTTGGTTCTACATTGCTGTGGAATTGAAGAAATAAACTCTTGCGTTACACAATAACATACATACGGCATTGCTGAGAAAACGCGGGGCATAAACCTACAATTCATACTGCCGACCAAAGGGCTGTGGGAATGGGTTTCTCCAAAGACCAGTGCCCGAAACGGTGCCAGTGCTGCCGGCCTCGGCGCGGCGATTTTGAGAAAAAGAAGCTAAATCTTCACAGCGGAGTGGGTTTTCCAGCCCCAATCTCTCAAAAACAATCCCGCTGAAAACCTTTTTGTGGATTATACGGGAGTTTTGGCGTAAAATCTTACTCGTGGTTTGCGGCTCGTAGTTCGTAGTGGGAGATTAGACCATGCGTAAGTGTGCTTTTTTATCAGTATCAGCACTTTTGCTGATAGCGGCGTGCGGGAGCAGTGATGAGTTGAGATTTACCGAAGAAGAGCTGGCGCGTATCCCTCTTGTGCAAAGAAAAGGTCTGCCAGAAGCATCGGGCGGATTTGTTTTAGCCGTGTGCGGTGAGACTATAACCAGCGACGAGATAATTGCACCACTGATAGAGCATTTCAGGCCATTTGCGCAAAGCAGTGACTTTGTGACATTCAAAAAGCAAGCCAGGCCCCAGCTTGAGCAGGTTGTTGTGACCAGAGTATCGAATATTCTGCTTTACAACCAGGCCAAAAAGCAAGCAGGTGAGGACATTGACGAATTACTGGAAAAGGCTGCAGAGGCGGAAGTGAGAAAATTTGTTGTCAGCTTTGAGGGCGATTATGCCAGGGCTGAACAGGCTCTAAAGCAGGATGGAATGGATTGGGCCAGCTTTAAAGAATATCAAAAAAAGATGATTCTCAGTCAATCTTACATAGCATCGGAACTGCCGGAGGATAGACCAATCACTTATAGTGAATTGATGGACTGCTATAATGACGTGAAAGACGAAATTTTCACTACGCTGGCAAAGTTAAAGTTTCGGCTGATTGATATTCAACCAGAGAAGCTGGAAATAGATGACCCGAATGCGAATCGGCAGGAGCAAGCAAGAGAATTAGCTGATGAATTGGTTGGGCGCCTGCAGGCGGGTGAAGACTTCGGTGAATTGGCGAAGCAATATTCGCACGGGCACAGACGGATGTTTGGCGGACTGTGGAAGCATCTGGAGCCGGGGTCTTTAGCTGAACCCTATGATATTCTCTCGGCTGAAGCTGAAAGACTGAAGCCGGGACAGATTGCAGGGCCAATCGAGGTGGACGAGCATGTTTTCATAATGAAGCTGGAAGAGAAACAGGCGAAAAGCGTTAAGCCGTTCGAGAAGGTGCAAAAAGAACTGGAGGCCAAAATTAACTTTGACCGCCGGAAACAAGCCGTTGATGAGATTGGTGTCAAACTCATACAGCAAGCAGAACTTGGTGAAAAGGATGCGTTTGTAGATTTTTGCCTGAAAGAAATTTATAGAATTAGCAACAGGTAAAGGGACAAAGGCACAAAGGTAGAGAAGGTGGATTCCCGCTTGCGCGGGAATGACAAAGGTAAACAGGATTAACGGATGGAAATTATAGCACACGGTATAGACCTTGTGGATTTTCCGCGAATAGAAGAGATGGTGAAGCGGCACGGTGAGCGTTTCGTTAACAGGATTTTTACTTCCTCTGAACAGGCCTATGCCGAGGCAAATAAAAACGGGATAGAGAAATTAGCTGGTCGTTTTGCGGCAAAAGAAGCGGTCCTTAAACTGATGGGGACGGGATGGCGTGGTAAGATTGCCTGGACGGACATCGAGATAGTAAACAACCCTGCGGGTCAGCCTAAGGTTACTCTCTGCGGCGAGGTTGAAAAAATCGCCAACAAACTTGGTATCAAACATATAAGCGTCAGCATTACACATACAGCGAATTTTGCAATTGCCTCGGCAGTTGCGATGGCAAAGAAGGAATAGCGTTTTAAATCCGAAATCCTAATCTCTAAATCCTAAACAAATCCAAATAACCAAAGTTCAAATATCCAAAAACATTATGTTTAGAAAATTGAAGAATTTGAATCTTGACTGTCGTCAGACAAGTTTTGATATTGTTTCGGATTTAGGATTTCGTGCTTCGGATTTTATATTATAGCATAACCCGCTATCAAATAGCATTGTAGCACTAAATATGCCTAACAGAATAAAAGGTAACCGTTTCGACTGTATAGTTATAGGTGGTGGTCACGCCGGCGTCGAGGCGGCTCACGCCGCTGCTAAAATCGGAGCTAAAACCTGCCTTATAACCATCGACAAAAGTAAGATAGCTCAAATGAGCTGCAATCCGGCGATTGGCGGATTAGGGAAAGGACAAATTGTGCGTGAGATTGACGCGCTGGGCGGGCTGATGGGACTGGCGATAGACGCGACGGGGATTCAGTTTCGTACGCTGAACCGTTCGAAGGGTGAGGCCGTGCAATCGCCACGCGCCCAGGCCGACAGAGGCAAATATGCAAAGTGGATGCAGCAGGCGCTCGAACAGACGGAAAATCTGACAATCATTGAGGCAATAGCGACAGAGTTAATAACAGAAAACAATAAGGTACGGGCGGTTAGCTGTAAGGACGGGTCGGTTTACCAAACAGAAACAGTTGTCGTAACGCCGGGGACATTCCTCGGCGGGATGATGTATATCGGAAGCGACCGATGGGCCGGTGGCAGGATTGATGAGCCACCAAGCGTAGAACTTTCGCAGAGCTTGAAACGAATAGGGTTGGAACTTGGGCGGATGGCAACCGATACGACGCCGAGATTAGATGCGCAGACGTGCGATTTAGACAAATTGCAAGAACAGAGCGGCGATGAGCCGCCGATGCCGTTTTCATTTATGACGGAAAGAATAGAGCGGCCCCAGGTGCTGTGCTGGATTACATATACCAATGAAAAGATACACGAGCTGCTTCGTGGTAATCTGCATCGCGCTGCGCTTTCCTCGGGCCAAATGAGAGGCACCGACCCGCGTTATTGTCCGAGCGTCGAAGCCAAGGTCGTCAGGTTTGCGGATAAGAAGCAGCATCGAATTTTTTTGGAGCCGGAAGAAGATAGTATAAAAACGATTTACTGCAATGGTATTTTTACTTCTATGCCGAAAGACGTCCAAGAACAGATGCTGAGATTGCTGCCGGGGACTGAAAACGCCCGGATTATTCATTATGCCTATGCGATTGAGTATGATTATTGTCCACCAATTCAACTAAAGAGCAATTTAGAGACAAAGAAGATGTCGGGGCTGTTTCTGGCAGGACAGATTAACGGGACCAGCGGATATGAAGAGGCGGGGGGGCAGGGTATTATCGCCGGTATAAATGCGGCCAGAAAAATGCAGTCCAAAGAACCGATTGTTCTCGGCAGAGACCAGGCGTATATCGGGGTGCTGATAGACGATTTGCTAACAAAAGGGATTGCCGGAGACCCCGAACGCGGAAAAGAGCGTTTGGGGACCCTTGATGAACCTTATCGGATGTTCACATCACGAGCCGAGTATCGGTTGTCACTAAGGGCCGATAACGCGGATAGAAGATTGACGCAAATCGGCAAATCGGTCGGGCTTGTGGACCAAAAGCGATGGATGAGATTCCAAAACAAGCTCAAAAATATTGATAAACTTAAAAGTTATCTGGCAAATACACATTCGAAGGGCCTAAGTTTGTGGGAGCAACTTCGACAACCAAACAATACTACTGGGCAAACGCTGGCTGATAGTCCCTACGTTAAAAAAATGGGCTTTGGTAGATATGTATTGCAGTCGGTAATTATCGATGCCAAGTACGAGGGTTATTTAGCCAAACAGAAGCGTCTGTCGGCTGGTTTTCGAACTCTGGAGAACAAGAAGATTCCGCTGGATTTGGATTATAAAAGAATAGTGCATCTTCGGACTGAGGCAAAGGAGAAATTATCGGCCTTTAGGCCCGGTACGCTTGCTCAGGCGAGTCGAATAAGCGGTATCACCCCTGCTGACATTACGGTGATTCGAATTTACCTGAAGAAATACTCTGTCAGAACGAATAAGCGGCAGGAAAGGTCTATTTGAGTGTGAATGTTGAAAAAAACCGGAGGGCGATAGAGCCGCCCCAATGCCTCCAGCTGTCAAGAAATTTACAGGTCCCTGTGAAAAATGAGCAGGAAGCGAAAAAAAAATAATCGGTCGGGGGAAAGGGCCTGTTTTCGTAAACACTTCTTTTTGTGGGGATTAGCCCTTTTTTAATGAAGGTCCTATAAAAAAATTTCCAAAAAGTTTTGAAAAAAATGTATTTGTTTGTTGACTTAGTGGTAAGAAGTGGTATAATTTCCCATCGTAAAGATATTAAGTGGGATGAATACCATGCTTTTATTAACAGGCGAATACAAACACACAGTCGATGTGAAAAGCAGAGTCCTTATCTCAAACAAGCTGAGAAATCAAATCGACGCCGATGAACACGGCAGCAATTTCTATCTTGTGCTCGGCGCAAATGGCATACTTTGTTTGTATCCTGAAAAATATTTCGAGCAAATAGTCCTCGCGGTTGCACCTAAGGCTGCCGCGCCGGACGAGGCCGTGGCGTTCGAGCGAATAAGCTTTGCTCTGGCCAGCAAAGTGGAGCTGGACCGTCAGGGACGACTGCTTTTGAATGAAAGATTGCGCAAGAGAGCAGGATTGAAAGACCATATTACGCTCGTTGGCGTCCGAGACCATATCGAACTGTGGAACAGCGAGAACTGGGAACAATATCTCACAGACCATATGGCTCAATACCAGAAACAAATGTCGCAGGCACGGCAGGTTGTCTTGCAAAAGCAGAACGAAGAACTTTAACTTTCGGAATGGAGGCAAAATGATTGAAGCGGATTCGAACCATTATCAGATTGTAAGAGATAGCCTCGCTGGTGAAAGAGCGGTTGATGAACACACCTTTGCCTCGCTGACAATTCTTACTGAACGGCTGGAACGGTTGAAAAAACTCGATAAGACCTTTTCCAACGTTACACTTTCGCCCGCTGTTAAGAAACTTAAAGGCCAGAAAAACGCAGTGGCCGTAGGCTGATTTAGAAGTGAATGGTTCGGCAGTAGAACATATACCGGTTCTTGCAGAGATGTTAGCCGAACAGATAAACTTACTGCCGGATGCGGTGATGGTCGATGCGACCATTGGACAAGGAGGTCATAGTTTGCTGTTTGGCAAAACGTTGGGCCCTGAGGGAATGATTCTTGGTTTCGATGTCGATAAAAAATCAATCCGAAGGGCCCAATCGAGATTAAAGGGCCTCGCTTGCAAAGTTATTCTGATTCATTCGAATTTTTCCCAAATCAGCGAGCAGGTCCATAAGCAGGGTATAGAAAGGGTTGATTTTATATTGGTGGATTTGGGGGTTTGCTCGGCCCAGCTGGCTGATGCCGAGATGGGGCTTAGTTTTCTTGCCGATATGCCACTCGATATGAGATTTGACAAAAGATTAAAGACTACTGCCGCCGATATAGTTAATAAAACAGATGAAAAATCCCTGGCAGATTTGATTTACAAGTTTGGGCAGGATAGGGCCTCACGGCGGATCGCACGATTCATCGTGGAGTATCGCCAGCGGCGGACGGTAACCACAACCGGTCAACTGGCGATGATTGTCTGCAAGGCACTGGGGCAGCCGGGGCGAAAACGAAAAATGAGAATACATCCGGCAACCAGAACCTTTCAGGCACTGAGAATTGCAGTCAATAACGAGCTGGAGAACCTGGAAAAACTGCTCGCTTCAGCACCGAAGCTGTTAGACAAGAACGGCCATATAGCAGTCATTAGCTTTCACAGCCTGGAAGATAGATTGGTTAAGGGTAATTTCAAGCAAAATGAGAAGGAAGACGTTTACAGGATTATCACAAAAAAACCGATTGTGCCGAGCCGAGCGGAAATTGCTAGGAACCGGCGAGCAAGAAGTGCAAAGTTAAGGACAGCTCAAAAACAATAGAAAACAGAAGGAAATGGAGTTTCTCCCATGACTTCCGACGCCAAGATTGGGTTGCTGTTGGGGTTGGTCTTCATATTCATAATCGCATTTATGATAAATGGACTGCCGAGCTTCCGCAAGAACACAAACACTAATGAGCTGACCACCAGCATGGTCAGTTCGCAGAATAATCCGCCGGCTTTTGGCGCCAAGGAACGAGAGGTTATCAATCGGGGAAAGCAGGTTGAAAAACAACCCCTCAAGGTCCAGAGTCCCCCGATGGGCAATCAAAATGTTCGCTTCAAAACACCATTGCCGAAGAGCACGTCGGTTGTGAAAAGAACCGGTGGAGTCAAGTCACGCGCCCCAGCGCAACCCTTGCCTGCGGTGAAAAAGAAAGAAATCCGTAAAGCCAGGCCGAGCAAACCAACTTTGCCGAAAGTTTATGTTGTTGACAAAGGCGAGAGCCTGACCGTTATAGCCAAAAAGCTTTATGGTCCTGAGAACGAAGAAATAAATATCGACAGGATATTTGAGGCCAATCGCAGGTTTTTGAAATCACCTGATGAAATTTATGAGGGGCAAAAGCTTATCATTCCGCCACTGAGCGCTTTAGCGTCGGACGAAAGTAAAGTTAGTAGTGTATTAGCCAGCTCAATGCTGGAGAAAGTTAAATCTATCGGCAGGAAAGTCCTTTCGGCTGACGGTCGCGTGGCAAAACGCAGCAGGCGGTATGTAGTTCGCCAGGGCGATAGTTTATGGCGAATTGCCGCTGAACAGCTTGGAAACGGCAATCGCTACAGCGAAATAGCTAAACTGAATGCTGACGTTTTAGACGACGAAGATAGTCTTGATATTGGGATGCGTTTGAAAATACCGGCCCGGTGAAAGATTTAGGCAATTAGAGATTCCATGCCGAGCAAAGCCCTACCGTACACGGTGACGCGACTTTTGAGATAGTTTGTAAATACTACTGACTAATTATGAGGCTCCGATTTCGCTTTGTTTTTGTTGTTTTTTATTTAACAGCTGTCCTGATTTTTACTGTTTATCTGCGTAGCGCCAACAATCGCACTTTCTATAAGCTTTGCACGGCCAATACCGAACAAAGCCGGCTAAAACAAGAGCTTTGGCAAAAACAGTTACAGCTGGAAAGTTTAATAAATCCCGCCGCCGTCTCTCAGCATCTTGATGAACAGTGAATAGTCGTCGGTGAGCAGTATTTAGTGAATAGATTGCCTGGGTTGCCCTCTTGCAATAAGTTGCAAAATGGGGCCCCTTTCGCTTCGCTCACAATAACTAATTACCAACAACTAAATATTAACGACTAAGAATTGAAAAGCGTTCGCATTATCATTTTCTTTTTGTTGCTTTTGATTGTGGCATTTTTGTCACTGGCCGGGCGGTGCTTTTATCTACAGTATTCCAGGAGCGGTCATTATTATTCGGCCTCCACCAAACAGCAGCTCCAAAAACCTCAACGCGGTGTGATTCTTGATTGTCGCGGCAGGGTGCTTGCGGCGAGCAATAAAATCCAAACCATTTTTGCCGAGCCGCGAATTATAAAGGACGCCAAAAGTATATCTACTAAACTTGCCCCGATAGTGAATATTGGCGCACAGGAAATCTGCAAACTTATCACGGAAAGCAAGAATCCAGGCTTTGCAAAAATCAAGTTGGGTGCCGGGGCAAATCAGTGCAGCGCCGCCGGCAAAATCTACGGTATCGGCGTCCAATCCAACTGGGAAAGACATTATCCAATGGGGCCATTGACTGCGCATATTGTTGGTTTTACAAGTGCTGACAATCAGGGCTTAGACGGCACTGAGTTACAATACAATAAAGAGCTTAGCGGTTCGGCGGGACAAAACATTTTCTTTGCTGATGCATCTCGTCGGCCCATTCGGCTGAAACAGCAAAACAGTGTTTTAACGGATGGTGTCGGAATTATTTTGACCCTTGATACCACTATCCAGCAGTTTGCACGAGCTGAACTACTGAATCAATATGAAAGCATAGGGGCTGAGTCGGCGATGGCGATTGTGGCCGAGCCAGAGACGGGTGCGATTCTGGCGCTGGTTTCACTGCCTGATTTTGACCCTAACGACATTCGGTCAGCCGACCCGAATAATTTCCGCAATCGAGCGATAAGCGACCAATTTGAGCCGGGCAGTATACTAAAGCCGATTGCTGCAGCGATTGCGATTGATGCTGGTGTTGTGGGGCTGGATGAGAAAATATTCTGTGAGTGGGGGCACTACCGCGGCAGGGGGTTTGGACGAATCGGCGAATATGGAAATCACGAATTCGGAGACCTGACAGTGCGGGAAATTCTCGTTCATTCGAGCAATATAGGAATGGCCAAAATCGGGCAAAAACTCGGCAAAGACAAGCTCTATAGTGGTATGAAGCATTTCGGCTTCGGCAAGAAAACGAGGGTTGATTTGCCCGGTGAGGTGGGTGGGCTGCTGCGGCCGGTACAAAAGTGGACGGGATACAGTGTAACTCGAATACCTTTTGGCCAGGAAATTTCTGTAACTGCGATTCAGTTGGTTCGGGCTTTTTGTATACTCGCCAATGGCGGACATCCGATTCGCCCTTTTTTGGTCAAAGCGATGGTAGATAACGACGGCAGGATTATCAAATTGAAACGACCGTCGCCGGCTGTTGGTTTCGTGATAAGTCCGGAAGTTGCCCAATGGATTATCACCGATGCTATGGTCGGTGTTGTTAACGAAGGGACAGGCAAGAGAGCTAAGCTGGAAAAATGGCGGGTGTTCGGCAAAACAGGGACCGCCAATATCGCCAAAAGCGACGGAGGAGGTTATGACGATGATGCTTACGTTGCCTCCTTTATAGCAGGCGCACCGGCTGAGGAGCCGGCAGCAATCGTTTTAGTTTCAATTCGCAAACCGAATATCAAGCTCGGCAAGGGTTATACGGGGGGAACCGTAGCCGCTCCGGTGGCCGCCGCAATACTTGAAAAAACCCTGAACTACCTCGGGGTCCCCCACAATCTATCCCAAAATGTGGCCGCGTTTTGAAGTACCCCTTGAAAAACATCGGCGATAACGCTTAGACAAAGCTGTGAACAAACATCGCTTCGAATAGCTACTGTGTAATGTCAAGTTCTTGCTCCATTTTATCCGGGGCCTGGCCTATATATTCGGCTTCGATGCAGAACTGGATGACGTCACGGGCTAAAGGTGCGGCGTCGCTTGAGCCGTGTTGGCCGCCTTCGACTACAACAGCAATAGAAATAGTTCGACCTGTACTGTCTTCAGCGAAACCTGCGAACCAGGCATTGTCAGGTTTTTCGGTTGAGCCGGTTTTGCCATAAACCTCTATGCCCTGCTCGGCAAAGCCGGCGTGGGCGAATTCGTTGTAAGCTGTTCCACCGAACTCGGTGACAACGGCGCTCATACCATCTCGAACAATATCCAGAGTTTGAGGTGAGATGTTAAGGTCAATGCCCGATGTTAGATGCTCGATGTTAGATGCTCGATGCTCGCGGCTTGATTCACGATCCTCGTCATCCATAAAAAGTCGAGGCGTTTTGTACAATCCACCTCGCGCAATAGCTGCCATTGCATTTGCTACCTGCAGAGGGGTAGCTCGCAAATTGCCCTGGCCTATGCCGAAATATCTTCTTTCCACCCTTTCCAGTAGTGGTAATTGCTCGGTGCTTTTCGGAACACTGCTTGAGATTATTCCGAATGCTTGCCTCAAGTTCCTATCAATTTCGGTTCCACAAATATCAGCGGGAGCCGACAGAATTTTTCGGCCGTAGCCGAAATTGAACAGCCACTGCTGCAGGACCGAAGAGTCGATTCTGTCGGCAAGTCGAGAGAAATAAATATTGCAACTGCCCTTAACGGCGTTGCGTGCATTGTTTGGCCACTTATCGTCATGGCCTATCCAGGGGTATCTATTGTACAACCAGCAGCTCGGCCAGCCTTTTGGAGCCTTTCGAGCCGGACAACTGATAATCTCGTCCGGAGTGATTTTTCCGGATTCGAGCCCGGCGATGAGAATCAGTGGTTTAACAACCGAACCTGGCGGATATTGCTTATTTACCGCCCGATTTCGCAACGGCTCATTTGGGTCGCGTTCAATATCATTATAGTCATACCTGATACGGTTCAAATCAAAAACCGGCATCGAAACCAGCGCGAGGACATCTCCTGTTGCGACATCAATCACGACCACTGCCGTAGGTGCTTTGCAATTGGCATTAAGGTCGCAGTCGGCCAGATATTCTTCTATTCTTTTTTGAAGCTCGATGTCCAGCGTTAGTGAAACATCTTTGCCGAACCGTGTCCTGGTTCGACTTATCAGCCGACGGTCTATGTCGTAAACAAGTTCGCCACGTCTGCCGCGAAGAACAGCTTCGCAAACATACTCGACCCCCGGTCTGCGTCCCGAAATTTCACCTTCCAAATAGCCGGCTAATTTGTCATCCGCGAAAAGCTTTTCGCCGTGTTCCGGCCCGACCCAGCCTATTGTTTGAGCAGCAGCCGAGCCATACTGGTAAAACCTCTGCGCTTTTGGCAGAATTTGAACGCCATTAACATCTAAGAATTCCAATTGAGCAGTAAAGATATCGTCATCAGTTTTCAACTCCAGCAACGGCCAACTCTTGTCTACGTCTGCAATGTTATCGACCTTACTGACAAGTAGAAGCCGGTGGTCTCTGTCCGGGAATTTCTTTTCAAAATCTGCAATTGCCTCCGATAATGGAATGCTATTTATCCTATGATTATATTTTTCAAGTATACTCGGGTCGGGGTCATTTCGCACCCAGGCCAGAAAGGTGCGTAAATTCCATATTTTGCCGTTTATATTTTTGATCTTGTCACCGACATCGGCACGTTCGAGACCAAAGTAGGTACACTTATCGATTATCTGCTGCAAATCCTCAATTCTGGTTTCCACCTCTCTTTGCGCCTCGGTTAATGCGAGCTCCGCATTATGTTGCTCAGCGGCTTTTAGCAGTTTTGCTCGTCTGACACGCTCGTCCATAAAAGAGCTGAGCCTGTAATCTATATGCAGTTGGAACTGCGGCTCATCAGCGGCCAATATTTTGCCTTTTCTATCAAGTATTTTTCCTCTGATGGTTTTAAGCTGCCGCGAGAAGCCTTTTTGTAGCTTTAATTTTGCGATTTTGTCCCGGTAGAACGAGTCGGATAGCAACTGCATTTGTGCCAGGCGAAGTAGACAGGCCAGCAGTAAAGCTGCACTTAGGATTACAAAAATTTTGACTCGCTTATCATACATCGTGTTTCGTATATCACCCCGCACCAATTAGGCATGAGCCTGACCTTAATTGGTGCGGGGCAAATTTAGTGTCGGCTGAAGCGATATGCTCTCATGCGCATACACCAAGCTATAGGCAAGAACAGAAACGGCCCCATCAGGCTTGAGTATAGGGATATCCCAAAAAGAACAGCGCATATGTTGGGTGGGGTTGGCTGGCCTTTCAAAAAAGTTAAAAAATGGACCAGGGCGCCGGCCAAGAAGCTGGTGATGAATATCACAGCCGACTGATAGGGCATTTTCCTTATGGCAATAACACGGCGAAGGTACGCCAGCAAAGTGCCAAAGAGGCCAAAGCTGATTATTCGCGGGCCCATTGCAGAGCCAATAATATCAGCAGCAAAGCCTATGGTGAAGGATGTTATAATGGCCTCTGAAGTGTTACAGTAAATAGCAAAAAATACTAAAAGGATTAGCAATAAATCGGGCTTGATATTTTTAATGGCAATTATATCAACCAGACCGGCCTGCAGCACGGTGACTAAAGAGATAAAAACTGCAAACCGAAACCATCGCATTTTATATCCTCGGTGGGTTCCCATTCTGCGAGGGACCCCACTTTGCGACATATTGCAAAGTGGGAACCCGCAAGTTATTGTAGAGGACCCCAAAACGCTTCTTATTGCGTTTTGGGACACTGCAAAATGGGGTCCCAGTTACTATTGCAGATTCATTATGATTACGGCTATGTTGCTTAGTCTTTTCAAGTCGCAGACAGGCTCGACCGTTATGTCCCAAAGTGAAGGATTCTCATCGTCCCTTTCGCACTCTGCCACTCTTCCTACAATCATCGGTGCATCCAGGAACCCCGGCTTTTTGCGGGCACAAACAACATCGCCGGTTTTGACTTTGTGTTTTATCGAGAGCAGTTGGACCTTGGCAGAATTGTTGCCGGCACCCTGCATCACCCAGCTTGCATTTAATTCTGCTATTTTTACTGCTATTCTGGACGTAGAGTCGGTAATCAACCTAACTTGAGCTGTTCGTGAGGAGACATCAGATATGGTTCCGATGATACTGTTATTGCCAAGGACGAACTGGTCCTCAGCCAGGCCATCATCCTGGCCGCGATTGATAATAAGCTCGCCGCGCGAACCGTCAATAGAAGCTGTGATAACATCAGCCAACACAAATCTGGCACCTTCCAAAACAAATCTATCGCGCAGCCCCGAGAGCTTTTCAACCTTTTTATGTTCCTGGTCCCGCTGCTCTATGACGTTGGCAAGATGGTTCTGGAGCTGGCTGTATTCACTGCGGCTGACAACGTTTGTAAGTGGCTGCTCCATACGCGCGGAAAGTGAGACATTTCTGCCGATACTTAAAGGCCAGCGAAAAATGCGTGCAAAAGCGAACTGAAACTTATTTGTGAGCTTCTGTGGAGCAAAGAGGAAAATAAACCCGGCTAACATAAACCAGGTAATTAACATTCGTCTGGAGACTCTGATTGGGTTCTTTGCCATAATCATATTGCGTATATCGCATTGCGTATTGCGCACGATGAATTATTCCCACCCATATTCGCTATGGTCCATCGTGTCTTTCCACAATTCCAGATTTTCCAGATATACGCTGGTACCCCGTGCTACAGAGCTCAGCGGGTCCTCGACCCTTTCAACCTTCAAGCCGGTTGCATTTGTCAATACCGTGTCCATTCCTCGCAGCAGCGAGCCGCCGCCGCAAATGTGTACGCCGTTGTCAATCAAATCGGCAGCCAATTCCGGCTCGGCCTTTTCCAGCGTTGCCGTAACTGCATCTATGATTGCAGCAATGGGTTCTCGCAGGGCCTCACGGATTTCCTCGCTTGTTATAACGATTTTTCTCGGCAGGCCCGAGATGGTGTCTCTGCCAGCTATTTCCATTGTCAATTCCTCTTCCAGCGGGGCGGCAGAGCCGATTTGTATCTTGACTTTT
>JAUWIG010000016.1 GCA_030605475.1 Planctomycetota bacterium | reverse complement strand
ATAGTGTTGTTGCAATTGTCAACCTGATACCACCGCCAAACGGTAGTATATTAGTATGTACGCATATACTAATATAATGTTGTTGCAATTGTCAAACCGAAAACAAAAAACCTGTATTTGTCTAAAGCCCTCTCTGTGGCTAATTTTTTTGCCGTTTTTTCTTGACTTTTGTTTGAAACTATGTTAAAATTCCCGTACTAAATACTATTCACTAAACACTAACGACTAACCACGATAACCCGCCGGCAGCTTGCCCCATTCCCTGGGGGGCACGGCCTTCAGGGTTAGCAAACCCAGTCGTTCGTTAATGTTCAATAACCGATTACCAATAACCAATGACCATTTAACCAATTAACCATTTAGCCACTCACAACGTACCACGAAATATTTATCCGCCTCTGGCGGACGAGATACGAAATACGAAATACGAGATACGATTCACGCTTCACGAGAGGAGTTTACACTGAGCTTGTCGAAGTGAGATACGCTATACGAGATACGAGTTTTTATGCAAAACAAACCCAATCGAACCCAACTTGTCGCGGCGTAGTCTCTGGCGAAGCCGGATCAAACCCAACTTGTCGCGGCGTAGCCTCTGGCAAAGCCGGATCAAACCCAACTTGTCGCGGCGTAGCCTCTGGCGAAGCCGGATCAAACCCAATTTTATCCGCCTCTGGCGGACGAGATACGCACGCTTGTCCTGAGCGAAGTCGAAGGGACGCAATACGAGTTACAGAGTTCGCAGCTCAGCTCCGATAGACTTAGTAAGTCTCTTTACAATATCGGCCTCAAAACGGTCAACCATCTCGTGGGTCAACGTGCCATCTTGGTCTCTAAACGTAAGTGTAAGCGTAACGCTCTTTTGGCCGGACGCAATGCCTTCGCCGCGGTATATTCCGACAAACCGAATGTCCTCCAGTTCACTGCAGGTCTTTTTATTCACGCCTCTGACAATATCAGCCCAGGCAACTCGCTCATCGACAATCAGCGAAAGGTCACGCTCTATCGCCGGAAATCTTGGAATCGGCTTGACCTTTACCGCCCCACCCTGCAGGGCCAAAAGCCGCTCAAAATCCAGTTCGGCGCCGACAGGCGAGAGGTCTTTGAAATCAAATTTCTCTTTAACCACCCTGCCGACGATCCCAGCTGTACCTATTGTCTTGCCGTCTACCACAATCTCGGCACCAGTTTGCGCCCAGACCATCTCTGCAGGGATAAAAACTGTTTCAGCATCTCTATCGATACTCTTTATCAGCCCCGTAACCACCCCACGCAGGTCTCTAAAGTCACTATCACAAACAATCGCCAGTTTGGCCTTTTCAATCGGCAAACCACCGTTTCTGTCCGTCGGCACAAAAGTATCCGCAATTTCAAATATTCTGCACGGCGTATTCTTAGCGTTAAGGTTGGTCTTCAGAACACCAAGCAAAGAACCCAAAAGACTCTGCCGAAGCAAATTGGTGCTTTTTCTGGATATGTCTTTTACCGCTAAATGTCCCTTAGCGTCGGCCTGGGCAAAAAGTTCGGCAACAGAATTGTCAACAAAGCCTACATTAACCGTTTCATAAAAGCCGCAGCCGTTAAGATATGTTCCAATCGATTCACTCAATTTTTGACGAGCGTCGACCGGCACCACTTCAATTCTGATTTTCCGCTCCGTCGGTATTTTGTTGTAGCCGTACACGCGTGCGACTTCTTCAATTAAGTCAGCCTCACGATAAACATCACTGCGCCACGAAGGCACAGTACAAACTATCAAATCATCTTTGTGCCGCGGCCCAAAACTTAACGCCGATAGAATTCTTACCACCTCTGCGTAAGGTACTTCAACACCGAGCAGCTTGCTCAAACGGCTAAGCCGAAGCACCACTTCTCTTTGTGTTGGCTTTTTAGGATAAATATCAACCACACCCCTGGCCACTTTACCACCGGCTGCCTGTGTTATCAGTGCGGCAGTCCGTTTGGAGGCCCAGTCTATCGCCTCAATATCTACCATTCGTTCGAATCGAAAAGATGACTCTGAAGGTAAGGCGAGCTTGCGCGAAGTCGTACGCACACTCACCGGCTCAAAATGTGCATCTTCCAAAAGGACTGTTGTTGTCGTTTCGCTTACTTCGGTATCCAGGCCGCCCATAACGCCAGCTATAGCCACGGGCCCCTCGCCGTCAGCAATAATCAGCATATCAGAAGCCAGTTCGCACTTCGAGCCATCGATGCTAACTATAGTTTCGCCGGCAATAGCTTTTCTGACTATTATCTTCCCCTCGGCAATCTTGTCATAATCGAAGGCGTGCGGCGGCTGACCGGTCTCCATCATTGCGTAGTTGGTTGCATCAACCACGTTGTTGACGCTGCGCATTCCAACTGCTTCGAGCCGCTTTTTGAGCCAATCTGGCGAAGGCCCGACTTTGACCACCTCGATAATCCGGGCGGTATATCGGCCGCACAAATCCGGCTCAGCAATTTCAACGCTGGCAAACTCTGCAACGTCTTTGGACGATTCGTCCAATTCAACTGCCGGCATCTTCAATTCTTTCCCTGTTGCTGCCGCCAATTCACGCCCAATACCGACCAAACCCAGGCAATCGCCGCGATTGCTGGTCACCTCAACATCGATTATGGCATCTGAGTCAAGATGTTTTATCCCTTCGCAAGGAAGTCCTAAATCGCTCAAAATCTCAGCGATTTCCTCGGCAGAACGCCCTATTTCGATATAATCACTTAACCAGCTCAGCAAAACCTTCATAACAAAAGCACCATAAAAGGATAGCCACTAATGCACAAAGAATATTCAATTAAAAAATCGAGCATCGAGTATCAAGCATCGAGATTTGACAATAACTTACCCTTGAGCAACATCGGTGTCAATGATTTTGAACTCCCGTTTTTAACAAAATTTGGGCTTTTGTCTTTTCGGTTTTTCCGTATAATAGGAGGTTAAATATTTTAAGGAAATCAGTTATGAGAAAATACAATTCATCCGCTCTGTTGGTTATCAGCTTAATTACCGCTATAGTTCTTGCCGGCTGCGTCGAACGCAAGCTAACAATCAATACCAAGCCTCAGGGGGCGTTAGTGGTATTAAATGATGAGGAGATAGGCGAATCGCCTGCTACGGTCTCGTTCGAATGGTACGGCGATTATTGTGTCAGGATAAGCAAAGAGGGGTACGAGACCTTAGATACGCACCGCAAGTTGAAAAGGCCCTGGTATGATGCGTTCCCGTTCGACTTCTTCGCTCAACTGGTCAATCCGAAAAGAATCGTCGATTCCTATGAATGGACGTTTAAGCTCGAAGAAAAGAAGCAGATAGAAAGAGAAAAATTAATTCAGGACGCCCAGGAACTAAAGAAACAGCTTTAGCTATAAAATCAATCAAATTGACAAGATTTTTGGGCTGAAAATATTGTAATTTTTGGGAGAAACAGGGTTTTGAGGAGATGTTTTCCAGAGGGGAAAGTGGTTTTTTGGGTGAAAAATGGGGCTGGGTAGGTTGGCTTGCAAGGTTTGGGTAAAATAGGCAAGAGAAAAAGTGTAAAAAAGTGTGAAAAATTGCAAGAAATTGCAAAAAAATGAGTAAAAATTGCGAAAAAATGCAAGAAATTGCAAGAAAATGCAGAAAAGTGCGCTTTTTTGGCAAAAATGGACAAGTGCGTTTTGAAGTCAAGCGGCGACCGCTTTTTGGTCTGTTTTTTGCCCGGCGGGCGGAGTCTGAGATCCCTCGGCTCCCTCGCTTATACTCGGGACAAGTTTGCTCGGGACAGTAAGACACTGGTTCGTAGTTCATAGTTTTTTAATCGCGGAAAGCACGGATTTCACAGAGAAACTTGACCACGAATCCATTCGGCTTTGCTCAGGACAGGTTGACACGAATTTATCTTACCGCGGAGAGCGTGACGGAAATCGGGATATCAGGTTATCAGGTGGCCCGCTGCGTCGAGCGCAGCGCGACGAGCAGGTTATTAGTAGATCAGAGTATCAGGGGATTAGTTGATTGGCGAATTAGTGAATTGGTTAATTGGTGTTGCTACTTAAGTAATTGCGTATATACTTAAGTACTATTTTGATGCTTGCAGTGTTTTGGGGTGTGGGTGGTAAATGGATGCTGGATTCCGCCTATGGCGGACAAGGCTCGATGCTGGATGCTCGATGTGAGGACTGGGTATTGCGGATATGATTTGTCGAAATCTTTGCCACAGAGAGCACTGAGAACACAGAGAAAGAACAATTATCAATTCAATCACCTCTCCTCCGAAGCCAGATAAATCAGCCAAAGCAGGGCAAGAATATGCCTTGCCGGCAAGTGCGGGGTTTATTTCGTCGCTTGTAGCTGTTAGTGCCGGAGGCCGCGTGGTTGGTGGGGGAGCCTTCGACACTTCGACAAGCTCCCCCGACTACGACATTCGAGGGCAGGCAGTGTAAACAAGCTCAGGACAAGTTTTTTGTTTTCGGTTTGACAATCGCAACAACACTATATTAGTATATGCGTACATACTAATATACTACCATTTGGCGGTGGTATCAGGTTATGTTAAAGTTGTTGTGTTAAATATGGAGGTGAGCAGTTATGGTTGATGCGGAAAAGCTGGCAGGGACATTTAAGCTGCTTTCGGTTGAGGCAAGGATACGCATTGTGCAGGTTCTTAAGCGGCGAGCGCTATGTGTTACTGAGTTGACATCGCGACTGGGTATATCACAGTCGGCAACTTCTCAGCATCTTCGAGTTTTGAAAGACGCACGCATTGTAAAATTTCAGAAGAGAGGGTTCCATGTTTATTATCATCTCGATGTACAAAACATAGCTCGCATTCACAAGGCCACCAGCAAGCTATTTGAGCTGGATGGGGATTAGACAGCAGGGTTTTTGTACGGGGATATAAGTATATGCATATATACTTATGGACTGCTTTAAGAATCGTGGTTTTTGGAAGAGGGCTTTGAGGTGGAGATTTTTTTGCCACGGGGGCGTCCTCTGAGGGCGCAGAGGGTTTTTCAGTTCTTAGCTCGTGGCTCAATTTACGATTCACTAACAAAACGGTTTTCACTTAGGCCGCAGAATGTTGTAAATAAATGCCCTAATTGGTTCCAGCCACCCCAAGTAATGAAAAATTGTAAGTAGCGCTGCGAGAAGGAAAATAATAACCGCAATAAGATGGGACGTTTTCTTAAATATCCAGCCGGTTATCGATGAATTAACTTTTTCTTTATTTTTTAGTTCTTCTCTGGCGATTTGCGCTAAATGTCGCAGTTTCCTTGCCAGTATGTCTGCAGAAATTCTTGCGAGGAAAGGCCCAGCAACTGGTTTATGTCCATTATCATATTCGTGTTTGCTGGCTTCAATAAATTGCCTAATCGCGTTGTGTTCTTCCTCTACAGACTTTGCTAAATTCGGTTTATGCCATTGTAACCACTCAAGAACCTCATATAATTGAAGGCAAAATGAGTCCGGAAAGCTGGAGAGATAACCGTCAGATAAAGCCGAAAGCTGTTTTGATTTATCATCAGCCCACCTTTCAAGCTCTCTAGCGATTTGCTCCATCAATTTGATTTCTTTTGGTACAGACCCCATAGTTCATTCCATTCTATAAATCAACAAATCGCTCAATAGTCCATTTTGAGTCTCGATTTGGGCCAGTATTGTATCAACCTTGGAGATTATAGGCAATATTTAGGGCGTTTTGGACTTGCGTTTGGCTTCAATTTTGGGTGGTTTGTGGTTTGAAAGTGCCAGATGGATAAAGAAAATACTGTCCCCTATTTAATTCTATTTAATTATTATTCTGACCTCCAAATAAACTTACTGTTTCCCAATAGCTTAAAATCTTATATGCCTGCTTGAGGCACTCGCGTGCATCGTACAACTTGTCCCATCTCTCGTGGTTCGCTCGATTACCTCGCTTTCGTATATACTCCATTGATTGTATAACCTTCTTTGGGATAGTTCCTTTCTTACCCAGCAACTCTATGCATTCTTGAAAACTTGGTTTAGGTGCAGATTGATTCATTGGCAGTTCTCTAACAACTATGTGATTGGCTACAAGATCTTCTATAGCCGCTCTAACCTTCAACATGCTCCCGTGTGGATCATTCCATATATGTAGATAATCCTCGGCAAGGTTTAAATCCTCAGCAACCTTAGGTGCGAAGAACCTCACGAAATTAAAGCTGGCATACTGCTCACCCTGCTTATTTACCGTCTTGTTTTCCATATGTATTCTCCTTTTACTTGGTAATCCCATGTTGGGATATTAGGGGTATCCCTGTCCCCAACCTATTCCCCTTTCTTCTCCATTAATGACAAAAGCCCAGGCAATTATTACCTGGGCTCAATTCACATCGTCAGGCAGATTAGGACTGCCCGTAGGATACACTACGTATGCGATCAAAGAATGTTTGGGTGATTTTAAGAAAAAGATTGGATTGCCGATCCTTCAGCACTTCGACAATGCTCAGTGCAGGCAAGCACGGAATGACAAACACTGCCATCCATCCTTCATCCACAAAGGCGGGCTACGGTCGGGATGACCCCGAGGAATATCGAATATCGAACAAGGAATAATGAATGTCGAAGTGATACGCGGGGACATGCTTACAGCAGGTTGTCGCGGTACCAGTCTATTGCTTTTTGGAGGCCTTGTTTGAATTTGTTATAAAAGAACATAGAGGGCTTTTAGTAAATAGCGCATTCAAGAGTTTCGCTTCACAACTCTACTTTTTTATTGAATATTTATACATATCAGTTAAAATACCCGTATAGGCCAATGGTGTTGATTAAATGTTTTGCGGAAGGTATTGAATGACTATCCTTAAACTGGATGCACATAACGAGGAAAAGGAAATCGAATTTGAACTGGATTACCTTGCGTCTTTAACAACCAGCCAGCGATTTGAAATGATGTTCAGAAAAACCCGGGAGTTGCGTAGTTTGCTTAAAAGGGATAAACCTAGAAAAACTACTGAAGTTATTAAAAGAAAACCGGATTAAATATGATGGATTCCCGCTTTCGCGGGAATGACATTAAAGAAGATTCTCGCGATACCAGTCTATTGCTTTTTCGAGGCCTGGCTTAAATGGCACTATCGGTTTATAGCCGATTGTTTCTCGAGCTAAGGTGATATCGGCAAGTGAGTGTTTTATATCGCCGGGACGTGGGGCAGTGTAGAGCGGCTTAACATTTTTGCCGACCAAATCGTTAATCATATCAGTAATCGCGTTGACGGTTATGGCCTTTCCGCAGGCAATATTTACAACCTCGCCGGCAGTATGCTCGGCCCTTGCGGCAAGTAAATTGGCCTCGATGACATTGTCAACATACGTAAAATCCCTGCTCTGCTCACCGTCGCCAAAGATGGTCGGTGGTTCATCCTTTAATATGGCTGTTACAAAAGCCGGTATGGCGGCGGCATATTGGCTGGTGGGGTCCTGATGCGGGCCGAAAATGTTAAAATACCGCAATGAAATAGTCTCAAGCCCGAAAACCTTGTAAAAGACAGAGCAGTAATATTCGCCTGCGAGCTTGGCAGCCGCATAAGGCGAAAGCGGCTCAGGCTTCATCGTCTCGACCTTCGGCAGCGTGGGCGTATCGCCGTAAGCCGATGAGCTTGACGCATACACAAAGCGTTTTACGCCGGCGTCACGAGCTGCTAAAAGGAGTGTGAAAGTAGCATCGAGACAATGTTTGTGTGTCGCAGAAGGCTCGTCAACGCTGCGCGGCACCGAAGGCAAAGCACCCTCGTGAAAAACAACATCAATCTTTTTCATAGCCGTACGGGCTATTTTTTCGTCGCCCATATCGGCTTCTATAAATTCAATCTCGTCTATAATATCTGCCAGATTGCTCTTTTTGCCTGTCAGCAGATTATCGACAACCCTTACAAAACAGCCCTGCAAAACGAGTTTCTTGCAGATATTTGAACCGATAAAGCCGGCTCCGCCGGTCACTAAAAACTTCTCCATCAAAGAGACCTTTCACAAAAGGATTTGCTGTATGTTATTATTACGCGTCGTTTTTAGCTAAATCGAACGAGCAAGTTGCAGCTTTTGATATTCCTGATGTGACCTGAACTGCTCGCGGAAATAGCCGCCCTTCATAGCCCTTACCGCAAAGAGAACGCAGCCAATTATTGTTGCGTTTACTTCTCTTAATTCCCGGATAGTCCTCAGAGCGACGCCTCTTCTTGTAGCGCCCGCATTGAATACCAAGATAGTACCGTCAACAAGTCTTGCCAACACTTTGGCACTACTTACCAGCAGTACAGGCGGGCCGTCAACTACAACATAATCATAGCTCTCACGTTGCCGTTTAACCAACTGCTCCATTTGCGCCCCGCCGAGCAGTTCTGCAGGGTTAGAAGGCAGCGGCCCCGCATCGATTACGTCAAGGCCTTCGATACCACTGGACCTTATAACTTCCCGGTAACCACACAGGCCCGCAAGCAGAGTACTTAATCCAAACTCAGACTCCTCGACCGCTTCGCCCCCTTCAGTCCGGGGCTTCGGAAATATCGTATGTAAACCCGGCCGCCAAAAATTAGCATCTATAAGCAGCACCGTCTTATTTTCAGCAACAAAAGTTGTCGCAAGATTAACCGCCACAGTTGTTTTGCCCTCACCTGCCTTACCACTGCTGACAAGCAAAACCCTCGAAGATTCCGCAGAACCGGACAGCTTTAAATTCGTCCGAAACCGCCTGTAAGATTCACTTATAATAGAATAAGGTGCCTGACGAACAACCTGGCAAAGGTCAACATCACGAACCTGTTCATCTTCGGCTGCATCGGGAATAACGCCCAGAAGCCCAATATGCAAATATCTGCTCACGTCTCTCGGTGTCCGCACCAGGTCATTGACCAGCTCTATAAGAAAAGCAAGCCCTATCCCAAACATAAAACCCAATGTCGTTCCACCAGGGAGATAAAACCGCCACTTCGGGGAACTCACTTCCAGCGGCACCGGAGCATACCCAACACGCTGCACCTTAGGTGTTTCCGGGTCATCGTGCATTATCCTCAATTTCTCAACCTGCCCTTTGACCGAATCGAGCATCATTTTTCTCTCGTCTCTTATACTCACTCGCTGTGCATATTGTGCGCGGGCTAAATCAAGATCTCTTTTTTGTGCTGCAGCCTCCTGCCGCATCTTTTCCAATTCTGTAAGCCTGCTTCGCAACGTAGCCAACATATCCCGTGCACTTTGAAGATTTGCCCGTCGGGTCTGTTCTGCTATTTCCTCTTTTCGGATTTGTCTTCTTACCCTGAGTTCGTTTATCAACTCTTGTGTTTGACGCACAATCCTGTGATTTTCACCAAACTTCGTAAGTCTGCCTGCAAGCTGCGCTTCTTGAGAGACAAGGTACTGGGTAAGCATAACCATAGTAGGGTCACGCTCTACCTGATTTTCAACTTGCTCAGAAACAGGCCCCACCGCTTGCTCCTCAAGAATTTCTACACTGGTTTGAATTTGCCTTATCTCCATAAGAAGGTCGCTCCGTTCAATTTCCAAATTACCTAATCTTCTCGTAATTATGTGCTCGAAATTGCGCTCTTCAAGGTCGGTAAAACCGTATCTGCCGCGAACCTCCTCCAGCGCCCTCTCGGATGAATCCAAATCTCGCTGAACACGAACCCGCTGTTCTTCAAGCTTTGCCAGCTTCTCAGCAATATCTTCTCTCGTCGCACTTCCTTGCGAAGCAAGAAACAAATCCAACATCTCATTCACTATCAATGCCGATTCTCCTCTATCACCACAGGTCATCGACATAACAATAAACTCGCCGTCTCTTTGGCCATAAGCATTAAAATTATCCTCCAAATCCCCAACAGCTCTTATAATACGTTTATCTTTAATCTCACCAAAACGCTTGAACCATTTGGTTTCTCGAACTTTGTCCCTCTCAATCAATTTTTGCAGAGTGCTCTGCTGCCTCATAAGGGCAGCCATTGATAAACGATAACCATATTGAATATCCTTGGCCACCTGTGCCCTCACTACCGTCATAGGGTCTTTATCTACAGGAGGCAGAACTTTAATGAAAGTTGTAGCGGTATATTTCGGAGAATATCTTAGTAAAAGATACCAGCTCACGCCGCCGGTCAGAAAACCAAATATAATCATAGAAACTATCAGCAATGCGTGCCGCCGCAACACTCCAAAAATTTCCCTCGGTGTCAGCGTTACGGCAACAGCCGGCCTCGGCCCAACCGCCCTATCTACAACCATTCGAGCTTGTTTCTGTTCTGCCATCTTAAACTAAAAGCTAATTCTTACCGTGAAAGACGTTCGATAACTGCCCTGATTCGCTCCTTAACTGGTTCCGAAAATGTGCGCTCTCCTACCTCCAACGCTTGTTTATAAGCGGCAATGGCCTCAGCCACCGACCCAAGCTTTTCTTTTATCATACCTAAATGCTCATACACTTCCGCCGGTATGGAGCTTCCATCTTGCTCATACTGTTGTAGAGCAGACTGCAAAACTTCAGCCGCCTCTGAATATTTACCATTTTTATACAATACATAAGCGTAAGTATCCATGAGGTTAGCATTATTCGGCCTTGCTTCATGAGCGCGTTTGGAATATTCGAGCGAATCAGCCAGCCTTTCATTATTTTCAGCTAACATATACGCCAAGTTATTCAAGACATCCGTATTATTCGGCATTTTAACTAATAAGCTTTCGTATGCTGCAATAGCCCTCTTAAGATAATCATTATCGGAAGTCTTGATGTAAGCCAATTGTAAAACTATCGCTTTTTCTATTACGTAATCAGCCGCATTGGGGTTATCAGGCCCTCCTATTATCTCCAAGCATTTGTCAATATGATTTAAAGCCTTGTTGTACTCGCCGCTAAGCTTCGCCAAATTAAACATAGTAAAATTAGCAGCCTGCGAGTTAGGGTTAGCGTCAAGTCTTTCTTTACAATACTTCTGCACCTCTCGGGCCCCCAGTAGGTCATACATTTTCTCCAAAATATGAGACGCAAAAGCCTCATCTGTCCCAGCTTTATCAACAGCTTTCCGGCAATATTGTATGGCGGTTGCTCTATCACCTAACTCCAGCTTCGCCTCAGCCATTCTGAAAAAGGCTATGGGAGCAAAATCGCCGTCAACATATTTTCCAGCTTCCTCAAAGACCTTATCAAACTTCCCACCTAACACCAGTGCCCGCAAATATGCACCGAGCGCGTCGGGGTCACCCATTCCATACTTCTTACTTTTCTCCAACAGCAATCCATACAAGTACTCTGCCCCTTTGAAATCACCTGTTGACATAGCAAATGACCCCGCTCTACTATACCACAGTAGATTATCGGGGAATCTTTTCAGAACCTCAGAATAGAATTTTATTAGTTCATTCCTTCTGCCGAGCCGCTGGTAAATCTGTTCAAGCAACAATCCACTTTCCATAGGAGATTCTGGGTCATAAGCCGTGTTTTCAAGTTCGGTTATAGCATCCTCTGCTCGTCCCGCCTGCAGATAAGCCTTCGCCAAAGAAATCCGGACCTTAGGCTTATCTGACAACGACTTGCTCCTTTTAAGGTCAATGATTGCTTGGTCGTAATTTGCCATCAAACGATTTACTTCACCTCTTAACCGCCAAGCTAGCGCATTGTCCTGATCAATCTCAAGATTTCGGTTTATCAGCTCTAAAGCCCTCTCCAGTTGTCCCTGTCTCATCGTCAGCCACGCCTCGAGCAGCAGCGCCCTGGGCTCGTCTGGATACTTCTCTCTAAGGCTTTGCAACTTGTATTCAGCTTCTTTAACAAGACCAATATTAAGGAAACTCTGAACTTGATAAAGATGGTTTTCTACCCTGTCTTCGAGCAATAAAAGTTCTTCAGAATATTTCTTTACAGCCTCTTTATCGCCGGTCCTTTCTGCAACA
Organism: Planctomycetota bacterium; assembly: GCA_030605475.1. Taxonomy (GTDB): domain Bacteria; phylum Planctomycetota; class Phycisphaerae; order Sedimentisphaerales; family Anaerobacaceae; genus JAUWIG01. The sequence continues at coordinate 56,744 of JAUWIG010000016.1, read as the reverse complement.
AGTAAAAGACCTTTGACCACACCACCGTTATTTGGTTCACTCTGATACAACTGCTCCAAAACCCCCTTGGCATCCTCAAATCGACCGCTCCGAAAATAATAACTCCAGAGCAATTCCTTATCTTGCGATTGTACCAGTAACTCTTCTGCCTCTTCTCCTCGATCGATGAGCCGATAGTATTCCGCTTGAGCTTCAAGCACCTCCTTATTTTGGGGTTCGTAAGCTCGCGCCTGTTCAAAAGCCGAACCAGCAGTATCAAGCAAAAATGTTTTCCGCTCTGCGTCCGCCTCACGAAGAGCCAACCTCATCGCCATCTTCCCCAACGACAAGGCATTTTTCACACTCGGAACAGCTCTTTGCAAACGCTCTCGAATAGCCAAAGCCTCTTCAGGATCTTCATCACTTATATATTCAGAGTAGAAGTTAAGTAACCACAATTCACCCGGATTCAGTTGCACTGCCTTAATCAAGGCATTTTTGGTTTCAATTATTTGGTCGGAAGATGCACTACCACCAAGCCTTCGATTACGTTTGTACAGCACATCAGCCAATACTCTTGCAATATTTCCATCCACAGGATTCAAAGATGCGGCTTTTTGGGCGTCTACAATAGATGCATGCTCATTTCCAAGAGCAGTATTGACCTTGCTTCTCAGCATATAAGCATAGGAAAAGACAGGCCTCTGCTTCAAACATTCATCAAACATCGTCAATGCATCTTTATATTCCTCTTTAACCATAGCAAGAATGGCAGCAAAAAACTTGCCTTCACAGTCATCGATATTATTACGTTGTGCGATATCTGCGATTTGCTCTGCCAGCTCCACATCTTTCCTCTCAAGCGCTACATCAGAGAAATAAACCGCAGCCATACGCTGTGAAGTCAATATCTCTTCGGTCCGGGCCAAAGCCGACTCATCAACAACACCCTCTTCATCACGAACTGCTTCTATTTCAAAGACCTTTTTGAATTCTGCAGCCGTTTCATTCGGCTCATTGTGCCTCCGGTAAAATCTACCCAAACCTATAGCCCGGCGAAGCGGTTCAGCAATATTTGACAAAACCTCCTTTTCTATTTCCTTGCGCCTTTCTTGCGAAACATTGTTCGGCTCAGGCTCAGAAGTTAACTGCTTGTAAAACTGAACCCTCGTATTATCCGGAAAATATTCCAAAAATCGATCGGCCAACTCCCTGGCCTCACGTGCTTTCCCCACTCTTATGTAACGACCACAAACAGCAGCGACAAAAAAGTCATCAACGGAATTCGGCTCTATTGACAGTAGCTTATCCACCAATCCGGCATAAGCATCATTGTAGCCCTTCAATTCAGCTCTCATTAACTCATCAGTACCTTCCGGCTCGGTTTCCAAAAGTTCTTTATCACGCTCCGGGGACCGTTCAACACCTCCTTCTGCACCTGACAGCCCTCGTGAAACAATGTCCAAATCTCCTTCTCTTTGCCTTTGTGCTATAGCCCTTCCAACTTGCCTGATCTTGCCTTGCATCAATACCAGGTTAAGGCTAATCGTATTAGGGTCATCCGGCACCCTCTTGGCCAATTCTTCTTCAGCCTCCTCAAACTGCATTGCGCCAATATAAGCCCGTATCCGAAGTGTTTGACTCCTCTCATCGGCCCAATAGTTCTCCTCAAAAAAGTTTACAACAGCCAATGACCCACCATAGGCCCTTAGTTTTAACAACACATCCGCATAATCCAAAAGAGCTTCAGGTTTGACCGATACAATACCTGCTATGATCGCGCTTTCCAGGAACTCCCTGACCGCGCCGACTTCAGAGGTATCCTCAAAAACTTTCACAAGGGCATAAGAAAGCTGTGCATCTCTTTCCGCAGGTTCTTCAGATGCTTTAATCTGTTCGTAAGCCGCATACATTGCACGTATCGCCGCATTTCTATTTCCCTCCGCAAGCTCAAGCATTCCTCGCCACTTAATAACCTGCGGATCCTCACCACTACCACGAAGCTGCTCAATTTCGTGCACCGCTTCCTCAGCCTTTGTTAGCCACTCTTGGATTTCCGACTCCGCCCCTATCCCGGTGCGCCGGGAATCAAGTACCTGCTCGATATAGCAATTTGCAAGAAAAACATACAATAAGGTCCTATTTCTTTTATCTACCCAGTGCCCTGGCCCGGGTTTATCTTGCGCACCTGGCAATGTAAGCGCGTTCTTGGCCACTTCTATTGCTTTATAGAGTTCCGCCCTTTGCTCCTGTCCCATCGCTGCAGATACAGAAAACTTGCGATAGTACAAATTGGCCGCATCCATTGCGTAAGTCACATTTTCCTTCTCCAATTCAACTGCTCTCTCAACTGCCTCTATACCCTTATCAAGATTTTGGGGACCTGTCTGCTGATAGAATCCAGCTAATTCCGAAAACGCTTCCGCATTCGAAGGGAACTTTTCAACAAGCGAGAGGTATTCAGGCTCGAGAGATTGAATTTGCTCTCTTGCCAGCACAATGCTGCCCCCTCTTCGAGCACGCAGAATCTCCGCCTTCATTTTTAGAAGATTAATGTGTGCCTTGGGGCCGGCACCTGCACCTGCAACATCAACAGCTTGCTCCAAAAGTTCCGTAGCTTGCTCTGAAGCTCTATCTCTCTCCTCAAGATTACCTCTTGAAGCAAAAATATCCCCTTTTGTGACGATAGCCTGTGCCAAATACCAGTAGGCATCGACATTATTTGGTTCAAGCTCTCGGACTTTCTCCAAATCATCGATTGCACGAGCAAGTGACTCATCAGGGTCAGTCACTGCTCCAATCCTTGTCATTTCAAGCATGGCCCTACCCCTGAGCAGATACAAATACGAGCTCAGCGGTTGCCCTCTCTTTCCTACCGGCCCAAAGGATTCCCATTGGGCCGTATCTTCAGCGAGCAAGTCCGCATCTGCTACTTCTATAAATTCCGATGCTTGTGACTCAACCTCTCTCCAGACTCGACCCGCACCGCTGTCAGCAACTATATAAAAGTACTTCAACCGTCCAAATCGAGCTTTAGCATTCTCCGGGTCTATTTGGATTATTTTGTTCCAACACCCCCGCACATTGTCCCATTTGTCGGTTTTGATATAAATATCCACAAGCCTAAAAAGTACCTCTATCCTCAGTGAATCGGTCTTTGCCCGAGCACGTGCCCGATGATAATTACGTTCAGCCTCCTTGTATTTTTCCGCTTTTATCTCTTCATCTATCGCTTCATCAGCCGCCTTTACCGCCACATCCCCATCCCTAACAAACTTTTCTGGGTCTCGGCTCAAATGCAAAAACACCAAAATGGCAGCCAGCACCAAAAATACAAAAATAACCGACCCAATAAGTACAACTTTTTTATTCAACCTTTTCTTTGCCATAAATTCTTCCCTTCCTTTCACGTTTAGTGTTTAATGCATAGTTTTTTCTACCCACTCTCCATTAGGAAGCCCTATAACTATCCGCTATTCATAGGCCAATGCTCTCCTTCTAAAATGGGCAAAATCACCTCTAAAAGCTTTTGGCTTGCTACAATCGCTTCTTCTTTCTTTGGGTAAACTGTCGTACCAAACCTCACATTAAAAAACTTCCACTCAACCTTGCAAAAGTACGAATACTTACTGCGAATATTTTTATTAAGAGCGAATCGAGCATCTTCTCTATTGCCCTTATATTCACCGTTGACGTTAAAAAAATACAAAACCGGAAATTTCGTATCCCCTGACAGTTCTCTGTAACTGGAATTTGTAGTGGCAAAGATAAGGTATCTTCCCGGAATTTTCTCCGGCACCGAACCAGAGGGCAACGAAGTGCTTTCCAGGTGCCGGACGGTACCGTCTTTATTTATTTCTAACGTTATACTATCGGATGACAACTTCTGATAGCCACCGCCAGTATAACACTCTTCCGGCACATGCGGCACTCGATCCGGAAGCTCGTAATAAGTAATAAACAACGTGCAATAACGAACAGCACTGTTAGCCGCTGCCTGCGAATCTTCCAGATTCCATTCAATATAATCCTCAGTGCCAAGTTCTTTAATAATATCTTCGTTTTCGATTTTCTCCTTTGATATTACATTGTATGGACCTAAACCGTTTTCATCCAAAAGGTCCAGGGATTTTTTCAATGGAAATGGTTCCTTCTTTAAGTATACCCCGAAACTTTTTATAGCAATCGACATACCGCTGCCAGCTATTGCAAGCACCGCTGCACATATCAAAAAGGCCGGCTGCAAATAAATCTCTCCAACACCAATCTTTGGTGCTGAACTCGTATCTCGCATCTCGCTTCCCGTATCTCGCATCTCGCTTCACGCCTCACGCTTCCGAACCACAATATCTTCAGCAACCGCCTCGGTCTCCTCAATAAACAAACTCGACATAAACCACGCAAGAAACCCATATAATCCGAATGCTAATGGCAGCATCGCCATACCAAGAATATCGTGATAAATCCCCTGAGTGTACTTGAGGTGTACCAGCACATAAATAAATCCCGTAACTGTAACTCGTACGATATTGCAAAATATCGCTATCGGTATCGTGCTGGCCAATAGGACAATACGCTGCCATATAGGTCTGTAGTGCAAATACGCCATAGCAACGCCCAAAGCCAAAAAGGCCATCAGCAACCGCATCCCGCTGCAGGCCTCCGCCACATTAAGCGCAGGCTCTAACCGTCGGCCCCTATAAATCACATCCACCACTACACCACTGGCCGAAGCTTCCATCTCACTAACTAAACTCAGCAAACCAGCTGCTACCTTCGCAGCAAGCTGCCGCATCGGCATAGTCACGCTAACATAATATCTCTGCGGCAACGGCACAGCAAAAACCAAAAAAACAACCGGCAGCCATGTATATTTAACCAAACGCCATCCTCCAAAAAACAATACGACCGCACCAAGTGTCGCTATCATCCCAATCGGCCGCAAGTACCCATATCGAAAGTGAACTATGTTGAGAGGATAAAACGCAATCCCGCAAATTAGAAAAAACAAACCCAGGTAATTGGGCCTGGTTTGAAGGTTCAAAATCTCTTTCTTGCGCTGATTAATGAAGTATAAACTAAAAAGTGGGATTAGAAAACCGTGCGACCAACTACTATCTGTGAGCCATCTGCGGACAATACTCCCAATTTCGTTGTGAAAAAGATAGTAAAATAGCCCTCCTATCATCAGCATCTTGACGTAACTATGCACCCCAAGTTCACGCCACTCCTCCTTGCGAAGGGGCACACTTGGCTCTTGTACTCCTGGAACAGAAGAAGCAATATTTTCCACCATAACTAAACAATTCTGTTAAAACCAGTCTCTGCCCCTAAGTCCTGGGAAAGACCTCATAGTTCCATAATCTTTATTTGCAAAATTACGGTCATAAACAAAGCCGAACCCGTAAGTCGCCCTGAAGGCATTTCGCAAAACCGCCCGCCACCTTGCGGTCGGGTGTGTGCCGACATTAATCAAATCGTTCGGCTTGATAAAAAAGTCCGGCTGCTCGCCTCTGGCAATCTTATCCAAATCTACCATCACGATTTCTTCTCTCTCCTTGCCGATTCTTCTTACCACTTCGCAACGTTTTGGCCACGCCAAAGGTCCCAAACCGCCAGCTGCTGCTATCGCCATCTTCAAAGTCATTGGCCGGCCAGTAAGATTAACAAAGCCTTGACCGTTGACATTACCCATAATACAAAATTCACCGATAATGTCAACAGGAACCTGAATACTATCGCCAGGTCTTACCACAACATTATACCGAGGGTCACCGCTGGTCAGCCTATCGGTAGGTATCTTTATAACTCGCGTCTGCACGCCTCCAGCTCCCATCTCACCCCAGTCGAAGCCTTCCGGTACCCTCTCTCTTAGTGGCTCATCTGCTTTCTTCGCCACCGATTCAATCGTGGGCGCCGGTTTTGTCGGCTCCGGTCGACCTACTTGAACTGGAACCCACCTGCCATCCTGAAAAATCCACTCAATACGACCTTTCTGCTCCTCATCTACTGGCTTATCTATCGTCTCGCGACCGGCAGGCTCGCCGAACGATTCCACTATACCTATCACGTCCATCCCATCCTGCTCGTCATCACCTCCACGCAAAGCTGCTCCGACAACAACCGGCTTATGGCGGTGTTCATTATCCGTTATCATCTCCGATGAAACTATAACCAACTCCCGCGAAAGTGAGGGCTCTTGCCGTTTCGCACGCGGCGCTATTATCTCCAGCATCTCCCGTTCAGACTCAATCAGTTGCTCTATCTCTTTCGGCTCAGAAACCTCTGGTTCAGCCGGCCCAGATATCGCTTCTTCGCCCGTAACCGCACGCGAAACATAAACATAGCTTATGTTAAATTGGCCTATCCCCCCAGCCACCGCAAGTGCATCGAGCAACCTAAAATCATGCCGCGGAATACTGTATCTGCCCGGAACCGGCACACCGGTGCCTAATATTGAATACGTCCGTTGTTGTGAATTCACCAAGGCCACGGAAACAGATGGCTCTTTTAATATGCTCGGCGAAATGATTTGCTTTATCTCTTCTTCAAGTTGCGATTCAGTCAGCCCCGCCGCCTCAACTACCCCAACTTCCGATATGGATATTTTGCCGGTCTCGGTAATAACATAATCGTCTCCGAACATGGCCCCCTCTTGAAGCAGTTCGAAAATTAATATCCTGACAACATCACCGGGACCAAACACATAATCAGTCTCGAATGCCATAACATCTATCGGACGAGGGTCTTCTGCTCCCTCCCAGACCGGCGGCGTCTCATCTGCCACACCAAGCGAATCCAGTATCACATTCACCGCTGGCACAGGACGGAACCTGCCTAATTGCGCCGGGTCAAAGAACTTATCACCGCAACCAGCCAGGTAAATAGTCAGAACAGATAAAAGGACACCCCGTTTTGTAATATGTCGCAAAATCCGAGCCCGAAGAAATGCAATCGTCACAGGCCGTACTCTTTTCACCCCTTTAGAAATTCCCCTTAGGCGTGAGGGAACCCCATTTTGCAGAGCCCCTAAATACAATAAAAGACGTTTTGGGATGCCCTGCAATACGTCGCAAAATGGGAACCCTGATGCGTATCTCGTATTTTGTACCATATTATTCCTCATTACAGAATTTCTAACAGGGTTCACACAAACAAAATTCCCAAAAAAAACGTCGATATTTATCGTACGTTATGCGCTTTCGTTATGCGTGATGGGCATCGCGCAACACGATATATGCAACATGATATACCTTTCTATCTGATGAAATTTATCGGTTTAACACCCTGTTTGCTTAACTTTTTAATAGCGTTTAGCAGACAAAGTGCACCCAAGCACCAGAGCACTTGCCACTGAGTCCTAATGGGAACCCACTTATGCACTTATAATCTGCCACCCACTATTATTTATCCACCACTTTTTATCACAACTACAGGCACACAAAGTAGTTAGGCGTGTGTGATACATCATGGTGATACGTATTCCCAAAAACGGACCCAATGCGATATAAGGTATACGCAATATGATAGGATTTGTTCGCCGCTGGCCCCCCTATTTGAGCCCTATAATTACCACAATACCACTACAGATAAATCCTGTCAGACATTCCGAATCCGAGGAAAAAACTTTATCAATATTCATAACATGTCTAATGGGATGAAAAGACCATTTCGGCAGGAAAAAATCTCACAAACACCAACGAAGGTGTATGGTGAATATTTTTAATTTTGAGCTCTAAATTTTTGGTTCTTAGTTAACTCGACTCAAAAAACTCAAAACTACCTTTCGCTATCTGTTATTCCTATTATGCTCACAAGGTAAGTTTGCAAGCTGCTCCATCAAAGCATACCTTTGGGCCACATCGCTCCTGGCAAGTTTGAGCAATTTCGCCGCCGCTTCCGGCTTTGACTGTTTTAGCACACGATAGCGATTCTCACCGTAAATATATTCTTCAAGGTCAAGCGTAGGGGCTTTCGAATCAAGCTGTAGTGGGTTTTTGCCCTTCTCTTTAAGTTGTGGGTCGAACCTATACAACGGCCAATGGCCGCAATCGACAGCCTTCTTCTGCTCCTGGTATCCCGCCGTCATATTGATGCCGTGAGCGATACAGTGCGCATAAGCAATTATAAGTGAAGGCCCCGGATACGCTTCAGCCTCGACAAACGCCTTTACCGTCTGATTCGCATTTGCACCCATTGCCACCTTGGCAACATAAATATTCCCATAGGTCATAACCAGAAGCCCGAGGTCTTTTTTAGGTCTCGGTTTCCCCCCTGCTGCAAATTTGGCCACTGCCGCTCTCGGCGTAGATTTCGACATCTGTCCCCCAGTATTGGAATAAAGCTCAGTATCCAGAACAAGCACGTTAACATCGGCGCCGCTGGCCAGAACGTGGTCCAGACCACCATATCCAATATCGTAAGCCCATCCGTCACCACCAAGGGCCCAAACCGATTTGCGCACAAGATAATCTGCGACATTTAATAACTGCCTACAATTTGCGCAGTTGCTTTTCTCGCATTGCTCTTTGAGCTTATCTACACGGGCCCGCTGCTCTTCAATAGCAGCTTGCATTGGCTCATTAGCCAATGCAGCCGCCCGGATTTCTTCACCTAACTTAGCATCAACGCAGCCCTCCGCTGTCACCCTGCCAAGCAGTTCGAGAGCATATTCTTTGAATTTGTCAACTGTCAGTCGCATACCCATCGCAAATTCAGCGTTGTCCTCAAACAAGCTGTTACTCCAGGCTGGCCCCCTGCCGTCCGACCTCTTCGTATAAGGTGTTGTTGGCAGATTGCCACCGTAAATCGACGAGCAGCCGGTCGAATTCCCAATCAAAGCCCTGTCACCGAACAGTTGCGTCAGCAGTTTCACATAAGCCGTCTCGCCGCAGCCGGCACAGGCACCGGAATATTCAAACAAAGGCTGAATTAACTGACTGCCCTTTACGGTATCAGCTTTGAAAAGTTTGCCGTCTGTATTTGGAATCGACAGGAAGTATTTATAATTCTCGCGCTCCCGCTCACGAATCGACCCTTGCGGCACCATATTGATTGCCTTTCGTCCTGTCGCCTGCTTGTTCTGGTCTTTTTCTTCTGCAGGACAATTAAGCACGCAGGCTCCACAGCCGGTACAGTCTTCCGGTGCCACCTGAACCGTGAACTTCATACCGGCAAAGTCTTTGCCTTTTGCATCAGCGCTTTTAAATGCCGACGGAGCACTCTTGAGGTACTCTTTATCGTAAGCCTTCATTCTTATAGCAGCGTGCGGACAAAGCAGAGAGCATCTGCCGCATTGAATACAAACATCCGGTTCCCATTCCGGTATATTCACCGCGATATTGCGCTTCTCATATTGCGTTGTGCCGGACGGAAACTTACCATCAACCGGTATCTTACTCACAGGCAGCTTATCGCCGCGACGAGCCATAAGCTCAGCGGTAACCTCCTTGACAAAAGCAGGTGCACTCTCTGAAACCACCGGCGGCATCTTTATTTTGCTTGTCACCCTCTCGGGAACTGCAACTTCATAAACTCTATCAAGAGAGGCATCAACAGCCGCATTGTTCATCTCAACAACTTTTTCACCCTTTTTGCCGTAAGTCTTTCTGATTGCATCTTTAATCGCCTCGACAGCCGTATCAAGTGAAATAATATTGCTTATCTTAAAGAAAGCCGTCTGCATAATCACATTGATTCGTGCCCCAAGACCAAGCTCTTGAGCAAGTGAAATCGCATCAATAACATAAAACTTCAGCTTCTTTTCGATTATCTGCTTTTGCACCTCTTGCGGCAAAGTGTCCCACACCTCGTCTTTGCCGTGGCCGCTGGTCAGCAAAAACGTTCCCCCTTCACGCGCTGCCGAGAGCATATCATACTTTTCCAGAAAACTTGGGTTATGACACGCAACAAAATCCGCTTTGCTTACAAGGTAAGGTCTTCGAATTAGCTGCTCACCAAATCTAAGATGCGATATTGTAACCGCACCGGCTTTCCTCGAATCATACACGAAGTAGCCCTGCGCGCAATTATCGGTCTGCTCACCAATAATTTTTATTGAGTTTTTATTTGCCCCCACCGTCCCGTCCGCCCCGAGGCCGTAAAACATTGCAGAGAAAAGCCCCTTGCTGGTAATCTCGAAAGATTCATCAACTTCCAGACTGGTATGTGTTACATCATCTACGATACCTACCGTAAAACCGCTTTTGGGCTTCGCGGCATCGAGATTATCAAAAACGGCTTTTACCATTGCCGGCGTAAACTCCTTTGACCCCAATCCGTACCGACCACCGACAATCACAGGATATTTCTCAAAAGGCGCCTGCCCTGCCACCATCGCTTCGCCGATAGCTGTTCGAACATCCAGGTACAACGGCTCGCCAAGCGAACCTGGTTCTTTTGTTCTGTCTAATACCGCGATTTTCTTTACACTTCTTGGCAGAGCATCGATGAAGTGCTTGGTGCTGAATGGCCTGTAAAGCCGTACCTTTAATACACCTACCTTTTCACCTTTAGATACCAGGAACTCAACCGTCTCGTGGGTGGTATCAGCTGCTGTACCCATAATAACGATAACTTTTTCGGCCACCTCAGCACCGACGTAATCAAACAAATGATAGCTTCGCCCAACCACTTTGGCGAATTTGTCCATCGTCTCCTGAACAATCTGCGGCACAGCTAAATAATATTTATTCACCGTCTCTCTGCCCTGGAAGTAAACATCAGGATTTTGCGCCGTGCCGGAAATCTGCGCCCTGTCCGGCGACAGCGCTCTGGCCTTATTTTGGGCCACAAGTTCATCATCAATCACCGCACGCATATCATCCAATGTAAGCTCTTCGACCTTTTGAACCTCATGAGTAGTCCTAAAACCGTCAAAGAAATGTAAAAACGGTACTCGCGAGGCTAATGTCGCTTGTTGAGCGATAAGCGCAAAATCCATAACCTCCTGGACATTACATGAGCAAATAAAAGCGAAACCGGTCTGGCGACAGGCCATCACGTCCGAATGGTCCCCAAAGATTGAAAGGGCCTGGCAGGCTAACGAACGAGCCGAGACATGAAAAACCGTCGGCAGTAATTCCCCTGCAATCTTATACATATTGGGAATCATCAGCAAAAGTCCCTGAGAAGCCGTAAAGGTCGTGGTCAAAGCACCGGTCGCCAATGCACCATGCACAGCTCCCGCCGCTCCTCCTTCCGACTGCATCTCCGTAACTGAAGGCACCGTCCCCCAGATATTAGGCTCGCCATTGGCTGATTTTTCATCGGCAGTTTCACCCATACCCGAACTCGGTGTAATCGGATATATCGCAATCACTTCGTTTGTAGCGTGGGCGACAGATGCCGCCGCTGTGTTACCGTCAATTGTAATCATTCTGCGCTTCATAACTTCTCCATTTCCTTAAAATAAAACCATCAGATGAACCTGACCTTATACCGTTTTTTTCTGCCTTAGGCAATGTAATTTTCCCGGAATTGGAAATGCAATTTAATAAGGTATGCTTAAAAACCCTAAATATCAATCCCCACTTATGGCCAATGGCTTTTGCAAACCCGTTATTCACACAGAATTTGCAACAAATTCATACACAATACTACTGCTCAAGGCCGAAAAACTCCAGCCATTGCTCGGTTTCGCTCTCGCTAAGTCCTCTGCGTTTCTCCGTCGGCTCTTTCGTTGTCCTTTTCCTGCTCAATTGCTTTTGGAGTTCATCCCAGAATACTTCGGACTTTACCATTGTTGCTTTTCTTGCCTGAGCCGACTTTGCTACTTCACGATCGCTGCTGACAACCGTTAATCTTCTCGGTGCTGTGTTTGCTCTTATCTTGTCCTCGATTACATGGTCGGCATCGGTAGCCAAGCCTGCAAAAAAGACTTCCAGATTGCTTATATCATCGAATCCGCCTTTGTCTCTGGGGCCTGTACCGTCAAAAATAATTTCGCCCTTTTCGCCGATAAGTTTCAGGTACCTGCCTATGAGCCGGCACAAGTGAACGTCGCTGATTGACTTGAAGTCTTCGGCCTTTTGAACTGACCGCAGCAGATTATAACCATCAATAATAACCGGCATTTATCAGTCGCCCACAGAAAATCTTATCTCCCCGCCTACAATTGTCTTTTCAACCTTGCCGGCAACCTTCCACCCCTGATAGGGACAGTTTCTGCTTTTAGAGCGGAATTTACTTACATCAACTTTGTACTCGGCATTTGGGTCGATAATAGTAACATCGCCCTGCTCACCTACCCCGAGTGTCCCCTTATCGACGCCGATTATCTTGGCAGGTTTCTCCGTCATCAACCTAATCAAGCCGACCCAGTCCAGAATACCCGGCTCTAATAATGCCTTGACGTAAAGGCCCAACGCACATTCCAAACTTGCTATGCCAAAAGGTGCGGCTAAAAATTCCAGCTCCTTTTCGCTCTGCAGATGTGGAGCGTGGTCGGTCACCAGAGCGTCGACCAGCCCTTCGGAGACCGCCTCTTTTATCGCCTCGATATCTTTGGCTGTTCGTAACGGCGGATTCACCTTATAGTTGGTGTCATATTCGGCGCAGCACTCATCCGTCAAAAGCAAATGATGCGGCGTCACCTCGCAGGTAATCGGCAAAGAATCTTTCTTGGCGGCTCTTATCAACTCAACCGACCCGGCCGTCGATATGTGCTGGGCGTGGTAGCGAACGCCTGTTTTCTTAACAAGTTGAATATCCCGCCACAGCATCGCCTCCTCAGCCAATGTATCGATACCCGGCAGGCCGAGTATCGTCGAATAATAGCCGGCGTTCATCACACCACTACCGGCAAAGCCGTTATCCTGGCAATGCTGGGCTATCACCACGTCAAACATAGCAGCATATTTCAGTGCCCGTAGCATAACCGCCGAGTACTGAACACCATTGCCGTCATCAGTAAAACCAACAGCCCCGGCATCGGCCATAAACCCCATCTCCGCAAGCTCAACACCTTCCCTTTTCTTTGTAATGGCACCCATAGTATATACGTGGGTTTTTCTTGCCTGCCTGCCCTTTCGATGGATGTATTCGACATCGGTCTCATTTTCGATAGGTGGGTTGGTATTCGGCATACAGACAACCGAAGTAAAACCGGCCGCCACCGCCGCCGCTGAGCCGCTTGCAATCGTCTCTTCCTCTTCGTCGCCTGGCTCACGGAAGTGAACGTGGATATCAATCAAACCCGGCGTCACCAGTTTACCGGCAGCATCAATAATGGTCTGGGCATCTTTTTCAATTTTGCCTACCTCTGCTATTTTTCCATCGATGATAAGCACATCGCATTTCTCGTCGATGTCGTTCGCAGGGTCTATCACACGTCCATTTTTTATCAAAAGTTCAGAGTTCATAGTTCGTAATTCATGGCAAAATAATCAATTATCAATAATCATTAATCAATAGTTTTGTGCTGCTGCCTGATTGACCAAAAATAAAACTGCCATTCTAACAGCCAGACCATTTTTAACCTGCTCTAAGATAACACTGTTGTCGCCGTCGGCTACTTCACTCTCCATCTCCAGACCTCTGTTAATCGGCCCAGGGTGCATAACCAGAATATCAGGTTTTGCCCTTTTCATACGCTCTACAGTCAGCCCGAAATAATGTGAGTATTCCCGTACCGAAGGAAAAGGATTGCCGCCGAGCCGTTCAAACTGAATTCGGAGCATATTTATAACATCAACCTTTTCGATAACCTCATCGAGCGAATAGCTTACGCTAACCGGCAGCCGGCCTACCTGCGTCGGCATAAGCGTAGGCGGGCCAACGAATATGACTTCGGCTCCGAGTTTGGTCATCGCCCACATATTACTGCGGGCAACACGCGAGTGTGCTATGTCGCCGACAATCGCTATTTTCAAACCCTCAAGACTGCCTTTGATTTTACGGATGGTATAGGCATCCAGAAGGCCCTGCGTGGGATGCTCACAGAACCCGTCGCCGGCATTGACCACACAGACATTGATATTCCTGCTCAAAAATTTCGGTGCACCGCCAGCACTGTGCCGAATCACAACAATATCAATCCCCATAGCTTCCAGATTTTTAGCTGTATCTAAAAGTGTCTCGCCTTTACTGACAGAGCTGACCTTCTTGGTAAACTCTATAACATCTGCGCTTAATCGGCTTGCGGCCAGCGCAAAACTGTTTCGTGTCCGCGTGCTGTCTTCAAAAAACAGATTGCAGACAACCTTGCCGCGCAAAGGCGGGGCCTTTTTCACCGACCGGGTGCTTATCTGCTCAAAACCTTCGGCCGTGTCAAGAATATACGTAATCTCTTCGGCGCTCAAATCACGCAAGCCCAGTAAATGCTTCCGCCGCCACCTGAATTGTTTATTCTTTCTTTTTAACGCCATAGCGCTAATTGATTATTGGTTATTGATTATTCTCTGCGTTCTCCGCATTCTCTGCGGTTAATCTTTATTCGATAACGACCTCGTCTTTCCCGTCCGATTCGACAAGATTGACCTGAACTAATTTGCCGGGCGCAACATCAGTTCTGTAACCTGCGTAATCAGCCTGTACCGGAAACTCCCTGCCGGCCCTGTCAACAAGGACCGCCAGTCTTATTGCCCTCGGCCTGCCCAAATCTATAAGGGCGTCCATCGCTGCACGTGCCGACCGGCCGGTATACAGAACATCATCAACCAGGACAATGATTTTATCATCTATATCGAAACCGATCTCCGTGGTTCGGACCTTCGGCTGTTCGGTGCTCTGTGGTGTATTCAAATCGTCCCGGTAAAGCGTTATATCTAAAGTGCCACAAGGAATATCTTTGTCCAGTTCCTGGGATAATCGGCTCGATAACCTCTGGGCGAGAATCTCTCCTCTGCTGCGAATGCCAATCACGGCGATATCCAATCGCGGCGGGTTTTCGGAAATAATCTGACCTGCCAAATTCCTCAGAAATTGCTCGATTTGCTCGGCATTTAATATCACTTTCATAATTATGGAACCCTTTAGTAAAAGATAGCACGAATATCGCGCAGAGTATAGCAACTCCGGTCCGATAAGGCAAGGCTTCTAATTAAGTTTTCAATAACCGCTTTTTTTAATACTGAAAACGCTATATTCCAAGAAGCCAGCCGGATAATTTGCTTGAAAACAAACTCGCTTTATGGTATCATATTGACAAGGATTTAGCGGCAGAATACTACAAGCAAAGATGTTTTGCAACCGGGTGAACAGTTTTGTGCCTTTCGGATTTTACCACTGCCACCGGAGGAACAGCATGGTTCAAAATACCAAAAAAATGCTCAGCTTCTGTCTGATAGCTTGTATAGCTGCTCTGCTCGCACATACGGCCACCATCGCAGCTGCTCAGCAGCAGACGGAGGAAATGCTGCAGCCGCAGGGGTTAAATTTTAGCGGAATTTATGCGCTAAAACAGCTCGACCCCAATTTAACAGGTTCCGGCATCAAATTTGCCGTCATCTGCCGAAGCATCACTTATATTGACGGCGAACCACAAAACGACTACCGCCCCAGCACTGAGCACAATTGCTTTAAGACAGACCAATTCGCCTTTCACGACCAGGCCGAACCGCCGGCGGGCATTTCGCCCCATTCCACAGCCATTTGCTCCATATTGCTCGGCGAGGACCCCAACGCATCTAATCCCGCACTAAAGATTAGCGAGGACCCCAACGCATCTAATCCCGCGGAGATTAGTGCGGGACAATTCTATTACCAAGGCGTAGCACCGCAGGCAAAGGCCGACATCTATGAATTTTGGCATTTCTTAATCGACAGTGTATTCGCTGGCTTACCGCCGGATGCAGACATTATAACTGCCAGCATCGGAAACCAATTTGAAGACTGGTGGACAAGGGGCATTGAGTCGATGGCCGAGCGCTATGGTATCATTGTCGTAGCTGGAATAGGCAACGGCTCAAATGCTCACGATTCCCCCCTTTATCCCGCTGCTGGCGCAAACGTCATTGGCGTTGGCGTTGTTAACTCTGTAAACACCGAAAGCCTCGCAACAAATTTGGCACATTTCTCCCTGGCCTATCCGAAGCATTCGAGTTTCGGCCCAACTGCCGACGGACGCTCCAAGCCTGACATCGTCGCGCCAGGCAATTGTCTGGCAGCCGACGGCAACGACCCCAGCCGCTATGAACCGACAGGCAATGGGTCGAGTTTCTCAACACCACTAATCGCAGGAACAATCGGACTGCTCATCCAAAAAGCCAAACAAGACCCAAACCTCGGCCTCGCTGTCTCACCCGAAGGCGGAAATTGCGTAATGAAAGCTATCTTGCTCAATTCCGCAACCAAACTGCCCTACT
The DNA here is from genome assembly GCA_030605475.1 of Planctomycetota bacterium. Lineage (GTDB taxonomy): Bacteria > Planctomycetota > Phycisphaerae > Sedimentisphaerales > Anaerobacaceae > JAUWIG01. Next base: position 40,461 of record JAUWIG010000016.1, on the reverse strand, counting down.
GGCACAAGGGCCGGCTGACAAAAGACGATGACCACCACGCTCCACTGGACTACATTCAAGGTGCTGGGATGTTAAACGCCGTTGGTGCCTACAAACATCTAATCGCTGGACAAAACGAACCGGGCCAAACCTCAACAATCGGCTGGGACTTAAACCTGCTGCAAAAAGACCAAAACCCACAAAACATCTACAAAGTCACCCTCACAGAACCTGCTGACAAATTTATTACCGCCACAGCCGTTTGGAACAAGCATTACAACAGCGACTATCCCTTTGAGCCTGACCCGGAGCAAGACGCCAACCTCCGGCTTGAGCTTTGGGCCGTTGACCCGAATAATCCCACCAACGACTATTTACTTGACTATAGCGACAGCAGAGTTGACAACGTGGAGCACATTTACGCCGCCGCAGATGCCAACTACACCGATTATGAAATTGTTATTCTCTACACTAACATTGATGACCCGAACCAGATACCCGCTCCCCAGCGTTACGCCCTGGCCTGGAACGTCAGCCCCAAGCAAAACAGCGACAACATCTTTTGGTACGACCTCAATGCCGATGGCATCGTCAACGAATCAGATTCTATCTCTCTGCTCGATAATTTGATAACAAGCATTAAATCGCCCGAGAGTTATCTGCTTGGCGATATCAATGCTAACGGCCTAATCGACACCAACGACTTCCAAATCCTTCTCAGCCACCTAAACCGCCAGGCCGACTGGTACACAGAAAACCCGCCTGAATAATTTAGCTCTACCTGCCCGCTCTGAGCAAATGTGCCTCGTAGAAGGATGATATCCCTCCACTTCCCATCGCTTTGGTTCAGGGTAAACTCTTACACTCAGAGTAAACTCCTAAGCTCAGGGTAAACTCCTGCGCTCGGGATTTCCGCTTCGCTTCAGGCTACGTTTTCGATTGAAAATTTTACGCAGATTATGGGGTTTTGGGATGCAGACTTTGAAGTGTGCGGGTTGTGCTGGGGTGGCGACAGGAAGTATATTAGTATATGCGTATATACTAATGTACTACATTAAGGATCGGGGGTTTAGGGGAGGTGGTTATTTGAAAGCGGAGGGTGAGAGGAATTAGTCGTTAGATTAAGAAGTGGAGGATTTTTAGCCACCGAAAGAACTGGATCCCAGATAAAGACATTCTGGGACAAGGAGGCAGGCAAAACAGGCGGTTCACCCTGCACTACCAGAGTACAGGATGAGAATTTTAACATATTTTCAGGCAAAAGTCAATAAAAAAAGTTGCCTAAATTCCTTCGACTGGTTCGACACTTCGACTGGTTCGACAAACTCACCACAGGCAAGCTCAGTGCAGGCAGGCTCAGGACAGGTAACAGGGGGTTTTGTACAGAGAGAGAGTAGTATATTAGTATATGCATATATACTAATGTAGTGCTTTAAGAGTCATGTTTTTTTTAGGCGTGGGTTGACCAAAGCGTAGTGCCCGCAGGGCAAGCTGGCGGAGGACAGATGACGGAAGGCAGCGGATTTCTTAATTGACGGATTAAAAAGTTTTGGGTGCCTCGCCAGCAGTGGGTCCCCTGTTCTTGGGTTGAGCGGGGATTAGAAAGGGGAGTTTTATAGAAGTATATTAGTATATGCATATATACTAATGTAATGCTTTAAGAGTCATGTTTTTTTTAGGCGTGGGTTGACCAAAGCGTAGTGCCCGCAGGGCAAGCTGGCGGAGGCCGCGATGATTTCGCGGCTCGTGGTTCGGCGGCTGGCGAAGGCGGGCCCATCTCCGTTCATAGAACTCCGCCGAGGTCTTCGCCTGCCATAAAAACGGCGAGGTAAACTACGCTTCGAAAGGCGGTTTTTTGCCTAAATTCCTTCGACACTTCGACTGGTTCGACACTACGACTGGTTCGACAAACTCACCACAGGCAAGCTCAGTGCAGGCAAGCTCACCATAGGCAGGCTCAGGACAGGTAACAGGGATTTTTTAGCCGCAGAGAGGACAGAAGACAGATAACCGACGACAGAAGACGGAAAATTGCTTGTTGAAAGTTGGGGGATTTGAGGGTAAAATTTGGTGAGCAACGGCGATAGTTTTTAATTTCTTTAGCGGTTAATTTTTTAATTGTGCGGTGATGTTGATGAGTAAACTCACGGATAAGGAAAATAAGAATGAATACTCTGGAATGCGACATTTATTTGGACGTAGAATTACTGAGTTTTGACAAAAAATCAGAAATCATGCGGAAAGGGCGAATAATTCTTGAAAAAAGGAGACAGTTGCCGGTCAAAACTGATTCTATGTTTATAGAAGAAGTAAAAGTTCCGTGTGGAGGGTACATCCAAATCTCTTTACTGGCGCAGCACACCACTTCAAGGAAAATTCTTGATGAGTGTAAGAGAATACCTGCTGGTAAGTGGTATTCACATATAGGCACTATTTATAATAACGGCCAGAAAGCCATTCAACGTATCGCAGGGATTGGTAAAACATTGGAAGGAATGATGCCGGACGCATACCAGAAAGTCAAACTAAGCTATGATTTGTCAATAACAGAGGATAAGAAGCTAACTTATTGGATGGGCCTTATAAGACGAAGCGATAATATCACGCTATTAATTTTCCGAGGAGAGTTGTTTTTGGGTTGACGGATTGGGGGATTTGGGGGTAAAATTTGTTGAGCAACGGTGGAGAAAAAGCATCGCGGGGTTGGACTTTGTATTTGATTTTATGTAGTTTGAGGGGGAAAATGGAGATTGCTATTTACCGATAATTCATTCGTTGTTTGAACAAAATGGCAGACGGTTACGAACATGATATTTTTATAAGCTATTCTCATAAGCATCCCGTGCTGACATGGGTCCAAAATCATTTTGAACATGAGTTGAAAAATTGGTTACCACAGTCTATGTCGTATGACCCAGATGTTTATATTGATTGGAGGATTGAAACTGGAGCCGACTGGCCGCTTGAACTCAGAAAAGCTCTTAAGAATTCACGTTGTATGGTCGCCGTGTGGTCACCCACATATTTTCGATCGAATTGGTGCAATGCCGAGTGGAAAAGTATGCTTGCACGCGAAGCAAAGTTGGGATTTAGAACTAAAGATAACCCAAAGGGGCTAGTATACCCCGTGAAATTCTTTGACGGTGATTTATTTCCAGATGAGGCAAAAAGAACACAACAAATGGATTTAATTGAGTGGAGCAATCCCTATGCGCAGTTCAGGTATACGAATAGATATGATGGATTTGTCAGCAAAATACAGCAAATTGCACAAGAGATAGCAGAGTTAATATCTTCCGTGCCTCAATGGCAGGAAGATTTTCCGATAATAATCCCGGACGAATATGAGCAGCCGAAAGGTTTATTTAAGTTGCCGCGGGTAAAATGAAGAATGGCCTAATAGTCACATTTTATTCCTACAAGGGCGGTGTAGGACGCAGTTTTGCACTTGCCAACATTGGAGCGTTGCTGGCAATGTGGGGGAATAAGGTTCTTTGCGCTGACTGGGACCTAGAATCTCCTGGCCTTGGTCATTATTTTGAACCATATTTACCAAAGGGGAAAAAAGGTGGGATATTGGAATTAGTTGAAGGTTTTAAAGAAGGAATTTCACTCAAGTGGCGAGAACATGTGACGAATTTACAAATCCCGAACTCTAAAAACACTCTTTCGTTTATGCCTGCCGGTTTAGAAAATGATTCTTACATGAGACGTTTGCAGAGATTGGACTGGAACCAGCTTTACGAAAAACAAGAATTGGGAAAATATATAGAAGAGATGCGTGAGGAATGGAAGGAGGAGTACAACTTTATTTTGGTTGACAGCCGCACAGGAGTTACTGATATAGGTGGCATTACGACAATTCAATTGCCAGAAGTTTTTGCGTTTTTCTTCAGCGCAAACTACCAAAGCTTGAACGGTGCTGTCAGTGTAACGGAGGGGATAATAAAAGAGCGAAAGAACTTACCATATGATCGTGGAAAGCTTATAACATTACCTGTGCTCTCGAGGTTTGACATGCGCGAAGAACATAAGCTTGGTAAGGATTGGTTGAAAATTGTAGAAAAAGAGCTTAGGCCGTTTTACACCGAGTGGCTCCACAAAAATGTCGATATCTCTGATATTATAGATGCCACTCGAGTGCCATACATATCTTACTGGAGTTTTGGTGAAAAGTTATCTGTTATTGAAGACACACGTAACGACCCAGAAAGTATCAATTATAGCTTGCAGACACTTGCAGCTCTAATCGCCAAAGAGTGCTCGGAAACAGAGAAACTCATAGAGAACAGGGATTCTTTTGTAGCCTCCGAAAGTAAAGAGGACGTACCACCTAGGCGAAAGCGTAGTAGCGAGAAAGTAAATTTGAAGGAGCGGTGCGAGAAAATTTTACTCGATGGGAATCTGTTGAAATGGCGGGATCTGGTTGACGAGCTTTGGCGCAACATACCTGAGCGGTTGCTCGAATGGAAGCCAAGAGCTGAGCGAGTGTGGGCAAAGGAAGAAGCGGCGCGAGAAACCGCAAGGTTGGAGGCCGTAGAGATATGTTTGCCGAGCTTTGTCCCAATTCTTGTGGCTGTCGAAAACGGGCGAATAGACTTGTGGCAGGAATCTGTCGGACCACTGCGGCAACTTTTACTGCTCTCTAATAAAGTGGGGAACGGCTTTACGGACGTGGTAAACATAGGATCCCATATGCTGTACTTTGCCGGAAGTCTCGGAATGGCCGTTGCAGCACGGACAAAACAGCTGGATTTCGTGAACGAGTGGATGCAATTGCCGATGCCCGGAATGGAATACGGAGAGGTAGGGGAGAAACGGTGGGCGGAAATTTATTTCGCTCATCACTTATGGGGCCGATACCTGCCAGGTCCAAAAGAACCATTTGCAAATATTCTCAAGATATGTAAATCGGACTACCTATCTGGATTTTTCGCAGATATGGACCAACTTGTTAAATATCTGTTTCTGGGGAACCTGGGACAATCATTGTATGAGTTAGGTCTATGTATAAAGGATGAAGGACGGCGGAAGTCTATCGAAGATTTGGACACACAGAGTTTTATGGGGAACTTGATGGTGCATCCGGTATGGGTTTTGATGAAGCCGGAAGAGTTCAAGGCGGCTACATGGGAACTGTTCGGTTCGTCTGATGGTGTACTTAAGTTTGTATTTCCAGGTGAAAATGTCCGTGCTGAAAAGTTCTGGAAGTGGTGGAAGAATTGGAAGAAAATTTGCACTGGCATGATGGGCAACAGGCCATTTCTATTTCACGAAGCAAATTGGCTAACACTACCCGGAGAGCCTATGTAAGTAAAGAAGCGCCAGGATTTCCGATTGTGGAAGATGAGGGTTTACAAAAATGCCAGATAAAGATGTCAAAACAGTTAAGGATTTAATCTTTTATCAATACGCCAAGATTGTTGCGCGGAGGGCGTATGGGGCGGAGGACGGGAAAGAGGCGAAAAAGCAATCATTTGTTTACAGACAAAAGATATACTCTCTCGCCCTAAGAAGAAAGAAGCGTTCCTCGCCCCGATGGGATAGATGGGATAGCAAACGGCGCCCCGAAGAGATAATTTCATATCTCATAGGGCAAGCATCCCACAGGGTAAACTTATGCACCCCCGGGTGAAACGGAAAAGAACCCCCCAACCACAAACAACGGGTTGGGGGGCTAAACATTTTGAGATTGCCGCCCATTCCCTTCGCTTTGGTTCAGGGTAAACTCTTTCGCTCAGGGTAAACTCCTAAGCTCAGGGTAAAATAGAATGTGCCCCCTACCACAGGGGTAGGTAAAACGATAAAAAACCCCCCAGCACAGGACTGGGGGCTATATAAAAGGACGGAACCCCCCCACCACAGGGGTGGGTGAAACGGAAAAGAACCCCCCAACCACAAACAACGGGTTGGGGGGCTAAACATTTTGAGATTGCCGCCCATTCGACTTCGCAAGGTATAAAAACTTCTTTTAATTTTTCATCATTTCTGGTAAAAGCTCTGCTATGCAATTGATTGTTCGAAAATCTCGGCTTGCCGGTGAGGTAACGATTCCGGCATCAAAGTCGCACACTATCCGTGCTGTGGCAATCGCCTCTTTAGCTAAAGGCCAGAGTACCATCCGTAATCCGCTCGTTTCAAACGATACACAGGCGGCAGTGGCCTGTTACCGAGCTTTAGGTGCTAAGATTGATACATCCGATTCGCAACTCTGGAAGGTAGTCGGCACGGGTGGGCAAATTACCGCCCCGCACGAAATTATCGATGTGGGCAATTCCGGGACAACGCTGCGTATCGCAATGGGTTCAGCCGCTCTGGCCCAGGCTGGCCAGACCACAACCTTCACCGGCGATGAGCAAATCCAGACCCGCCCCGTCGGCCCCCTGATGGACGCCCTCAATGATTTGGGAGCGAAATGCACCAGTCTTAAAAACAACGGCAAAGTCCCCGTCGAGGTAATCGGAAAACTGGCAGGCGGAAAAACCGCTATCGCAGCATCTACCAGCCAATATCTATCCAGTCTGCTGTTGTGCACACCTTTAGGCGCCAAAGATAGCGAGATAGACGTTACCCTGCTAAATGAGCCGGGTTATGTGCAAATGACCCTCGACTGGCTCGATAAGCAGGGCATAGAATACGAAAATCAGAAGCTGCGCAAATTCAAAATCAAAGGCAATCAAAGCTACAAGCCCTTTGACGCTTGCATACCCGCCGATTTCTCCAGTGCCACATTCTTTTTCTGCGCCGCCGCCCTGTTCGCAGATGAGGTAACCTTGTTAGGCCTGGACTTCTCAGATAGTCAGCCGGACAAAGCGGTGGTCGATTACCTAAAGGCAATGGGTGCCGATATCAGCATCGGGCCGGCTTCTGTAACAATCAAAGCCGCCACGCTCAAAGGCCTTGAGATAGATATGAACAAAACACCGGACGCATTGCCCGCTATGGCCGTTACCGCCGCTTTTGCCGAAGGCCAGACCCAACTGGTAAACGTCGCCCAGGCACGGGGCAAAGAGACCGACAGAATCAAATGTATGGCCGAGGAACTGAAAAAAATGGCCATAGATGTTGAAGAATTGCCCGATGGCCTTATAATACGACACAGCAAACCCAGGCCAGCCCAACTGCACGGCTGGGCTGACCATCGAATTGTTATGGCTTTGTCGTTGGCAGGTATGGCTATCGACGGTCAGTGCATCATTGACACCGCCGAGGCGATGAGCGTCACTTTTCCCAACTATGTGGAATTGATGCAAAGTATAGGTGCGAATATGGAAGTGAAATAATTAAAAAAAACAATTTTGAGGAGATTAAGGAAAAATGATTGGCTGTTCCCTTGGACGTATTTTTCAGGTAACGATTGCCGGCGGCTCTTATCAGGAGGGCCTGACGGCCGTCGTACAGGGCGTCCCCCCCGGAATGTTAATAACCGAGCAGGAGATTTACGGCGATTTGCTTCTTAGAAAGCCTGGCGCCGACGAATTGTCCAGCCCACGAAAAGAGCCGGACATTCCAATTATCTACAGCGGGTTAAACGCCGCTGATACCATCGAAAATGCCGGAAACAAAAATCACACAAATGGAACCCCGCTGGCGATTCTGATTCCCAACCTGGACCGCCATTTCATTCACATCAAGCAATATCAGGACACCAACCGCACACCCCGCCCGGGCCACGCATCTTATGCTTCATTCATTAAATACGGCCCTGACGACGACGCTATCGGGGCGGGTCTATTCAGTGGACGCTATACTTCTCCAATCGTTGCTGCCGGGAACGTTGCAAAAAAAATCCTAAAAAAGAAATGCGGCATCGAAGTGTTTTCCTATGTCAAAGAGCTCGCCTCAGTTCGATGCCCTGACGTAGCTCACGACCAGGCCGTCAAATACACCAATGAATACAAGAAAATGCGGCGCGACCTCGACCCCTTTTACCAGGAGATTTACGTCAAAAACCGCATCACTATGGACATGAGATTCCTGGAAAAAACCAGAATATTAGCTGAGATTGAACAGGAAATTGATGCTATCCGCGACAAGGCTCCAAAGGCCAAACCCGCTGCGATTCAGAACAAATACGGCGTCCATCCCATACTAAACTGTCCCGACATTGACGCCGCCTATGCTATGGTTGATGCCTGTAACCGAATCGCCGCCACAGGCGATTCTGCCGGCGGCGTTGTTGAGGTCGTCGTAACCGGCGTCCCAACAGGTCTCGGCGAGCCGGTCTTTTATAAACTTGACGCTGAACTGGGCAAAATGATGGGCATCGGCGCTGTCAAAGGCGTCGAGGTCGGCGCCGGCTTTCGCGCCCGCGATATGACCGGCTCACAATCAAACGACCAGATATGCTCTGAAAAAGGAAAAGTTATTTTCGAGTCGAATAATGCCGGCGGTATCACAGGAGGCCTCTCTACCGGCCAACCCATCATCGTCAGACTTACCGTCAAGCCCACATCCACGATTGACAAGCCACAGAAGACAATCGACAAATATACCCTCGAGAACAAGGACCTGGCAGCCATCACCAGGCGTGACGCCACAATTGTGGGGCGTATATGGCCGGTTGCTGAGAACTACACCGCAATAGTGATACTTGACCATCTCATCGCACATTACGGCTACCAGACGCTCAAGGACAAATGAAACAGCTTTTGCGAATAAAAAAAAGCCCCGGTTAGAACCCGGGGCCAAATGTTTCTCCTCCGTCTCGGCCGCTGAGGGGGTGCGGCCAAAACGATGGCTATCTTGTGGTCATTAGGGCGGAGGAATCATCACTGTGCCTGACTGCGTCTCGCCATACGCATTGCGGGAATCCACACGCCAGTTATACGTCTCTCCGAACGATGAGTTCACTTTGACGAGTCTATCATACGTTATAGTATCACCGTCATACGTTACTGTATAATCAGGATAACCAGGCTCACCCACCTCGTCACCTATAATACCCTCTCCATCTATGACCGCCCAATCACTGCTGAAAACGCTGACACTCAGGCAGACAAAGCGGAACTCATCGACTCCGGTCGCATCTTCAGCGGAGCGTGATACCATCAGCCAATGATACCAATCATACTTGTCGCCTCCCAGCGGCTCGGCTCGCTGGTTATAATCCAGGATATTGGGAGCTGGCGGCGGCCCGGGCGGCTCTCCTCCCTCTTCAGGAGTGGTCGCACAATTCGGGTCTAACCATTCGGTCGTGTTGTGATTGGCTGATTCGTCGCGTGCTCTTACTCTGTAACAGTATTCGGTGTTCGGGTCAAGGCCTGTGTCGGTCCATGTCGGACTGCTCAGCCACTCACTATAATAATCGAGAGTGATATTCCAAAACTCGTACACTACGCCATTGTCTTCGGGGTCGGTGGCGGAGGCTTCCATTTCAATCGAATTTGGTGAAGTTGCATAAGGTGCAGTTACCCACATCAGACCCGTCGGCGCATTGTAATCATCTGGTTCGCCGGCCTCCTCGCCTGCTATGGCATAGCCGACGACCGACCAGTCAGTCTCATTACCGGTCGCATCTCGCGCTCTTACTCTGTAGCCGTATTCAGCGTTGGGCTCGAGGCCGGCTCCAAGACCGTCATCGATGTACTTTGTGTTGGGGTCCCAGCCCCAGTCGCTGCCGTTGCCGTAGACGCATTCGAAATAATACTCGACCTCCCCGCCCCAGCCGTCAAAGGCACTCTTAGCTATCATGCTAATTGAATAGGGGGGTGTCGCTGATACCGAGTAAGGCTCTATTTTCCACTCACTCGGATTAGGAATCGGCGCATTGGCATCTTTGGCCAGCCAGCACCCAACAAAGAGCCCGAGGTCTTCAGAGTCAACATGTGTATCAAATGTAAGGTCTGCGCCGCCGCACCAATCATTGCCGACCGAACAATCATCGTTGAGCCAGTGTAAAGAAAGTATTGCAAAGTCAGCAAAGTCGATAATGCCGTTACCGGACAAGTCACAGAGGCTGCACAATTCCACCATATAGGCAAGTGGATAGTGGTAGCCCATATCGACTATATCTCCATCAAATACCTCGTCGGTGCGGGTGGTGTACCTGTGCATGCCGAGATGGCTTGCATAGTCGCTTCCGGCATCGACACAGGGGCTGTCGACCAATTGTCCGGCGGCAATTTGACTTAGATAATAATTGCCGAGCGGTCCGATTGCAAAGTTCGGGTCGTCGTAAATATTGCTGCTCGCATCCCAGATGAGTATGCAATTTGCATCAACATAAGCAGCAGATTGTCTGCCCTGAACATCACTGTAGGAAACATCGACCGTAGAGGGGTTGGTATCGATTCTTACGGCTATCTGGCGGCCGAAGTCAGCGTAGTTGTTCCACAGAATACTGTTAATGACATTACTATAATTACCATAGGAGCTGTACAGTCCGCCGCCATATCCCTCAGTAACCGTGTTGTCTGCAATCGTACAATTGGTTATCTCAGGGTCCGAGTACCAGTTGGCCGAAATACCTCCGCCGCTTACACCGGCAATGTTTCCGGTTATCAGGCAGTTCTCAACCAGCACCATGTCGCCGTCAGAGATGCCGTTGCCACCGATGTCTTTGCTGGAGACATAGATTCCGCCCCCGGAGCCCACTGCCTCATTATTGCTTATACTGCAGTCGGCAATCACCGGATTGGCACCAAGGCTACATATCGCCCCACCGCGAGCAAACAGGGCTGTAGCTTCATTTCCGCTGAAGTTGCTTCGTGCAATCTCGGGTGAGCCGCCGACAAAAAGCACGCCACCACCGCTGCCTGCTGAATTACCTACGAAGTTGCAGTCGCTGATTAACGACTCCGACCACGCCCAGTACACTCCTCCGCCTTCACAGCCTACATTCTCTACAAAGTTGCAGTCTTGGAAAGTGACATCCGCGTTATACTTAAAAGCCACACCACCGCCGAAGCCCACAACCGAGTCGTCATTAGCATAATTCTCAGGACCTTCAGGCTCGTTAGGGTCAAAAATCGGTCTGTTAGGGTCGGCTAAATTACCGCTGAACGTGCAGTTAGTAAATGTTACCACACTGTCGCTGTCACAGTACACCGCACCGCCGAAGTTGTCTATCTTCCAGCGAAGGCCAGGTTCCTGTCGCCAATCACCAAAGCCGTCTACGCCGCAAATTCCGCACAGCCCGCCTTCACTGCGGTTATTAGTAAAAGTACAACCTATAAATGTGGGAGAGCACCCTCGGCCGACATACACGGCACCACCAAGACCGGTGTATTTAGTATAATCATCGTAGAAGCTCTGGCTTCCATCGCCCCTTTCCCACCACCACCACTCGTCGTAGATGTAGGAGTAGAGCCAGGGCACCTTGTACCAATGACTATTTTGCCCGTAAAACCAGCCTCCGCCTCGTCCGCCCCAGCCGTCGGGGTCGGTATTGCCGGCACCGCCGTCACCGCCGCTGCCTCCCGTAGCCGCGCAGTTGTCAAAAGTGCAATTTACAACGCACGGGTCACTGTTGATAAGACAGGCCATTCCGCCGCCATAGGCCCCGCCGGGCCAGCCGCCCGGTCTACCATCCAGATGCTCAACGACGCCGTCATCAACACCGGGCATCCCTTCGCCGCCATCGCCGCCTGTAATTTGGCAATTGACGATTTGACAGTTCCTGATAGTCGGGGATGCCATAATGCAAGTTATTCCACCGCCGAAGGTGGACGAGCCGTTCTCCCCAGGTTGTAAAGTTTCTTCGCCAGGGTCACCATCAACGGCTGTATAAATAAATCCCCTGATGGTAATGCCGTCCAGAATCGTATTCCGGCCTACATTGTAAAAAGTGAAAGCGTTACCAACCCCAGCATCTGGCTCCTCGACGGGCGATTCCATCTCGATAACCGTTGCAGCAACAACACATGGGTCAGCCGGGTCAATACTCGTTATAGTAATAGCTTTATTGTTTTGAATGAGAAAGCCGTAGGAAGTGCGGTAAGGCTCGTTGGCATCCTGAATCGGTGCGAGGATAATTATATCTCCGTACTCTGCATAATCGATAGCATCCTGAAGTAACGGGTACTCGTCGGGCACGTATATCGTATTCCTCCCTATCGGCTTAAACTCCACAGAGACGGTCTTGTTGCCGCCGCACATGGTTACGGAGTTCCAGGTGTTAAAGGATGTATCATCATCGGTGCCGGACCAGTACCCCCAGTATTCACTGGGGTCATCAGCATGTGCAGTCAGGCCTACTACATCACCGGGGCTATGGTAATAGACCCCCGGGGCCGGCGTGACGGTGCCATCGCCGGTAACAGTTATCTCTAAGCTGTACTGAATAGGCGGACCGGTGTAGTACGGGTAGTGGAAGCCCATGTCGGTGTAAGCGGTATCGGGGAGATTTTCGACACTTGTTGTTATATCGCCTAAGTTATACTCTACACGGAAGTCTATCAGAGCGTATTGTTCGCCGGTATCGACACAGGGGCTATTTTCGGCCGGGTCCCAGTGCTCTTGAAGCAGGTAATAATCACCATAAAGATAGCTAAGACCCCCGCCTATGAACAATGGGTCCACACCCAGGTTACCATCGCCTTCGTCTTCGGTACTATCTGTCAAATCTTCGATACAGCAGTATGTTACAGAGACCGACTCACCTTCTCCACCATAAAGGTCGTCACCGTTGTCCCATAGAATGCAGTTAGTGATTTCCGGACTGGCCTCTCGGCTGCAAATCCCACCTTTGGGACCATAAGGACGGTCGTCATCGTCCAAATCGCCGTAGTCCAGGCCCGTATTGTGGGCGATTGTGCACAGACCAATTATCGCAGAGGACCCGTACAGGTAGAACGAGCCTCCAATATCGCCGGATTCATTGTAGGTAACCAGGCAGTTGATAAATGCAGGAGTCGATTCATCCTCAGAATAGACACCTCCGCCGAACCTGCCCGCTGAGTTGTGACTGATTTCGGTATTGGTGACTATCATGGCCGCGCCGCCTGTACAATAGATGCCGCCGCCGTCAAAGCTGGACGTATTGTCGATAATTCTGCAGTTGGTAACTGTAGCGCCGCTCCCGTTGCAATAAATTCCGCCGCCGAACTCAGCGTCACCACCGGTGATAGTGAAGCCCTGGACGATATAGTTTGGGTCCTCGTTGACATCGAGTATAAAGCCTCGGCCTGCCCCCTCGCAGTTAATAATGCAATTTTCAGGCCCGAATTGGCTTCGTACGGCTATGGGTATACCCATGTTAAAGTGCAGGTCACGGTTGCCGGGGCCGGTATAGACGCCATCACCAACGATGACCTCATCGTTAGGCTCGGCAGCGTCAATAGCCTCTTGAATCGTGTCGAATAAGTTGTTGACATCGCCGTTGATGGTGATGTCATGATAACCAATCAGTCCGAACTCGACTGTGACCGATGCGTTAGAACCATTGATGGTTACGGTATTGTTCGGTTCTCTGGTCAAATCGTTATCGGTGCCGGTCCACTTCTTGACTTCGTAAGTACCCGGGTCATCCGGTATTGCCTGCAGGTATACTACCGTGCCATCGAGGTATGGGGCACCGGGACTGGGATAATGGGGAACTATGGAGCCGTTACCACCGTCCACGGCCGTCGTCAGCAGGTACGTATGATGCACCTCAAACTCAACCGTGACGTCTTTGTCTTCGGTCATTGTAACGGTACTGTTCGGCTCTATAGACAAATCATCATCGGTGCCGCTCCATTCCTTGACCCTGTAACCGTCACAGGGGTCGGCGATGAGCGGTACAACAGCACCTTCGTAGAACATCCCGGAGTTTGGGTCAACTGTGCCGTGGATACCAGGGTCGCAAGGGTCTTCAATTATAGTAACAGTCAGCTCGTACCGAGGGAACCCCTCTGGGTAGTGATAACCGAGGTCAACAAAATTGACATCATTGACGCCATCGATGCGTGTGGTTAACTGGTCAAAGCCCATATCCACCGCCAAACCGCTTCCGACATCTATGCACGGGCTGTTGCTGTCCTGTCCTGCTGCGACATAGCTTAGATAGTAACCCCTCACAAAATTCGGGTCCTCGTTGAGGTTGTGACCGTTGGGGTCCCACGGGTCAGTTGGGTCATTGGGGTCCCACCAGGGAACTACACAGCCCTCTCCAACATAAATGGGGGGACCAAATATCGGCCTATCAGAAAAAGAACCCGCCTCGAGAAACACCGCTGAATCGAGAACGTGGTCACTCGTGTCAGCAATGGCCAGTTTAATTGTGTGAGTACCCATACCTACGCCTAACGCCTTGGCGGTAAAAACCTCGGTGAAACCATCGTATTCAATATCAAAAAATGGACCACCATCATCAAGGTCATTGTTGTTGAAAAGATGCGGATTAGAAACCTCCGTCCCTAATGGGTTACCGCCATTGACGTTGTTAATCGCAACCGGAGTATCGGTCCCAGGAATCAGCGCAATATTTCTGCCATCCAGGAAAAATCCAAACACATCATTATAGATGGAATTCGTAAATTCATTATACTCATCGGAAGCAAATACAAAGTTGAAGAAAAGGTCGCCTCCTTTAGTGGTGAAATTAAATTCCAGAACGGTAGCATCAAAAGTATTAGGCTCTTCCACGCCTCTTTCCTCAAGAAGGCCCTCCAGGTCTGCATCTCCCTCCAAACCATTATTCCCTGTCGCCGCGTCGCTCGTATTGGGTGGTAGTGCCAAATTTGCATTCCCAGAGGTCAGAATGATACCAGATTCAATCCCGATACCAGCTGCTAATCCGCCTTTAAAAATTCCTGAAGCACTTGCGTCCCCCGTATAGGAGAAATTACTCGCCGTGATTCCAACGCCGAGAATCTCATTTGCTAAAGTATTTGCGTCGCCTGTAGTGCTAATTATCAGAGTAGGCTCCAGCTCCAAATTGGGGTCCGGCGGAGTCTCCGGTGGCCCAATGTCACTGTAGGTAATGTTAAGTGTTGTGGTCGCGGGTAACGGACAGCACGAACCGCCGCCGCTTACTGCTATCTGGGAACCTTCAGCACCCACATTGCCCCAGAGAATACTGTCAATCACAGTAGCATAAGTTCCACACCAGCAGTACAGTCCTCCGCCATAAGCGGACACTCCTACGACCGCGTTATCAGCTATCGTACAATTGGAGATTATCGGCTCTACATACCAGCCACAGGAAACACCACCACCGCCGCCGCCCGATGTATTGTTGGTTATGAGGCAGTTGTAGAGCCCCACAGTACCAACAAATAAATCAGGGTCCGGCTCGCCGGCCATGTACACACCTCCACCGGAACTACCAGCGCCATTTTCGGTAATTACGCAGTCTAAGACCACTGCCACGCTTGCGAAGCAGTAAAGACCACCACCATCACCGGCGGGGTCATTGGAATCTATAGCTGCATCAGCAACATTACCGCTGATGTTACATCCGGAAATTACAGCAAGGCTGTCTATCGAGAACAGGCCTCCTCCCAGATAGGATGAATTGTCTACGAAGTTGCAGTCATCAACCCACAAGTCTCCCAACCCGCACCCATAGATGCCGCCGCCGATAGGGGCACTATTCTCAGCGATGTGACAATCATTAAACTCAGTATAGGCCCAGTCGGTCCCGGCGATACCATCGAAGCACACTCCACCACCGTAGCCTGTGTAATCGTCGCCGGCGTAATCGCCGCTGGGGTCATACGGGTCGTCGGGATACTGATCGGGGTCATGGGTAGTCCGGTTGCCTTGTATGGTGCAGCCTGCGAATATTGAGTTAGAGTCTTCGGCACAGTAGACGCCGGCCCCAAAGCTTGCAATACGCGTGTTTTTCCGCGGATGGTTTTGAAGACCGCGAGAAGGCCAACCACCACGCCCGCTGACGCTGCCTCTGCTGACATTGTCGCCTAACGTACAGTCAATAAATACTACGTTGGAGTCTGCGGCACAGTACATACCACCGCCATCTGATGTATAGCTCTCCGGGCCGACATTGCCTTGGGGACTTTGTGAGTCGGCATACTGCAGTTCGACTAATCCACCGAGGCCACCACCAAACACCGGGTCGTCGGGTTCGACCACACCGGCATCTCCGCCATTACCACCGTAACCACCATAGGCCTGGTTGCCGCTTATATTGCAGTTGGTGAATGTGACGCGCGATTGGTCCCTGCAGTAGACGCCGGCCCCGCGAACTTCCCCGGGTACGCCGCCATGCCCGCCCCTCCCGCTACCAGAGCCGAAAGCGTCGTCGCCACCAACTCCTCCGTCTCCGGCAACACCACTGATGGCCCGGCTGTTTATGATAGTGCAATTCTCGAATGTCGGACTTGTCCCTGTCCCGCAGTACACCCCGGCTCCAAGCACAGTTCCAGCCTTGCCTCCACTTCCACCGTAACCGCCGGAAGCATTGGGGTCATCTGGAATAGCGTCGCAGCCATCTCCACCGTCACCACCGTCGCCGCCAATCGTGGTACAACCGTCAATTGTGCAATTTTTGATTAAGGGACTTCCAGAAGAGATGTAAATACCGGCGCCTCTGGCGCCACCGCCGTTACCGCCGTTACCACCATTGTCAATCACGGCGTCAGGCTCAGGGGTACCGGGATAGCCATTAGGGTCGCCGGCTGCGCCATCTCCGGCAAGACCGCCAACGAGAGTGCAGTCTCTGATAATACAATTGCAGACCATGTGGTCTCCACTGATATTAATGCCGCCACCACCAAGGCTGCTGGTGCCGTGGCCACCGCTCGCACCAAAATCTTGTCCGTCCGCCGCCGGAACCCAACTGCGATAAGCGTTAATTATACTGACACCATTTAACACGCAAGTGCCACTACTGCTGAGGGTGAAACCAGCTGATTGTTCGCCTGCGCAATCGATGATTGTAAGGTTGGGCTTGTTGGCATCGCTACCGGTGACCGTGATATTTTTGTTTACGACGAAGCCGTTGCAGTTGCTGCTGATGTAGGTGCCGGGCGCAATGATAACCACATCGCCGGGGTTCGCGGCATCTATGCCATCCTGTATGGTCGGGTACTCACCGGGCACGTGGCGAGGTGTGTATTTCACGAACGAAACGCCTACTGCCTTGTTATTGTTCATTGTTACATAATTAATAGTATCAATGGAACCATCATCGTCGGTGCCGCTCCACGCCTGGACCCTGTAACCTGAGTCGGGAATAGCGGTAAGGGTTACGACCGTACCATCCGGGTAGGTGCCGCCTCTTCGCGGCTTAATCTTGCCATGCGTGCCGGCACTGGTCGTCAGAATCCACATTGGAAGCACTTCGAACTCCACGGTTACAGTCTCGTTTGCGTCCATTGTTACGACGTTGGTGTTAGCGGTGCTTGTATCATTGTCGGTACCGGTCCATGCCTTGACCCTGTAGCCGTCGCAGGGGTCGGCTGTAAGAACAACTTCCGCAAACTGTATGTATGGGCTGCCGGGGTCGGGATGACAGGGGTCTATGGAACCGGTATTAGGGTCGACCACACTGGTAATCAAGTCATAATTAACAACGAAGCCGCTGTCCGGATAATGATAGCCAATATCGACGGTACCAGCGTCGAGACCGTTATCTGTTCGCGTAGTATATGCGTCCAGGCCAATATTTGGGTCATCCGCGTTAGCATTTCCGGCATCGACGCAGTGACTGGTAACCACCTGGTTCGCATCTTCTTGACTCAGGTAGTAATCGCCTAATGGGCCTGTTCTAAACAGTGGGTCGAAGTGAATATTACATAACCCGGGGTCGTTATCTTCGATACAGCAATATTCAACAAATCCGACACAGTTATACAGGTCGTCACCGTTGTTCCACAGAATTGAGTTGACAATAGTCGGCGCCCCGCCACTGCCTTCACGGTAGATTCCACCCAAATCGGCAAGGCCGTTGTTATTAACGATTGTACAATTGCTTATTTTCGGCCCGGAATCCCAAAGGTAAACGGCACCACCTTCGTAAACCGCCGTATTACCAGCTATAATACAATTCTTAATGGTCGCAGATGACTCGTAGCAGTTGATACCAGCTCCGATATTTGTAAACCTGTTGTCCGTGATTCTGCAAAAACTGATGGTGGGCGGGACAGCTACATCGCTATCGCAGTTGATACCGCCACCTTCCTTTGTAGCAGAGTTGTCGTTAATTACACAGTTGGTAATCACTGCAGAGGACATGTACAAATCAATACCACCACCAAAATTACTCGCATGGTTGCGGGTGATGATACAGTTGGAGATTGTCGGCGAGGCGCCGTCGCATTCTATACCACCGCCATAGGTCGTATCGCCGTTAGTGATGGTGAAGCCTTCGACTTTGCTATTGGCATCTTCGCCGCTGTGGAAATAGAAGCCACCCCTATCGTACTCGCAGTCGATAATTGTCGCCGCTACCACATTGGGGTCATTAGGGTCAACGCTCCTGACAGTGATTGCCTTTCCCAGAAAGTCGATGTCTTTGTTGCCCGGACCAATATAGGTATTGGGGTCAACGATGACCACATCGTCATCATTAGCGTCGTTAATGGCAGCCTGAATAGTCGGATAAGTTGTTGGCACACTGAGGATAGCCGCACTCGCGAATCCCGCTACAGCTAACAAAACCAATGGGCTAATCAGAATCTGCCACTTCATCATCACGCCTCCATGAGACTATAGTCAGTCTTTATCATTTCCCGTTACCAAAATCGATAATGTCAATACAATTACACTAATCCCGTCAATATATAAGATGCCTTTACAGGCTAAAACGTTACAAATTAAGTTTTACAAAAATGCGGGAAAAATCGCAAAATACCCCATAACCACCGAAATCCCTGTTTTTACAGGGGTTATATTGTCGTTCCCACGCAAGCAGGACTTAAAAACCGCCTTCCATTTGAGCAATTGCCTCAGCGTCCTTTTCCTCCTGCAAAATGATGGTCGGCTTAACCAGTATCAACAATATCCTATGGTCCCTGATTTTGCTGCGATTGCTAAACGCCCTTCCAATGATAGGTATCTTGCTCAATATCGGAACACCTGCCTCTCTTTCAACCTCTTCGGTTATTTTCTGGCCGCCTAACACTAATGTACCGCTATCGGGCACGCTCACACGCGTCCTCACCCTCGATATCTCTGTCTGAGGAAGGTCTACCTCGTACTCAAGAGCTGGTGCTGTAGGCTCACCAGGAATCCCTGCTATGTGGATTTTACTGGTCTCATAACCAAGGAAATCTCGCATTTCAGCAGTTATATACAGCAACACATGTTTCTTGTCCGGAGTAATAGTCGGAGTAACATTGAGAATCGTACCCGTTAGTATCTCACCATAGTTTTGCTGCATACCCGCCCTCACAGCCCCGGGACCAACACCACCTACCATCTCCGTAGTACTAACATCGGGAGGCAACGCATACCGGTAGGTTCTTTGAATACGAAACGATGCCGACTCTCCGCTCAAAACACAAACTTTCGGAGCAGTCAGGAATTTGGAATCTCTGTGTGCCTGAGTCGCTCTGAGAAGGAAGTCAACCTGAAGGTCATTAAGAAGTAAGTTACCATAAGTCCCACCAATCGTCAACCCTTCAACCACGTAAACTGGTCCCGTTGGAGTTGAAGTCTTGCCCAAACTACCCAAAACACCTGTCTTTGACGGCACAACGAAGTCTAAAAATTCCTGATCAATATCAAGCACACCCAACCTGCCATGAGTGTTGAGGCTGAAATCTAAATCAAGACCGATATCTTCAAGGAAATTCTCACCTACCACCAGAAATCTGGCCTCGATAGCAACCTGGTCTCGAAATGGCTTACGCATCTCCTTGAGAAGTTTTTCGATTCTATTGTGAATCTCACGGGTCTGGCGGATAATAAGCTGCTTATCCTCATAAAATGTTATCGTCCCCTCGCCGCCTAAAATCTCCCAGGTGTCCGGCTCGATGGTATCCTGGATAAGCGCTATCAGCTCGAGCTTTCGCTCTTCCATTTCCTCGGCCATCTGCGCCCTGTCTATTTCTTCCTCCTCTTCCTCGAAGTACTCGGCGAAGAACTGGCCGCCCATGCCGCCCGCGCCGCCGCCCATGCCGCCGCCGCCCATACCTCCTCGAGCGCCGCCCATACCGCCTCCAGCACCACCGCCGGTGGCTGCATAAAAATCGGCTGGCCGGCCAATCAACATCCTAACGTCATAAACTCGTGTCTCCAACTTGCTCGGAAGTGACTCTTTTGTCGCTATCGTAATTACTCCATTCTCAACAACGTAACCAAGCTCTACAAATCCGCCCGAAACTGATCGCAACAAAAGCTCTAATGCCCTACCAAGCGGAACTGCCAATATCGCATCCATATTTATTGCCGTAGTCTGGTCAATATCAGCGTTATCGTACAAGTCCCGCCAGAACACAACTATCCTCAGTGGTGGCTCAACTGACTTCTTTAATTCCTCTATCGCCTCGCTAAAAGGCATCTCCGGCGTCAAGCCCGGAAGGTCAACAATCCCACTCAGTTGTCTTTCGACCGCAACATCAAGCGGGTCTCGCCTCAATTCCTCTTCGGGTTTGCGAGTCGGTTTGGCGATGATTTCTCGCCAATTCTTAGGATGGGTCATCTCTTCAGCATATGGAATCCCAGACTTATCTGCTTTCAGTAAAATACCAACTCTTTCCATATCTGCTTCCTTCTGCACTTCTAATTGTTCACGGAAGCTAATCGTATCCTCCAGTGTCTGTTTTAGTATCAGCGCCCGGTCATTTAGAGACTCTATCGCAAGCAGGTTTTCCAATTGACCAAGAGCTTCTTTATAACGCTGTTGTTTCTGGTAGGCCGTCGCGCTTTCCATTAGCTCGGTTATTCTTCTCTCTCTGTCCCTTTCCATTTGCGCTCTAAGCCGACGTTGTGCCTCTATTGCTGCCAATTGCCTCTGTTCTCGCAACTGCTCGGCTATCTTGCTCTGTCCCTCGACTATTCTCTCGCTTAGCTGTTTTAACTCTCCGCTGTATTGCTTGAAAAGATGGTCACCGAGTTGCAGATAGTTTTCGTTCACGGTCCGCTCAGCCTCCTCAACCACCTCTTCGGCCTTATCGAATTTGCCCTGGCTTATGTAACTCTGGGCCTTAGTTACCGCATCGTCAACAACTGCTTTGACGTGGGCTCGACGGATATTTCTTTTGCGGTTAACTACTTCAATATAGCCGCCTTCCTCTGTTACCGGCTCAGAAACAACCACCGCCGCAGGCTTATTCGGTTCTTCAGCCACCTCTGGCTCGGATTCCTTAGCAGCTTCGACCTCAACAGCAGGTTCGGCCTCAACATCGAGTAGTTCATCTTTAATAGCTGCAACGGCGGCTTCCAGGCCCTCCTTAGCCGGTTCTGCTTTACTTGGCGCTAAGGGTTTGACTCTCTGGCCTAAAATACTATCTATTTTCATCAGATAATCTTCTGCTGTCATACCCGCCGGGGCTACCAACAAGCCGCTCTCGGCAACTTTAGCAAAACCCTCACGGGCCTTTTCAAGTTGACCAATGTGGTAAAATTCCACGCTGCGGTTATAAAGCTCGACAATTTCTTCTTTCCCTTCTTCCTGCACACCCAGCTGACTGCCTATTTCCTCAAGGCCTTCTGTGATTAGCTTCTGCTCTTCTCCGGTCAAAAACTCACTGCCTCGAGCTTTTTCAAGATGTGCCTTGGCCTTGATTAGCTCACCCTGCTCAACTAATTCATCAGCCGTCTGAATCGTCTTTAAAATGCGTTCCCTTTCAACCGCAGCGATGCGCGTCTTTTCCAGCAGCTCGCTTAGTTTCTCACGCTCTCCAGCAGTTAAATATTCCTGATACCCCTGGGCTCGAAGGAAAGATTGTTCTGCTTGCTTGTAGAAATTACGCTGATATTGTTCCGTCCCAACCTCAATCCACTTTTGAGCTACTTGGCGGACTACTCCTTGTTTATCAGCTTCACTTACTTGGGACTGAGCCACCTCCGAAACGCTTGTTGCCACTAGCAATATCGATGCCAAAATCACCAGTGGAAGCTTTCCGACATAAGGTCTAATTAAAAATCTTGTCTTATCCAAAGCCAGCCCTCCTCCAAAAATACAGAAAATTTCCACACAACTGTAAACCCACCTCCTATAAGAATAGGTCATACCTATGATGACCTGTTTATTTTATAAACAAATGCATCCTTTTGCAAGGGAAAATTTCGATTTACACCCTTTTCAGTACTATTATCTTGTTACGTCCTATATTATCACCGGTAAATTAGGTAAAATGGCAAGTGGTGCAAAATTGGTAAGCTGGGCAAAATCGGCAAGTTAAGTAAAAAAACAATTGTTCAATGTCAGCGCCTATTTTATTTTCAGCGATTTTATTCTTGCGGTTACTGACTCCTCTCATCCTGTACTTGGGCTATCTTCTTGGCCAATTGTTTCAACTCACTGCTGTATTGTCTGAAAAGAGAGCTTCCGAGGTATAACTGGTTTTTGTTCACGGTCTGCTCGGCCCTCTCAATTGCTTTTTTTGCCTTATCGAACTCACCCTCGCTTATGTAATTTTGCGCTTTAGCCACAGCATCCTTAACAACTGCTTTCGTGTAGCTTCGCAGAATATTTCTTCTGCGATTAGCCGCCTCGACGGAGGCGATTTCATCTGTTATCGGCTCGGGCGCTTTTGGCTCAGGAGCACCAACCCAAACGTGCCAGGACGGCTTATCAGCCACTGGTTCAACCGGGGCCGCTTCCGGCCCAGCTTTCCGAACAGCTTCGCTCCCAACATCAAGTAATTCATCTTGAAGAGCTGCAACGGCAGCTTCAAGGCTCTTCTCAGCCGGTTCTGCTTCAAATGGCGCCAAAGGTTTGCCGCCACGCGCTAAAAGCTCATCTATCTTGACAAAACCCTCACGCGCCTTTTCAAACTGACCGGCAAGGTAAAATTCCACGCTGCGGCTATAAATCTCGGCAACTTCGCTTTCCCGTTCATCTAACCGCTCATCTACTTTCTTAAGCTCCTCCGTGATTGGCTTCCGCTCTTCTTTCAGCTCATCTAACTTATCGTCTATTCTTCTAATCTCTTCTCTGATTAGCCCCTGCTCTTTTTTGGTCAAAAACACACTGCCCTGAATTTCTCCAAGATGTACTTTGGCACTTACCAACTGGCCTTGCTCAACTAATTCCTTGACTGTCCCAATTATCTCCAAGATGCGTTTCCTTTCGAGCATAGCTATATGTGTTTTTTGCAGCCGCTCGCTTAGCTTCTCCCGCTCAGCGCTGCTTAAATATTCCTGATACTCCCGGGCTTGAAGGAACGATTTTTCCGCCTGCTCGTAAAAACCTCTTCTGCACTGTTCCATCCCAACCAGAATCCAGTCCACAGCTACCTGCTGGATTACTTTCTGCTTATCAGGCTCATCTACCTGTGGCCAGGCCGTCCCCGACAGGACCGCTGTCAACAGTAAATCCGACGCCAAAATGACCAACAGTGCCTTTCTGCCAAAAGACTCAATTAAAAATCTCACCTTTTCCAAAACTAACGCCCTGCCAAAAATCCGCCTTCTATGGAAAGCTCTTCACAAACTAACAATCCCGATTTATCAGAGCACCCAACACCTCATAGATTACACCCACAAAAGCCTGTTTTATAAACAAATGCGTCTTTTTTGCAAGGGAAAAATTTGATTTATCTCCGCTTCAGCGATATTATCTTTGCCAAATGACGCAAAAACCCCTGATATTAGCCGTTGAAACGTCCGGCAGAACCGGCTCGGTCGCGATAGCCCTTGGAGCACAGATACTCGCCGAAGCCGCTCTTTCCGGCCCAATGAGGCACAGTGCGGAGCTCCTTCCCGCCATTCACCGCCTGCTGGACCGCTTCAGCCGAAAGCCACAGGAAATCGAGCATATCTGCATTTCTGTCGGCCCCGGCAGCTTTACCGGCCTGCGCATAGCTGTAACTTTCGCAAAAACAATGCACCTGGCCAACGCCGCAAAAATCGTTGCGGTTGACACATTAGACGTAATCGCCGCCAATGCAATCGCTCTCACCGCAGACGCATCGAGCATCGAGCATCCAGCACCGAGCATCGAGAATATCGCCGTTATCCTCGACGCCAAGCGCAGCCAATTCTTCATCGCCGTTTACCAAAAAACGAGAGACGAGAGACGAGAGACGAGAGACGAAATCTGGGAAAAAGTCATCCCGGATGCCTTAATGACCGCTTCGCAGTTCCTGGATAAGTTTGCTCGCAGGGAAAAGCCCATCTGGCTGCTTGGTGAAGGCCTGATATATTACAAGGACAAATTCAAGGCTGATGGCATCCGATTCTTGGACGAGGCAACCTGGTACCCAAAGGCCGAGAAAGTCCATCTGCTCGGCTGGGAAAAAGCCCAAATCGCAGAGTTTGCGGACCCTTTGACATTACAGCCGAACTATTTGCGCACACCTGATGTTAAAGAGACAGGGAAACAACGGAAGAGCTGAAATTGAGGACTAAAATTATCCTGATTTTTAAAAAAATGGGGGAAATTTTGAGTTTTTTCATTGGGGGATGTTTGTTTTTGGGTCAAAAATGAGGGTGGTTAGGTTGGTTTGTGGGGTTTGGGTGGAATGGGTAGGAGAAAAAGTGCAAAAAAGTGCAAAAAAATGCAAGAAATTGCAAGAAAATGTAAGAAAATGAGTAAAAATTGCAAGAAAATGTAAGAAATTGCAAAAACGTGCAAGAAAGTGCGAAAAAGTGCGCTTTTTTGCAGCAGCTTTTCCACCACGAAGGCACGAAGAACACGAAGAAAAATTAGGCACAGAGGACGCGGGGAGTTTTGAATTTTGAGTGTTGAGTTCTGGGTTGAGCCACGAATACCTATGGCACAAGTTGACGTTGATTGACACGAATTTAAGCCACAGATACCCGTTTGCACTGGCACAAGCTACACAGATTGCGCGGATTTCGTGTTGCGGGTTACGCGTTGCGCGTTGGGGGCGAGGGATGATGGACGACGGAGGAGGAAAGGGAATATCGAATATCGAACAAGGAATATCGAATGTCGAAGTGAAAGGCAAAAGAGACTGGGTCCCCGCCAACAACATGCGGGGATCTCCGCTTCGCTACGAGGGTCTTCGCTGCGCTACGAGAGGAATTTAGAATGTAGAATTGAGAATTTTGAATTTTGAGTTTTAAGTGCTTAGTTTTTAGTTGGGGCCTTCGGTGTTGACGGATTGGGAAGTTTCGGGTAGGGTGGATAGTCGTTAGTATTTAGTGAATAGTATTTAGTTGACCCCCGTCTACGGCGTACGGGGGCCCCCGACAACGGAATTCGAGGACAGGCAGGCGGGAATTGTGGTTTTGGGTATTGTAAAAGCAAAAATGGGTAACTGTCCCCCTAATACCCTAATACCCTAATACCCTTCAACCCCGACTTGGCTCATCGGTGTTATCTGAAAAGCAGTTACTGGGCCTATCCAGAGCGATGGACTGAGGAGCAGCTTGACGCTGCGAAAATAAAAATTGGTCTGATGGAGAACGAAATTGGTAAGCTCTTCGGTGGTAAGCGGAAGTGGAGGAGGAATAAATGACTCAAGTCTGGCAAATAGCGGCTGGTGACAGCACAAGAAATTATACAGATATTTTCATTCAGCACAACGTGATGTTTATGGGGCCGGGAAGATTTGGTCGTTATGATAAGGACGCTTATGAACTGTTGAAAGAACAGGGCTTAGTCACGAAGGGTTTTGCGACTCAGCTTCGACAGTTCTGCACAGAGGTAAGAGGCGGAGATATTATTGTACTTAGGCTGGGGTCAAAAGCAGAAGCAATTGGCTTGGTTGGCAAGTCGGGCTATTTTTGGACAAAGACATTTGATGATGTGTTCGGTTGGGATTTGCAACACGCCCATCGAGTTATGTGGCAACATCACTTAGCAAATGAATTATCTTGTATTCAAAAAGAGAAAGATATTTTTTATTATAGGGGATCTACTTTCAACAAAGTTCCTAAACGAATACAGGAAAGAATCAAACATTTGTTCCCTCAATGCAAGAGTCGGGCTTTGAAACCGCTGCCTTTAGCACTACCTAAGAAGTTGAATTTGGACGAGCTTGGAGAAGAACTGTTTTCAAAAGGGCTACCTAATGAGGCTGTTGACAAAGTGGTTTTAGCAATACAAAGGCAACGGCGGCTTGCGAAGTGGTATGAAAAACACGGGGAAAAATCCCAAAGACCCAAAGAGCACGAAGTTGTAGCTCATATGATATTACCATTTTTGCTGGCCTTGGGTTGGTCGGAACAGCTACTTGCTGTGGAATGGAAAAAAATTGACCTTGCAGCTTTCTCAGGTACGCCTACTACGGCAGAGAATTGTTGTCTTGTCTGTGAAGCAAAAGGATTGGGACACGGGCTACAGAACACTTTTACTCAGGCCACAACCTATGTTGAGAAGCGTAAACTCAAAAATTGTAAAAAAATAGTACTCACTGATGGGACACGGCTTTACCTGTACCAAAAGCTGAAAAACGGCAGCTGGGATGAAGTGCCGGTCGGTTATTTGAACGTTAAGCTAATTCGTACTAATCATATAGCCCCTGCCAATACGAACGCAGTTGATACAATAATGGCATTAACCCCAGCGGGTATAAACAGAGAGGTGTAAAAGCGAAAAAGAAATAGCAAAAAAGGAGAGACCATGAAAGCACTTTGTCCACATTGTGAGCGAAAACTTAATATTCCAGACAAATACATAGGTAGAGAAGCAAAGTGCCCCAAATGTAGCAAACGATTTACAGTTACTTCTGAAGGCTTGAAGGCAAAGTTCTTAGAGCCGGAAAATAAAACCGAACACATTGATAAAGCTGCCAGCAAAAGACCTTCTTTGGGACCAAACGAAGAAAAATCCAAACCGAAGACAGTATGGTCTTTTGTTGAGGACTTCTTCTTGTTCCGTATTATGATATTCCCTTGGGTCATAATTATTACTTTTGCTCTATGTGTATTTGCAGTGGTCGTATGGTATCTTGTGGATTTGCTGCCGCAGTCGGAGGCGGAGCCAAGTTCTTTTCAGCCGCTATCAACGTCTCCGGTCTATTCGATTCTCGAACACAAATGGTTGATAATTTTGTTCGGTTTATTTTGGCTAAGAGTGGTGTGCGAATGGCTGATACTGTTTTTTCGTATATATACGAGATTAGGAACCGTAGAGACAATACTACAAAAAGCTAATTCAGGCGCAGATGGGACACAAGAGAAGCCTAAGAAGTAAATTAGAAATTAAGGAACTATTGATACTGGCGTGAATTACAGAGGTAAAAATTATGGCAGATAATTCCCAGCAGATTGTACAAAAGTTATGGAACTATTGCCACGTCCTTCGTGATGACGGTGTAAGCTACGGCGATTATGTTGAGCAGCTTACATATCTATTATTTTTGAAAATGGCCGATGAGCGGTCTAAACCGCCGATTAACGAGCCGAGTACTATCCCTGCCGGTTATAACTGGCCGAGCCTGCTTAAAAGAGATGGTGATGAGCTGGAGACGCATTACAGGCATCTCCTTGAAAAACTGGCAAAAGAAAAGGGTATGGTAATCTTCAAAAAATCCCAGAATAAGATACAAACCCTGTCAAGTTGGCGTAGCCACTCCTTTTAACTGCCAAAATTGGCATTTTTGGGTGGTGGAAATAAGGGCTATAGCTCTCACAAACAATTTCGCATTCCCTTAATTCCCTGTAATAAAAGCAGTTAAGAGCACACAATATCCAACGGCCTTAATTTGCACAAAAGCTGGCATATTTTTTGCATATCTGGTATAAATTACGCGAAAAGAAGTCAGGAGTCAGGAGTCAGAAATCAGAGATTAATAGCTAACCCTTTTTTGAATAAGGAGTAAAGTAATTATGGCAGTTAAAGAATTGGCATTCGAATCAGACGCAAGAGCAGGGCTGCTGGCCGGCGTGGAAAAACTGGCAGCAGCAGTCAAATCAACGCTCGGCCCGAGAGGGCGAAACGCCATCATCGACAAAAGCTGGGGCGGACCAACCGTTACCAAAGACGGCGTAACGGTAGCTGAGGAAATCGAATTCATCGACAAGAACGAGAACCTCGGCGCACAATTAGTAAAAGAAGCGGCAAGCAAAACCTCGAAAGTCGCCGGTGATGGAACAACAACCGCCACCGTGCTCACCGAAGCGATGTTCAAAGAAGCTTGCAGAAACCTCGCAGCCGGCGCAGACGCTATGGCGCTGGCCCGCGGTATGCAAAAGTGTGTCAAAGTGGTAATTGACAAGCTCGCCTCACTGGCAAAGCCAATCGACATCACCAAAACCGATGACATAATCAATATCGCTTCGGTTTCAGCAAATAACGATATGGAAATCGGAAAGATTATAGCCAAAGCTTTTCAGCGGGTCGGCAAAGACGGCGTTATTACCGTTGAGGAAGGCAAAAGTTTCGACACAACCGTCGATTTTGTCGAAGGGATGCAGTTTGACCGCGGCTATATTTCGCCGCATTTCGTAACCGACCCGGATAATATGGTCTGCGAACTGGAAAAACCATACATACTCGTTTATGAGGACAAAATCAGCAATGTGGCCAAGCTCGTGCCGCTGCTGGAAAAGATTGCAAAAAGCAAAAAACCTCTGCTGATTATCGCAGAAGACATCGAGGGCGAAGCATTGGCAACACTGGTGGTCAACAAGCTAAAAGGCATATTGCAGGGAGCAGCGGTAAAGGCACCGGGCTACGGCGACCGCAGAAAAGCAATGCTCGCCGACATTGCAACACTTACGGGCGCCGAGCCGATTTTCAAAGATTTGGGAATCGAGATGGAAAACATCGGTATTAAACAGCTTGGCCAGGCCAAAAAAGTAACCATCGACAACGACAATACAATAATCATCGAAGGTGCCGGCAGTGAGGGAGCAATTAGCGGCAGAATCAAGCAAATCCAGAACGAAACAGAAACCACAACCAGTGATTACGACCGCGAGAAGCTCCAGGAGCGGCTCGCCAAACTAACCGGCGGCGTCGCTCAAATCAATGTCGGTGCCGCAAGTGAAGCCGAAATGAAAGAGCGAAAAGCCCGAATCGAGGACGCCCTCCACGCCACCAGAGCGGCCATCGAAGAAGGCATCGTGCCCGGCGGAGGCGTAGCGCTCATCAGATGTATCAATGCAGCAAAGCGGTTAAAACTCAAAGGCGACGAGCAAACCGGTGCCGATATAACCGCGAAGGCACTCACAACGCCCTGCTATTACATTGCCGCCAATGCCGGTGCAACGCCAAATCTCGTAGTTAATAAAGTCTCAGAAGGCAAAGGCGGTTTCGGCTACAACGCCGACACAGACAAATACGAAGACCTGCTCGAAGCAGGTGTCATCGACCCGGCAAAGGTAACGCGAATCGCTTTGCAAAACGCCGTAAGTATAGCCGGCCTTCTGCTAACCACCGATTGCCTTGTTACCGAAAAGCCAAAAGAAAAAGAAGCCGGCCCCGGCGGTATGCCCGGCGGAATGCCCGGTGGTATGGGCGGCGGTATGGGCGGCGGTATGGGCGGCGATATGGGTATGATGTAAACCAGAGCCCCGAACGTAAGTGAGGGGTAAACAAAGAATATCGAATGTCGAATTTTAAATGTCCAATTGAACTACGAACTAATTAAGGAGCCGGTTATGAAACTTAGACCTTTGGATGACAGAATTGTAATAAAACAATCGGATGCAGAAGAAAAAACCACTGGCGGCATCATTCTACCCGACACCGCAAAAGAAAAACCGCAAATCGGAAAAATAATAGCTACCGGGCCGGGTAAACTGCTCGACAGCGGAAAACGGAATAAAATGTCTGTAAAGAAAAACGACGAGGTTATCTACGCAAAATACATAGGAAACGAGGTCGAAGTCGATGGAGAGGAATATGTAATTCTGCGGGAAAGTGACATCCTCGGAGTAGTTGAAAAGTAAGATAGCAGTTCATAGTTCGTAGTTCATAGATTACGAATTAAAAACTAACAGCTAAAAAAATGAGGTGATAAAAAAATGGCAAAGCAATTAATGTTTGACGATACTGCACGGACACATCTCAAAGACGGCCTGTCGCAATTGGCCGCAGCAGTCAGAGTTACTCTGGGCCCAACCGGCAAAAATGTTATCCTGCACAAAGGTTTTGGCTCACCAAAAGTAACAAAGGACGGCGTTTCGGTCAGCAAGGAAATCGAGCTGCCCGAACCGTTCAAAAATATGGGCGCAAAGATGGTCAACCAGGTCGCCAGCAAAACCTCCGATGTTGTCGGCGATGGTACAACCACTTCAACCGTCTTCGCAGAGGCAATTTACACCCAGGGCCTAAAGCACGTAATCGCAGGCGCAAATCCAATGGCCATCCAGCGAGGAATCAGCAAAGCCACCGAAGCCGTCACAAAATTCATCGAATCAGTCAGTGTCCCTGTAAAAGGCCACAGCGATATCGCAAAAGTGGCAACCATCAGTGCGAACAACGACCCTCAAGTCGGCGAAATCTTAGCTGATGCAATCGACAAGGTCGGCAGGGAAGGCGTCATCGAAATCGAAGAAGGCAAGGGAATGGAAAACGAGCTGACCGTCGTCGAAGGTATGCAGTTCGATAAGGGCTACATATCACCATATTTTATGACCAATCCCGAGACACTCGAAGCTGTCCTTGAAGACGCCTACATCCTGCTGCACGAAAAGAAAATATCCAATGTCCGCGAGATTATCCCGCTGTTTGAAAAAATTGCCCAGGTTGCCAGACCGATATTGGTCATTGCAGAAGACGTCGAGGGTGAAGCATTGGCTGCACTGGTTATTAACCGCCTGCAGGGCGTGTTAAAAGTTTGTGCCGTCAAAGCGCCAGGCTTCGGCGATCGCAGAAAAGCTATGTTAGCCGATATGACCGTCTTGACCGGCGGACAGGTAATTACCGAAGATTTGGGCATCAAGCTCGAAAGCATCGAGCTTTCGCAGTTAGGACAGGCAAAGAAAATCGTTGTCGCCAAGGAAACAACCACAATAATCGAAGGGGCCGGCAAAAAGAAAGATATAACTGCTCGCTGTGACCAGATTCGCAACCAAATCGAAAAAACAACAAGCGACTACGACCGCGAAAAATTGCAGGAACGGCTCGCGAAGCTAACCGGCGGGGTCGCCATCATCAAAGCAGGCGCCGCCACCGAGACAGAAATGAAGGAGCGCAAGGACCTGCTCGAAGATGCCCTTCACGCCACAAGAGCGGCAACCGAAGAAGGCGTCGTACCAGGCGGCGGTGTTATCTTCCTGCGTGCCATCAACCAGGTCGAAAAGGCCAGAGCAAAGGCCAAAGGCGATGAAAAAATCGGCTTTGACATTATAAGGGACGCCCTTAAAACACCGACAGTCCAGATAGCAGAGAACTCCGGCGACCAGGGCGATGTCGTTGTCGCTCAACTTCTCGAAAAACAGGGTAAAAACGACAATATCGGCTATGATGCCAATACCGGCCGGTTCGTCGATATGTTCAAAGCCGGTATTATCGACCCGGCAAAGGTCGCCAGAACCGCATTGCAAATGGCCGCTTCCGTGGCGGGACTGATGCTAACTACTAACGTGCTGCTAACAGACTTAAAAGATGAAGATAAAGACAAAGAGCCGATACCGGGCGCAGTAAGATAAAACTTCGTGACCCGTGACTCTGAATCCGGGTCACGAGCGACGAGTCACGAAACACGATATTATGGCCAAGCGTGATTATTATGAAGTTTTGGGAGTGAGCAAAAGCGCCTCTGCCGACGATATAAAGCGCGCATACCGCCGAATGGCAATGAAGTATCATCCGGACAAGAATCCGGGTGACAAAGAGGCCGAGACCAAATTCAAAGAGTGTGCTGAGGCTTACGAAGTACTAAGCGACCCTGAAAAACGCCGGCGATACGACCAGCTCGGCCACGATGGTCTTCGCGGAATAGGGATGCGTGACTTCTCCCGAATGAACGTCGAAGATATCTTCAGTATGTTCGGCTTCGACGATTTCTTCGGCGACATCTTCGGAACTCGAAGCAGAAGAGCCCGGCGAGCCGGGCCCACACGCGGCTATGACCTGGAAACCACCGTCGAACTAACACTCAACGATATCGCCAAAGGCGCCGAAAAAACCATTGAATTTACCCGCCAGGATATATGCCCCGAATGCACAGGCAGCGGCTGCGCCAGAGGAACAACACCCGGCCGATGCCCGAGCTGCAACGGCTCCGGGCAGGTCGCAAGGGGAGGCGGCTTCTTCCAGATGGTCTCGGCCTGTCCCCAATGCAGAGGCACCGGCCAAATAATTACTAACCCCTGCAAAAAATGCAGAGGCGCTGGAAGAGTTCCCAAAAAGAGAATCGTCAGTGTCAAAATTCCCTCCGGCGTTTATGAAGGACAGGGTATCAGGGTCTCCAGTGAAGGCGAACCCGGCCGAAACGGCGGACCAAGAGGTGACCTGTATTGCTACGTCAGAATAAAACCACACGAATTCCTGCAGCGCGATGGAAGCAATTTAATTTCCGTTGTCCCCCTAAGCTTTACCCAGGCCGCCTTGGGAACGACTATTGACGTTCCGAGCCTGAACGGCACAAGACTGCTGAAAATCCCGCCGGGAACACAATACGGAAGCATCTTTAGAATAAAAGGTCAGGGCCTGCCGAATATACGAACAGGCCGAACCGGCGACGAACTCGTGCAAATCATTGTTGAAACTCCCGTAAAGCTAAACACAAAACAGGAAGAACTACTAATAGAATTCGCCAAAACTGAAAATAAAACCGTCTCTCCCAAATCCAAAAGCTTTTTCGAGAAACTGAAAAAATATTTCGGTAACAATCAATGAAACATAAAAGTAAAGAAAAACCTAAAGAGCAAAAAGAGGCCAAGCCGAAAAGCAATGAGACCGCGGAGCTTCGCGACAGAATAAGCAATTTGCAAAAAGAAAAGGATGAGCTTTTTGAAAAGCTTCAGCGTGTGAGTGCCGACTATGCAAATCTCCAAAAACGAACTCAAAAACAAATCGACGACAATACCACCTACGAAAAGGAAAAAATAATAAAGACGCTGCTGCCGGCTCTCGACAACTTCGAACACACTCTCCAAAACGCGTACTCAGCCGAAAACGCTGACGTCCTCATCAAAGGTATCCGCATCATCTACGACCAAATGCTCGACATCTTAAAATCTCACGGCGTAGAGCAGATAAAGGCAATAGGTGAAAAGTTCGACCCCGCTCTTCATCAGGCAATGATGCAGCAGGTCGCCCCTGACAGGGAAGAAAACACTGTGCTCGAAGAGTTTCAAACCGGATACAAGCTCAATGGCAGAGTCATTCGGCCAAGCAAAGTGATTGTCAACAAGCCCTCTTCAGAGCAAGAAACTATCCAACAGCAGGATACCCAACAGAAGCAAGCAACTGATGAAGGTGGCAAACAGTGATTAGTTCAAACTAACTACTCAGTTGCCATTTAACCAAAATTATGCCGACCTATGATTATATATGTGAAAATTGTGGACACGAGTTTGAGCGGTTCCAGCCTATAACAGCCAACCCCATCCGCAAATGCCCCCTTTGTGGCAGGAGTAAAGTGAAACGTCTCCTCGGCTCCGGCTCCGGCGTAATCTTTAAAGGCTCCGGATTTTATCAAACCGATTACAGAAGCGAAAGCTACAAAAACAGCGAAAAGAGCGAGAAAAGCGGTACCGATACCGACACCGCGAAAAAGAAACCTGAGACCAAAAGCAAAGATACAAAGCCCGGCGAAAAAACCAAACCCTCCACAAAAAACAAAAAGGAACCAGCGTAACACGTCACCCTGAGCGCAGCGAATGGCCTTT
Source organism: Planctomycetota bacterium (assembly GCA_030605475.1). GTDB lineage: Bacteria > Planctomycetota > Phycisphaerae > Sedimentisphaerales > Anaerobacaceae > JAUWIG01. Next base: position 6,726 of record JAUWIG010000016.1, on the reverse strand, counting down.
TCTTACTCCATCAGTTTGGTGATTCGTTTGAACTTCAAATGCTCAGATATGCCGACAAAATCGACAATCAGTTACTCCCCGCCTGTAACTACAATGGTCAGATGCACCGTTTCCCCAACTTCCGCACTTGTCGGCCTTTTAATGGTCTTTTCGCCTTCCGCAGGACGCCTAACGGCGGTAGTCAAGACCGGCTTTGGTATAGTTATCAAATCCATGCCTCTGCCATTAACGGCAACTAACATCTCTTTACCCGGCAAAAGCTCCGTCATCGTATTCAAAACGGCAAAATCTTTTGCCACTTTGATGCACCCTTTAACACTGTCCTGATTAACGATTTCGGTAATTTGCTCAGCCGTAACCGCGTCAACCACTACCTCACCGCCAGCCTGTTCAGTCTCGACAAACAACGTTGCCGAATCGAACCTCTCCCACACATATTCCAAATCAGCCAACAGCAAACCCAGAGCCTCCCTGCTGCAACTAAGAGCATGTATGCGTGTGTCGCCCCGGATTCTCGGACTGCGGTATTCCAAAAGCCCGTTATCCTCAATCGCCCTGTTGATAAATGCGTCAACTGCGACCAAGTTATTTGTTTTCAGCTCAACCCTGCCATTAAAACGCTTTGCAATCGCAATTGTCTTGTCAATTGATTTTTCAGCCGTTGCCACTATGCTCGGCGCAGGTTTGGCCACCTCAAATTCTCTCACCGGCCGTCGCCAATCGCTACTAACAACAGACTTTTCTGGAACGCTCTCAGGGCCGACAATCGTATAAATCACCGCCGCTAAAATAGCTACCAACCCAATCATAGCAGCGGCAGACAAAACCTTGCGAACCAGCAGATGCCTCTCCCCCGCCTGCTCATCAAAACCTAACGACTGCTGACCAAGAAGACTCCTTCTTTCCAGCGAAGTTTTTATTTCATCGGCCATCTCAGCCGGCGCCTCTGCACGAGGCAAAGAACCAACCAGCATTTTACACTTCTCAAGCTCACGCAGCCGCTGTGCAACTTGCGCATCATGCACTATCAACCGCTGGACCTCTGTCCTCTGCCTGGCCGACAACTCCCCGTCAACGAAGCTATTCAGCAACTCTTCGATATTCAGGTCTTCTTTCATCGAAAAAACGTCTCCAATATCTCTCTCAATCCGCTTCTGGCCCTGCTCAGCCTGCTCTTGACCGTCCCTAACTCGATATCAAGCACCTCTGCAATCTGAGCATAATTCATACCTTCGATATCCCGCAAGACAATCACTGTTCTCTGCGCGTCATCGAGTTTCATCAGCGCCTTTACAGTCAGCTCGCACAGCTCCCTCTTCGCAGCCACCTCCGCCGGGTCAGGCGAGCTATCATCGCTCAAAAACTCCTTCATCGCTTCTCTCGCCCTCCCGTTGTGTTCCTTGTCCTCTGCGTCCAGCGACCGCAGCCCCAGCTTGACGCGTCTGCTGCAGTAATTCAAAGTCAAGTTAACCGCTATTCTAAACGCCCAGGTATAAAATCCGCTTTTTCCCTTGAAGCCGTTTATATTCTCTATTACTTTGACAAATGTTTCCTGCGTAAGTTCCGCCGCGTCGTCCGCATTTGCGCATATTTTCAATATGACGTTATAGATGCGGTTCTGATACTTAAGTATCAGCCGCTCCATCGCTGCCGAATCGCCCAACCGACACTGCTCAACCAACACCGACTCGTCAATGTTGATACGCCTGTTAGAGGCGTATATATCCATATTGGCCGTCTCTGTCACGTCTTGTCTCCTTAATTAGACCAATATTACAATCGAATGTTCCTGCAAAAAATAAACAAAAATGAGTCTCAACCAAAGGATATAGTCGCAGATTAACCCCTGTTCGTCAATCTAATTTGGCCGGGCGGGAAAATATAGAATGTGGCCGGATTCGCCGCTCCCGGCACGCCAAAATCGCCCCTCGCCGCGCAATACGCAATACGAAAAAAAGGGCCTATACCGAAGTATAGGCCCTGAAAAAACAATACAAACTCAAAGCACAACTAATACTACTACTCGGCTTATGGACATGCCCCAGTGTCGGTCGGACACTTTCTACTCCTGACCGCACTGCACTCTTTCTCGGTGAACGTCACACAGCAGCCCGCGGCACCATCACCGTACATATGAGTAATGGTGTCGGTACAGTCACCTAGGCTGGTGCACGAACCCAGCGTATGGCATTCATCATCAAGGTCCTTTGGACACATATTAACCCCGGTTAGCCAGGTACCGTAATAGGTAATAGCAGTTACGTCATAGAGGCAATTCTTTACGGTAAGCGGAGACGGCCAATACTCCTTAACAAGCCAATCTTTTGCCGTCTGAGCATAGTCCGCAAAGCCAACCATCTTGGAGTACTTCGGCTCCTCATCGTAATAATCAGCCGACACGTGTATCTCGTGATAAAGCTTTGTGGAAGCGTCCTTACCGGAATCCTGCACCATATCCTTGCCGGTGCCATCATCGAACTTGAAATATATCAGCATATTATTCGGGTCTTCAAAAGCTGCAAAATTGGGGTCTGTTCGGCCTTTTCTAAGCTGTATAGCATTAATATTGGGGTCCAAGGCATTCTTTGCGGTGTCGTCATCATCTACAGCGTCATTATAGATACGGAAGTCATCGACTATCCCGTTCAGGAAGTTATTAGCGCCGTCGTTCCTGGACCCTATAGCCGCACCACGCAGACGCTCGGTGTCGGTATGCCTCACTATCGGACCTGCGCCCCTCTGGGCTTCTTCCGTAGTCTCTTCCACCCTGTAGAATCCATCCATGTAAAGCCTGGCCTTACAGCGTTTCTTGTCCATATCACGTATGACAAGAGCGCAATGGTGCCAGACGCCCGGCTGCATCTGCTTGGTGGGTACGGTGCCCCAGTATTTTAATTTGGCATCCTCAACACGGGCCCTCAAGTATGGTGTGTCCGGATATTCCTCTATCATTAGACCCACATCGTAGGCCCCATGGGTGCCAAAAATGTTTGTATTCCACGAGGCTATCTGGTTGCCTTCACTTCTTACCCACGCCGTTATCGTCTTGTTGTTGAAATTGGGCAGGGCATAATCATCAACATCGACCCAGTCGCTGACCCAAGGGCTTCCCTCGGAATACTCGTCCTCAGTGATGCCTTGGAACCGCAGAGCACCGGTGCTGCCAATGCCGGACTTACCGGTTACCCACTGCGAATTATCGTCCGGGAAGTTATGCATAATGCCGTCCCAGCCGACAGTGTTGTAATCGTACTCCAGCCAGGCATCATGCAGGCTATCAAGGTCTTCCTCATCAACGATGCCATCACCGTTGATATCGCCGTCGGGCTGTCTCTTCGAACTAACATCCTTCGGTGCATACACATCGATATCGTCAAAGTACCCGTCACCTCTTGCCTTAGTGATTGTGCCATCAATGCCAATAACGAACTTCCTGACTATAGTCAGGTCCACGTCGTTGGGTGCGGACTGTTCGAAATCTGCAAGCTCAATATTCCAGTCATTCCACGTCCCTCTATCCAGGTTCGGGTCAGGATGCACCACCTCTGCCGCTTTGCCGTTATCATCGGTAATCTTCGCATACAGATAGTCAGCGTTTGCATCAATCGCATACCAGAACGACATACCTTTAGCATAACCTCCGCAGGTCCAGTCACACGGGTCAGTATATTCGAACTCCGCCTCGGAATAATACGGCAACGATTCATTGAGGTAAGCCATCCTCATCGCGTTGTCACCTCCATGAGGAGCCTCAAGCGTCTCAAGATATACATACCCCTTCGCGAGCTCATTCCAACGATACATCACCTTGTTAGGGTCGCTCTCAGGGTCACTTCCGGTGCCGTTATACGCCTCAAAATTGTCTATGAGAAGGTCCGGCTCTGTCGTAAAGCTCCAGACATCCCCTTTGGACGTGCCTAAAACGCTATTAACCTCATCGACCCGCCAGAAGTAGTCCGTTCCTATATTAAGGCTCGGGAAGTATTGGTTAGCATCCACAGTACCTTTGTCCGTACCTCCGATGCCCTGGTTCACATCCGCAAAACTGGTACCTAAATACACGTGATGGCCGGCCGATGCCTCGACGAAATCTCCCGGTACCCACATGAAGTTCGCATCTCTTGGGAAACTGTCATCCTCATGCTCCGGCTCAGGGTCATAGCACTTGCCATCGTTAATCCTGAACGTCCAGGTCTTGCCCGGCCACTGCGGCTCATTAGGAACAGGAGTCTCATTGACCTCATCTATCCGCCAGGCGTAAGTCTTGCCTAATACAAGAAGCGTGGCGTGAGCATCGTTCACATCAAAAGTCGCACCGGCCTGGTTCAAGCTCTTCAAAGCACCAGTGGGGTCACTACTTCTCGTGGCCTCGTTCACATCGTTAAAATCGTCGCCGAAGTACACATCGTGCCCGTCGGCATTCTGTCCCGCTGTCCAGCTCAGGTCCTTATTAGGCTCCACATTATTGGCATCCCGACCGGGGCTTGGCTCCGCCGCCTCGTCAAAAACGCAAGTGCAGCAGCCCACGGGAGTCCCGAGCATGCCGTTATCATATATGTCCTGGACTTGGACCGCCGACAGCACCCTGTCGTAGATGCACACCTCATCGAGGAGGCCTTGCCAGGGCTCCGAGTTCTCAGGGTCACCGGCATCAGAGCCGTCGCCGTTATTACCGATGTTCGCCTCATCCCGAAATGCGCTTAAGCCCTCGTAGGTGTGAGTAGCAGATGTCTTAGAGACGCCATCAACATAAATCTCGTACACGCCCCTGTTCGGGTCGGTATCGTTTCCGTCCCACGTCAGGGCTATATGGTACCAGGTGTTCGCAGCTAAATCTTTGACGTTCGACTGTCTCGGATTAGGGCCACCCGCGTTACCAAGACCCAGATGGAGATAGCTGTCACCGCCGAACTGATAGAGCTGTATTCTGGAAGAGCCTCTTTTCATACCGAAAATGAAGCTGTATGTACCCAGTATCCGACCCTCAGAACGGGCCCATACGGAAATCGTTCCCGCCTTCTTTGTTATTCCTACCATATTAGAATCTTCTATTATAGGAATCTCAAGACGGCCGCAAATAAAGTTCGGGTCATAACCTACTTGCCGAAGACGCACAGCACCGCCAATTACTCCGCTCATCGTCTCCCAGATTGGCATAGCTCCTTTCATGCCCAAAAGTATGCCATCGTTCTCGTTACCGCTCGAATCGCCGGCAACCTCGCCGTCCGGCTCATCCATCTTGAAGCAGTACATCAGATTAGGGTCACCGGGACATCCGGCGGCGCCGGCTGCCTCAGTTAGAACCAGACCGGGCAGCAAAACAACACAAATTAATAAAAGCAGTTTCCTATACATCATAATACCTCCTACAAAATTAAAACATTAATAATGTTACTTGGCTCTTTGCCAAAACGCTCGTTGTTTTCAACAGCAATTGAATGCCCTAACTTTCGACATATTTCGTAACTGTCTCAAACAACATTACCTTAAACAAAACAAGCACCTAAGATTTTTACAAACCTCCTGCTCTCTGATGCGACTTTTAGGACTTGGTCCTACCCTCCTTCCTTCGGGGGCCAAATTTCAGGCTTTTCTTTATCGAAAACACCTGTCTGACCCAATATTCAGGCTTATTTTACCCTCTTACCGTCAGAGGCCCAATCTCGGCTCTTAATTGAAATGCTTAAGAACTTTAAATTGTCGAAGCGCACCAACCCTGCACTTCGACCCCTAACTCCTGAGAACTACAAGAATTATACATAACAAAACACGCAAATTTCGCCAATTTTCCTCCTTACTTATACCAAATTAGTTCCCCACACGTCAAGAAAAATCTCAGAATTTCCCAAAAAATATTGTATTATCGGGCTAAATATACGTTAGTAGGAAAAGTATTACTTATATTAGCAGGACTATATGTGTTTTTTGACAGGATTATGCCCATCCTGGCCCCAAAATAAGCATTTTCCCCCAAACCACGCTCGATATATGAAATACAAACTTCGCCTTTGTGGTCGCGTGCTAACGTTCTGCTTGCCTGTAAAGCCGCAGTCGCTCGCAGATGTGATTAGCAAGCTTGTCATCTTGCGCCGCATAGGCCAACTCCAGCGCCATTTGAGCTGTCGCCACGGCCCGGTCGAGCTGCCCCCCAGCCGCGTAGCCGGCAGCCAGCGTGTTAAGTATCACCCCGTTTTGATACCTTGTTAATTTAGCTGCGCGCTCGGCAAACTCAATCGCACTACTCGAATCACGCAGATTCGGGTCCGGATGTGTCGCCAGAATCCATGCTATTCCGTTCAACGGCAACGGCCAGTCGGTCTTCGACTCCAGTGCCCGGCGATAATGCCTGACCGCCTCATCCAAGTTACCCTGCTCTGACAGCGCATTACCAAGGTTGTTGTGTGCCTCGGCATGGTTGGGGTCGAACCGCAGTACCTGACGATAGCAGATGGCAGCCTCCTCTAAGTTACCACTCGCTATCAACGCATTACCCAGGTTGTAGTACGCATCGGTAAAGTTTGGCTCGAACTCCAAGGCCTGACGATATTGGCTGACAGCCTCGTCTGATTGGCCCTTCGCCAACAACGCATTACCCAGGTTGTTATGGCCGCGGGAATTGCGCGGCGCAATCTCCACCACCGTCCGCCATATCGACGCAGCGCTGCTGTAGTCCTCATTACGCCGCACCGTCGCCAACGTCAGCGCCGCGACAACAGCTATCACCAA
>JAUWIG010000049.1 GCA_030605475.1 Planctomycetota bacterium | reverse complement strand
GGAGTGTGTAGTATGCTTCGGTCGGGATGACGGAGTGTGTAGTATGCTTCGGTCGGGATGACGGAGTGTGTAGTATGCTTCGGTCGGGATGACGGAGTGTGTAGTATGCTTCGGTCGGGATGACATACTAATTTTCTATTTACTATTGACTATTTGCTATTTGGCCCCGATTAGAAGTGTTACTTCTAACGGGGTAAAAGATTGCCGCGCATCGCTTCGCGATGCTCGCAATGACATTTTCGTATAGCGTCGCCGTCCACCTTTGCCAAGGCTACGGCGGATAAATGCCGGCGGGGGGTAAACAAATAACAACCCCCAAAAATAAATTTGGGAATACATAACCCCCAGGCAGGCCTGGGGGCTAAACAAGGTACAAACCGATAACATAGGTTACAGATTATGCTAAGAACATGGGTAACAGTTTTCGATTATTGTATGAACCTCAAGAAATACATAACCCTAAACAATAATCCACCTTGCGGGAGGATATTGATTAAAGGTACGATTTTGGAAAATACAGCAAAAGCAATTAAAGTTTGTATCAGTCACTGCCGGGTGGATTTAGGTAGTTGAATTCAAAGAAGAAGCCATCCGGCCTACTAACGCCATAAAAAGCAGACAAGCCAAAATACTTGCGCACAGTATCGAAGGGGGGTAAAAGAGCAGGTTTAACTAATTCACCGAATCCCTGTTGGCCGAATTTAAGCGAAGCGGTCCCCGGCGAGACGGTCAAAGGCCTGGTTTTGTCGGCTTTCTTCATCATCCACCAGAAGAATTCAGCCGAGGCCGCATTGTCTTCCAGGCCGGCCAGTCCCACCACAGAAGGAATGGCTGATTTGGCCAGAGTGAACCACTTTGCTGAACCCACTGATGCAGCAGTGGTACTACTCAATGTGCGGATGGCCCGCTCAACCGTTGATTCGACTCCGAAAATTAGATGAGTGTTAGTGACGGTAAACGCTAATTTAGGCATTTGTGGGACACCTGAATCGGCAGGACTTTGCATTGGTGTCAGCCCAGGACTGAAAAACGGCAAAGTCTGTAAGCTAACCAGATAAATCGTATGGCCCAGAAGCTCGCGCCTGGCATCAGGGTTATTCTGGGCTATCACTTTGCTGTGCAGAAGCGAGAGGGATTTTTCAAGAGCACGATGGTTTACTACCGCCAAAGCAACAAGCGATTCTGTTGGTGGCTGCGTGCCGGTATTGGAGAATGGCTTATTGATGCTCTGTGCGAATACAATTTGCGAGCCTAAGTGGTCGATAACATCACCTTTCAATTGCAGTCCCGGCTGGCCATCAGGGCTTGGCGGCAAAAGCGGTGTATGCATTAGTACAGCGGTCATTGGCGAAACAGTGTATAGGATGTTGTAAAGCTCATCATAGGCTTTTTTAATGTTCAAATTTAAGAATGTCATTGAATAGACCGAGACAGGAACAAATCGCGGAGCTCCAAGAACGGTAGATTCAGGCTCCAACATTTTGCAAATGCCTTTTTTGGCACCGTTAATTTTCAGAAGCGCTTTACCACAACAGGAAGTGCCGGGGCGTCTGCCAAAACCGACCGAACAGCCAAAAGCAGTAACATTATCAAGGCCCAGATTGCCTATTGTTGTTCGTGCCTTGCCGGCAGTATCTTTGGCAAGTATTGTTTTGATGATTTGTTTTATGTTGACGTAGAAATCAATGTCGTGATACGGCCCCAAGGCTGCGACGGCGGCGGTATAATCTGCGTCGTCGGCCAGCGTTGGGCCGCCAGCACCTTTGATATGTGCGATGACAAATTTGAGAACGTCGATATCCTCAGAAAATATCAAACAATCATCAATAAAACAATAAATGAGCATTGAGGGTTTAGCAATCATTATTGTTTTATAGCTCCGGCCCTCGGCCTTTTGGCTTGATGAGTTTTTACCAATTATCGTCACAATACTAACGCCGCGATAATCTTCGGTCTTTCGGTGCGCGCCGTTTTCAACAGCCTTTTTGACCATTTTGTCTATTGCTTCTTTGATTTTGGCGATGTTTTCGCCCCACTGAGTTATGAGCAGAACCGGCGGCTCGTTGGCATCTTTCGTCTGCTCATTAAGCACTAAAGCAAAGGCAACCCTGCCCTGCGGCAATACATCCGCCTCGACAATCGCCGTGGCAATCTCGTTATCCATTTCCCGGATTTTTTCGCGCCATTTTGCTTTGAAGTTATCAACAAAGGCAGTCATTGCGGGGTCTTTGTAGAGTTTGTAAATGTGGGTTTTTTCAAACTGCTGTTTCAGCCGGCTGAAATCCTCAATATCCACCAGCAGGATGGTTTCAGGAGGGATAAGACCGGCTGTGCCGGGTAAGACCCCGGCCTTGGCAGAAGCAAATGAGCATAAGAGCACAAGAGCACAAGAGCATAAGCACATCAGAGCACAAGGGAACTTGCGACTTGTGTACTTATGATTTACTTTCGCGGCGTGTTTCATCTTAATCTTTGACTTTTAATCTTTAATTTCCTTGTTTTTGAGGAAATTGGGCTCGGCCTTGTTGCGTCTTCGGTCCGGCTGAAGATATTTGAAACCGGCGTTCGGATTATCCTTGTCATATACAAAGGCGTCACGGTTCTCTATGAAGTGCTTTACATAATCGATGGGTATGGCAAATCCGAGCCCTCCGAAGAATATATACCCCATATTCGTAACGCCGACGACCTCTCCAGCCAGATTGAACAGCGGCCCGCCGGAGTTACCAGGATTGATATCGGCATTAGTCTGGATATAGACAAGGCCTTCAAAGGCCCTGTTTTTTGTGCTGATGACACCGTCGGTAACGGTTCGCTCCAGGCCGAGCGGATTGCCGATAGCAAAGACCTTTTCACCTACTTTGATATTATCGATGTCACCCAGGTATGCGTATTTGACTCTCGTGTCCCCGAGTTCCTCGACCTTTAACAATGCCAGGTCAACAAAAGGATTGATGGCCTCGATTTTGACTTTTTTGAATTTCTTTTTTTCAAAGCCACCCTTCGCCTTTTGGAACATAGTAACCTCTATCCTTGTTTCTTTTTCTATCACGTGATAATTGGTTATCAGGTATCCCTCTTCATTGAAGAAGAAGCCCGACCCCACTCCTGCGGGGCTTGAGACCTTTACAACCGCTTCAGAGAATTCGTCCACACATTTTTCGATGGTTGTTTTTTTCAGGTCAGCAGTACGATATAACCGGCTGGTGGCGGCGTGCCGGGACTGCGATTCATCGGCTTCTACACTCAGGTCATCGGCATCGACATCCTCAGGCTCAAGCGCTTTGGCGTACTCGTATTCGAGTATATTCTCCTTCGAGATAGTTAGAACGTCCACGCCGATATCCAGATAAACAAGCGTCTCTTTTTCCGCAAGGATATCGCCGGTCAAAGTCTGGCCCTCTTTTAGAACAACCGTATCCCCGAGTACATCGGGGGCCAGGCAAAGGCCGCAAACAAGCGAAACAAACAAAAAAAACGAGATGACAGCACTGCAGAACTTCACCCTGTTAGAAATTTTCCCTTCTTGTATCATATTATTCCTCGTTATAGAATTTCTAACGGGGTTCATAAGCACTCCAGAATTAACGAATTTGAGCTGAATTCTTAAAGGTAACCAATATTATAAGAATTATCCGTTTTTAACGCAAATAAAAAGTAACTTGACCCAATCAACAATCGGCGTTTTTGAGCGATGGATTTAGGGGAAAAAGAAAAAAGGCTGAGAACAACCCGACCGCCAGCTCTCATTTTTTTTATGCCAAACCAGTCCGGCTGTCATCAGCAAAAAGTGGGTCAGTTCAGCCCATCCTGATAAAATTGCCAGATTTCTTCATCAGATAAAGCCCGGTCGAAAATCATTACGTTGTCGATTATGCCATAGTTCCAATATTGTCCCTCCCAACCTTTACCAATCCATGAATCAACACGAGCTCCTTCGTAAGGACCATTATTTCCTGTTACATTCAAATCTCCATCAATATAGATTTTCGCAGTGTCTGAATTATAATCATAAGTGCAAGCAATGTGACTCCATGAGTCAAAAGGAATTGCTCCAGAAGCAGTGTCAAGGTCGTCATAGTAAAAACTGAACCTAAACATCCCATTTTCATAAATTCTTAAAACAATGCCCTTTCTTGTTGTCTTACTGTCCAGATGAGCAAATATGTGTTGCCTTTTCTCATGAGGATTGACCCATGTGGCGAATGTGAACGAAGAAAGATAAAAATCCAAAGAAGGGTCTTCTGGAATCAGGACATAATCATCCACGCCGTCAAAGCTCAATGCGCCATCAATTTGACCGGTCGTCCAGGTCGGGCCATTGATTAGCGTTCCATGATTTTCACCGGTCGAATCATATGCTATGTCTCCTTGGCCTTCGTCGAACTTCCAATGAGAAACCAGCTGTAACCACCAATCTTCTACGACGAGCCAATTTTCCGCAAAAATGGCATAATCGGCCATTTCGACCGTGCTACTGAAGTTAAGGTCAGCTTTGCCGCACCAGTACGGGATGCCGCAATCTTCTTCCAGCCAGTGCGAAACAAATATGGCCAAATCGAGCCAATCCACAGAATAATCCCGGTTGAAGTCGCCGCATGGCCAACAAGGGAGGTACTCGCTCAGATTGCTTTCGGTGAAAAGTATCGGCAGGCCATTGCCTTGCGATAGTCCTGCAACTGCGCCGGTCGCTGCAATATCCAGCCAGGTAACGCGTATTGTACCATCAACAAAGAACATCTCGACCTGGAAGCTGTTGGTCGCTGTTTTGTCCCCATACAATGGCACATCTTCAAATGTCACCGCCACCCTGTCGCCAAGCTTTTTCCAGGAAATACTCTGGTTATCCGCCGGTGTTAAATCAGTAAACAGGGCCGAAATACGCGGCATATCGAAATGATTCTCCAAAGTCCCCAAAAACTCCGTATCGCCATCCCCGAAGGTAATATAACCGTTACTGCCGACATAGAAGCGTCTGTATTTCTGTCCGTAGAACATAACTTTCCTTCCGGTGCGCACCTCGGCAAAATCGTCATCGCTGAGCGAGATATATGTCCCACCATTCGGGTCCGTTGGAAATTCATCAACTTTCTTCCTGCAGGCAATGTAGTAAGAACTTGAGCCGTCAGGGCTGAACGTAAGCGAAAGGAAACCTAAATCGTTGTCGTTTGCGTTGAATAATTCTGTGAAGCAGTCCGGCGGCTTTACTGTCAGGGTAACCAAGCGCATCTTAATACTGCCGCTGTCTGTGTTCTGGAAGATTACCATATCTGTATAAATATTCGGGTCAAGCAGATTGGCATCGGGAGCAATGCAGACATTCACCTCTATCGATTCATTCGGCTCCAGCACTCCTTCAACGGGGGTCACCTCAAGCCAATTTTCTGTCTCGGCCACCGTCCAACTCACATCTGCGATTCCATTGTTCGTCAGCGTATAGCTCATACACTCCGGCGTGAAGGGACCGCATTGGGTACCGCTCGACTCAAAACCTTCAGCAGGGGTCAGCACCAAATCATCCGGATTTACCGTCATCGTCACAGGAACAAGCAGCGTGGGACTGCAGGGGTCGTTCGAGATAATAATAATCTCTCCCTCGTAGACGCCAGGTGCTATCTCTATACCATCCTCTATAGCACTGAAAGTTACACTTATGTCATTTGAATCTCCCGTGCCAATCGTACCCTCTTGCGGCTCGGTAGTGAGCCATTCACAGGACGCCTCAAACCGAAACTGCTGCTGAGGGTCGCCAAAGAGGTTCAATTCATAGTAGCACCAGCGAATGCAGGCTCCGTTGATATCCCAGAGGTTGTCTTCCTTACTGTCCTGATTTGCACGGCCCATTTCGAGCATATCTTCGCCCAGCACCGCGTCCCAGAACTGACGGTCGAAGCGATGGCTGGGACCATCGGTGCTGTTCTTTGTCCCCCATCCATAACGTGCGTTCATAACCGCTGCGAACGCACCGTGCTCCATAGACGTGATGACTTCGGCGAAACAGTTAGATGTATCAAACCCACCCGGCATACACCCCTGCGAGTACGCAAAGAAATAGTCTGTGTTTGTCAGAGAAGCCAGGTTAGAGGTGTACAATTTCATACAATACGTATAACCCGCGTGCCCCAAATGGTTGAAGAGGTGTCCTCCTTCATTCATAAGATTGATCAGATCGCTTTTTGGCCAGGTGCCGTCGGCGTCGTAGAGATTCGTCGAAGTGTCGAAATCATAAAAGTCCGGCTGGGGATGGTTCTCAAACCCATAGGTAAAGTAGCCGTCATAATCGCCGCCCAGGCGAATCTGTTCCATCGAGTCTTTGGCATATTCGGACGGCCCACCGAAGCCCAGATGCTCGCCCAGCATCGAAATTCGAGGCAGGTATTCACATATGGTTGAATCATAAGTCAGTGTTTTCTTGATGAAGTTTTCCAGTTCTGCAGCGTTTTCTACTGCGGCCCGGCCTACGTATATCTCAGCGTACAGGTCGACATCACCGCCACCCACGCCGTCGGTCGGCTCACCGTACTTACCATCCTCGTCGTAGTCAAAGGTGCACTCTGCCGGCTCCACACAACCATAATACATATCGACCGGCATCGTGTCTGTATCTCCTCCCGACCAGGCCTCCACCCAGAACATTCTGGCCGGCACTATACCATTTGCCCCACCCAGCAAGACGTACTCCGTCTCCCAGTTCTGGTAAGCCTCGATGAGGAAGTTGCGGATACGTGTCTGGTTGTCTTCGCCCCCATCCGGACGCGTCCCATCATAGTTGGCGTAAATCCACTCGGTCGTTACGATGGTGGCCGTCATACCGCGGGCAATCTTGGCGTCGCGCAGCGCCTGGAAGTTCCACGGACCAGAGGCAGCTTCCAAGGCTTCATTAGTGATGATAACGTATTGGTACGGACCGCCATCAGGCAGCGCCACCAGCCCTTCGAGCTTCCGCACAGATATGCCTCTGGCAGGATAGGCCCTTAGCAGACCCGGGTTGTCCACCATCCTGTTTAATGCCGATGTTGTCCTTCGCGATGGCCTGAGCACATTTGCCCGGCCGGAATCCGCTAAATCGATTTCTACGCGCAGCCTTGTGGTGTAAGAAATCCTGCCTGTAGTGGGAGTGTATTGCATCGGAAACAGGTTCAAAGTAAACAGCCGGTAGCCCCGCTTGGATTGGGCGGCCACCTCCCTGTGAGCCTTGCCAGGCCAGGGCGTTGCCTGACCATAGATTGCCGGATTCGGCTTGGTCCGCTCGACTCTACCCCGGTAACTGAGGGGATAGGGCTTCTGGGCCGGCGGCAATCGATATGTTCCAGGCAGCTGACGCGTATCCAAAAGAACCACCCTGCTATTCACCACTCTCTTACCAAAGGGAACCAGCACTGTAACCGGGCGAACCGGAACAATCGGAGCTCCTGTTCGTTCGTATAGCTCCAGACCTTCTATTTGTACCAGGTCATATTCTGCACTCCTGGAGACAAGAGGTTCGCCGAATTCATATTCCAGAACCATCTTATCTTCTTCGGTCACTCCAACCGCAGCCACAGCAGTTCTTCCCTTCGACAGCCCGCCTAATATCCCGCGTGATGTCTCGCGGGTGCGCAGGATAAAGTTCAACTCCTCGGCCCCGTCATTCCCAATGGTCAGGGTATCTACAAAACTGTACCCTTGCGTTATTTCCACATCAAAACTGTTCGGGTCGACCCAGATATCCGCATTAGTCGGAGAGATAACCATCCCCAACATCGCAACAAAAAACACTGCTATAATTTTTGCTCTTCCCACTATTTTTACATCCCCTCCAACAGGCCTAAAACGTTCGGGACGTAACTAACTGCTAACCCCTCAAGGCAGAATCGGTGTGAAACAGATATAGATTTATCGTAACAAAGTAAAGACAATTTTTGAACCTGCCTCCGAACCTTAATTTAAGGCAATTTTAACATAAAAGCAATTGATTTGAAAGGGATTTTTTTAAGATTTTCGACGATTATTTTCCATTTTGAAATCGGCTGGAGAATTTAAGCAACCACGGGGGGACTGCCTTTCCAAAATAGCTGCTGGCGGGCTTTCTATAGCAAAATCAAAGAAGCTTCGACAAACAGCAGATAAAGGATTTTGTTGTAAAATACCCAATAGATTCTCGATTTTTGATTTCCAATTGACAACCGACAATCGACAATCGACAATAGACTTATGGTTTTTACTCTGCACAGATACATATTTCGCGAGCTTATGAAGGTTTTTGTCCTTGCGGCAGTGGCTCTGACACTAATTATGAGTCTGGGCAGTATTCTGCGGCCGGTTCAGGAATACGGGGTAGGGCCTCGACAGGTGATTCATCTTATGGGCTATTTTCTGCCAATAACGCTGACGTTCGTATTGCCAATGGCGGCCCTATTTGCGGCGGCTTTAATTTACGGCCGATTTGCGAGCAATAATGAGCTCGACGCCTGCAAGGCAAGTGGAATAAGTCTGCTGACACTGGTTTATCCGGGTCTTGCTCTGGCGATTATGGTGGCAACAGCAAATCTGATTTTGAGTTTCCACGTGATGCCTGCCTTCGTACGCCGCGCAGAAAAATCCCTTAAAGCTGACGCAAAGCAGATACTTTTCCGCAATATTCAGCGAAGAGGATATTATGAAGTGCCGCCGGACAAGCGGTACCAAATCTATGCCGACCAGGCCAACTCGCAAAACGATACGCTTTCAGGTGTGGTCATCATTGAGGTAAAAGGAGATGGAATAGGAAAGATTATAACCGCTGAAAGTGCCAAGGTACATTTCAATCCGCATAAGCGATTTAATGAGGTACAAATAACAGCATATAACACATACCAAATGGGTCCTGAGGCCGAGGGAGGGTTCTCCGCGGAGTGGCTGTCGCTTACGAGGGAGTTCGGCTCACTGCTGGGTGATGATGTAAAGTTCAAAAAGATCGATGAGATGAAAAAGATTCGCATCGACCCGATGCGGTTTTATCCGATTGCGAAATTAGCTTGCGAGACTTACGCACAGTTTACCACAGAATTATTGGCACAGGATATTGCCGGCAAAATAGCCGATGATAAAAGATTAACAGCAGAGACCCGTAAGACCCAACAGCTAACTTACGGGACAAAGAACACAGAGGAAAAATTAAACTCAACGACCTATAGCGACCCGGCGGCGAACAGATTCTATAAACTGCACAGCGATGAGAAGTTCGTCGAATTTACCGCCGGTGGTTGCGAAGTCCGGGATAGGAAAAAAGTCGAATTATCCGGAGAAGTTGTGGTCATTGAGTCTGATGTGGTCAGCAAACAACCTTTAAGCACCTGGCGATGCACCAAGGCTTTGCTGCAAATCGAGGGCGAGGAACTGGCACCAACCTTAACAATGGAGCTTTACGGCCCCAGATGGCAGCGGGCGGACGGTTCAAAGGGTTTAGCGCAACGGCATATTATTTACGGTTTGATTCTACCACAAGCCGTAACGGATAAATTCAAAACTGAGGATGTTTTGAAGGCTATCAGTCCGACTTCAACCACATCGGCACTGCAAAAAGGGCCGAGCCAGGGACTGAAGAGTCTGCAAAGTAAACTTCACAGAAAAATACAAAAGACACTGGTTGAAATAAAGGCTGAGATACATTCACGGCTGGTATTCGGAATAGGCTGCGTGTCGATGATAATGATTGGCATCGGTTTGGGTATTATTAAAAGAGGCGGACATCTGCTCAGCGCTTTTGGCGCAAGTTCGGTGCCTGCTGCGGCACTGATAGTCTGCATAATGATGGGCAAAAACATCACCAAGAACCCCGGCGCATTAGCCAGTTCAGGCATAGTATTGATGTGGGCGGGGTTGGTATTTTTGTCATTACTGGCTGTGCTGATATATCGCAAGTTACTCAAAAATTAAAGTTAGTGAACAGTATTTAGTGAATGGCAGAACAACTAAATACTAACGACTAAATTATGAATATAAAAATATTAGACAGATATGTCGCAAAGAATTTTTTAATTGGCTACGTAATCGCCTTTTGTGTGCTGGTAGGCTTGCGAATAATTATTGATTTGTTCGTGAATCTCGATGAGTTTACCGAGCACGCCGACCTCGGTGCCCTGGCTGTCATTAAAAATGTACTTATCTTCTACGGCCTGAACAGCACACTCTACTTTCGCGATTTTGCCGGAATGATAACTGTAGTCGCGGCTGCGTTTTCTCTGGGCAAGATGGTCGACTCCAATGAGCTGGTGGCCGTGATGGCTTCGGGAGTCAGTTTGAAACGAGTGATTGTGCCGATAGTTTTTCTGGCATTACTGCTGACAGGGCTGCTGGTAATTGACCAGGAATTTATAATACCGCCCCTCAGTGACAAGCTTGTGCGCGACCAGGATGATATTCCCGGTCTTGAAGCTTATGATGTGTGGTTTATTGGCGACGGCAATGGTTCACTGATTTGCTCTCGGAAATTCGATGTAAAAACATCAACACTGCATAATCCGACCATCATCATACGTTCGAAGATTCCCAACTCACCAAATTGGCTGGTAACCGGCCGGATATCAGCCGAAAAGGGAGTTTACAACCCCGAAACCGGCAAGTGGGATTTAATTAACGGCCGATTTACTGAAAAAGATTCCGAAAAGGGTACCCAGACAATTGCTTCTTATGCCAGTGACATTACTCCAAAAGATGTTCCCGTCAGATGCAAATCCAGACACAAAACTCTGTTAAGCTCGCGACAGTTAGCTGTCCTTGCAACCCAGGGGGCAAAAATCAAAGACCTGGCCCAGCTTTACAGTCAGAAACACTTTCGGATTACCGACCCGATTATCAATCTTGTGATGCTTATGGTGAGCCTGCCGATTTTGGTTTGCCGTGACCCCAAGTCGATGAAGTCGGCTGTTATGATTAGCTTTTCCACGACAGCGGCGTGTTTTATCACAACTTTTGTCTGCAAAATGTTAGCTACAGAGGTCGTCTTCGCGAGAATAATGCCGGAGTTGTGGGCATGGCTGCCGGTCTTTATCTTTCTGCCGATAGCTTTTATCGAACTGGATTCAATGAAAACGTGACAAATTTGTGCAGGGCAGGTAAAATGGGGCGGTTAATTAAAGGAAACAAATGAGATTTATAGGAAATAAAGAATTAATAACACCAGAAATAAAAGACCTACTAGATAAAAAAGGTCTATTGAACAAAGAGCTTAAATTATTTGATGCTTTTTGTGGTACTGGTGCTGTTGCAGATTTTTTGAAAGACTCGTTTAATTTAGTGATAAATGACGTGCTTAAGTGGTGTGTTGTTTACACCAAAGGAAGGATAACAGTAGATGATTGCAAATTTGAAAAATTAGGATTCGACCCTTTTGAATTTTTAAATTCTAATAATAGAGTAAAAAAAGGCTTTTTTTACAAAAACTATTCTCTAGGTGGTTCTGAAAGAATGTATTTTTCTCCAAAGAATGCTTGTAGGGTTGATTATTTCAGACAATCAATTGAAGACTGGAAAACCTCGCATTTAATAAATGAATATGAATACTCCTTTCTTCTTGCAAGCCTAATTGAGTCCATTTCGTATGTATCAAACACGGCTGGAGTGTATGGAGCTTTTTTAAAACATTGGGACCCAAGAGCCAAAAAACCAATTGTTTTCCAAAGAGTTGAATCTAAAAAATCCAAATATCTTGGTATCGAATTTTATAATGAAAAGATAGAAGATATAATAGATAAGGTTGAATGCGATATTCTTTATTTAGACCCACCTTATACTCAAAATCAATATGGGACACAATATCATTTACTTGAAACTCTGGTGTTGAATGATAGTCCAAATATAAGCCCTGTTACGGGTTCAAGATCAACAACTCCTATGAGGTCTGATTGGTCAAAGGATTATAAATCTCATATTTTGTTTGATGAAATCGTCTCAAAAACAAAAGCTAAATATATTATTTTTAGCTACAGTGTTGATGGTTTTATATCTAAAAGTTTTATTGAGGCTAGTTTAAAACGTTATGGGAAACCTGATTCTTATATGTGTAAGAAGATTTCTTACAACAAATACAAAAACTTTAAATCTAGAGGTAAAAAAGACCATTTCGAATATCTATTCTTTATTGAAAAGAAAACTAAGGATGAAGTTTATTATGAGTCTCCTTTGAATTACATCGGAAGCAAAGCAAAAATGATTTGTGAGATTAAAAAGTATTTACCTCACAATATTAATACGTTTATTGATGCCTTTGGTGGTGGTTTTAATGTTGGAATAAACTCAGACTCAAGTCACATTATTTATAATGACCTTAACCATTTTGTTAAAGATTTAGTAGAATCGTTTAAAATTAATGACACCTATCAGTATCTTCTCTATTTAAGGAGAGTAATAAAAAAATATAATCTGGTTGCTAAAAATTCTGATAGCTACTTAAAGGTTAGAGATTATTACAATTCATTGCCATTTGAGAAACGAGACCCTAAACTTCTCTATGCCGTTATATTATATGGATTTAATCAACAAATTAGGTTTAATGGTGACCACGATTTTAATAATCCTGTCGGCATGCGATGGTTCAATGATAAAGTGCTTGAGAAAATGATAAGTTTTTCAAGAGTTATAAAAGAAAAATTTGTCTTATTTGAAAGTAATGATTATAGAAAATTATTAGATAAAATAGATTCAAACTCTTTTGTTTATATGGATCCTCCATATCGCTTTACTACTGGTTCATATAATGATGGAAAAAGAGGCTTTAAAGGCTGGGGCTTTGAAGCGGAAAAGAAAATGTTTGAATTTGCAAATATTTTAAATGAAAAATCAATTCGATTTATGATTTCATATGTCATGGAACATAAGGGAAAAAATAATGATGAATTAAAGAATTGGATTGAAAATAATAATTATCGTCTAATATATATTAATCAAATACCAAGCATTCAAAGAAAAGAAGTGCTGATTGTAAACTATAATGAAAATGGAAACACCACATTTTGTAATAAAGAACAAGTTTCAGAAAGGTGGCTTGTATCAAGACCTGTTGACTGCACCTATTCTAACTGATGTTTGCAAAAAAGTTACAGGTCGTACAGATTACACTTGTGACTTTGACAACACTGGATATAATATTGGAAGACTTGCGGTTCTTGAATATCAAGGTAAAAAAACATATATCTCATTCTCTGAAGTAGAAATTAAAAGTAGAAATTCGAGTTTTCAGAGTTTTCCAAGTGCATTATCAAGGTTTATCCTTGAGAAAAATTCAAATAAGGAGATATGTTTTTATTTTCATCCATCAACTACTGGCAATTTTGAAACACCTTACTTCATTTTTATGTATCGTTTAATAAAGACAGCCGGAGTAAACTTTTTGAATGAAAATGATTACTTAAGTCAACCAATAATGCCTTTTACCACACCAGAAGACATTATTGTTTATAAAGATCGGTTGAGAAGTTGGAATCCAGGAAATAGGTCTTCTTATGTTACCCGTGGCGCCAATAATAATATTCAAATATTTGGTAAAACTTATGGAGCGAATAAATATGAAACAACAATTCTTTGTCTTGCGATATCTGAAATTGCGTCAACCGAAGTGGAGTTATACGAAATCGGAGAAGGTGGCCTAACAAAACTTCCTCAAAAGTCTAAAGAAGCTATTGAATCCTTAGGTGTTGTTCAAATATTAACTTCAAATAGAACTATTGAAAGAAATTACTTTGAAGAAAACGACAGCCTACGTTCTGTTGAATTCATTTATAATTTGTTTGAAAAATTGGGTGATAGAAAATGTGCTTTTTGTGAATGTGATATTCCACAAATTATTCAAGGAGCGCATATTTGGCCAGTTGCTGACATAAAAAAGGAAAATGATTTAACTCAAGATGAAAAATTGGATTTAGCACTTGATGGAGAGAATGGCTTATGGTTATGTCATAATCATCATAAATTACTGGATATTAATATTTTGCGAATTTCTGAAGATGGTTCAATAAAATATAGAACGGGAATAAATGAAACTGCAAGTAATTTTATTCGAGACATTACCATAAACAATCGATTACAAAATGAATTAATAACTGATAAATTCGTAAAATATTTGAGTAAGAGAAATGTAAATATAAAAGAAGAACTTTATAGTGAATTAAGCTGTTGAAATATGCCAACACTGAAAAAGATGCTAACAAAAATGGAGAGGAATTAATATGGCTAATCTTTTCTGGAAAAAACAAAGAACGACGCGCAGCCTGCTTGCTACGCCTTTCAAAACAGAAGAAGAGTTAGAACGAATTGTATTCGAAACGCCCGAATTGCTGGAAGATGTCTTTCTAATCAAAAGACAAGTGAGACGCGGAGGAAAAGCAGGAATCCCGGACATAATCGGAGTAGACAATGACGGGAATATCTGCATAGTCGAAATGAAAAATGCCACGGTGGACAGTTCGATAATTATACAGATACTTGAATATGCGAACTGGGCTGAAAATCAGCCGGATTCTATAAAATCGTTGTGGCTTGAATGCGAAAACAAACCCGAAGACATATCAATAAACTGGGAAAACCTACAGGTTAGAATTATTGTTATTGCGCCCAAAATAGACAGATCTGCTTTAAGCATTGGCAGCAAAATTGCCTATCAAATGGATATAATCGAGGTTCAAAGATGGGTTGAGGGTAAAAGCCAATTACTTCTGGTTAATAAATTAGAGGAGGATTTTAAACGCAAGCCAAAAATTGCAACTGGATTAGTGACCTATGATAAGGAGTTTTATAAACGGCAATATAACAAAAACAGCGTGAATGAGTTTATACGGTATGTACGAGAAGTCGAAGCAATCGTTAAACAGAAAAAATGGACATTGGAAACCAAGTTCAATAAACACTACTGTGGATTTAAGGCAGGTTTTTTTAACGCCTTCGGCATCAAGTGGATAGGAAGTAAAACATTTGCATTTTTCTTCAAATTAAGTGAGAAAGAAGCTAAAAAAATAAAATTACCAATGACAAAATATGAAAATCTGTGGAAAGAGGCCACTTACTATATTGAACCAGGCAAAACCAGAACCAAACAATTTTTACCCCTTTTCGAAATGGCATATCAAAAACTCACGGGAGGGTAGCAAATAAATAGCGGTTGAGAGTGTAGTGCTTCCGGAGGCCGCAGCAGCAAAGATTTTTACTTACCTACATAATATTAAGTCTTTTCGGTTAATTAAAAAATCCGTGAAAATCTGCGCAATCTGTGATTAAAAAATCAATCAGAAGCGCAGGCCGGAGCGCAGCGAAGGTCCCGAGCATTGCCGAGGGAGCTCACTCACCTTAGTCAATTTTACTTCCTAAGGATACCCAGATGGCCCGTGAAGAAATTTTCAATCAAAAACGCAGCTACCTGCACACCAAAAACGGCTAATTTCAAAATTTTTTACTCCTTTTCTCACGTCGAGTTACGAGAATCAGGAATCGAGAATCAAGAACTTTTTTCGCTCCATTTGCGCATGTCCGCCCTACTAAGGGGAACGCCTGCCCTGTGGGATGCTTGCCCTATGAGATGTGAAACTATCTCTTCGGTGCGCCGTTTGCTATCCCATCGGGGTCTTTTTTTCGCGATATGCGAGATACTAAATTCGAGATACGCTTCACGAGACCTGTCCTGAGCGCAGTCGAAGGATACGAGATACGAATATTGAACTTCAATCAAAAATAACCAATTATGCAAAACAAACCCAATTTCCGAAATGTCCAAATGGCTGTAAACTTAGTAAAACCAGGGAATTATAACAATGAACTACGAACAATGGACTATTCCAAACAAACCCAATCAAACCCAACCTATAGTGAGCTTGCCCGCCCTGAGTTTGCCTGTGGTGAGCTTGTCGAACCAGTCGAAGGGGTCGAACCCATTTCAAAATGGCGTAAGCCATGCCGCTGGCAAGGCCAGCTATTTATTTTTTATCTTTTCGCGGATTTCCTTGTTTATTCTGACGCTGCACCACTGTCGGCCGCACATCGAGCAGTAATCAGCTGAAGGTAATTCCTTGCCCCCAATCTCAGTGCAGACTTCGCGGTACATTCTCTCGGCGGTCTGCGGGTCGAGCGCCTCGGCCAGATGCGTTTTCCAGTCCAAATTGGCCCGTGCAATGCTCAATCTTTTATCTCTTTGTGAAGTGCCTTTCAAGCCGCGAGCAATGTCTGCGGCGTGGGCTGCGATTTTTGTTGCTATGACTCCGGCCCGGACATCATCGGCGTTCGGCAGGCCCAGATGCTCTCTCGGCGTGACATAACAAAGAAACGATGCGCCATAAAAGGCAGCGGCAGTTCCGCCTATCGCTGAGGTTATATGGTCATAACCAGGCGCAATATCGGTTACGACGGGGCCGAGGACATAAAACGGAGCGCCGTTACAAATCTGCTGCTGTATTTCCATATTGTATTGTATCTGGTCAAACGGAATATGGCCTGGGCCCTCGACCATAACCTGACAGCCCTTTTCCTGTGCCCTGCCGGTAAGCTCGCCTAAGGTCTCCAGCTCCGCGATTTGGGCCCGGTCGGTGGCATCGGCGATGCAGCCGGGACGAAGTCCGTCGCCGAGAGAAAAACAGATGTCATATTCAGCCATTATGCCACACAAATCATCGAACATATCATACAGCGGATTTTGTTTGTTGTGATATATCATCCATTTGGCCAATAACGCACCGCCTCGACTGACAATACCTCCAACTCTTTTTTCAAGCAACGGCAAGTGCTCTTTCAACACACCGGCGTGAATGGTGAAAAAATCAACGCCCTGTTTGGCCTGTTTTTCTATAACCTCGATGATTACTTTGCTGTCTATATCCTCGACGCCTCTTCCCTCTATGACCTGATAGATTGGTACTGTTCCGAAAGGCACCTGGCACCGGGCCAGCAGCTGCCGGCGGGTATCGTCGAGGTTGCCACCAGTACTTAAATCCATAATCGCATCGGCACCGGCCGACAAAGCGGCCTGCATTTTTTCGATTTCAGCCACAACTTTCGAGCGAACACTGCTTGTGCCGATATTTGCATTTACCTTTGTGGTAAGCACCCGACCTATACCAATTGGTTTTAGATTGGTTTTAATGTGCAGCTTGTTCGCAGGTATTACTAACCGCCCAGCGGCAATTTCGGCGCAGACAAGCTCGGCTTCGATGGTTTCGGTCCGGGCGACAAATCGAACTTCATCGCTTATTGTTCCGGTTCGTGCGGTTTGTAATTGCGTTGCCACTTTTCTCCTTTTTTATTTAATCTGTGTAAATCTATGGGCCTTCCTAACCGGTCATTTACCCTGTGGCCTATAATTTAGAAGAAAAATCCGATAGTTTTGCCAGGCCCACGCCAGTTCATACTTCGCATTGAGTTGCTGGGCAAGCTGGCGCAAGTTCGGGTCCTCGGTCAGCTGCAGAATGTAAGCAGCGCAGTTTTCTCGGTTGCTCTCAATTTCGTTGATGTCCGTCGAATAGATTAACCGTCGGTTGGCATAATAGGCTACCTGCGGGGTAATCCAATAGCTCGTGTAGCTGCCGAACGATTCGGTGAATCGTGGATATTCTTCCGAGGTCATCACCGGTGCACGGGCCGGCACAAACTGCTCGAGCTTACTGAAAACTGTGGCTGTGACAATATTGTTCACGCTATGGTTATGGTGGAGCATATCAAAGGAACTCGCAAAAAAAGGCATTGGCAGAATCACCAACAATAGAGCAACCCACCTTGCGCCCCTTGGCAGCATCTTCGAAAGCAGTATGAACGTCGCGAGCACAACCGTCGCCATCGCCACGGCGAAAAATGGTGCGCCAAAGTACTGCCAATAGTCGTGCACCCACGATTGACGCTTGAATGCGAAGACCCAGATAAGCCCCTGCATCGCGAGCAACAGGCTCGGGACCACAGACACCCTGTCGCGCACTATCTGCCGGAAAGGTGAATCCGAACCAGTGTGCCGCAGAACTGCAGGGATAATCGCCAGGTAGATGACCGCCGCACCAGCGCCGAACCCGGAAACATTGCACATCAGATAGCTCCAATTCGCGGAAAACCACTTTGCCCAGGGCACCAGCTCTTCTGAGCCTGACGTGCGCGACCAGAGCAGAGGTCCGAACAAGCTCACATTCCACCGGCAGCCCCACAGGATATGGACGACGACCACCGCCAGGGAAGCGACGGGAATCACCGTCACCCACAACAGAAGCCGCCTCGCCTGGTGATAGCGGAGCACACGACAGATGTGCCAGAGCCAAATCAACCCCGCCATAATCAGCGCGGCCCAGCCGGTCCCGATTCCCAGCACGACCCCGAGTATGTAATACACAGCTCCAACCGTTCGGCGATATTCATTTCCGTAGAGTCCGGCCCACTGCAGGTATCCGTGGAGCATAAGCAGACTGAAGAACTGAACGGGCGACGTGTGGTCAAGCATCCGTCCGAAATAGGCGGTGACCGGCAGCATCACATAAAAACAACCGGTCAGCAGACTGAGCACCGTCGACTGGAGCCTGCCCACAATTACCATCAGCACCCATGCGCTGCCCAGCGTTGCCACAATCGGCACCGAACGTCCGACCCACTCGTGGTCGCCGAAAACAAACATCGGGATTGCCGCCCACACCGCAATCAGAGGCGGATGGTTCAGATAGCGCTGCGGCCCGGTCGGCAACGTCAGCATCTCGCCCCAGGTACAAAATAGCTTGGTGTATCCTAACCCATACTGGATGTGATTGCGCGCAAAACTACTGTATAATGCGCTGTTCCACTCGTGCCAGCCGGTGAACCAGCGGGTTACGTTGCGGCTCAACAACAGCAAAGCAATCGCCAAAATGACTGCTCGGGCGAAAAATTTAGCCTGGTTGCTGATTGTCCCCGCTTGTGCAGTTTGTAATTCTGCTGCCATTCTTTTCCTCTTTTAGTTCTTTGCCACGAAGGCACCAAGACACCAAGATTTACAATATATTTTATCTTTTAACTTTATGCCTTTATAGGTAATTTTTCCAAAATAAAAAATCGCTTCGTAGTCCGCAGGACGCCTTGCGGCGGAAGCGATTTACTCCTCCGTTGTCAGATTTTAATACAGCCAATCACTTTCCTACGCAGGCATCTGAGCCGATTTGGCCTTTATCCTGATCAGGTTCAAAGGGTTTTTTCTCAGACCCACACCAATTGAGCTTAGGCCTGTGCCTAATTGGTACGGGGTCACCCCTAGTGAACTACTTTTATTATAACTTATTGCTTTTGACAGTCAAACAAATTATTTAAGCCTATCGAGCTGTCAAGTGGACAGCAAAGGCTCATTTTGGCAATTGCGGGTTAATATCTCACATCCGGTCTCGGTTACAAGAATATCATCTTCAATTCTTACGCCGAGTTTGCCTGGAATATATACAGCCGGCTCAATGGTTATAACTTGCCCGGCTTGCAATTTGCCCTTAATGTTTTTTGCCACAATCGGCTCTTCGTGTACTTCCAGGCCTAACCCGTGTCCTGTGCCGTGGCCATATACAGGCAAGTTATGCCCGGCAATCACCTCTCTGGCGACAGCATCAACTTGGCGAATTTCAACCCCGGGCTTTACCATTTTGAGCGCAGCGGCCTGGGCCTGCTGCACAGCATTGTAAACCCTCTTATAGAAAGCGCTCGGCCTGCCAACGACAAAACACCTTGTCAAATCGCAGCAATAGTTTTTGTACCTGACGCCGAAATCGACAAGCACCGTATCATTCTTTTTAAGTTTTTTTCTGCCCGGCTGATGGTGGGGACGCGAGGCGTTGGGGCCAAAGGCAATGATTGTCTCGAAACTGCTGCTCGCCCCTAATTTTCGAATCTGAAAATCCAGCATACCGGCCAATTCATTTTCGCTTATCCCTGGCTTTATGAATTCCAGGGTTTGCTTAAGGGCTTGTGCTGCGATTCGGGCAGCGCCTTTGATAGCTGCAATTTCGCCGGCATCTTTGATGTTACGAAAAGTCTCGATAATATTTGCTGCTGATTTGACCCGAGTCTTGACTTGCCTTTTCAATTCTCCAAGTGCAGCCAGCGAAACGGACTTTTCAACAGTCACTGTCTCGACCGATTTTAATTTCTTCACCAATTTGGCAACCGCTGCTGCCAGCGAATCGACACGCTGAATTATTCTACAATCCGGACATTCCTTTCTTGCCTGCTCGATGTACCTACTGTCGGTCAAAAGACAAACTGCCCCTTTAGTAATTACCGCCCAGCTATCATCGCCCGAAAAGCCGGTCGTGTAAGTTACATTGGCCGGTTTTGTTACTATGAGACAATTTATCCTGACTTTCCTTAGCCGGCGGCGAATTGTCCTGATACGATTTTTTATAATTTCGCTGTCCATTTTCCGCTGCCTCCAGCTTGATTAACGGCTTATTATAGATTGCAAATACAATTGATTAACAACACGCCGGCAAAAAATAAAGTTTTTTTTGCTGAAACGTTTGGCATTGCACTATTTTATTTTTATATTTTTATTAGAAGATTGATGCTCGGCTGGGAGGGAAGCTGGTTGTTATAAAAGATTTTGCCGACTTTTGATGTTTTCCGAGAGGGGGAAAAACTTTCTGCAACGGCTGGTTTTACCGGACAGGGCGGCGCTTGCCGTCCTGTTTCTTTTGGTCCCCATTTTGCTGGGTCACCAAACGCGATAAAGGGCGTTTGGGGCTGCCTTTTTATATCTTGTCCCCAAAACCGCCGGCTATTATAATACACTGCCGAGTCGAACAGATGTGTTAATTCTTTGTTAAGCAGGCTATATTATGATATTACCGATTCGCACAAGCATACGGCCGATTCGAACGCCTTACACCAATTACGCTCTGATAGCCGTCAATGCGGTTATTTTTTTTATTACCTATTCACCCCATTATTCCATAGTGGCCGGCACTCGCGTAGTGGAGCCGCTCAGAACGTGGGCTGAGCAATTTATGCTTACTCCAGTTCGCCCGTATCTGTGGCAGTTCGTAAGTTACGCCTTTCTGCACGGCGGTTATATGCACATTATCGGCAATATGTTCTTTCTGTATCTGTTTGGCAATAATGTCAACGACAAGCTTGGGGCTATCGGTTATCTGTGTTTTTATTTGGCTGGGGCGGTTTTCAGCGGTATAGGCCATACACTAATGAGCACCACACCCTGTCTCGGAGCCAGTGGAGCCGTCGCGGCGGTAACCGGAGCCTATTTAGTGTTGTTTCCCCAAACCCTGATAACCGTCATATATTGGTTCATCTTCATCGGCACAATGGAAGTGCCTGCATTATACTTTATCGCCTTTAAACTGATTATCATCGATAATGTAATCGCCCGATACACACCTAACGTCGCCTATGACGCACATTTGGCAGGATACGCCTTTGGCATCGCAGCTATGTTAGGCCTGCTCGCCACCGGCCTGATTGCAGGCAGCCCTTTCGATTTGTGGGCGATGGTAAAACGATGGAATCAGCGGCGCCGCTATCGCGACGTTGTCTCAAGCGGCTACGACCCATTCACCGGCCAGACAAGGACTAAGCGGATAACGGTAAAAGAGGTGGAAAAAACACCCCTTCAGCAGCAAACCGAGGAAAAAACAAGGCAGCTTCGCAACGAAATCGGCAGCCGGATTGCTCAGCGGAATTTACCGGCGGCAGCCGAATTGTATCTGGAGCTTATCGAGCTCGATAGTAAGCAGATTCTGCCCCGTCAGTATCTGCTGGATATTGCCAATCAGCTTGCCGGTGATAATAAACACGCCGAATCAGCCCGGGCTTATGAGCAATTTCTGACTCAGTACGGCAACTATGAGCATATCGAGCAGGTGGAGTTGATGCTGGGCATATTGTATTCGCGTTATCTTAATCAGCCGGAGTCGGCGATAAGGCATTTGCAGGCTGCAGCCAAAAAGCTCTCTGACCCCGGCCAATTGAAGATGTGCACCGACGAGCTTGCTAAATTACAAAAGTAAAACGGATACCTTCCACTACCAAGCAATCCATATTTAGCACAAGAAAAAAGTTGACAATTACCAAGACGGGTGCTAATTTGAAATCTGAAAAATCGTCTGGCGGTTTGGTTGTTTTTAGATAAAAACATTTTTTGGGAGGCAAAAAATGCAATCTCACATCAACTCACTTATTCTCGTTATTCTGGCAGGTTTAGCATCCATTAGTTTTGCCCAGGAGGTTGTTACTCCACCGCAAGAATCTGTTTCGGCCATAGAAGAGAATGTCCCACCCTTTCCCTATATTGCTCAGATAACCGGCGACAAGGTCAATATTCGTTCCGGCCCTGGTACGAATTATTACGCCTGCGGCAAATTAAACAAAGCCGACAGAGTAAAAGTGGTCGGCATCCAATTCAGCTGGTCCCGCATTGTTCCGCCGGCCGGCAGCTTCTCCTGGATTTCAAAACAATATGTCAGCATCGACCTGAATAATCCAGCCGTAGGGACTGTTACCGGTGACGGTGTTCGTGTTTACGCCGGCTCCGACAAACTCAAGCCAATACATTCGGAGACTGTGCAGCTAAAGCTCAATAAAGGCGATAAAGTTGGGTTGCTGGGCAAAGAGGAAGATGATTATTATAAGATTTCTCCGCCGGCAGGTTCCTATCTCTGGGTGAGCACCAGATATACAGAGCCGCTTGGTGCCGTCGGAGAGGTTCCGCTGATTGTTGAGCCGCGGCGCGAACCCAAGGTTGATACTCCCGCGGTTGCTCCCACGAAGGCTCCAACAAGGGCTCCCACGGATATTGCCGTTGAGGCCAAGGCACTCAAAGCATATTACGCCTTGCAAAAACAAGCTAATGCCGAGCGAGCCAAACCAATGGCCCAGCAGAATTATACAAATATAAAGAAGGCACTGGCTGAAATTGCCCGTAACAAAGAAGCTGGCAAAGCCGCTCGCTATTCGGAGTTTACACTTAAGCAGATAAAGGGTTTTGAGCTGGCTCTGGAGGTAGCAAAAGAGGTCCCGCTTCAGGATGCACAGTTGCAGCGGATTCAGGAGCGGATAGAGAAGGCCTCTGCCACAAAGCTGTCCGAGGTTCCAGACCTTGGCAGATTTGCGGTTATAGGGCAGCTTCAGACTTCGAGTATTTACGGCCCCGAAGTGGAATTAAAACACTACCGGATAATCGACGATTCCGGCAAAATTATTTGTTACGCCTTACCGAGCGGCCCGGCCTTGAAGGTGGATTTGAGCAAATTTTTGGGCCGGAAGGTCGGCCTGGTTGGAACAATCAAACCGCACCCGCAGACAGCAGGAGCCCTGGTGCGATTTGCAGAAATAGTTGAGTTAGAGTAACCAACCTGTCCAACTCCTGCGACGCCGGTAAATGCAGGTCGGTCGCAGCAAATTTTTTCCTTTAATAAAATAATACGAACCTTAATAACACCCCTTCTTAACTCGATACAGCTTTGGCGACATTGCCTATTTGGCTTCGCTACTTTTTATTTTGGCAGGGTGAATGTAAACTTTGAGCCCTTGCCAAGTTCGCTTTCCGCCCAGATTCTTCCCCCGGCCAGCTCAACTATTCCCTTTGAGATGGCAAGGCCCAGACCCGTTCCTCTTTCTCCCGGGCCTGCTCTTCGGCCGAACTGGGTAAACTTATCAAATAACTTTGGGATATCTTCTTTTGCGATTCCCACGCCAGAATCCTGGACAGAAACCAAAACTTCTTCATCCTGCTCGGCGCAAATTACTTTGACCCAGCCTCCTTCAGGAGTAAACTTGAGACTGTTGGAAATAAGATTTATCAGAACCTGTTTAGTTTTATCCGGGTCGAGGGAAATATCAACACTTTGTTGTGGAACCTCGCAATCAAGACAGATGCCCTTTTCCCGGGCGAGGGGCTTATAGTCGGAAACAGTGTCTTTAACGAGTTCACAAATATTTACAACCATTATTTGCAAATCCAGCCTGCCGGATTCTATTCTGGATATGCTCAACAAAGAATCAACAATCTTGGAGAGCCTTTTCACACTCTCCATCGCCGTAGCTAAAACATCCCTTTGTTCGGGGACTATCTTGCCCGGTATTTCATCCAGCACAAGCTTTATCGCCCCCATAATGATTGAAAGTGGAGTGCGCAGCTCATGCGAAACGGTAGAGACTAATTCACTCTTTAACCGGTCGTATTCTTTCAGCTTCTCGTTTGCCTTTCTGAGTTCTTCCTCCGCCTTTTTGCGCTCCAAAGCATAAAGAACCGTCCGAACCAGTGAGTTGTTTAATGACAGGCCCTTAACCAGATAATCCATTGCGCCGCTTTTTATCGCCAAAAGCCCTGCTTCCTCATCATCCAGTCCTGTTAACACCACGATAGGTATGCGTGGATTAACTTCGCTAACCTTTCGAACTGTTTCAATCCCACTGCTATCAGGAAGTCCCAGGTCAAGCAGTACAATGTTATATTCCCTGTCGCCAAGGCACTCAACTGCCGCCGACAAAGTCCCGGCCGATTCAACAACAAATTTAACAGGCCGCGAACACCTGGCCAAAAGCCGTTTAGCAAATCGGACGTCAACTTCGTCGTCCTCTACCAGCAAGACCTTTATCAGCTCTTTATCTGTAAGAACCTGTGTTTCTTCCACCGCTTCAATCCTTATCCGGCAACTCACTTAAACTCCGGTACAGGTCAATTGCTTTGATTGCCTCTACAAACTTTTTATAATCAGCAGGCTTGACTATATAACCGGCAATATTAAGCTTAAAACCTTCAACTATATCCTGCTCATTTGTGGATATAGTTAAAACTACTACGGGAATCTTTTTCAGCACCTTGTCGGCTTTCAGGACCCCCCGAAATTCGATGCCATTCATCTTTGGCATATTCAAATCCAAAATAATAACGCATGGCTTTTCACTGTTCTCGCTTCCTAAATATTTGAGTGCCTCTTCGCCATCGATTAAATGGGCCAGCGGATTTGCAACCTTCAGGTCTTTAAACGCACGCTTAACCGTCATCGCGTCTATATTATCATCTTCGACAAGCAGTATTGGCTCCAAGTTTCGCCTTTTCTACCTCCATTTCCTGCTTTGACAATGTAAAAAAGAAGAACGCGCTTCTTCCGCCAAGTTTTGTTCAATAGATTACTCATTTCACACAAGTCCCTTGCTCGGTTTTATCATACCGAGACTGCTACTTTTGGTTTACTCCGTCAGAAATTCTCTATTCTTGTATCATATTATTGCCTCGTTATAGAATTTCTAACGGGGTTTACATTTGGATTTCAAGGCCTGGGCGATTTTTTCAAGTAATACCGCATAATCGAATGGTTTAACAATGTAAGCGGTTGCGCCTCCCTTTTGCGCACTGGCTATACTTTCGCCGCCCGCAGCGCCTGTAACCATTATTACCGGAATATCCTTTGTTTTCTTCAAAGCCCTCAGTTTCCCCAGAACCGTCTGTCCGTCCATATTCGGCATCACATTGTCAAGCAAAATAAGAGCAGGCAGCTCATTTTCTGCTTTGGCAATGCCCTCGAGGCCATCGTTGGCAGTTATGACCTCATAGCCGTTGTGCTTAAGAACTTTGCTTATGATCATGACCATACCCGGCTCGTCATCGACCACCAGTATTTTTTCTACATTCGCTCTCTTTTTAAATATTTTGGACAACATAATTAACTGTTAAGCAAGCCTGCCGGTACTCATACTTGCTGTGTTCCCATTTTGCGTGGTCCCCTTTTAATGTTGAACTTTTTGCGTCCACCTTTTGCCGTCCATTTCAAATTCGACGCTATCTTCATTTATTCTCACAACGGTTGCCCCCAATACTTTATCACCCTTGTGCACTATTCGATTGCCAATAACCGCGGAGGGGTTGTCCTGGCTATAGAGAATTCCTTTTACGATTAGTCTCCCGGCTTCGGGCTGAGTAGTCGCCGCCGAGCCGAATCGCATAGGATTACGAAGCGCTGTCGGATAGGACACTGGAACCTGTGCATCAGTTTCAGAGCCGGCAGCAACAGTGGCGTTGGCCACGTCATTTTTCGTAGATATGTTTGTTTTACGCGAGGGTGTGCCAAGAAGCTTGATAAGCACAGAAATCGAGAATGATGCCCTTGGATTAAATTTCTCCCCCGGCGGCAAAGCTATATCCAAATTTGTTATGCAAACCTTCTGTGGACGGTCGGTAAGCTTATTCACAAACTCAACAATATCAGAATAATTGCCGGCGACGGTGACCTTTGCCGACTGTGTCTCCAGGAATTGCTGTTGTGGCTTGGTTTCTTTGTCAACCGAAAGCTTCTTTGGTGCGGAAATTATCCTCGATATGGGTTTTAATTTATATTCCAGTGCTATTGTGTTTATATTTTCGAAGAACTGCAAAGCTTGCTCGCTGCTGAAACATTTCCGCTCGTGTTCTTTAAGCTGCTTTTTTTTATCCTCAAGCTGTTTTTGCAAATTCAAAAAATCAGCTCGCTGATTTTCAGTACCGGCGTACGCAGCCTGGACACTGGCGTACTTCGCCTTGGTTGCCCATAGTTTCACTACGAAGTCCCTGGTTATTGCATAATAGCAAATGCAGGTCATCGCCAGTACCGCCGAAACAGCTGCCGCTATCCTTTTGGGCTCATCAAGTTTTGCCAATGTCTCTATGAGTATCATAAATTGCCTTCCGGTAACTGTATTTTGCAAGTAATCTTATAGTCAACCATAATCACAGTATCACTGTTGTCATACTCTATTTCTTCTACTTCGGCGGTGTCGATAAGCTCGGCGTTCTGCAACTTTTTTGCAAACCTGTGAACATCACTTTCAACCAGCGCTTCTCCAACCAGCGTAAAATCTGCCGAATCGGTTGTTGAAATATCGACTATTCTTACCCCATTAGGCACACTGTTACCTATAACCCGCAGAGCTTGCGGCCACGGAACATCGGTTAACATCTGGCCAGCCAGAGCATAGGCTGACAGCTTTTCGTTCAATTCTTTGTTCTGCTTTGTTAAGCTAACTATTTTTTGCTTCATAGGCACTGTTTCCATAACTTTTACTTCAATCCCAGCCGAAGCGGTTTCAATGGCTCTTGCCTTCATTTTAAGCGGATATATGGCCGCAACGGACAGCAAAACCACTACCACAATGGCTTTTGCCGTAAGCGACATTTCCTTCTGAGTTCTCTGCCTGGCAAGCGATTCCTGCGATACGAGATTTATCCCAACAGCAAAGCTTTTGGTGGAGGGTGTTAATTGCTCTGCAAACTCCCAAATACCAGGAGTCATCAGGGCAAGAGCAAATGCAAAAATTGGCAAATCCCCTCCGTTGGCGCTTTCAATAGAAAGGTGCTCAGCTATCCAGGCGGGCTCGATTTGCTCAACTGCCACGCCGCCGAGACTTTGTTTCATTTTACCGACGATTCCGCGCAGCTGTTCACTGTGGCAACTTGCCGCAACCCTCAGCACTATCCCCGCCGAAGCAGGGACGGTGAGCGAGCGTGAAAATTCCAGAATCGGTTTCATCTGGTCCGTTAGGCAAATAAAACTATCCTCATTCTGTGATACATCTTTTACGCCGACACCGAAGTTTTGGCAGAATTGCGGCAGGCCGTCTTTGAAAACGCTTATATTGCATGACACCGAGTCCAGGGCCAACAACAAAGAAACGCCGGCAGAGTCTGCAAGCAGTCCTGACAAAATCGGGATGAGTTTTATAATCGGAAGAATTGCAGGCTCAATTCCTATCAAGTTCAGGTGGGCTTGTTTGGCAACCCTCAAACAAGCATCGCTTATCCGTCTGGTCGTAACCGCTTCCAGCACGGTCCGCTTACTGGAATCTCGAGCAACCTCCTCAAATGTACAATAGTCAAAGACAGTCTCTTCATTTCCAAACAAAACGTATTTTCTTATCTGGTCTTCAACCTGTTTTTGCAGCTGCTCGTCTGTTCGTGCCGCAACTTGCGAAGGTTTCAACCTTACTGTCGCACATGATGGTGACATTATTGCTCTACGGGCCTTCAGTTTATTTGCCTGGAGGAAGTCACGAATCTTTTGCGCGATTGTCTCATCCTGAACTATCAGACCCTCTTTTACAGCGCCTTCCTCTAAAGGCTCGACAGTCCAGCCGTGAACCCGCAGACCGTCTGCTGTTCGTTCCAGATGAACGATATTTAGAAAATCGTCATCTATATGTATCCCCAGTATGGATTTGTCACGGTTCACCAGACTTTCTCCTTCCACTTATTAATTCGCACTTTATATGGCGGCAAGCCGGAACTTACCTTTACCTCTACTTCCAGCGTCCTGCTAAAATTGGCAATCGCAGCAAGCCCCGTAGAAGTTATAACTACAGGCGGACCCTGTGCCACAACAACGCTGTATTTATCCGGCGCTGCAGGAAAATATTCCTCCCACGGCGTAGTTGTAGATGTGCCTTGTTGAATCTTGTCTATTGCATCGGCGATTCCAGCTTCTGCGATGTAATAGGCCTGCATACTACACATATGGTTCTTAACCAGGTTCAAATCTATTGCCGTTATATTCAGCAATCCTATAACCAGAGTTGCCAGCATTACCGTCGTAAATACTGTCAGTACGAGGATAAATCCCTCTCTGTATTTCTTTGCCTTATATTTATTACTTCTGTTCATTTCCAATTCTGTTTAATTCTGCGAACCGTGCGTACCATTTACCGGCCCGCTCTGCCAATTATTAGGGTCGTTAGAACCACCTCGCGGGTCGATTCTGGCCAGGCTTGTTCCGTCACCGTCCCCACCCCAACTGTCATCGTATGTAACACTATCAATTGCTGCACTGCCATCGGTAACAGCCACTGTGTCGGCATTATCTCCAAGTCCATTCCCAATCTTATTGTCATCAACGCTGAGCCTGACTGCATTTATGTCCACGTACGAAGATGCCACAGAGACATCATCGAGCATTAGTACACCCTGTCCGGTAGTTTTATTTGTACTAAAATGTATCCTGATACTCTGACCGGCGTATGCTGTAAGGTCCATCGTATGACAGGTCCAGTCTGAATGCATCTGGCCGCTGTAGCCGGTGGCGAGGACTTGATCGCTTAGATTCCGTATCGTTACCGTTATTTGCGTCTGGCCAACCGGAGCAGTTGTCTTTTCCCAGAAAATAAATAAGCAACTGTTAAAATTTGAAGGAACCGCGATGTCCTGATACACCCAGGTCCCTCCGCCGGCAGCACTTTCCAATTTATAGCTTCCGACATGGGCGTTCCATTTGGTTCTATCCCAGTTGTCCATTTGCCAGTCGGTTTTGAGTTTGGATTCGAAACCCCCGTTAGTTATCAATTCGGTATAAACTTCCGTATCTTCTGCGGTTATTACCGCATACCCCTGTGCCGGCAATATTGTCGAGCCGTTACCAAACTGTGGATGCGGTATCAATGGGTCAGCAGTAGCCTCGCTGCCTGTCCATATTGTCCACCCGTCCATATCAACGGACATCTCGCCAAAATTATAAAGCTCTACCCATTCGTTTGCCGCATCGCCGCTGCCTGGCGGGTTATACATAATCTCATTTATTACTACATACAGGAAATCTTTTGGGCAGAAGACTCTGCCTGAGAGTGTGAAATCCATAGAACTGTCTTCGGCGTCAACAAATGTCGCCTCGATATGCACCGACTGAATGCTGATGGCCTGAACCGCTCCTGTCAAACTATTAGCATCTATATCGTAGCAGGTAAACACCAACTTACTCACAGGCCCCGCTAACGCACTTAGAGCGCCCGGCTGACCATACTCAAGCTCGCTGGTATCTGTATTCAATTTGAACTGTTCGGCGACGCCGTTTACGCCTGTAAACGTTATACACCCGGCCTGGTCGGTTGACGGGCTTACAGAGCTAAATCTCTGGGCCTGCCGGAGGACGCGAACCATTTGCTCTATCGCCGCTCGGCCGTCCTGTAACAAACTCGAACGGCCGCTGCCAAGCTTCCAGGCCTCGTAACTGCTGCGAACCAGCCCTGCGATAGCAAGGCCTACCACAGCTATCATAGCGACCACCAGTATCAGCTCAACCAATGTAAAACCTGGCTTTGCTAATGTTTTGTTCGTATATCTAATTTCTTCTGACATTTTTTGTCGCCACAGTAATCATAATTTCACCTGTTCCAAGCGTCCCATCGCCGTTAGTATCGTAACCAACTGAAATTTCAATGGTCTTCAGCGTTGAGCTCAAATCCGTCGCCGTTCTGCTGGCAAGATAGTTACCTTCAAGCGCGTTCGGCCAGGCGGTAAAATCCGTATCAAACGATTTGCGAAGAGTGTTTTTTATCTTTTCCATCTCACTTTCAGCCAGCAGGGTTGACCTTGTTCTTTGTTCCATCTCCTTACTCGCCGCCAGGCCGTCTGCGGTGTACATAATAATAGTAACAATAGTTCCGGCCAGGATTACCACCGAAGCCAGAACCTCAACCAAAGTAAACCCAGTTAGAAGTTCCCGCCAACAGGGGACAGACGCCAAACGTTTTATCTCTAACGTGGTAGATGCTTTTGGTTTTAATCCCCACATTTTCTAACTCTTATCCTTCCTATTGGCGTAACGCTGACAAGCGCGCAATCATTCGCCTTGGAGAACTGCAGCGTCAGCTCACTGCTGCCCTGCGGCAAATCACCCAAAGGCGTAAAGCGAAATTCACTATCACCACTGCAAGCTACGCCTTGGGGTATATCTATGGGCCCTTTAACATCATCCAGGCTGTTAGCATCGATAACCTTGTAGGACGTATAAGATGGCGATAGAACCACCTCGTAACCTACACTGTTACTGCTGGCGTGTGTTATGGCAAGGGACCTGGCCAGTTTGAGATAATCACTGAACTGCCGGGCGGCGGTTTCTGACTCCACCTTGCCAATCGCATCCCATCCAATCCTTGGGATAACTATGCTTACCAGTATCGCCAGCAGAGCCACAGTCAGGATTAACTCTGCCAAAGTAAAGCCCGTTCCAACCGTAGTAGGCCCTCGTATCACAATTACCGTACTTTCTTGCTTCAACCACGTACCTTAATGACTATGGACAGTTACCGTCTTTAAAGTTGTGTTATAGACATAGCTATCCCCATATGGACAAACCGGTGTCCCATGCGGAAAGTACGTGGTACTGTTGAGAATGAGAGAATCAAATGCGTCCTGGTCCGCTGGGTATGCTCCGTCATTCTTCACCGCATAAAGCTCAATGGCGCATATCAGATTAGCAATGTTAACAGCGCACTTGGCCTTCTTTGCGTCAGCAGTGGACTCAGCAATTCTGGGAACGACTATTGACGCCAGCACAGCCAGAATCAGAACCACCAACAGCACTTCTATCAAAGTAAAACCTCTTCTCGCTTTCATCTGTCTTTCCTTACGAAATACTTGCTTTTTCAAATTGTGGGGCTTGTCGGAGCAGGTGACTTTTCAAGCCTCACACATTTACGTTACTTATGTAGCACTCTCATCAAATCAAAAATCGGTAAATATACAGCCAACAAAATAAAGCCTACAATTGAACTCAAAAATATTACTAACACCGGCTCTATCTTTGTAACGAGTCTCTTTATTCCATCATCAACCTCCTGTTCAATTCCATTGGCAAATTTGTCTAACATCCCACCCAGACTTCCGGCTTCCTCTCCGGTTGCAAATGCATGTATGATAGTTTGTGGAAAAAACCCGTGTAATTTTATTGCCTCGGTAATTGTGCCCCCACGTTTTATGTTGCGCTGAATCATATCTGTTGCTTCTGAGACAACAGCGTTATCCGCAACATCCCCGGCGACAGCTATGGCATCGGATATGTGTATGCCGGCTGTAATCATAATACTTAACGTGCGCATAAACTTAAGCAGTGTAATCCTGTGGTAAACCGCTCCGACCATTGGCATTGCAAGCTTTATTCTGTCTAAGCGGTTCTTCACCGCAGGTATTGTCTGAAGCTTTCTATACAGAGCCCACAACCCGGCTGCTAAAACGACTATGGACGGGAAAATATACATAGCATTATTACTGAGTAGAATGAGGATTATCGTCGGGCCGGGCAGCTTTACGCCCAGCTTCATATAGACCTCTGAAAAAGCGGGCACAACAAAAATTATTATCGCCGTGACAACCAGGAAAATCATAACCAGAACAACAAGCGGATACGCGAGAGCCTGCCGGATTTTTCTCCTCAAATCGTACTCTTTCTCCAGGTACGTTGCTAATTGCCCGAGCACATAATCAAACTTGCCTGCGGTCTCGCCGGCCCGAAGCATATTGACAAATAAAGGAGAAAAGACCTTTGGATGTTTGGAAAACGCCTCCGCTACGTTGCTGCCTTGAGCGATTTTATTATGTATATCCTGCAAAATATCCGAAAGCCCCTTGCTTTCGTTTTCCCGCGACAGTGAAGATAAACAATCCAGCAGGTGCAGCCCCGCTCCATACATTACCGAAAATCGCCGGCACATGTTGACAACGTCCTGCAGTCTTACCCTCTTACGCTGTCCGAATATCTGGTCGGTTTTTCGCGGTATAATTGAATCCACCACGTATCCCATCCGTATAAACTCCGAACGCACCATCCCCACACTCTCAGCGTGGCAGGTGCTCTTGAACACCTTATCGTCGTCAATAGCCCGAGCTGTATATTGATACTGTGCCATCAAAATCTCTCCGGCGCCATTACTCGCTTGACTTCCTCAACGCACGTTTTTCCTTCGGATACTTTCAACATCGCAGCATCCAGCAGTGTTTTCATCCCCTTTTCCACAGCCATCTTTTTTATTTCCAATGCATTTTTGCCCCGTAGTATCGCACTTTGAATATCGTCATCGACCTTGAGAACTTCAAACACACCCTCTCTGCCGCGGAAACCGGTGTTGAAACAATAGCTGCAGCCTTTGCCATGAACAAATTCTCCGACTTCCTGCTGGTCTGCACCCAATAATTTCAGTATTTTTCCATCAGGCTGATACGGCTCTTTACAGTCCGGACATATTTTCCTGACCAGTCTTTGTGCCGCCGTCACTACAACACACGACGCTATAAGAAACGAGGCAATGCCGAGCTCTCTTAACCTGGTGACAGCGGTTACCGCATCATTTGTATGCAATGTGCTCAGAACAAGATGGCCGGTCAGCGCAGCCTGAACAGCAATCTCCGCTGTTTCAAAATCTCTTATTTCGCCGACCATTATCACGTCCGGGTCCTGCCTGAGTATCGACCGCAATGCCCCCGAAAACGTCTCGCCGCTGTTAGGGTCTATCTGTATCTGGTTAATTCTGTCCAGCTCGTACTCCACCGGATTTTCGACTGTGATAACATTTTTTTCGATGGCATTGATGTTGCGCAGCATAGCATATAAAGTTGTGGTCTTTCCACTGCCCGTTGGTCCTGTTACAAGAACCATTCCGTACGGCCTGCTCATGGCACTTTCGACCAACGTCCTTTCTCCAGTACCAATGCCCAGCGCGGTCAGGTCGGTTATCAGCCTGTTCTTGTCGAGGATTCGTATAACTGTTTTTTCCCCATCTATAGTCGGCACAACCGAGACCCGAAGGTCGTAGTCATTTCCTTTGTACTTGAGATTAATGTGGCCATCCTGGGCCTTGCGCCTTTCGGTAATATCCAGCTTGGCAAGAACCTTAACCCGCGAGGTCACTTCCTTTCTCATTACTGCCGGAATCGTTAAACAATCGTGCAGTATTCCGTCAACACGGAAGCGGACAAACATTTCACCACCGGCCGGCTCAAAATGAATATCACTTGCAACAGAATCTATAGCATCTTTCATTACGGAACTTATCAGCCGAACAACTTGCCCCGCCTCACTCGACAGAACTAAATCTTCAACTCTCATATCCGGCTGTTCCAACTGCTCCTGGTCGAATCTGACATCAACCAGGTCCTGCTTGGTCATCTGCTCAACGCCGTAATGCCGGCTGATAGCCTGTATAATCTCCCTTTCGGTAGCTACCATTGGTTTTACATTGAAACCCGTCACCAGGTTTATCTGGTCCAATGCAGGCAAATCCAGCGGGTTGGTCATTGCCACATATAATGTGTCCTCTTTGAACTCTACAGCGATAACCTGGTGTTGAGTAACAAGCCACTGCGGCAAGAGCCGGACTATATGCGGCGAAAGATTCGCCTCAGAAAGCTTGATAAAATCAACACCGTGCTTCTTGGCAATGGACCTTGCTGTATCTTCATCCAAGGCAGCTTCACCTTTAACAAACACTGTTTGCGCGGAGTCGGCCTGGGCTCCGGTAGAAACACGCGCGCGCAAATTGTCTTTTGGCTTTAAACCCACAAAGTCCCCCTGGATTTTCAATATACCACAAAGCTTCTACAATACTGCCGTCGCCTTTTTTTAAAAGTATAAGGCGCCGCTTAGAACCACCAAACCAAAAAGGAGCGTCGAACCAAGTCTGTCCATCGAGACCCACACCAGCGTGCCAACAACTGTTCGGCTCCAATCATTTGGGGTCCCCGTTTTGCGACTTACTGCAGGGACCCCAAACGCGGAAAAGAGCGTTTGGAAACCCTCAAAATGGGTCCCCTGTTACATACCAAATGTTCGCTCTAAATTAGTCGGCGTTTTAAGACCGGCAAATACCCAAGGCATCTCTGGTTTGAATGCTCGAAAAACTTGGTGCTACAATTGAACCAAGCAAAAGTACCTCGCTTATACACGGTCTTATAATCCGAATATATGCCAACCTGATTAGGGAAATTAATAATCACGTTAATAATTCGCATTATCAAAAAAATGGAAATAGACATGCAAAAGGCATTACCAATAAGAACAACCCCTAATCCAAGGCTTTGCCCGCGCGCTTTCACATATCTTTCCTCTTGGGCAGCCCAGATTTCGGCACCGCAGATATAGGGTTATCCCATATGAAGTTTTTCGCTGTGCGGTCGATTGATGAAGTTGGGTAGCAGAGAGGCCCGATAGCCACAACCGGATGTTATTGTTACGGATATCGCAATGCCCAACTTAAATAGTATAGCCTGCTCAGTATTAACACCAAGGGAAAGTGCAGTAGTGGCTATCAGTCACACCTCTGAGGAGAATTTATGATAGAATGGCAAAGAAGATACTAATTGCTGATGACGAGCCGGACGTAGTCAAAATCCTCGGGATGAGACTAAGAGCAAATGGCTATCAGGTAATAGCCGCTCACGATGGGGCTGCGACCATAGAACTCGCACATCAGGAAAAACCTGATTTGATTGTTCTCGATATTAAGATGCCTAACAAAGATGGCTTTACTGTTTTTGAGGACCTGAAGACATCTGCAGAGACAATGTCAATTCCTATAGTATTTTTCTCTGCTCTTCCACCCGCTCAGGTCCGGGAGAAAGCAACTCAACTCGGCGCTAACGGTTTCATTTCAAAGTCCGCCGACCCGGACGAAATACTCGCCAAGGTCAAAGAAATCCTCTAACGCGCAACACGAAACATGGACTTTTCCCATTTTTGCCCTACGCTGAGTCTCTTGTCCTGTAAAAAACTCTTGTACCTGTCCCTGCCGGAAATTTCGTACCGGCGTGGATGCCGAGGAAAAATCTAAGATGTTGTTAACTACGATTTGTGTCTGACAGACAAAAACGTCGCTTTTTGGGACTAATCGTTTTTGCCGTAGAGCCAGTCTGCGTCAGCTAATTCGTAATCGATGATTTCATCAGGGCTGAAAAACAGCTTAATTTCCCGCTCAGCCGACTCAGGGCTATCCGCTCCATGAATGAGGTTGTATCCCCTGGAGGAGCTAAAATCCCCCCGAATAGTGCCCGGCTCAGCATCGTAGCCGAAAGTGGCACCCAGCATCTTGCGGACCATATCTATAACACCCTCAGCTTCCAGGACCATTATAAGTGCCGGCGCCGAAGAGAGATACTTTACTAAGCCTTCAAAAAAAGGTTTACCTTTATGAACGGCATAGAGTCGGCGGGCCAGCTCTTCGGAGATTTGCATAAATTTTGCGGCAACAAGCTTAAAGCCTTTTTTCTCAAACCGCCCTATTATTTCACCGGCCAGGTGCCGCTGGATGCCGTCTGGCTTGATGATAATTAAAGTGCGTTCTGCCATTCTCGTATTTCGTATCCCGTTGTTCGCGATTCGTATTGCGACTCACGCTCCACAAATCACGCTTTACTCCTATACTCCCTTGGCGACGATGTAAATCTCGACACGTCTGTTCTTTGGGTTGCCTTTTTTGTTGGGCTTATTCGGCTCAATCGGCCGAAACTCACCAAAACCTCGTATACTCATTCGCCCCGCGGCAATGTTGCCCTTTGCCATTAGGTCCAGCACGGATATTGCTCTGTGAGCCGACAGGTGCCAGTTGGTCGGGTGCTTCTGGCGGGTCGCAGGCCTGGTAATACGCATATCGTCGGTGTGGCCGGCGATTATAATACCGAATTTTTTGCCCTGCTCGGAATTCAAAATTCTGCAAAGCGACCTAACTGCCCCGGCTGCCGCAGGCGCCACCTTGTCGCTGCCACGTTCAAAAAGCAAATCGCTCTTGAACTTCACTATGCCTCGGCCTGAATCGTATGTAACCATTTCCTCGTCCCCGGCAAAATCCTCCAGCATTACGCTAAGTTCGACCGGCAGCGATAGTCCGCCGTGAAGCAACTGCTGCTGCATCGTGGCAATCAAAGCCTTCTTCTTTCCCAGGTCCTCTTCAAGTGCGGCTATTTGCTGGTTCAGCGCGTTTGCTTCGACACCTTTGCGGCTTTCAGCGTCGCCAAGTCCTCTTTTTGACTGCTGGAGTTTTAGCCTGGTGGCTTGTAATTCGCTGTCAAGGCCCGCTATGCGCTTCCGCTGGGAGGCGTTGCGGACCTTCAAGTCGTCTATCTCGGCACAGCCGTTTATCAGTATAAGACAAGCACATAAAAGAAAAACCCCCGAAAGTTTTATGGTTTGCATTGTTCGGTCCTTTCCAAAAACTTAATCAGACAAATTCCTTTTTGACTATACTATAAAATACGCAAGCTCTTTATTTGTAAGCTATTATAGTTAGCCGAATTTTTCGTTTTTTAACGACGCCCATAAATAAAACCGATTTCTATCCGCCCGTCAAGAATAAACTTTCAAAATATACGCAGCCGGCTGACAGCTTCTTTCGAGGTCTGAGAGGTGGTCGGCCAGCAGGCAGGGACAGAGAGCACGGGGATTTTGTGAGCTTTGAGAATGCTAAATTCGGCTGTTAATATAGGCGGATTGCGGGGAATAGGAGAGAGAAAAATTCAATCATTTGTGCAAATTATGGTGAAAAATTGCAAAAAAATGCAAAAAAGTGATTAAAAAATGCAAGAAAATGCAAGAAAGTGAGAAAAAATGCAGGAAAATCAGGAGTCAGTAGTCAGGAGCCAGTAGTCAGAATTTGGTTTCGCCGAAGGTGGATTTTTGGGGTTGACAAGCGGAGTTTGAGATCCCTCCCTTCCCATCGCTTTGGTTCAGGGTAAACTCTTTCACTCAGGGTAAACTCGTTACGGGTTGCGGGCGAGGGATGATGGACGACGGACGCGGGACGACAGAAGACGGACGACTGAAGACAGAGGAGGGAGAAGTAAAGAGGTAGAGAAGTAAAGAAGCAGAGAAGATTAAAAACAGCCATAGAGGGCACGGAGGGTTTTGAATAAAACGAAAATT
This sequence comes from Planctomycetota bacterium, assembly GCA_030605475.1. Taxonomy (GTDB): domain Bacteria; phylum Planctomycetota; class Phycisphaerae; order Sedimentisphaerales; family Anaerobacaceae; genus JAUWIG01. Next base: position 3,530 of record JAUWIG010000049.1, on the reverse strand, counting down.
AAAAAGGTAATTCTTAGGGCAAGCCTAAAACTAAGTTTTCCCAATTGGGAAAGTCCCCTTCGCAGATAATGCTTTTGATCGCTTTGGCACATAGTTCGTCAACTTTTTTAAGAAACTGGCCCGGGGATAGTCGTTTGTCTTTTACATTAATAGTGTCACTCAATTTCCCAGAATGAACAGCCCTTGATCTAAGTTTATAGAATTTTTTCAAAATCTCTAATATGTCACTTCTTTGCTCAGATTCTTCCGCAAGAAGCCACGCTCCACGTAGTCGGAAAGTAAAAGAAAGTTCGGTATCTACTTTAGAACTTAGCAGAAGAGACTCAAATGCTATACTAAGGTCGATAGCTTTATCCACAAGATTGGAGCGGCGACGGGCTTGATTCAATCGTTGAAGTGGAATCCGAAGCAAATCACTCACACTTGGTTTAAGAGTGGTAAATTTCCGATACAATTTACGAAAATCACTTACCTCACCATCAGAAAATTCATAAGCGTCAAAATGAAGAATATCATAGATATTGCTACCAGAGCACCCCACATCAACCATGCCCTGCAGTGGGACCCAATCATCAAAGTTATGCCATTGTCCCGCAGACACAGGCGAACAACGACCAATTAGAGTCAACAAATCACAGACTTGTTGTAGTTTGTGAGAATCCATTGGAGATAAATGTGCGCCTGGTTCGACAAATTTTGGTGATAATTTTACGCGTCGAATAAGTGCTGCATGTGGTGAGGTATCCCTAGGTGTAAGGCGACCTGGAGGTAGTCCCCTTAGTAAATCCACAGCTAGTTTGCCGAATGATGATGGCAAATCCTTGAATGGTACAAGATATATGTGATTGGAAAGAGCGATTTTCTCTTTGGGCATAACTCCTCGGATCGCTAGTATTTGAGTTGCTGGTGTGTGATCGAGTGATAAATATTTTTGTAAATGTTCAACAGTTTTTTCAGGTCCGATTTCAGAAGCTCGTAGTAATAACCAGCCTATTAATGTGCTGTAGCTGACTCGGATTGCACCGCCTCCCAAATTAATTAACTTTTCATCAAAAATTTCAAATTCAGGCGTACTGGAAAAGTAATTGATAAAGGCAGACTCCAAGTCGCTGTCGGTTTTTACATGCCAAGCAACCCATCTTTCATAATATGTACCGCGTGCTAGCTCCGGTATATCGGGTTGCTCAAATCCTTTTTGTAGTGCTTGATGAAGCAGAGCAACTAATTTGTTTGTATTCATGTTGTCTTTGAAGGCCTCACTATTCTCGCCTGTTTGGTTTGCAATTATATGAATTTGCAACATTAATACAATATTTCTTTGACGGCAAGTGCGGGGTTGGGTTTTATTGAATGATTCCGCGTGTGCAAACAAGTTGCACATCCTACCCGGCTCATGATGACATATCGAAAATGATTATATCGCGAAACACTCTCATTCTTAGTCGGGAAAAAGGTACTTGCGAGTAATTGGAGGTGATTGATTACTCAAATATTCATCACATTCTTTTTGCGTCCCATCTGGTAAAATTAAGTTAACAACAACGCGTTTCTTGTTGAATTGTTGTTCATGGGGTACCCATATATCTGCTAAATCGTACCTGAAGTCCATTTGGGCAAGATAAATCACTTTTTGCCTAATAGGACGTAGTCGACCAGTTTGCTTTTGCGGATGAAACATAAGAGGGATACCCTTGGGTGATTCAAAGAAATCCGCAGTATTCATTAAATCAAGGATTTCTTTTACTTTCTTAACCTGCAAAATGTTTCCCATGGCAAAAGCGTCACTAATCCAAACAGCTCCGTGTCCGGTTCGGTTTTCATTAGCAAAATACAATGCAACATTTATATCGGTGGTCCAATCAATTATATGAGTACCCTTCAAAATGCTTTTATTTTCTTCTGGATATTGTTGACAATTCTTCATAAGCTCAAACCAGGGATCAAGACCTCCTGTTTTCTCACGATCAAATAATTCCCGGCTTGGCCGAAAAAGAGTGCCAAAATTGAATAGCAGTAGACTGTTCACTGCTTTATGAAAAGCTATTGATTGCCTGATTTCTTTGGATAAATGTTGATAGTTTCTCAAGCCAAAGATTTGTTCGATAGAGTTTCTAAGAAAAGTGGAATCGAGTGGCCACCTATAGTTTGCATGCCCCCTAAATAATGGCAATGGGTATTCTCCAGAACACGAGGAAATGATATGTTTCGATTCTTTGATAAAGTCAGAAAAGTTGCCAGGACGCCATTCATTTCCGTATGGGCTCACTTCAGTATTTGAACACGCTGGGGATATTTTTTTCATATGAAATCTATTCTTGACTTAATCGTTCAAGTGGTCTTCAAGCAAATGATTCAATTTTGGCCTTACCCACGCACCAATTAACCACAGCACTTACCTTGTAAGTGCGTGGTAAACGGCAGTAGCCTAATTGGTGCGGGACTTCCATCCTTCGCCCCTTGGGGGCTACGGAGGACAGGTCGCTCAAATAAAACTTTATATTTTCGCTACGCAGATTCTTTCGGTTACTTTGTGCATTTTTTGGACGTATTCGGCAGATGTGCTAACGACTTTTTCATATCCCGACATTATACCCAAAACCGACAACCCCACAACAGTATATTTCAGAGAAGGAAACCCCTGCCGCGGGCGGCAGGGCTAAACATTTTTGGGTCCCCTGCAGCGGGGCCAAGGGGTTGGACATAAAAAAGAGATCCCTCCGCTGCGCTGCGCTCCGGTCGGGATGACGGAGTGTGTAGTATGCTCCAGTCGGGATGACATACTAATTTACTATTTACTATTGACTATTTGCTGTTGGGCCCCGATTGGAAGTGTTACTTCTAACGGGGTAAAAGATTGCCGCGCATCGCTTCGCGATGCTCGCAATGACCCGGCTTCGCATTAGCTACGCCGCGGCAAGCAAGTGGCGTTGCCGTCCACCTTTGCCAAGGCTACGGCCCGCAACACAGAAGGCGGGTAAACATTCGGGGACAGACGAAACTCTAAGCAATGGGGCAGGCGTGGGGGCGGGGGGTAATGACAAAAGGACGTCGCCGTATCGGCGACGGCTAAACAAACAAGAACCCTCGGCAGGCCGAGGAGGAAACCCCTGGCAGAGCCTAAATCAACGGCGTAAAAGGAAAAGGAGACTGGGTCCCCGCCTTCGTGGGGATGACCCGGCTTCGCTGAAGCTACGCAGGGCGGCGCGCTTCCCTCTTTGCCAAGGCTACGGCGGATAAATACCGGCGAGGGGTAAACGACAAGAACCCCTCGGCAGGCCGAGGGGCTAAATGAGAAGGAAACCCCTGCCGCGGGCGGCAGGGGTAAACATTTTTGGGTCCCCTGTAACTTGGCCGGGGGGTTGGACATAAAAAAGAGATCCCTCCACTTCGCTGCGCTCCGGTCGGGATGACGGAGTGTGTAGTATGCTTCGGTCGGGATGACGGAGTGTGTAGTATGCTTCGGTCGGGATGACGGAGTGTGTAGTATGCTTCGGTCGGGATGACGGAGTGGGTAGTATGCTACGGTCGGG
>JAUWIG010000005.1 GCA_030605475.1 Planctomycetota bacterium | reverse complement strand
CTCGTTTGTGAGCCAAAGCTCCTCAAGCCAGTTTACCATCTCTTCAACGTCAAATTCTTCAATGACGGGTTCTTCAGCGTCGGGTTCTTCAACGAGTGGTTCTTCAGTGTCAGCAACATCAGGCTCCTCAACGACAGGTTCCTGAACGTCAGGCTCCTGGTCAAGGCCGAGGTCCTGGCCGGAACCTCCCTGGCCCATCATCATCCATTCGGACTGTGCCCAGGCGGCTATCCAGAGCCAATCTCCACAGAAAAGGGCAAGGTCGTTTATATCGACATCGTTGTCATCATCGAGGCTATAATTAGGGTCATCGGTCAGCCAGGCATCGGCAAAGGGGGCGTAATCGAAGAAGTTTACGATGCCATCATCATTGAAATCAGCAGGGCTGGGCTGTTCGTCGGCACCCATATCGGCCTGGCCGTTTACAACACGAAACTCGCCGTCGATGTCGGTTTCGCCGTTGTAGTCTGCGTTTGGGTCGCCGGCATTTATACAGGGTGAGTCTTCGAGTAAATGATAATCACCATTCTCGTCATCGACAAAACACGGGTCGGCGCAGATATTGTGCATGTTGGGGTCGGCGGCGTAATTGCAGTCCTGAATGCAGGAATATGTTAGATCCCCAAAAGTTCCGTATAAGTCACCATTGCCATTACCCCAAATAATGCAGTTGCTGATGCCCGGCTCGACACTACCAGAACGCATTATTCCATAGTCATCATTGTATGCTACGGTATTATTGCGAATAAAAGCCCCCGCACTGGGATATAATAGGCGTATCCCGCTACCACTACCGCTGGTGCCATTGTCACATATCCAATTATTTTTGATTATTGGCGCCCCGCCGTCACAATATATTCCATAAGAACCATTAACCTTAATAATACAGTTGATTATGTTCGGACTGGAACGATAACAATCTATGCCCCTGTTGTCATTATACTCAATGATGCAGTTAATTATGTTCGGACTGGAAGAACCACAATATACTCCATTGTAGTTTTGTGTAATTCTGTTATTGTTAATGGTTGGTGAGCTGTTCGCCGTGAGACGGACGCCCTCATAACTACCGCCGCTTATTATAAAACCATCAATAATAGTTGTTTCACCAACCCCGTCCCCCGCCACCACATAGTCTACACCACCGATGAGGATGGTTTCATACATATTTGGGTCGCGGTCGTTCCAGTTGCCCCCTCCTGGCGGGAATCCGCCGTAGAGGGCCACACCGTCGACAAGATTGAATCCGCTATAGGAACCTGCTGCGTAGTACGTCCCTTCTGCTACCCATATTTGACTGCTGCCGCAAGTTAGTGCCCTATCGAGAGCCACCTCTAGGTCCGTAAACGCATCGGGCCACGACATCCCGGTATTAGGCCAATTAGCATCTTTATCCACATAGATAATACTAAGGCCCCAGCAGCCTATATTGGTATCTGTTGTCGCGAATACGCAAAGAGACTCGGTTTCGATTTTGCAGAAGTTGGTGATAGTCTCCAGCGGCACAGCAAGCTCATTGACTGTGACTGTCAGCGTAACAGAATTCGAATCATTAGGTTCCAGCATACCTATTTCCCAGATAACCGTGTGTTCATTCGCATCATAGACTCCATTAGAATCCGCTGAATTAAAGTCCACCTCAAGCGGCAGATAATCGACGATGTTCACATCATTGACGTCTCCCAGATAGTTTGGGTCGTTGGGGTCGGTAACCGGATTGCCGTAATTAATAGTGTACGTTACATAATCATCTGGCAAGACAAAATCGTCTGGGTCGTTGGGGTCTAAATCATCAATTTTGGTGAGGATTCCCGGCTGCCTTCCCGCCTCGATGATTGCGCTGTAGAGGTTTATTCTTCCCCAGCCATAATACGAATCCCAACCGGCATAACTTAAATCGTCAGCGGTAGACTCTATGATGGATTGAACTTCATTAGAGTCGAAATCAGGATTAACGGAAAGAATTAGACCTGCAAGTCCTGCTACTTGAGGCGTAGCAGCAGAAGTGCCGCCAAACCACTTTGTATAATTGCCAGCGGCATCTCCCTCTGATGCGTCTCCGGGATTATACCCGGCACTGCCAGTAATATCTGTGGTCCAAAAGATTGTCGAGGACCCATCCGAACTTGGTGCCACAACGTCTAATGGACCCCCATAATTGCTATAACCCCATTTTAAATCATCTTCGTCGGTTGCTCCAACTGCTATTACTTCTGAATATCTTGCAGGGTAGCTGACAGCACCCTCCCTATTTCCTGATGCAAATAGTATAACACACCCTTTGCCATCTCTACCATTATTTTTTGCTTCTATAATTGCATCATGAATAATATCACTATCACTGCCAAAGCACCAGCTATTGCTTAATATGTCTGCTCCATTGTCGGCTGCCCATTCGATACCATTTGCGGCCCATTCCTCTGTAGTCCAGGGCCCGCCCTCATTAGAAGCTATTCTAATTGGCATTATTTTGCAATTCCAGCAAACACCAGCAATCCCTTTTCCATTATTTGTTTCAGCAGCGGCTAAGCCCGCACAAGCTGTTCCGTGGGCATCATTTTCCCAAGGAGTTGGGTCATTATCATCATCAACAGAATCATAACCGTCCACTAACGTATTAATCAAATCTTCATGGGTCAAATCAACCCCTGTATCTATAACGGCAATGACTATATCGGAACTGGCGGTATGTATTTCCCATCCTTCAGGTGCATCTATATCGGCATCCCGGGTGCCTCCTGGTGGGTCCTGCCCGGTATTGTCCAGGGCCCACTGGCTTGGGAAGTATGTGTCATCGGGAGTTACTGCCGCTTGCTCTAATCTTCTTACAAAGTTGGGCATACTAAATACTGTGATTGGATTTTCATAATAGAAGTTTGCTATTTTTAATGTGTTCATATTTGTTGGGTCTTTTATCCTTAATGTATAACGGTCTGTCCATGCCGGTTTTCTGGCAATCTCAACATTATGTAATGTATTGAAGGCTTTAATTTCCGCTTCTGATATGGAGTGGTCGAATTTAACGATAAATTCATCTGTTAAGATTAATTCAGCATCAGAGAAATTGAATACAGGATTAACAAATTCTACTTCCGGTTTGGTGTTTAAGGTATTTATTGTTTGAATAACGTTTTCTTCTGTTATCCCCTCACGTAAAGGTAAAAGAGTCAGTTTGAAAATTGAAAGCTCTTTCCGTTCCGAGAACGACATCAAGTTTCCTTCAGATTCGGTTATTGCTTTTTGTTCTTCCAATGTAACTTCCGGTTTGAACCGTACTGCGAGCATTTCTTTGGATAATGACAGGGTATTTTTACGTCCACCAGAGTAATAGTAGAAGTTGGAATCTGGAGGAGCGGCAGTTACCAGTCTAATGTTTACTACAAAAATCAGTAAATAAAGAATACTCAAACCCACGAATAATGAAAATAAATAGTTCTTTTCTCCTCCAGTTTTCACTTTATCTGACTTCTTCCGTTGAACTTTTAGATATGTTTAACTCTTTCTTTTCTTGTTGAAATGGTTTAAAAGGGCCAACCCGGCCATAAATAAAGCCAGTGAACCGGGTTCTGGGATGATGGTAATATCTACAGCAACGCTGGTATCTGTTGGATGACAAACTCCTGAAATTCTATATAATCCTGGAGAAACGGAGGTATCGTCTATAGGATCGATTGTCCCTTTCAGATCGATTTGTGGCCAAATCCCATCAAGTTCCACGGATTCATCTGGTTGTAATCGAAGAACTACGGGTCCTGCAGGCCCGGGCTTATTCCAAGTCCAATACCAAATTTGATTAAAATTTTCTCCTTCTTCTGCTTCCACAAAGATGTCCCTTATAGGATGGAGGCCGCTAATACTCCATTCCTCGTCCCTCCAATTGGTGATCCTAAACAACATCTCGACTTCTTCTCCCAAATTGTAAACAGCCTCGTCTGCCTGTATGTAATACTCTATACCATCTTTTTCTACGGAATTTGAAACGAGAGTCGCTCTTGCCTCTCTCGCTGTGCCCGCTAAGGCTAACATTGCCGCCACCAGCACAGTCAAAATTTTTATTGCTCGTTCCATAATTGGCCCCTTTCCCCTTTTCATGCCCCAAAAACGATTGATTATCGAATTATGATGGCAAACAAAAGATTATGGTAATTCTTTGAACCTGTCTCCGAATCTTAACCAAATGCGATTTTAACACAAAAGCGATTGATTTTGCAAGGAATTTTTTGAAATTTTCGCAGTTTTTTCCGCTTTTTGCAAAAGAATTTAAGAGCAATTTGAGAATCGTCCCTTTGGTTTCGGTTTGACGAGAATAGGTTTTGTTTTATAGAATGTAACAAAAAGAATGGGTTCGAATTCCGCTCTCTCCGTCTCTTTTATAGGTGACGAAGTCAGCGGTTGGGCCTGAGATAAGGAGCTAAAAGGTGCCTACCCCATTTACACATGCATTTATCCCTATAGCGCTGGGTAAGACGGTGGCCGATAAAAAAATGCCTTTGCGATTCTGGGTTCTGTCGGTTCTTTGCTCGGTTCTGCCGGACGCAGACGTTATTGGCTTTAGATTCGGGATTGCATACGGCGACTTCTGGGGACATCGAGGGTTCTCTCATTCATTATTCTTCGCGTTTATACTAAGCTCAGCGGTGGCGGTTTTGGCGTTTCGTAAAATGGGCCTGTTCTCAAAGAAGTGGTGGCTGATTTGGGTGTTTTTCTTCGGTATAAGCGCTTCGCACGGTGTGCTCGACGCGTTCACCGACGGCGGTCTGGGAATCGCATTGCTTTCGCCGTTCGATACGACGCGGTATTTTTCTCCGTGGAGGCCTTTGAGGGTCTCGCCAATCGGGATAAGGGCACTTTTTACATCCTGGGGAAAGGCGGTGCTGGTGAGTGAAATTATCTGGATATGGCTTCCGTTGACAGCAGCACTTATTATAGCGAAAGTATGCCGGAAGATGAGGACAAGGGCAAATGGCGGTTTAAGGGGCGGTGAGGAATGAAGAGGATTATTTCGGTATCACGCAGAACAGATGTCCCTGCGTTTTACGGGGACTGGTTTATGGGCCGACTCAAAGAAGGATTCGCCGGGGTGGTGGGTCCGTTCGGCGGACAAAAATACATTGTATCCCTGAAGCCCCAAGACGTTGCTTGTTTTGTTTTCTGGTCGAAGAATTTTGGGCCTTTTCTTGAGAACCTGAAGAACATCGATGGTTCAGGGTATAAATTCTATTTCAACTATACTGTTACCGGCCTGCCGAGTGTCTTTGAGAGCAATCTGGAAAAACAGGAGGCGATTGAAGCGCTGAAGCAGTTGAGTGAGATGACGTCGGCGAAACATATAAACTGGAGGTTTGACCCAATTATTATCTCGAGTATCTGCGGGCGGGATTTTTACATCAGGGCCTTTGAAGAGCTTGCGGCTGAATTCGAGGGACACGTTAAGCGCTGTTATTTCAGCTTCGTGGTAAATTACGGCAAGGTCGTTCGCAATTTCGCTGAATTTGAGAAGGCAAATGGTTTAAAAATTTTCGATTGCAGCGATGATTTTAAGATTGAACTGGCAAATGAGCTGGCAACTATCGCAGAGCGTTACGGAATTGAGATGTTCTCCTGCTGCGGCGATTATTTAGTTGGAGAAAAAGTTAAAAAAGCACACTGCGTTGACGGCGGTATTATTGAGGAGCTGTTTTTCCCAGAAGGTTTGTCCTACAGGACTAAGCCGACAAGGAAAGAATGCGGCTGTACAGAAAGTACAGATATTGGTACATACGATACGTGTCCACATGGCTGCGTGTATTGTTATGCAAACGCAAATAAAGAAAAGGCCTTCGCAGCAGCCAGGAGGCACGAGACGAATTCGGCTTTTTTGGGCCACAGCAAAGCTGAATCAGACCGCTGGATTACGCAAATCAAGAACAACAAAACAAAAAGAGATTTTGAGCAATTGAAAATGTTCTGACGGTTACCGCGTTGTGACAAACAGCCTTTAGCCGGGCCTGCGTGTTTGGCGCTGCGCTTCAATGTGTATCAGAGCCGGTGGTAAGTTTAGTATCAATTGCTCTGCCGCTACATGGGGTTTTGCATTTTGGCCATCGATGCAATCAAATTTTTCGTCCGATAACCAGCAGGGTCTTATTGTAAAGGCCCAAGCACATCAAAAATCATCCCAGTAATCTTTTTAATAGCAGGCAGTTACGTTGTTAGAAGCTGCTTGGCGCAGAGGTTCGCAAATCCTGGTTTTTATCCAAAAAAGTCCTTGTTTATTTTTGCCGATATCTTTGTTGTAAAATGTATGAAGCACACAAAATGTATATAGCTTTAATTCAAAGAGGCAAAATTATTGGTATGAAACCATATTTGCGAAATAAAGAGTTCTTAATACGCAAATTTGTGTTTGTTCCGATGCTTCTGAGTTTGCTTAGCATGGCGGTATTATCAAACTCCTGATAGAGGAGAAAAAAGTTCGCTTTGAAATTAATGTTACCGCCGCCGAGAGATCCAAACTGAAAATCAGGTCGAAGCTTTTGAGATTAGCGAAAAAAGTGGTGAAGAAAGACCGCCATAAGAAACAAAAAGATAATTATGCTTAAACTGTTAGATATGACAATAAGGCAAAAGCTCACATTGGTTATTATGCTGACATGCGCCGCTGCGCTGGTGTCGGCAGCGACGGCATTTGTTATATATGAACATATCAACATTCGCCACGATACGGTAGCAAGTCTGCTAACGCAAGCGGAGATGATAGCACACAACTGCAAGGCGGTTTCGGCTTTCGAAGATGTCAAAGACGCCAAGGAGACACTAAATTCCCTTCATATGCAACCTTCTATTGTTTATGGCTGTATTTATAACAGCAACGGCGAGCTTCTTGCAAGTTATCACCGCAGTGGCAATGGCACTGACAGGAGCATACATCCACCTTTACCTCAAAAAGACGGCTACCAATTTGATAATGAATACCTAATTGTGTACAAAAGTGTTGTTTTCGATGGTGGAAAAATCGGGACAGTTTGTCTTCAGTCAAATTTACGCCCTATGTATAAAACATTCCAACGTAGTGCCTCTATAATCATTGTCGTGCTGGCTCTTTCCTCTTTGGTGGCTTATTTTGTATCATCAAGACTCCAGAGGATTATTTCCGGCCCAATTCTAAGTCTGACTCATGCGGCAGAAGCGATATCAAAGAAAGCCGCTTCAGGAAAGAATACCCATTCTATCCGGGCCCAAAAGCATAGTAATGACGAGGTAGGCTTACTTGCAGATTCGTTTAACCAGATGCTGGAGCAAATTCAGCAGCGTGAGTTAGCTTTGGTGGCCGCCAATGAAGAACTGGAAGCAAGGGTCCAGCGTCGCACCTCAGAACTAAGAACCACCAATGAGCAATTAACAAAAGAGAACACCGAGCGCAAGCAGGCGGAGGAGAACCTAAAGCTCGCTTACGAAAAACTGGAAAACGCGAATCGTGAACTGAAAGAGATGCAGTCTCAACTGGTGCAAAACGAGAAACTGGCGTCTATGGGTCAGCTTGCCGCCGGCGTTGCACACGAGATGAACACGCCTGTGGGTTTTGTGGCCAGCAATTTCGAGGCGCTGGAAAACTACGTGAAGAAATTCAAGGACCTTCTTAGGATGTATGACTCACTCATCGGGAAAATTGGAACTCTGAGGAAAACGGAACTGCTGAACGAAGCAGACACCATAGGTCAATCCCGGAATGAGATGCAAATTGACTTTATCCTCAAAGACATCCAGGGACTATTCGACGATTCAAGAGAAGGGCTGGACAGAGTTACCAACATCATCCAGAGCCTCAGGGACTTCTCAAGAGTCGACCAAGTAGAAGAATTTGACGAATATAACCTCAATGACGGTATTAAGGCGACTCTCGTTGTGGCGAGAAATGAAATTAAATACGATACCGATGTCAAGACGGAGCTTTCCGATGTACCTACTGTCTTCTGCAACTCCATGCAGATAAACCAAGTGCTGCTCAATATCATTGTAAACGCGGCTCATGCAATCAAATCCCAGAAGAGAGAGGACAGGGGAACTATCACAATCAAGACATACGCGACGGATGAGGAAATGGTCTGTGAAATCTCCGACGACGGTCCCGGGGTAGCTCCTGATAAGCTATCGAAGGTTTTCGACCCCTTCTTTACGACCAAGCCCCTCGGCAAGGGCACAGGGCTTGGGCTGAGCGTCTCGCACGACATCATCGTAACCAAGCACAGAGGCGAACTGCTGGTCGACAGTACCGTAGGCAAAGGGACGAAATTTACCATAAAACTTCCAATTAAAAGGAAATGCGCAGATTATGAACAGGAGATAGAAAACAATGGAAAAGAGAACAGTATTATTTGTGGACGATGAGAAAAAAGTTCTAATGTCTCTCAAAAGAGGCCTGATGGACGAACCGTACGAAAGCCTTTTTGCCAAGAGCGGCAAAGAGGCCCTCGAAATCCTTCGGTATAAGGAAGTTCATGTAATCGTAACCGATATGCGGATGCCCGATATCCCCGGCCTCGAGCTTCTTAAAATCGTCAAAAAGGAGTATCCCTACATCATCAGGCTGATTTTGTCAGGATACGCGGAGCTAAACAACGTTCTTGAAGCGATTAATCAAGGAGAGATTTTCAGGTTCATCACCAAGCCGTGGAAACTTGAGGAAGAGCTCAAAACGGTTATCCGGCAGGCGATAGAGCATTACGACCTCCATAGTGAACGCGAGATGCTGATGACCTTTCTCGAACAATTGGCAGAAGGAGTTGAGCCGGAGAAATTGAATCTTCGGCTTATTCAGACGCTAATCTCTATGCGAAAAAGGCATTTATACGAGTGGAGTGAAAAATATAACTTAGCTCCACAAGGTTCAAAATAAAGTTTTCGAACAGCAGGAGACAGGAGGCGAATTCGGCTTTTTTGGGCCATAACAAGTCCGAATCAGAGGGATGGATTGCGGAAATAAAGAACGGCAAAACAGAAAAGGATTTTGAGCAATTGAAAATGTTCTGACGGCTGCTATGCGATGACGGATAATCTTTAGCCGAGCCTACGTGCTTGCGGGTGCACCTGAACGCGTATCAGAGCCGGTGGCGAGTTTTAATACCAATTGCTCTATTGCCACTTTGGCTTTTGTTTGGCCGGTTTTTATCGCATAATCAATTTCCGCTAACCGCTGTAAATTCTCGCCGAGCTGTTTCAAAGTCATTTTACGCAGTTGTAAGAAAAGTGCGTCTTTATTGCCCCAAATTCGGAGTCGCTTGGCAATCTCGGCTGGACGAACACCCTTTTGAAGCAAAACTTTTGCGTTAAACATCCTGCGGAAATGAAAAGCAAAGGCGCCAACAACGGTGTACTCGGTTGATTTGTCCTCTGCGAACATACTCCTCAGCCGATTTACGGCTTTGGCGACGTCACCAGCAATGACAGCATCAATTACGGTAAAAGCATTGAATAAGCGATTATGACCAATTAGTGCCTCTACATGCTGGGTTGTTATGGCCTTTTCAGTATCTGCAAATAGGGCCAGCTTATCGATTTCGCTGTACAGCCGGGTGAGTTGAGCGCCGGTTAGCTCGATTAGAAGTTGGGCTGCTTCCTCGGTGAGGTTTTTATCGTGCGCATCACCGGCATACTCGATAAGACGGGAGGGCAGCTGCCAAGGTTTGGGTTGCGTTACGCTAATCAATTTACCGACCCTGGGCAGTTTCTTAGCCAGTTTGGTCTGAGGAGGCCAACTGCTTACAGTCAATATAAGTATGCCGGTAGGGCAGGGATTATCAAAATACTTTTCGAGTAACCGGCGGTTTTCAGAAACAAAAACGTCCGCGCCTTTTACAAGAACGACCCTTTTTTCTGTCAAGAACGGTGCGGTCCGTAGTTCGTCCAGTACCTCGGAGACCGGAACTTTAGCAGGGTCGGCGTTAAAAAGGCCTGTTACCCTCTGCTGCGGCTCCAACAGCCGGTCAAGAAGCTTATCGCACTCGGCGTTTAGTAAAGAATCTTCCTTGCCGGCGATAACATAAATCATCTCCCGGGTTTTCTTTGAGTTAGAGTTACTCATCGTCTCTGTAACATAACGCGCCTTGCTGGTGCTTGTCAAATCCCGTTTCAAGCATCAAAAATACAGGGCAGGGGCCAGGCAAACGGCTACAACCGCAAAAATAATCTAACTACATAGAAAAACCCTAAAGTATTGAAAAAATCCATCGAAAATGAGGTGGGAGTGCAGCGCTAAAAATGAATATATCGCTGAGCTCTCATTGTTATACGGAAAAAGTCCCAAATGGCTCTCAAACAAACTAACCAGGCTTAATAAATGACAACATCCCAAACAAAAGCCGAATCACAAGTCACGAAATCATCGACAAAGACGATTAAGGCCGTTCGTAATAACATCTCCGCTAAGAAAGCTATGCCAACATGCAAGAAATGTGGAAAGAAGCACTGGCCTTTCCATCCCTGCGTTGATGAGAAAAAGAACAAAGCGAATGAGAGTAAAGAGCAACCGGTTTCCAGAATTATTGTAAAAACAATTCCGTCCCCCGCTGAGAAATTTACGCCGACATGTAAGATATGCGGAAGGAAACATTGGCCTTTAGACCCTTCTTGTATAGGTAAGAAAGGAGTCAGGGCTGAAGCCAAGGCAAAGGCTGAAGCTGAGAAAAAGGCCAAGTCAGAAGCCAGGGCAAGAATGAAAGCCGAAGCTGAAAGAAGAGCCAGGGCCGAAGCCAAGGCAAAAATCGAAGCTGAAAAAAAGGCAAAGGCTGAAGCCGAGAAAAAGGCCATGGCAGAAGCCAGGGCAAGAATGAAAGCCGAAGCTGAAGAAAAAGCCATGGCCGAGGCCAGAGTGAGAGCCGAAGCCAGGGCTGAAAAAGAGGCCAAAGCTAAAGCTGAAAAAAGAGCCAGGGCCGAAGCCAAGGCAAAAGCCAAAGCTGAGAAAAAGACCAAGTCAGAAGCCAGGGCAAGAATGAAAGCTGAAGCTGAAAGAAAGGCCAGGGTCGAAGCTGAGGCAAGAATCAGAGCCGAAACCGAAAAGAAAGCGAGAGTCGAAGCTGAAAAGAAGGCCAGGGCAGAAGCCAGGGCAAAAATCAAAGCTGAAAAAAGGGCAAAGACTGAAGCTGAGAAAAAGGCCAGGGCAGAAGCCAAGGCAAGAATGAAAGCCGAAGCTGAAAGAAAAGCCAAGGTCGAAGCTGAGGCAAGAATCAGAGCCGAAGCCGAAAAGAAAGCGAGAGTCGAAGCTGAAAAGAAGGCCAGGGCAGAAGCCAAGGCAAAAATCAAAGCTGACAAAAAGGCAAAGGCTGAAGCTGTAAAAAAGGCCAGGACAGAAGCCAGGGCAAGAATGAAAGCCGAAGCTGAAAGAAAAGCCAAGGCCGAGGTCCGGGCAAAAGCTAAAGCCAAGGCTAAAAGGAATGCAATAGCTGAAGCTGAAAAGATAGCCAAGGCCGAAGCCAAGGCAAAAATCAAAGCTGAAAAAAGGGCAAAGGCTGAAGCTGAAAAAAAGGCCAGGGCAGAAGCCAAAGCAAGAATGAAAGCCGAAGCTGAAAGAAAAGCCAAGGCCGAGGTCAAGGCAAAAGCTAAAGCCAAGGCTAAAAGGAATGCAATAGCTGAAGCTGAAAAGAGAGACAAGGCCGAAGCGAGGGCAAAAATCAAAGCCGACAAAAAGGCAAGGAGTGAAGCTGAAAAAAATGCCAAGGCGGAAGCCAGGGCAAGAATGAAGGCTGAAGCTGAAAAAAGGGCCCGGGCCGAAGCCAAGATAAAAGCCAGAATCGAAAAGATAGCAAGGGCTAAAGCTGAAAAAAAAGTCAAAGCTGAAACCAAGGCAAAAGTCAGGGCTGAAGCTGAAAAAATGGCAATGGCCAAAGTGGAGGCAAGAGCTGAAGCATTTATGGCGGTGAGGTGCGCCGAAGCTGAGGCAAAAGCGATGGCTGAAGCTGAGAAAAAGGGCAAAGCTGAATCTGAAAGAAATGTCAGAGCCGAAGCCAAGATAAAAGCCAGAATTGAAAAAAGGGCGAGGGCTAAAGCTGAAAAGAAGGCCAGAGCTGAAGCGAGGGCAAAAATCAAAGCCGAAAAAAGGGCAATGTCTGAAGCTGAGAAAAGGGCCAAAGCAAAAGCCAGGGCAAGAATGAAAGCTGAAGCCGAAAGAAAAACCAAGGCCGAGGCCAGGGCAAAAGCTAAAGCCAAGGCTAAAAGGAAGGCAATAGCTGTAGCTGAAAGAAAAGCCAGGTCCAGAGCAATGGCAAAAATCAAGGCCGAAAAAAAGACCAAGGCTGAAGCTGAGAAAATGGCCAGAGCAAAAGCCAGGGCAAGAATGAAAGCTGAAGCTGAAAGAAAAGCCGAGGCCGAGGTCCGGGCAAAAGCTAAAGCCGAGGCAGAAAGGGAGGCCAAGGCTGACGCCGAAAAGAAAGCCAGGACAAAAGCTAAAGCCGAGGCTAAAAAGAATGCAATAGCTGACGCTGAAAAGAAGGTCAGGGCCGAGGCGAGGGCAAAAATCAAAGTTGAAAAAAGAGCAATGGCTGAAGTTGAGAAAAGGGCCAGAGCAAAAGCTAAGGCAAGGATGAAAGCTGAAGCTGAAGGAAAAGCCAGGGCCGATGCTGAAAGAAAAGTCAGGTCCGGCTCCGGCGAAAAAGTCCGCGACACAAATGAAAATGTCGCTATAGAAGAGTACTCCCGGCCAAAAGCAGTGTTAGAAGGCCCGGCTACTATTAGCGCCAGCACACTTTCAGGGATATGCGCAAAAGATATTATGCAAAAAGACGTTGTCTGGGGTGGTTCGGAAGATAGCGTACAACAAGCGCTTGCAAAGCTGCGGCAACATAACGCCAATCATATAATGATAGGCCAGGACGGAGTGGCGGAAGGTATTGCATCAAAGTCCGACCTAACAGGAGCAATCAGTCCTTACCTGCGACCTGCGTTTGCGAAATGGCGTCGACCTCTGGATGACGCTACACTTCAAATCAAGGTCAAATGGATAATGAGCAGGCCGGTTCGCACCGTAAGACCTGAGACGTCACTTGCAGCTACAATGGAAAATATGCGTCAGTTCGGCGTGCAATGCCTGCCTGTGGTAAGCCAACAGGGCAAAGTGCAGGGCTTAGTAACGGCAACCGATATCCTCAAAACATTACTAAAACTAAAGAACGGTCCAGAGTGTAAGTCGTTATCCACTACCTCATCGATTCACCACAAGCACACCATCTCGGCCATTCCGGCCCCGGCGCCACTACAGGAGAAGCGGCGCTGTCCTTTATCATACTAAATCTCAGTGGAAAATCTCTCCGAGCTTTGTAATTCGTCCAGCTCCTTATCAACTCGGCGCAGCGAACCGCTACTTTGATTTGCGAGTTTTCTTTTTGGCCTTCTTTCGGGGTTTAGGTTTAGGTTTAGGTTTTGGTTTAGGTTTAGGTTTAGATTTCGGTTTCTGAATAGTGTCAGATTTTTCTTTCGAATCATCTGCATCTTCGTAGACTATCTTCTCAGCGGCGACGAGTTTGTCGCCGGGCTTTAGCTTGATTAAGCGAACGCCCTGTGTGTTTCTACCAATGGGTCGGATTTGGTTCAGGCCGGTACGAATAATTATTCCGTTGGCGGTTATCATCATTAAATCATCTTTATTCTGGACGGCTTTGAGTGCGACGACCTTTCCATTCCGCTCGGTGGTTCTTATGTTTTTCAAGCCTACGCCGCCCCGGCTCTGCGGTCGGTAATTATCAAGGCCTGTTCGCTTTCCATAGCCTTTTTCGCAGACCGTAAGCAGTGAGGCTTTTTCTTCGGCTACCACCATACCAACCACAGAGTCCCTGGGACGCAGTTTAATTCCTCTGACTCCTCGTGAGGCCCGTCCCATCGAACGAACCTGACTTTCGTCAAATCGTATTGTCATACCATCACCGGTGCCAAGTACGATATGGTCGCTACCTGTTGTTAACGCAACACCGATCAAATCATCGTTAGGGTCGAGCTTGATTGCAATGACGCCGGTTGCTCTTGGGTTGCTGTAGGCCGAGAGTCTGGTCTTTTTTACAATTCCATTTTTAGTGGCCATAACGAGCTGGTGCCGTTCTGCCTGCTCGCCGGTTTCACCACCAAAACCCCTCACGCTGATTATAGACGCTATTTTTTGGTTGCCCAGCTTCAGCAGGTTCACAATATTCCTTCCTTTGCTCTGCCTTGACATACTCGGGACATCGTAGACCTTCAGCCAATAGCATTTGCCGCGATTAGTGAAGATAAGCAGATAATCGTGGGTGGAAGCGGTGAAGAGATGCTCTATGAAATCGCCCTCTTTGGTATCCGAGCCGATGACTCCTTTTCCACCTCTGGCCTGCTTTCGATATGTATCGATGGGCATTCGCTTAACGTATCCGCTATGACTTACCGTAACGATAACCTCCTCCTCAGCAATGAGGTCCTCGATGTCGAAGAGCTCAACTCTGGCGGTAATTTTTGTTCTCCTCTTATCGCCGTATTTTTCCTTTATTTCGTGGATGTCTTCGCTAACTATATCCAGCAGAATCTTCTCGTCAGCCAATATCGTTTCGTAATCCTGTATCTGTTCGGTAAGGTCAGCGTATTCTTTGGCGAGCTTTTCTATTTCCAGGCCTGTCAATCTCTGCAACTGCATTGTCAATATTGCGTCGGCTTGGGGGCCTGTGAGGAACTGTTTGGATTTGCTTTTCGCTCTAACGAAGGCCCTGGGCAGGATTTTTCGAAGCTGGGCCGATTCTGCCAGCCGCAACGGTTTTTTCATCAGGTTCAACTTTGCCGTCGGCGCATCAGGAGATTTTTTTATCAGGTCAATGATTTCATCAATGTCACTAACAGCTAAGATAAGTCCTTCGAGGATATGTGCTCTGTTCCTGCATCTTTTCAGCAGGAATCTGCTTCGCCTGCGAACTACGGTCTTGCGATGGTCAATAAAACAGTCGAGCATCTGCCTGATGTTGAGGGTTTCAGGTCTGTTATTAACCAGAGCGATATTGGCAATAGCGAAGGTGGTCTGCAATAGTGTATAACGATACAGCTTATTCATTGCGATTTCTGCCTCGGCGTCTTTCCTTAAGTCGACGACAATGCGCAGGCCGCGGCGGTCCGACTCGTCCCTGATGTCGGCAATTTCCGCAATTTGTCCGGCCTGGACACACTGGGCGATTTTGGAGACAATAGTGGTTTTTACAACCATATAAGGTATTTCGGTTATTACAATTCTTGCTCTGGTCCTTTTAGTTGTTTCAATTTCCGCTTTGCCCCGGATTGTCAAATGTCCCCTGCCGGTGATGTATGCATCTAAAATTCCCTTTTTTCCGCAAATGATTCCGCCAGTTGGGAAGTCTGGTCCCGGCATGCACTTTAGAATATCCTTGAATCCGCAGTTTGGGTCTTCAATGACCAGCAGCAATGCGTCACAGACCTCGGCAACATTATGCGGCGCGATATTGGTGGCCATTCCGACGGCAATTCCTGTAGAGCCGTTGACCAGCAGGCTCGGGAACTTTGAAGGCAGGACCGTCGGCTCGGTGCGGGTTTCGTCATAGTTCGGCACAAAATCGACGGTATCGTACTTAATATCTTCGAGCATTTCCATAGCTGGCGCAGCCATTCTGGCTTCTGTATATCTCATAGCAGCTGGGGGGTCGGCATCAATACTTCCAAAGTTGCCCTGTGGGTCAACCAGCATATAACGCATATTCCATTCCTGTCCCATCCGCACGAGTGTTCCATAAGTTGCCTGGTCACCGTGTGGATGATAGTTGCCGCCGGTATCGCCGACGATTTTGGCACACTTTCTGTGCCTGCTTCTCGGGCCGAGATTCAAATCATTCATCGCAACGAGTATCCGCCTCTGCGAGGGTTTTAAGCCGTCGCGAACGTCCGGCAGGGCACGAGAAACAATGACGCTCATCGCGTAGTTGAGGTACGAATTCTTGAGCTCATCAAGGATACGCATATCCTCAAACTGCTCCTGGATTTGCTTAACTTTTTTCATAAGTTTTTCGCTATCCTCGGCTTTCTGCGGTTCTCGAGATTAAAATTCTATATGCAATAAAGTACCCGCAATTGTGCGAAAAGTCAAGAATAGGAATTTAGTAAAGGGCAAGGACAATTCGGCCGGGGTGGTTTCGGCACCATAGCGGAAATTGTGATTTAACCCGGCCAACAAGTTCTTGCAAGCTCTATTATAAGCAGCTATTATTGAAAGCCAATCCACTCAGTATGTGTGCTGGATTGCTTTTGATTTAGATTCCCGCTTGCGCGGGAATGACAAATAAATCGCGGGAATGACAAATAAAGCGCGGGAATGACAAAAAGAGCATGAGAATGACAAATAGAGCAAGGGAATAACATAAAGGAAGCTGGCAGATGAAAGTATTTCGTTCGCCGTATAATCCTATAATTGGGCCGAAGGACGTTAAGCCCTCCAGAAAAGACTTCGAGGTTATCGGCGTATTTAATGCCGGCGTTGCCCGCTTTAGAGACGAAGTTATTCTGCTGCTTCGAGTGGCTGAAAGGCCGATTAGCAAACGTGCGGATGTTACGTTAGCCGCTATTTACGATGTCACCAAAGATGACATTGTCCTAAAAGAGTTTTTAAAAAATGACCTGGAAAACGATTTTTCAGACCCAAGGCTGATAATAAAGCCGGCGGAGACATATTTGACGTCGATTTCGCATCTGAGACTGGCCCGAAGTAAAGACGGTATCAACTTTGAGATTGAAGAAGTCTGCACCATTGCTCCGACAAATGATTACGAAACCTTTGGAATTGAAGACCCGAGGATTAGCCTTATCGACGGGATATACTATATCAATTACGTTGGTGTTTGCCCTTTTGGAGTAACGACCTCTCTGGCATCGACCAATGACTTTAAGTCTTTCCAGCGTCACGGTGTTATCTTCTGTCCTGAGAACAAAGACGTGGTGATTTTCCCTGAACGAATTGACGGCAAGTATTACGCTCTGCACAGGCCCGTTTCACCTCTATTTAAGAAACAGGAAATCTGGATTGCAGAATCACCCGACCTGAGCTGTTGGGGAAATCACCGCCGTCTTATGGGTCCCCGCGCCGGTTTCTGGGACGAGACAAAGGTCGGCGCCGGTGCCATACCTTTTAAAATTGAGCAGGGCTGGCTGGAGATTTATCACGGAGCGGACCAAGATAGTCGCTACTGCCTTGGGGCGGTGCTAACCGATGCCAAACAGCCCTGGAAAGTTATCGCAAGGACGGAAAAACCAATCTTTGAGCCGCAAACTGATTACGAATGCGACGGCTTCTTCGGAAATGTGGTGTTTAGCTGCGGGCTGCTCTATGAAGACGACAAGCTCAAGGTCTATTACGGAGCCGCCGATACCGCCATTTGCTATGCAGAGCTGCCTTTGGAAGAGGTAC
Source organism: Planctomycetota bacterium (assembly GCA_030605475.1). GTDB lineage: Bacteria > Planctomycetota > Phycisphaerae > Sedimentisphaerales > Anaerobacaceae > JAUWIG01. Next base: position 42,305 of record JAUWIG010000005.1, on the reverse strand, counting down.
TTGAGAACTTGAATTTGTCACACCCACCTGGTATCTAAAACATAAACCTTACTTGCTATTTGTCAGGAGTTTTAGTACTTTGGCTCGCTATGGGTACTGGGCGTTCACAATCCAACTTCAGAATCTGGAGTGTTTTGTCTGTTCGCCGCTTTTATGGCTTCTTGGCTCTGCGCGCCTATAGCGTCATAATGTTCGGTGCGCTGTTTTGCACGCTGGCGGTGAAGTTCTTTCATTCATATCGCGCAAGCTGCGTCAATGAATACTTTGGCTGGATACTTGCCGACATAGCCGTTCTTCTGGGAATCGAAGTTGTTCTGGCAACCGTTTGTTTTCGCTGGCCTCGCAAGTCGGTCATCCGGACAGCGTGTGTTGTTGCTGCTATTGTGTGCACGTGGTCGATTATAAACGCCAGCTGGTTAATAAGAACAGGGACACAAATCCTGCCCTCAGTTCTTCTGTCTTTAGTTCACAACCCCTTGAACGCGCTAAGCATTATTGGTGTCAATCTCGCGAAAATGCCGGTCACTGCTGTGATTTTGCTCGGGCCCAGCGCTATTGGTCTTACGTTTTTCTTTTTCGTCCTTGCAAGACCGCTGCCGCCTGATTACAGTCGTAAACGCTTTGTCAACAAAGTCTTCATTTCCTGCATCTTCATTTTCATTGCCGCTGTGGCCCACGGTGCGGTTATCAGGCGAGGCTCAGCACAAATAGTTTCCGCAGGGCTGCGTTACAATTGCCAATTAAGGGCTGTAACGGGTTTTATTTTGCCTGATGCGGGCCGGCTGGCCAAAACCGATTTAACTAACGCCAAACGAAAAATACCCGCCTTTGACCAGCTAAAGATTGAACTGTCAGCCAAGTCGCAGGGGATAAACCACAATGTGGTTATAGTTATCCTTGAAGGCGTTCAGTACAGATATACTTCACTCGGAAGGAAAGGACGTAACCTAACACCCTATCTTGCGAGTTTGGCCGAAGCAGGTGCAGAATTTTCAAGCGCCCGCTCGTCACTCACCCATACCACAAAGGTCTTGTTTTCGCTTCTGACCGGCCGATTACCTTCTGCCTCGCAGGACCTTGCCGAGGCGGTTCCCGTTGTAAAGCCATACGCGAGCATCGCCACGATTCTGAAAGGTCAGTCGAATTTTCGAACAGCGTTTTTCCAGTCAGCCAAAGGCAACTTCGAATGTCGTCCCGGATTGGTCCATAATCTTGGCTTCGATAAGTTCTGGGCCAGAGATGATTTGAACGACCCAAATGCACACCTCGGCTACCTTGCCTGCGATGAGTTTTCAATGTTGAAACCAATAAGCGAATGGATAAAAGCTGATGAGAAACCTTTTTTGCTGACGATTCTCTGCTCGATTACGCACGACCCCTATGAGGTTCCCGAGTGGTTTGCCACTCCAGCCAGAGAGCCTGTGGGGCGTTATAAGCAGGCAGTTTCTTACACTGACAAATTTATAGCTGCACTGGATGCGGAGCTCACCAGGCTAAATATTGCGGACAAAACTATTCTTTGTGTTGTCGGAGACCACGGCGAGGCGTTCGGCGAACACGGCCTGCACGGCCACGAACGAATAGCTTTCGAAGAGGTCCTGCACGTACCCTGGGTTATGCGTGCCCCATTTTTGATTGAGCCGGCAACCAAAGCTACAGAGGCCGTTAGCTCGGTTGATTTGACCCCGACACTGCTGGCTTTGCTGGGATTCAATACCAACGTTGTCGGCTTTGACGGCGTTAATGCGCTTGGGCATATACCAAATGACCGCAAAGTATATTTCTCCGGCTGGATGCAGCAAAGTCCCGCGGGCTTTGTAAAAGGCAATCGCAAGTTCATATATAATCCGACTAACAAGAAGGTCAGTGTCTATGACTTGAGCGGCGACCCACTTGAATCGATTAGGATGGAACTTCCTGAGCAGCAGGGGCGGGAAATCGTAGACGAGATTATCGCCTGGCGAAAAAACAGCATCTTTCGACTCGACCAGCAGCAGGCCGGTAAGAAGACGCTGTTCAACTACTGGCTTTGCCGCTGGAACAACCGGGTTTGCTCAGCTAAATATAGTAGATAGATAGCAGATACGTTTAGCATAGCTTTCTTTCTTTATCCACTATTTTTGCCCTACAGATGTTTCATTTTGTTTACAGATACGTTGTTTTTTGTAAACACCAGGTAAATACCTCTGTCATTTAACGCTTTATAGTTGTAAACTCTTACTCTATGTGGCGGTAATAGAGCATTAGCGGGAATAGCCGACAATGGACGGGAAATCGTGGGTTTTGGGGGTAATAATAAGGTTTTTAAGAGAGTGAGATACTCTAATTTTAGAGATGTCTATATGGCGGAAAACCCGGAATTTATTGCCAAGGTAACATAAGTGGCAGCAAAACAATAAAGACCTAAAACGTTTAAGAACGCTTTAAACTACATTCTAAGGCCTATTAGAAGGAAATCACAGGGGGAGAGAAATTATCTCTAAATGGCGGAAAGTAACATATCCTATGTTACCTTCCCCAGAGGGAGGTTACCTTACCCTGTGTTTTTGGGCTTAAAATGAGGGGTGATGGGTTATTTAAGAGAAGATTTATCCAAATACGTTTTTGGGCTAAAAATAAAGGTGGACTGTTTTTTTGCAAAAATTCTTAGATTTTTTAAAGAATTATTTATTTACCTACCCACTTTAACATTGCCCAGTTTAACAGGATTCTATTTTTATATCAAGCACCTCAAATATCACATGAAGATTACTAATAACGTCTGTGTAAAGCTGTTCTAACCGCTCATAGTCCGCCTTCAATTCTTTAAGTTTATTCAGATTTATGGCACTACCCTTATTGTGCAGGGCTTCCAATTGCCCCATTTCTTCTTGTAACACTTCCTTTTGTTTATGTAGCCAGGTCATATAACCATCAATAAATGGCAAAAGACGTACAACGGAATCTCTGTATTCCCTTATTTGTTTAGTTTTGGCCAAAGAAGCCTCGCCAGTGAGCAATTTGTGCAAGTCAATATCAGCAAGCGAGGCCAGCTTTATCAGTATTTCCCCACTTGGTATGCTTTTACCTTGCTCAAATCGGCTTATAGCCACGTGTGAATGAAATCCCAGTTTTTTCGCCAAACCCACCTGGGTTAGCCCTAATTTCTGTCGGAGCAATCTTAGTCGCTGTCCAAAATTTTTATATTTTTGTAAATTTTGTGCTTGCATTGTTACAGAAAAGCTATATAATTAGCCGATGTGTAACAAGATGATACATATTAAACCTCGCTGTACCGGCAGTATATGAAAGCCCAAAAGAGAACTAAAACAGTGCTTATTCGACATCCTCAAGCCGTTCGGTTGGTCAAAGAATGGGCCAGAAGAGAGCTCCGTTCAGCCGCCAACGCGGCAGCCACAACAATCATCGAGGGCCTGGGGGGTAAGGAAGCCGAAGCCGAGACCGCCCAGGGCGATAATTTTAGGCACAGTATAACCGAGAAGGCCACGGACCGTCAAGAAGAAAAAAGAGGGGCCAAAATATGAGCACGCTCAGAAAAATCAAGAAAGCACAGGCAAAAGAGGGAACGTTTGGCGAATGGGTGCGAAGAGCGAGGGAGATTTTGGGCGGGTCCCAAGCAGAACTTGCTGGCCGGCTTGGGGTTTCTGTTAAGACCATAAAACACTGGGAAGCAGACCGAGCCGGCAGCGTGAAAACTAAACATCTTGTGAAGTTACAAGGCGTTCTGCAGCTGGGAATCGAATCTATTGTCAACAACAGTAAGATAGATTTGTCTCATTACCCCAAAGACAAAATGCCCCCGGATTTACAAGAACAGATAGCGGCGATAACGCAGGAAGCAGAAGAAGTAAACAAGGCATTCGATGCATTAGATGCCCTGCCGGACGCAAGGTGGGGGAATAATCGGTTTGTAGACCTTCTCAAAAGAACATTGGAAAACCAACTTTTTTACTTAAGCTTTTTACATGAATTAGACACATTGGAGTCGTTATGAGCGAGACAAAAAAAGCAGAAAAGACAAGTCGGCTGCGGGATTACCTAAGGGCCCACCTGGCCCAACTGTGCGTTGATTATAGTGACATGACCCTGGAGATTCAGGAGAATAAAATACACCCAGAGCGTAATTCCAAGCCTGAAGTGCGGATACCATTTTTGCGAAAACTGGCTGACGAGCAGCTCTGTTATATCAAACGGGTGATAAGAGACTTAGATAGCTTAGAAGGCTAAATGCTTAACAAAATAAAAACAATTTTTTCACACAAAAAAGGCTTGACAGACACGGCCTGTCGGGGTAAAAATATGAACGTGAAAACCATAGGCAAAAACATATTAGTCGAACTCGCGCCTCTTATGGTGCGAGGTTTCCGGAGCGGTGACGCCCGGACGGCTCCTATGGTGCCGCACAAACCTCGTGCCGTAACGGGCGTTTTTTGTGCGCTGAGCACAGAAAGAGGTGTATCGTGAAAACTGTAGAAACGAAAAACAACATGAGTGGTTGCCAGGTGTTGGACGAAGCCGATGCCCTGGCAAAAAAACTGGAAAGAGAGGCGAGGGATACGAACGTCAGGATATTGGCGTGTATCCGCATTTTGCTGGCCAGCTCCGAGTATCTCGGCAGTGACCTCTTAGGATTCCTTGAGGACGAGCAAAAACACTTTGAAGACGCAGTGTCAGAACTGGGTGAAAGCACCGAAGATTCGGAACAACAAGATAGCCAGGTGGTAATTGACGAGCAGCGGGAATCGGACGAGCTGCCGGAATCGGATGGGAGTGGAATGATAAGACTTGTGCTCCCGCAATTTGAGGAGCTTTTGGACCGCTTTACCGTAGCGGGACAAAAAAAGATACTGTCGGTTCTACAAGACCGGATGCCGGAAAAAGCGTTGGCGGAACTTGACGAAGAAGCCAGGGACAAGGCCAGAGACGAGCTCATCAATTGTCTTTTGCCATTGTCGTATGATGGGCAAACAAAAGTTTATAAAAACTTTTTAGAGCTACTTAAAGACACCAGCTGGCTGCAAAAAAGCGCGTAAGTTTTAAGGGACTAAAAATGAACGACAAGGATGTCGAATTTGCAGAGCTCGTAGGAACGAGCAGCGTACGCAAGGGGCCTGAACACTTCAAGGAGTGCCAGGCCCTCTACGTAAAATCAATTAACAAGGAGAAGCGGCAGATAACAGCCCTGGCTTCGGCTGGGACATTAGACCGCGACAACGAAATAATCCTGCCGGAAGCGTTTAAAGAAATGCTGCCGGTCTATATGAAAAATCCGGTTGTAATTACTACACACCAGCATCGGCTGCAGACCGGAAGCAGCAGCGTTATCGGCAACGTTGTTAGGGCGTGGATTGACCGGCAGGGGCTATGGGTAGTGATTGAATTTGTCGCTGGCACTGCCCTGGGTGATGAGTACTGGCTATTATATTCTACCAAAAAACAGCGAGCCTTTTCTGTCGGCTTTATACCAATAGAGCACACGTACGAAGAACGCGATGGTAAACAGGTATGGGTTTATACTAAAATTGAGCTCCTCGAAATCTCATGTGTGCCTGTGGGGTCGAGTCGAGAAGCACTGAGCCGGTCCAAGCAAAGGAAAGCTGATTTTATTGCAGCCAAAAAAGCGGAGCGGGAAGAAGAAAAAATACTTACCAGGATTCGGGCCGAGGACCCGGACTTTGACGCGAAACGCGAGGAGTTTGCAGAGGCAATTTCAGAGTTTGAAGGTGAAGGTGAAATCATAGACGATTTTGGTGCCGTTCTGGACTGTGATTTTGCGAAGATATTCAACAGCAAAGACGTAGGACCTTATGCTTCGATGTTTTAATAAATTTTATTACGGGCTTTTTATAGGGATTTACACCAGCAAAGTATCTGCCGGAATCCTGCGTTCTGCGGATGCTGGTGGTGCGAATCCATCGCAGGCCAGTAGAGTATTATCCAACTTGGGTGGGCGGCAAGTACCAGCGATGCCGCCCTTTTCTATCGCTGGGAGCTGGTCTAATTTTTAGTTTATGAGGTAAAAGATGATTCAAATTCAAAATATGAAGTTCGTCAACGCCCTGTATCCGCAGCTTAAAGACGATGGGGACCTGGCAGACAACAACTATGTAGATACCTCTGTATGGGGTCACGTGCGATTCCTGCTTCAAATAGGCAATCTTGATATTGCTCTCGGCTCGACTGCCGAAGGGACCGCACCGTTTGTCGAAGAATGCGATACAGTGGATGGCTCCTATACCGCCGTCACTGGTGCGGCTTTAGCCGATGCTATTGCTGCCGACGAAGATGGTAAGTTGTTTGCTATCGACATCGATTTGCTGAAAACGCATAAGCGATATATGCGGCTTAACGCACCGCATGCTGGCGATGGAGCCACAGGGGTCTGCGCATCAGCTCTCGCTATCCTGTCACGACTGACAGGCCAAGGGCCTCTTAATGCTGCAGGGATGGGGCTGACTGAGCTTGTCACCGCCTGATACGGCAGATACCAGTACTGCCGCTTTTTTGTTTACTGGGTAACAAGCAACTATTTTTGAGGATTTTAAAATGCTTACAGTAGAAGAAAAACAAAATATCACCAACGGCTTCAAGGCCGCAAGCGAAAGAATAGACCAGCTCGAAGGAAACGCAGAAACCGCCGCAGAAGAGCTTAAGGCGGCAATCGACCAGCTCTCCATACAACTTAGACGGCTCGGCAAAGCAGCTGTGACTGGCCGGATAGACGAACAAGAGTATCGCAGCTTTTGGCGGACCACGGAAGAAGCCAAGCAATTTGGCGAGATTATCCTGCAAGTTATGGGTAAAAAAGCAATGGGCGAAGGTGTTCAATCCGAAGGCGGAATTTTAGTGCCTGAAGAATTAGCTTCCTGGATAATCCAGAAAATCGGGCAATACGGCAAATTTCGCAGTGACGCTCTTCTCGTGCAGATAGGCAGTGACCGGCGGAACGTGCCGAAGGTGGAAGCAGACTTGACGGTATATGCACCAGGTGAGGGAGAAGAGATTACTAAAAGCGATATGACGTTTTCATCGGTTGGACTGACCGCCGTAAAGCTTTGCTGCTTATGTGCTGCAAGCAGCGAATTAGAAGAGGACACCATGGTTGGCCTGGGCGAAATTATTGGTGTTAGTATAACTCGAAGCACCGCGAAAAAAGAGGACTTAATCGGTTTTATGGGTGACGGTACCAGTACCTATTACGGTATGACCGGAATCGTCGGAGCGTTGCGGGCTGTCGATGAGACCATAGGCAATATCAAAGGACTGGTTGTCGCTGCCGGCAATGCTTACAGCGAAATAACCCTGGCTAACTTCCGCGAGGTAGTCGGGATTTTGCCGGAAGATTTCGATGATACCGCCAAGTGGTATATGTCCAAAAAGTTTTACTACAACGTGGTTTATCCGCTGGCTGAGACCGCAGGCGTTGCAAACATCTTTGAGATACTAAGTGACCGTAAAATTAAATTCCTTCTCGGCTATCCGGTAGAGTTTGTTAGCTGTATGCCAAGCACGGAAGCGAATTCGCAAATCTGTGCATTGCTTGGTGATTTGCAGATGGGCGCCTATCTTGGTGAGAGGCGACAGCTTACTATTGACCGAAGTGCCGAGGTGTATTTCGCAAACGACCAGATAGGCTTCCGGGGCACCGAACGAATCGCAGTCAACGTCTTTGGTGTTGGAGATACGACTGAGCCGGGGCCGATTGTCGGCCTAATAACCGCTGCGGCATAGGCTTTGATATTTACTGCAGGGCGGGGCGGAGGATTCGGCCTAACCGCCCGCCCTGGCAGTTTTGAAGGCATAGTAAATGGCGAAAGACATAAACATTCATATAAAGACCCCAGGTGCTGCCCAGGCAAAGCAGCAGCTCGATGAGGTCGGTAAATCCTCGAAACGGGTAGGCGAAAAAACCGCAAGCGGCGCCAGAAAAGGTGCTGCCGGAATGGACAAGCTGGGCCGGTCAGCCACCTCAACACGGGGACGCTTTAGCAAATTAACTATGGGGCTTGTATCATGGGCGGCAAAACTTGTCGGCATCACGGTAATCATAACTGCAGTAACGCGAGTTATCCAGACTCAAAGTGAAGCTATTAAAGAGCATGCGAGAATTGCTGAAGAGCAACAGAAAAAAATGCTTGCTCTTCAAGCTATGGGGACTTTCTTTGAAGAGCACCCAGAAGCAAGAAAAAAGGTAGCGGCTTACGCCGAATTCGGACGCAGGCCTTTTGAGGAAGTGGCCGGGGCCTGGTATACCCTCGAAAGCAAAGGGGCTGGACTCACCGAACAGCAAAAAAAAGGCATTATGCGAGAGGCCCTTGAGCTTGGCCGTATGGAGCCGGAAGCGGACCTTCAAAGCATCATCGATGTATTTTCTCTCTATGCCAAAGAAACCCGCCAAAAAGACATCAACCAGGTCCAGAATGTAATCAGGCAAACCCTAAGTCAGGCCGGGGCCGAACTTTCTGAAATGGGAAAGTACCTGCCTCGTTTTTTGCCGGCAGGAATTGCCGGAGGTTTAACCGGTGCCGAAACCGCTGGTTTGTGGGCCTTTGCCACTACCAGGACGGGGACACCAGAAGAAGCAACCGTCGGAATTCGCAATATCTTTGCTGCATTGCAAGGCAAGGGAACAGACGAAAGCAAAAAAATCCTACAATCACTTGGTATTACACCTCAAATGACTATCTTTGAGCAATTATCTGCGCTCTCCGTCGCCAAAAGGGCGGGCAAATTCGGCGTCCCTGAAGCCCAAGAAATCGCTGGCACAGAAAACTTCGCCCTTCTTCTATCGATGCTCACAGAACCAACGGCAATGATGGAGACTGTCCGCCGAATTACACAGGTCGCAAGACCAGACATTGATATTGTCAGAGACAAGCTCTATCAAATTATGAGTCAGGACGAAGTCGCTCGCTTGGAGGAGGAGGGCCGAAGGCTCGAAATAGCCATAAGAAATATTAAAGGCCGTGATAAGCGAGCTCTTCAATTTAAAAACTTAATAGAGGAATGGGAATTGCACCAAAGAAAATTGGGAGAGTCTGAGTATGAAATCAAATTAGGAAGATGGTTTTTAGAACATCAAGCTGGAATGGGTTGGACTCCTTGGGTTGGTGAAGCCGTATCACATGAAAAATGGAAAGCTGTACAACAAGCTCAATTCAAAACTGCTCCACCCAAAGGACCTGAATCTCTGACAATTAACAACGAAACTCATTATCACAACGAAACGATTCATAACCCAGTTGTTGGTGAAAGCAGAAGAGGCCCCAGAATAGCTCCCGGCGTTGTGAGGTAGTTGGGTTATTACCCAATCGGCGGGTGGGATTTCCGCCCGGCAGGCTCAGGTACTCTGGGCCTGCGAAAATAATCAGGTTTTACCTGTGGTTTACAGAGTAGCTAAACAGGCTTTAAATAGGGCTTAATAAACAGAAAAATGCCAGAAGCGAAAGAAAAAAAATGTAGCAAGTGCAAGACTAAAAAACCGGCGGCGGAATTTCATAAGGATAAGAAGACGCGAGACGGATTAGGATACTACTGTAAGCAATGCGTAGGTGCAACAAACCGTTTTTATCGCAACATGCAAAAACAGAGGCAGACGAAGCGGTGCTCCAAATGCGGAATAAAAAAGCCGATAGAGGATTTTTCCAAATCAAAGAGTGGCTCTGATGGCTTGCGTTCTGATTGTAAAAAATGCCATAGCGACTATGTAAACTTCCGCGAAAAGCTTAAAAGGCCCGGCAATGCCGAAAATAAAAAGGTCGGCATCAGCACTTGGAGCCAGGTGGGTAGCATGCTGCGAGAAATGGCCGAATTACAATTCGCAATCAACGCCGAAAATACGTTATGCGAAAAACGGATTGCTATGATTAGAAAACACTCTGAGGAGGCGATAGAACCCAGCCAGACCCACCAAATAGCCTTACAAGTCATGCTCGAGGATTTCCTAAAAAAGAACTGTGCAAAAGCGAAAATGACTATCAAGAACTTCCGCTTCGGAGGGGTACGTTTTTGTCGTGGCAAAACAGAAGTCAGTTTAAATGTCGAACTTGCCGGAAAAAAGTTAGACAAACCATGATAAACTTAAGTTTTAAAAACTGCATTTTTACTATTCTTCAGGTGCCGATTCTGCTGATACAGTTGCTTGTGGTCTATCTGGACTTACTATTAACAAAAGGCCTTACTGGTCTGGACAACCCACTATCATCGCCTTTTACTACGTTGGCGATGAATTGGGCTAAGCGAGAAGCAACAACGAACCAGGAGGCTCGTGAGGCCGCCCAAAGCCACGATGGGGGGCAGGACAAAAGAATAAGGATTAAGAATATCCTTGGCGTCCTGGCTGATTCCGGCTACATCACCATCGAGTATTTTCGCACAACACTTGAGGACACTGAATTTGGACGCCGAGCTGTTCAAACCAACCCAGACCGTCATCTATACGCAGTACTCGTACTCAACGAGGCGGAGAGCCTCAAGCGTATAGAGAACGTGCTTTATGAGATGCCCCCTTCAATGCTGGACGGTGTATTGACGAAGATAAAAGGGATATTAAGGTCAAGCAAGTAGTCGCACATATTGCCTATTTTAAATCAAATTAGGTAATATAGCTGCGGTTGTTTTTTGCGCTATACCCGCAAAAAGCTCTCCGCCATTTACAGATAATTTCCGCCACTTTGGGTGATAAACTACAATAGTCCTAAAATATGTAAAAATAGGCTGGCTGGTTATAGTTAGTGTTGATAAAAAACAACACACTGTTAAAATGTGACACTTGCCTTTTCCTGGAGTTAAAATAGCATATATAAACGTAACTGTTTCTTTCGCAAATTCTTAGATGGAACCTGCAAAGGTTTTTTATTTCTATTTTTTGTTATTGGCATATTCTTTGCGGTAAAGTTTATTTTGCCCTTGAGACGATGATATTGGGCGGACATTCTAAAAACAAACCGGAGGAGAATAAGTCCGCCCGATTTCAGAAGATACCAAAACCGGTTTTGCCGGCGTAAAAACCTGTCGGGGCTGGTTTTGTTAATATGTAGTGCGAGGTCGTACGGGAGGAGGTGCGGCCTCGTCTCCATTTGTGGAATATCCTGCTTTTAACGCAAAAACGCCACTACAAACCATCCTTCCCAATTTTTTGGTTTAATTTTCACTACTCAACACCAATTTCAGGTCGTATAATCAAACTAATTATGGAGCGTTCGATTTACAGAATTATCGATGCCAATTTCAATCGCGCCCGCGAGGCGATTCGCGTGATAGAAGAGTTTTGCAGATTCGCCATAAATTCTGACGCATTGACCGAGCGTGCAAAACAGCTTCGTCACGAGCTCTGCGTGGCTATCGACAAACTCGATGCCAGGCGACTTATCTCAAGCAGAGATACCCTCGGTGATGTCGGTATTGCCAAAATGGTCGATAAGCAACTTGCCCGCGCTAACCTCAATGATTGTTTTACCGCCGGCTGTAAACGCCTTACTGAGGCACTGCGGACGCTTACTGAGACGACCCAGACGCTCAATCCAACAACAGCCGAGATAATTGAAAAGCTGCGATATACCGCTTATACACTCGAAAAGGATATTGTTCTTTTCAGCGACACAAGTGAAAAGTTTAAACGGGTCGGGCTATACGTAATAATTAGCAGCGACCTGCCTGCCGATGTACTTTCCTTAACCAGCCGTTGTGCTGCCGGTGGAGCCGACTGCATTCAACTTCGGGCCAAGTCCCTCGAAGACAATGAACTCTTTGCTCTTGCCGTCGAGTTCGTGCAGATATGCAAAGCCGCGGGGGTCCTTAGTATAATAAACGACCGGGTCGATATCGCAGTTGCGGCTGGTGCCGACGGCGTGCATCTCGGCCAAAACGATTTGCCTATTGAGCAGGCTCGGCAACTCAAGTTAGCTCCGTTAATTACCGGTAAAAGTACGCATTCGCTCGAGCAATTGCGGGCTGGGTGTCGCGAGCGTCCCACCTATGTGAGCTTAGGGCCTGTCTTTGCCACCGAGACAAAGCCAACTGCCGAGGCGGTCGGTACAAACTATGTCAAGCAGGCCACAGAAATGCTGACCAATACCGGCATCGGCCACGTTGCTGTAGGTGGTATAACAAAGGACAACGTCGAAGAGGTTTTAAGTGCCGGCGCCAGAGCGATTGCGGTCTGCTCGGCAGTAACCAAAGCTGACGAGCCAATGGCAGTATGTCGAGTTCTAAAGGAAAAAATCGCTGTTTTTAACAAATAATTCTCAGAAAGGCACCTGCGTTTGTTTACACTTTACAGGCGAGCTTTTCTACAAATTATCCACTGACAAACGCAATTTTCTGACAAATTGCTACAAACGCTACAAATTTTAGAGAATTTAGGCATACCATCGGTCCACGAATCGTCCTGCGGATGTGCTTTTGAAATGCTATTTTGTCGGCAATTATAACTGATTTGTTGCAAATAAGTTACGAGCTACAAGCTCCGATTTTTGGATGCATTGGGCAGACAGCGGTAAAAAATGATACCGACCTTGGCTGGTATCTTCAGTATTGCCTAACTTAACTCCGAGGGGGGAAATTTGAGTTATCAACAGGTTATCCACACTGGAAACCGGTCACTTGGATAACTTTACCAATTGTCCTACGTAGCAATATAGTAAAAAAGGAGATTTTAGGATTGTATAAGTCTTTGTAAATACAAGTCATAAATAAAATAGCGATAGGATTCGGTATTTGGTACTCTGGTTTTTTAAGTTGCGTGATAAGCGACAAATAATTATATAGCAAACTTTAATGGAGATTAGTCAGCGATGCAGCAGAAAAAACTAAGAGAAAAATTACGAGACAAATCCTGTTTCATCGTGATTACAGAATTGACGAGCAGAGCTGGTTTTAACCTTGGCCCTATTGAAAAATTTCTCAAGTAAGGAGAATAATCAATAATCCCAGAAATCCTGCTCTGGGACATACATCTCCAATCTTGAATTATCTGTTTAGCAGGGACCATGCTATGGAAAAAGCGTTGATTTCTATCGACGAATCAGTTCATGCTTCAATCCCAAAGACCGGCAAGATAATGAAGCAGTTGGCGGAACTCGGACCCGATGCCTATTCGGCGCCGAGCGGGCCATTGGACTATATCAAGGGTTTGATTGAATCGCAGGTGAGCCACGGAGCTGATTACATTGCGGTTAATCTCGACGCCTTCGGCGAGAGCGACCCGCAGGTTGCCGTTGATATGATGCTCGAATATGTCAGAATGGTTCGCAATTGGGGAGGAGGCGTGCCGATTTGCATCGACAGTAGTAACGATGATGTTCTGATAGCCGGCCTGAAGGAGTGGTACAATACCGGCGAATCCGTCAGGCAGCCGCTTATAAACTCGGCCAAGGTCTATACGATGGATAACCTACTGCCGCTGAAAAAGCATTACGACTATGCGTTTATTGGCCTTTTGGTCAGCGAGGAGGCACCCACGGGGCCGGGCGGCTCGCATTCGGTCGATGAACTGTATTCTTTAGGCAAACAGATTTTTGAGGCGGCGGTGAGTAAATACGACTTTAGAGCCGAGGAGATTTTCCTCGATTCGACGGTATTTCCGCTGGCGATAGATATGCCGATGGAACCGGGCGTGCCGGGCTATACCTACCGAGCGTTCGAGACGATAAAGAAAATCAAGAGCGATGCGAAGATGAAAGGCGTGCATTGTTCACTCGGTATAAGTAACTGCGTCCGGGATTTGCCGGGCCGAAGAATCGGCGTCTGCAGAGCCTATGTTGCAAAGGCAATGGAATACGGCCTTGATGCCGGCATCGTTAACGTGGCGCACCAATATGGCCTGACTGAGCCGGACCAGGAATTGTTGGAACTGGTTGATGCCTACGCAAAGATGGACGGCTCGGCTGAAAGGATGAACAAAGCGGTAGCGTTAATGAGCAAATTCTGCCGGGAGAACAGAAAGCCCACCAAAAAATAACTTGGAATTCAAGATTGAAAAACTTAGAATTAGGAGGAAGGAGAGATTTAGAGCATTAGGGGGCGTTTTTGATTTGCCGGTATAAAAATTTTATTCTTGCCCACCTAAGCGGGCTTTGTTAAAAATAAGACCGTTTTGTCGAGTCAAATATAACTTAATTCAAGAAGGAGTTATACTATGGCAGAAATAAACGAAAATCCGCAGCCGACAGAAAACTCCGGCAGCACTAACCAGGGCGAAACAAGCGAGACCCCAGATGCAAAGAAGGACGTTTGGAAACCCAGCGGAGAAGTAAGTAAAGACGCCCGTATGTGGGCGATGCTGTGTCATCTTCTGGGTCTTTTTACCTGCTTTATAGGGCCTTTGATTATCTGGCTGATAAAGAAAGACGAAGACCCGTTTATTGACAACCAGGGCAAAGAGGCTCTAAATTTTCAGATTACCATAGCAATTGCCTCGATAGTGTCAGCGCTGCTGGCTGCTATTTGTGTTGGGGTTTTTTTGGGGATTGCCGTGTGGATTCTGGACCTGATATTTTGTATCGTCGCCTCTGTTAAGGCCAACAGTGGTGAGGCTTATCGCTATCCGGTGAGTATCCGGTTCATTAAATAAAAATTTAGCCGGCGGTGGGGGCCGGAACCCATATTATTTTTGTGTTCATATTTTTTGTGGATTCCTGCTCGCGCAGGAATGACAATTGTAGTGCCGGTATGCGATTTATTATCAAGTTATTGATTAGCGTCAGTATCATTATTTTTTGCGCGCAGATAGGGCGCAAGCTGCCAACCCTGGCCGGTCTGATTGCTGTGATGCCTCTGACCGGTCTTATCGTGCTTGTCTGGCTGTATCTGGATAATCCCGGCAACTTCAACCTAATAACCGATTACACCAAAGGAGCTTTGTGGGGCATTTTGCCAAGCATTTTGTTTTTCCTTGCGGCTCTTATATGCTTTCGAAAGCAGTTGTCCCTCTGGATTGTACTTTGCGCAAGCTTTGCGGTCTGGCTCATCGCAGCATTGATTCATCAGTGGCTGCTCAATAGATAAAGTCCGGTTTTTCAAGGAGCCAAGATGGACAAACTACGATGGGGCCTTATCGGCTGTGGTGACATTGCCAGAAAGCGTGTTGCGCCGGCTTTGAGAAATTTGCCGAACTGCGACTTCACCGCGGTGAACCGCGCCCAGTTTGATTTGGCTGAGTCTTTTGCCGGCGAATTCGGCGCCAGAAAATGGTGCAAGACATCGCAGGAATTGCTCAAAGATAAGAGGATAGACGCTGTGTATGTAGCAACGCCGGTGTATCTGCACTGTGAGCATACTATCGCAGCAGCCAAATCCGGCAAGCACGTATTGTGTGAGAAGCCAATGGCAATGAAACCGGCCGAGTGCGACAAGATGATAGCAGCCTGCCAGGCCAATAATGTTAAACTTGGGGTCGCATACTATCGTCATTTCTATCCGGTCATCGACCGAATAAAACAGATAATAGCTTCCGGTGAAATCGGCCAAGCCGTCTTTGCCCAGATAAACGCGTTCGAGTATTTCAATCCGCAGCCCAGTGACAGGCGATACTGGTTTGTCAAGAGGGACAAGGCGGGCGGGGGGCCAATGTTTGACTTCGGCTGTCATCGCATCGAGGTACTGCTTAATATTTTTGGGCCGGTCAAATATGCAAAAGGATTTGTCAGTAATGTTGTTTTCGACAGAGAAGTGGAAGATACGTGTACCGCATTTTTTAATTTCGACTCCGGAGCACACGCTGTTTTGAACGTAACACACGCTGTATACGAATCCGCGGATACACTGGATATCTTCGGGACTGAGGGTTCCATCCATATTCCAGTACTTAACAACGGTGTCATAACCATAAAAACTCAAAACGCAGAGCGTACAGAAAAGCATCCTCCCAGCCCGAACGTTCATCAGCCGTTAATTGATGATTTTACCTGGGCCGTGCTTGATGACCGCGAGCCTGCGGTTGGGGCCGAGATTGGCCGGGAAGTGAACCGAATAGAAGAACAGATATACAAAGGCTGAAGGTTTAGCAGGCAAAGACTGTTGTGTTGTCGCAAACTTGCAAAATTCCTTCCGTCCGGCTATCATAGCGTAAATGGCAACGAAATCTCGTAAGGATAAAGACAAACAAGGTTCGGTAGCGGTTAATAAGAAGGCCTACAGAAATTTCGAACTTGTCGAGAAATTCGAGGCTGGTATGTCACTTCTGGGCACGGAGGTGAAATCACTACGGGCCGGGCAGGCCGACCTTAAGGGCTCATACGCGAGGGTCGAAAACGAGCAGTGCTGGCTTGTCGGCGCCAGTATAGCCCAATACCAGCGGGCTGGACAGTCGCTTCACGAGCCGATGAGAAAGAGAAAACTGCTGCTGCACAAGAGCGAATTGCGCAGGATGAGAGTCAAGCTCGAACAGCGTGGCTTTACGCTTGTGCCACTGCGGATTTACTTTAACGACAAGGGCCTGGCAAAAATAGAATTGGCACTGGCAAGAGGTAAAAGACAATACGACAAACGAAAGACGATAGCCGACCGCACACAGAGGCAAGATGTTGCCAGAAGTATGAAAAAATATCACAGATAATATTCAGGCTGAATTTGTACAAATAAAAAAAATACAGAGGAGCTTACAATTATGGCTGAAGAAGAAGAAAAAAAAGACGAGAAGAAGATTATAATTGACGAGGACTGGAAGCAGCAGGCTCAAAAGGAAAAAGAGATATTAGCTGCCCAGGAACAAACTGAGAAAGAAAAAGCTCAGAAAGAAAAGGCTGCTCGTGGACCTTTACCGCCTGGCAATTTTGCCGCACTGGTCAGTACGCTTGTTACGCAGACACTGTTTGCTCTGGGAATGGTTAAAGTGGAAGGGCAGGAGAAAGAACCTGATTTGGAGATGGCAAAATACAATATTGATATGCTCGATACCCTCGAGGAGAAAACCAAAGGCAACCTGACCGAAGAAGAGCAAAAAGTTCTTGAAAATACTCTCAACCAGATTCGTATGGCTTATGTAAAGGTCGCGGGGTAATAATATAACGTAAATATGATATACCCCCCTTGGAATTTTACGACCAAGCAGCTAATGGAATCTATAATATGATATAAAAATGACAAATTTATAACAGGGCACAAAAAGAGAACTCCAACAGGGTAAACTACATTGACAAATATATTAGACAAAATCATTGCTGACAAAAGAGCGGAAGTCCATCTTAGGCAATCGCAGAGGAGCCTTGAGCAGCTTAAAGAACAGGCTGACTCGATGTGCAAGTGCCGCAATTTCTACAAAGCCGTCACAAAGCGCAACAGGCGTGGGCTAAATGTTATCGCTGAAGTCAAAAAGTCCTCGCCGTCAGCCGGTCTCATTTGCAAAGACTTCGACCCTGTAGCAATTGCGCGAACCTATAAAAAATGCGGGGCTGACGCAATCAGCGTTCTTACCGATGAAAAATATTTTCAAGGCCGGCTCGAATACATAAATCAAATCAAGCAGGTGATGGATTTGCCGATTTTGCGCAAAGATTTCATTATCGACCCCTGGCAGGTTTACGAATCCCGCGCCGCCGGCGCCGATGCGATACTGCTAATAGCCGAGGCTCTAAAACCCGGCGAACTAATGGATTTAATGATAATGGCAGCTGAGTTAACGCTGACGGTCCTGCTGGAAGTACACCGTGCTGATATACTCTTAGGTGTTCGCAGTCTTGTGGGTTTCCCCAAGAAAGGTTACAGCATTCTCGGCATCAACAATCGCAACCTGACAACAATGCAGGCGGATTTGAACACGACCAGCCGATTGGCAGAACTTGTGGATAGTAAAAGCGAACTGGTCGCCGAGAGCGGGATAAAAACACGAGGCGATGTCGAAAAGCTAAAGTCTGTCGGCGTAAGTGCTGTTCTGATTGGCCAGGTACTGTGTGAGAGTGCCGACATAGAAGAAAAATTCAGGGAGCTGTTCGGCTGATAATCGAATAAAGCGTAAATTATGAAGCGTGAATTGCGATACGAACCATAAGCAACGAATTTAGTTTTTAGCTCAACGAAATGGATTATTTGATTTTAGCAACGATTGGTATTGTGATGGGTCTTTTCGGCGGGCTGCTCGGGATTGGCGGCTCGGTGGTTATGATTCCGGCCCTTGTATTTGCGTTCGGTGAAAATCAGCATCTCTACCAGGCGTCAGCGATGATTTGTAACTTCTTCGTAGGAACAGCAGCGACAATAGTTCATAGAAACGCTGACGTCCTGATGAGGGACGTTATCAAATGGCTGGTTCCTGCCGCCGCTCTCGGAATTGTAATCGGCGTTGCAATCAGTAATAGCTCGGTTTTTGCCCGCGGCAACAGTTACCTTTTGGCCCGCGTATTCGGGCTGTTTATGGTTTATGTGATTGTTTACAATTGTTTCAGATTCAACAAGCACCGCGGTGGAGCGGATGGGTTTGATATTTCTAATATTAACCGTTCGGTGCCCTTAACCATCCTTTGTGGTCTGCTAACTGGGATATCAGCCGGGCTGTTGGGAATTGGCGGCGGAACTATCTGCATTCCAACTCAGCAGCTTTTTTTGAAAATGCCTTTAAAAAGAGCTATCAGTAATTCCGCTGCGACCATCGCCTCAATTGCCCTTATAGGAGCGTTTTACAAGAACATAACGCTGCTACAGCACAATATTGGGGGTAGCCCATTTTGCGACGTATTGCAAAATGCCAGCCCGGTAATAGAATCTCTAAAAATTGCGGTGGTAGTTATCCCCGGTGCCATCGTGGGGGCGTTTTTAGGCGGCCGAGCTATGCACAAACTACCAAGCAACGTAGTCAGAGTCATCTTTATCCTGCTGGCTGCTCTTGCCAGTTACAAGCTGCTCACCGTAGCCCCAGGAGGGTAGCCTCATAATTGATTATTGATTATTTTCTATTGCTTATTATTTATCAATAACCGGTTATCTTCACGTGGGCGGAGCCCAAGTGGGCAATCATTGTAAAGGATGTCGTCCGTGGTGAAGTTACAATGTCGCTACCTGTTCTCCTGTGCTTTTTGGATTTTGGCCCAGGGGTCGCGCAGTGATACCGCGCGATTGAATACAAGCTTTGTGTCAGAGCTGTCGGGGTCGACGCAAAAGTAGCCCAGTCTCTCAAACTGGTATCGACTGCCCTGTGCAGCACCGGCCAGAGAAGGTTCAACACGACAGGAGGTCAGGATTTCCAATGAGTTTTGATTCAAGTTAGATTTGAAATCAGCACCTTGCTCGACATCGTCCGGGTTCTCATTTCTGAACAGATGGTCGTACAGTCTTACTTCGGCTTCGAGCGCGTGGGCGGCCGAAACCCAGTGCAGCGTTGATTTGACCTTACGTCCATCTGGAGAGTCACCGCCACGCGTGGCCGGGTCATATCTACAGTGCAGTTCGACGACTTGGCCGTTTTTATCTTTGACTACGTCTGTGCAGGTTACGAAATACGCGTACCGCAGGCGAACCTCTCGTCCGGGGGCCAAGCGGTAGAACTTTTTCGGCGGCTCCTCCATAAAATCTTCCTGCTCAATATACAGCTCTCGTGAGAAGGCAACTTTGCGTGTGCCGGCGCTTGGGTCTTCGGGGTTGTTCACGGCTTCGAGCCGCTCGACCTTATCTTTCGGATAGTTGTCGATGACGACCTTGAGAGGCCGAAGCACAGCCATCACGCGCGGGCTGGTCTTATTCAAATCTTCACGGACGCAGTGTTCGAGCAGCGCAATATCGATAGTGCTGTTGAATTTATTGACGCCGATAAGCTGGCAGAAATTCCTGATGGATTCCGGCGAGTAGCCCCGTCTGCGCAGGCCGCAGATGGTCGGCATTCGCGGGTCGTCCCAGCCTCTGACGAGACCATCCCGCACCAATTGAAGGAGCTTGCGCTTGCTCATCACGGTGTAGGTCAGATTCAGCCGGGCGAACTCAATCTGCTGGGAATGGAATATGCCCAGCTCATCGAGGAACCAGTTATACAAGGGTCTGTGATTTTCAAACTCGAGCGTGCAAATCGAGTGAGTGATTCCTTCGACCGAATCTTCAAGCCCGTGAGCCCAATCGTATGTTGGATAAATGCACCATTTGCCGCCGGTGCGGGGATGTGTGGCGTGGAGTATGCGATACATAACCGGGTCTCGCATGTTCAGATTTGGCGATGCCATATCTATTTTTGCTCGCAGTGTGCGGGCACCATCCTCAAATTCGCCTGCCCGCATTCGCTGGAACAAATCGAGGTTCTCTTCGACGCTGCGGCTGCGATAGGGGCTGTTCTTTCCCGGCTTGGTTAAGGTGCCGCGATACTCTCTGATTTGCTCGGCGCTTAGGTCGCAAACGTATGCCTTACCCTTTTTTATCAACTGAACAGCGTACTGATACATTTGCTCAAAATAATCCGATGCGTAGAAAAGCCGGTCGCCCCAGTCGAAGCCGAGCCATCGAATATCCTGCTTGATAGATTCGATGTATTCGGCTTCTTCTTTAATGGGATTGGTATCATCGAATCGCAGATTGCAAAGGCCGCTGAATTCGTGCGCAATTCCGAAATTAAGGCAGATTGCTTTGGCGTGCCCGATATGCAGATAGCCGTTCGGCTCAGGTGGAAATCGCGTGTGAACACGACCATCCCATTTATTAGTCTTTAAGTCATCCGCGACAATCGCCCGGATAAAATCGAGCTTGGCTGTCGAATCATTCGTGCTCATAATTGGCGGAACCATCCATTTTTTGGTTCTAAGTCTTGGAAAAAACGACAACTCTACTGAAAGCAATATTCGGCTGGTTGCAAATGGTAAAGCCAACCTCCTGTGCGGTCAAAATCATTTTCTGGAAATCCTGGGCTGAGACGTGGAATCGAGGTTCGGCGACAAGAAATTTACCCTTTTGGCGCAAGGTTGAATGTACCTGGCGGAGAAATTCTCGGATATCCGGGACTTCGTGAACCATCCAGAAGGCATTGATGAAATCAAACATCTCTTCAATCCCAAGTGAGTTGGCTTGGCAGCGATGGGTATGAATCCGGTCGGCAAGTGCGGTTTTCTTGATGCGTCTGTGCAGGATATTCAACATTTCCTGCTGCAGGTCGACCGAGAAGACGCGTCCTTTTTTGCCGACGATACGAGCCAGGCCGATAGAGTTGAATCCTGCGCCGCATCCGAGGTCCATAACGGTATCGCCAGGATTCACATACGGCCCAAAAATAGCCGCAGGGTTATAGAACAAACGGCGCAGGGCATTGTCAAAGGTGTAAACATGCCACCACGGACATACATGTCCCATCGTTTATGCACTCCTGTTCTATTGTTATATTTGTCATCCAAAGCATATCAGGTAAGCTGCTGAGCTGTTTTGCTGAAATATTTTGCCAATTATAGGTAATGACGGAACTATCGTCAACCTGCTCGAATCTTCTCGGTCATGCCGATGGAGGAGGGTATCGTTTTGAGAGGAACCGCTGGGCGGACTTGTTTTAAATAGACCCCTCGACTGCGCTCGATGTGACGGTGCGACCTGTTGTTGGGGTTTGGGGGCTCGGTATTTAAGATTAACAGAGAGGTAATTTATTTAATTTTGCCTGTCGGAGGCACAAATTTACTGCCCGCTGACTGTTCTTGACAATGGTCTTGATATAACTTAATCTTTTATCGTTTTCACGTATTTTCCGGAATTGATGAGGTTTGCAATGGTCGTAACGCGTTTTGCGCCGTCACCAACAGGTTATCTGCACGTCGGCGGGGCCAGAACCGCTCTGTTCAACTGGCTTTTCACCAGGCGAATGGGCGGGAGATTCCTGCTCCGAATCGAAGATACGGATATTAAACGCAGTACACCTACCGCTATCCAGCAGGTTATAAACGACCTGCGATGGCTCGGCATCGAATGGGACGAAGGCCCTGAAGTTGGCGGCCCGAATGGTCCATATCTGCAATCCCGAAGAAAAGACATCTACGATAAATACATAAAAAAACTTATCGATGAGAAAAAGGCGTATTACTGCTTTGATACGCCTGAGGAACTTCAGGCGATGCGCGAACAGGCTGAGGCCGAAAAAAAGGCACTTATCTATCGGCGGCCCAAGGACCTGCCTGATGAAAGCGATGTTAAGAAGGCAAAAGCCGCAGGTCGAGCCGTAACGGTTCGCTTTGCCGTACCGCAGGACAAGCCCATTATTGTCGCCGACGTGGTGCGTGGTGAGGTCACGTTTGCAGCCGGCGAGATGAGCGATTTTATCATACAAAAGAGCGACGGATTCCCAACGTACCATTTTGCATGTGTTGTCGATGATGAGCTTATGGGAGTAACCCACGTTATCCGCGGCCAAGAGCATCTTATGAATACACCCGGCCATCAGGCCCTACAGCAAGCTTTGGGGTTTCACACCCCGACGTATGCACATATGTCCGTCACCATCAGCGAAACCGGTGGTAAGCTTTCCAAACGCGAGCGTCCAGAGGCGCTTCGAAAAATAATCAAGGCCAATCAGGATATCGACCTCGAAAAACTTGCCGAGGCCGGTAACATTACCATTGAAGAAGTGAACAGCTTTGTTGCGGGCGAGACCGTGCCTGATATGCCGGGCATTGACGCGATGGCCAAATTCCTTGATGTACGTCTGCCGGAAATCAATGTCATCGATTTCTTCAAGAGCGGCTATCTGCCCGAGAGTATGGTGAATTTCCTCTCGCTGCTTGGTTGGAACCCAGGAGATGGTCGCGAAATTATGCCACTCGACGATTTAATCAATTGTTTTGACCTTTCGCGTTTGACAAAGGCCAACAGTCTGTTTGACCGCCAGAAACTTCTTGCTTTCAATACCGAACATATCAAAATGATGAAGCCTGCTTTATTATTGCAGCGTTTTAAGAATTATCTAAAAGCCGTGGATTCTCCGCTTATGTCTGCTGATGATAGATTGCTCGAAAAAATCATAAAGATGAATGAAGGTGCGCGAACTTTGGCCCAGATTGAGGAAAAAACCAGGTTCGCTTTCATAGCCAATGACGAGGTGAAATATGACGAGAAAGCGGTAAAGAAAGTTCTGCTGAAAGAAGACGGTTTGGCTGTTTTGCAAATGGTCCGGGGCAGACTCGCGGCGATGAAACAACTCACCAAAGAAGCAATCGAAAATATGCTGCGTTCATTAGCCCAGGAAAAACAGGTTGGGCTGGGCAAAGTAGCTCAGCCTCTGCGAGTGGCCATTTGTGGCACTACAATCAGCCCGCCAATTTTCGATTCGGTTCAGATGTTAGGCAAAGAGAAAACTATCGCCAGAATAGATATTACGCTGAAAAAATTTGGAACGGTAACTCAAGGATAAGGAGCTTGGAAATGTCATTATTGGTAACCGGCTCGATAGGAATTGATACCGTTAAAACACCCTATGGTATTAGCGAGAACTGCCTCGGCGGTTCTGCTATTTATTTCAGTATGGCGGCCAGTTTCTTTAGTCCGGTCAGACTCATAGGCGTTATCGGCGCCGATTGCCCATTTGATTTAGCCAAGGTTTTTACCGACAGAGATGTTGATTTGACCGGCCTGGAGATAAGAAACAATAGCAAAACCTTTCGCTGGAAAGGCTCCTATTATAGTACTATGAACGAAGCAATCACGGATGAAGTTAAGTTAAACGTTCTTGCCGAAGCGCCGCCTACCGTGCCTGCCGAATATAAAGACAGCAAGTTCGTCTTTCTCGCGAATACGGCTCCGGTACTTCAGAACCAATTGCTCGAACAGATGGAAAGCCCTGTTTTCGTAGCCGCTGATACGATGAACTGCTGGATTCACGGGCATCGGGACGATTTAGAAAGTCTGCTTAAAAAAATCGACTGCCTGATAATTAATGAAGACGAAGCAAGGATGTTAGCGGCCAGCAGCAACTTGATAAGAGCAGGAGAAAAAATTTTAGAGATGGGGCCGGGCGTGGTGATTATTAAAAAAGGGGAATCTGGTTCAATGATGTGTGAAACAGGTGGTGAAAGATTCATTTTGCCGTCCTACCCAGCCGCCGAGGTCAAAGACCCCACAGGTGCGGGCGACAGCTTCGCAGGGGCGTTGATGGGCTATCTGGCATCCCGGCGCGGCGGTAGTAAGACCGATTTTGGGTCGTTAAAAACAGCTATTGTCTACGGCACAGTGGCTGCCTCATTTGCGATTGCCGAATTTTCGCTGCAGGGATTAACCTCGATAAGCAAAGCTGATATTGAGGGCAGGTTTAAGACTTTGCAAAAGCTAACACAATTTTAGCCGGTTAATGATATAATGCGGTGTTTTATAGCGATAGATATTGACGAGAAGAACAGAGCGGGCCTAAGCGATTTGCAGCAGCAGTTGCAAAGCAGCGCTGATATTAAAAAAAGCGACGTCAAGTGGATAAGCCCAGAGAATATACACCTGACGCTAAAGTTCTTAGGCGAAGTAGAAGATGCAAAAGTCGTTGAGATTTGTAATATCGTCAAAGATGTTGCCGACAGACATAAAAACTTTGAGCTGGACATAGAATCGGTCGGTTATTTCGGCGGCAGAAGTGCTAAAGTCTTATGGGTTGGTATCGGTGACCGAAGCAATAATCTGGGCCGGCTGCAAAAAGACCTTGAGCAACAACTGGCTCTGGCCGGCTGGCCCGAGGAGGCAAGAGCGTTTTCCGGCCACTTGACTCTGTGCAGAATAAGAAAGCCGGCGGCAGGTGTAAAACTGGCGCAGATATCCGAAGACTACAAGGATTTCAAGCTCGGCGTTATGGCGGCTGATTCGGTTTTGGTCTATCAGAGCCAGTTAACGCCGAAAGGCCCTATTTACACTGTGTTAGGCAATTACAAAATGCGTGAAGTGTGAAGCGAAATACGGGATGCGAAATAATAGGAGATTGGGAAAATGGTAAAGACAAAAAAACTTCAGAAACCATCGAAAGCAATCGACAAAGTAACCGGTAAAGAAACCGCACTTGAGCGTGTGGTTGCACAAATCGAGAAGCAATACGGCCAAGGCGCTATTATGCGCATGGACGAGCATAAATACGCCAAAATTAAAGGTATCCCCACCGGCTCACTATCGCTGGACATTGCTCTCGGCGGCGTGGGTATCCCTCGCGGCAGGGTTACTGAGCTTTTCGGCCCTGAGTCGTCCGGCAAAACCACGCTGGCACTTCACGTCATCGCAAGCGCCCAGCAATTGGGCGGCGTGGCCGCATTTATCGATGCTGAACACGCCCTTGACACAACCTGGGCCAAACGGCTTGGTGTCGATGTAAGCGGCCTGCTGGTCAGCCAGCCCGACACCGGTGAGCAGGCCCTTGAGATAACCGAGATGCTAATCAGATCCAATTCCGTCGACGTTATAGTTATTGACTCAGTTGCCGCACTTACACCAAAGGCAGAAATTGAAGGTGAGATGGGTGACGCCCACATGGCGCTTCAGGCGAGATTAATGAGTCAGGCAATGAGAAAGCTTACCGCTGTTATCGGCAAAAGCAAAACCTCCCTTATCTTTATAAATCAAATCCGTATGAAAATCGGCGTGATGTTCGGCAACCCAGAGACGACCCCGGGGGGCAGGGCATTGAAATTCTATAGCTCTGTACGCATTGACCTGAGACGATTAACGACCTTAAAAGACAGCACCGGTGCCGTTGGCAGCAGGATAAGAGCCAGAGTTGTAAAGAACAAAATAGCACCGCCCTTCCGTGAGAGCGAGTTTGACCTTATGTTTGATAGCGGAATCAGCTATGAAGGCGATTTGATTGATATGGGACTCGATTGTAATGTTATCGAAAGAAGCGGCGCCTGGCTAAACTACGGCGACATGCGGATTGGCCAGGGCAGAGAAAACGCCAAGAAATATTTAGCTGAAAACGAAGATTTGTGCGAGGAGATAAAAGACAAAATCCTTGTTGCCAAAGGCCTGGCGTAAAATACGAGATATGAGATGCTAAGCGCAAAGCAGATTAGAAGCGGCTTTATAGATTTTTTCAAGAACAGAGGACACGAATTCGTCCCCAGCTCGCCCATAGTGCCCATCAACGACGATACTCTGCTTTTTGCCAATGCGGGAATGAATCAGTTCAAAAATGTTTTCTTAGGACTGACCCCGCCGGAACACCGCCGGGTGGTCAACAGTCAAAAATGCCTGCGTGTAAGCGGCAAGCATAACGACCTTGAGGAAGTGGGACATGACAGCTATCACCACACCTTCTTTGAGATGTTAGGTAACTGGTCGTTCGATGACTATTTCAAGGCAGAGGCAATCGAGTGGGCCTGGGAACTCTTTACAAAAGTTTGGGACATCGAGCCGGACCGTTTGTGGGCAACGGTTTTCGCAGGCGACCAAGCTGGCGGTCTGCCCAGAGATGACGAAGCCAAAGGGCTGTGGACAAAAGTAACCCCAATATCCGCTGACAGAGTCCTGGCTTTCGGGAGAAAAGACAATTTCTGGGAGATGGGTGATACCGGCCCCTGCGGTCCCTGCAGTGAAATACATATCGACCTTGGTCCTGATATGTGCGACAAAAAAGATGTACCCGGCCACAAGTGCGGCGTCAACAGCGGTTGTGCCCGATTCATAGAGCTATGGAATCTTGTCTTTATACAATATAACCACAGCGAGGACGGCGAGCTCTCCGAATTAGGCGCCAAATACGTCGATACCGGTGCGGGCCTGGAAAGAATCGCTGCGGTACTTCAGAAAAAAAAGAGCAACTATGACACTGATTTGTTTATGCCTGTAATCGATTGCCTAAGTGAGCAGACCGGCCACAAATATACATCCCGGCTGAACAATAAGATTGATAATGCCTTCAGGGTTGTATCCGACCACATTCGCGCGCTGGTCTTCGCAATAACCGATGGAGCAACCCCCTCTAATGAGGGGCGTGGCTATGTTATTCGGCGAATACTTCGCCGGGCTGCGAGGTTTGGCAGAGAGATGGGAATGCACGAGCCGTTTATGTATAAACTTGTGCCGACAGTTGCTGATTGCTTAGGCGAGGCGTTCGGCGAGATAAAAGAAAGAGCTGACTACGTCTCAACGGTAATCGAATCTGAAGAAGAAAGTTTCGGCAGAACACTCGACAGGGGTATTGAAATCTTCAATACTGCTGCCAAACGAACCGAAAAGAGCATCAATAAGACCATCAGCGGCGAAGATGCTTTTCAGCTTTACGACACCTACGGCTTTCCCCTTGATTTGACGCAGCTTATGGCTGAAGAGCGCAAACTGAAAGTTGACACAGCCAAATTTGACGAACTGATGGAAGAGCAAAGACAGCGGGCAAGGGCAGCTCAAAAGGACGTTTCGCTAATGGTAACCTTAGCCGATGCAGAACTGCCAGCAACTGAAGACCTGCATAAATACCACGCTGACCAGTGCGACAGTAAGCTAATCGGCTGGATTGATAGTGAGGGTTTCAAAAACCAGGGCCGGATTGAAACCGGCGAAGATGTTGGGATTGTTCTTGACAGAACCTGCTTCTATGCCGAAGCGGGAGGACAGGTCGGCGACTGCGGACATTTGGAATCCGAGCACGGACGATTTATCGTTGAGGACACTACAAAGATAGCCAACTGCGTCATTCACAAAGGCCGAGTTGCAGAAGGGACATTTAGCATCGGTGAAAAGGTAAAGGCAATCGTCAGTAAAGACAGGAACTCGACGAAGAAAAATCATACCGCCACACACCTGCTTCAATTGGCCTTGCAAGAGGTTGTCGGCAAATCGGTGGCACAGCAGGGCAGCCTCGTTGGGCCGGATTATTTGAGATTCGACTTTACCTGCCCCAAAGCACTGAGCCGTGAGCAGATAAAAAAGGTTGAGATTCTGGTCAGAGAAAAAATCGCAGCAGACCTGACCGTAACCTGTGTGGTAATGCCCAGGAAGAAAGCACAAAAGCTCGGTGCAACGGCACTATTTGGCGAGAAATACGGTACAGAGGTTCGGGTAGTGGCTATTGGTGCTAAGGATGATGACCAGCTTAAAGAGGCGTTTAGCAAAGAGTTTTGCGGCGGGACGCACGTCGATAAAATCGGCTCTATCGGCGGCTTCAAGATAATCAAAGAAGAAAGTATTTCAGCAGGCGTCAGAAGAATTACCGCACTGACCGACTCCGGGCTCACCAGGTATCTCGAACAGCGAAGCGAGATTGTCGATGAGCTTTCAGTGAAGCTGAAGGTTCCTGCCGAGGTACTGGTTGGCAGGATTGAGCAGCTAATAAAAGACAATAAGAAGCTCACCAAAGAGCTAAAATCCGCCTCAAAACAAACCGGTAGTGATACGATGGCCGAAGCAAAACAGCTTCTGGAAAAGTGTGAGAAAATCGGCGGGACATCTGTAATCATTGGCCGGGTTTCAACAATTTCTCTCGAACAGGGGCGAGCCGCTATTGATATGCTCAAAAAGAAAGCAAAATCCGCTGCTATTGTCCTTGGCTTTGAGATGGAAGGCAGGGCAACACTGCTGGCAGGTGTCACGGACGATTTGGTTAAAAAAGGCTTAAAGGCCGGTGACATAGTCAAGCAAATTGCCCCAATAGTGGACGGTGGCGGCGGTGGGCGAGCCCAAATGGCACAGGCCGGCGGTAAAAAACTAGAAAGAATCGACGATGCACTGGCCAAGGCCACGGAACTGATAAAAGAAAAATTGGCGAGCTAATAATCACTTCTCTTGCTGTCGGATTTTTATACTTTTTGCGTGTGCGTCGAGGCCTTCGGCTTGGGCTAAGCGAATAATATCTTCAGCACTTTTGGCTAATTTTTCTTTATCATATTCGATAATACTTGTTGACTTGATAAAATCGTTGGCAGTTAAGGCACTAAAGAACCTTGCAGTTATACCTGTAGGCAAGGTATGGCTCGGACCAGCCCAGTAGTCACCAACTGCCACCGGACTATAATCACCGATGAAGATTGCCCCAGCGTTTTTGATTTTGTCAGCAATCTTTTTGCTTTCATCGCCGCACTGAATCTCTAAATGTTCCATCGCGAAATTATTCGCCCATTCAATCACATTATCCATATTCTCAAAGAAAACAATTAGACCCAATTCCTTCAAGCACTCGATAGTCTCCTTTGACCGATCCAACTTCTCTACCTGACTTTTAAGTTCACCAAGAACTTTCTCAGCAAACTTCTTCGAATCCGTAAATACGACTGCGCTACCCGGTGCATGCTCTGCCTGGCTTAACATATCTGCTGCCACCCAGGCAGCGTTCGCTTTATCGTTGGCAATTATCAATACTTCACTTGGCCCTGCTATCGAATCAATACCTGCCAGCCCAATCACCTTTTTCTTGGCCGTTTGCACCCACTTATTACCGGGTCCGACAATTTTATCTACATTGGGGATAGTATCTGTTCCAAATGCCAAAGCCGCTACCGCCTGTGCCCCACCGACTCGATAAACCTTTTTGATTTTTAATTAGTGGCAAGTTGCTAAAATTATGGGATGGATGCTGCCGTTGTATCTCGGTGGCGAAACTATGACAATGTTCTCTGGCTTTACACCTGCTACTATCGCTGGCACTGCTGTCATTATAACTGTTGAGGGTAGCGGAGCCGAAGCGCCGGGTACACAGATGCCGACCCTTTCTATAGGGGTATATTTAATTCGTGTCCCCCCGGAACACCTTTTGTTATTGCCAGTGAAAATTTCAGTCTGATATCTTTTAACATTTTCAATTGCCTGTCGGAGTGATGCCAAAAGGTTTTTTTCTATTTCCTTGTGAGCTTTTTCCAGATCTTCTTTGGAAACCCTAAACTCATCGGGTGATAACTCAATATCATCATATTCCTTTGTATACTCCGCTACAGCCGTATCCTTCCTATACCTAACCTCGTTGATAATGTTCAATACCTGCTTTCCCTCGTCGCTAACACTATCAAATGTCGCCGCTTGCATCACTGCCGAACGAATCTCTACCAATCTTTCTGACGGTGAAATTAGGATTTGGTCAAGTTCGTGGGTCACAGTTTTTCCCTTTATTTTTTACTTTCTCTGTGCTCTCTGTGGCTGATTCTATTTTCTATCTGCCGAAGTTTTCGTGGCTGTAAAGTCGTGCTGCCCGCTGCAGCAGCAGATAATACCGGCCTTTATATCTGGTAACAACTCCTGATACTTTGAACCGCAAAGGGTCTGGCTCAGCGGACTGCTCCTGATGTGCTCGCTCCAAAGCCCAACAGGGTAGCAATGGAAACGAAATTTGCTGGATACCCCGACCGAGAGCGTCAAGAACAAATACGAGCCCGCCGTCAGCCTGCCTAACTATAAGGCCGATTCTGTCAGCCAAGATGCAATCTACTTTCAATTCCAACCCTTTTCTCAACTGGTCGGTGCGGACAATCCGCCTGGTCACCAGCTTCGCTACTATCTCCTCTGGTATGGTTAATGCATCGTTTGGCTCATTTATAATCAGCTCGGCCTTTCGCTGTTGCGATTCTTTCGGTGCTGGAGGCTGTGGCCGTTCGATTTCACTGATGGGCAAAAAGTAAATTGGGAATATGAAATTTTTGCCCTTGTATCTTGTGGCCCTGCCCCAGAGCCGATAGCTTACCCAGGAACGTTCTTCCATATCAGCGATTATCTTTTCCAACGCCGCTGACGGCAAAAGCTCCAACCTCGCCCCGGCGCAGACCCGGCCTTTATCATCGCCTACGTCCGAATCAAATTCAAAGAACCATCTGTTGCCGTCGTCGCCGGTCAATTTACCATCGACGCCGGCCAGAACAAAACCGTCAGTTAGCGGTTTAGCCTTTTTCGGACCGCCGGCCACCACCCTGGGCGACACTGTGCTTACAAAAAAGGCTGCTAAAATAGATATTATCAGATTTTTAGCCATTGCAATTTTCGATTTTCAATTGGAATTTAGAAATCAGCAATTGGCGATTTTCTCAGCCACTAACCAAAATATCTTTAACTTCACCTGGCCCGGCCGCAACGTGTATATACCGCCTGCTGTCGGGGTCTTCTGTCGCAATCAAATCAACAAGCGGCTTCCAAAATGCACCGACAAGTATAATCGGTTTGCGTTCTTGTAGAAAGCCCTTGTTTTTTAATTCCCAGACCTTTGCCAATTCGAGCATTGTGCCTGTGCCGCCTGGCAAAACCACGTAGGCCTGCCCTAATTTTATCAATGTATCGAGCCGTTCGTCCAGCGAATTGGTAACAATCTCACGAGTGATATATTCATTGGGTTTTGCCCTGAAAGCTGAGCATGTAACGCCGATAGTTTTACCGCCGGTCTGGGTCGCTGCTTTGGCCGCTGCCAACATTGTTCCGCCATATCCGCCGTTGGCGATGGTGAAACCAGCCTGGGCCAGCAGTTTGCCTGTTTCTTCGGCCAGTGTATAAGCCGCATCGCCAGGTTCTGCCCTGCCGGTTCCAAAAATCGCTATTGTTTTCTCACCCATCGGTTTTTCTGCGGGTGTAATTTAGCAGACCGGCCGATAGCAAAATCTGCCTGTCTCTTTCAGAAAGAACCAACCTGCCAACAAATTCATAAGAGCCGGTCTTGTTGACAATCTTAACCTTGTCGCCGGCCTTTATCACTTCGAGCAGATTGTCGATTTGCAGCAGGTCGTCGGGTTTGATTTTGTCATAGTCAGCCGGCTCGGCGAATTCTATCGGCACTATACAGAAGTTAATTAGATTGGCTTTGTGAATTCGCTCAATGCTTTTCGCAATCACCGCCCGGACACCTAAATGCATCGGGCAAAGTGCAGCGTGCTCTCTTGACGAACCCTGGCCATAGCTTACCCCTGCTACAATGACACCAGCAATGCCCTTTTGCTTTAACTCAATGGCGCGTTCGGCAAATGTGGGCCTGCCCTGCTCGTTAAAACAATTGAAAACGGCCTTTGCGTATTCCGGCACATTTGAGCGCAGCTTCAGGAAAGAACCGGCCGGCATAATATGGTCGGTGGTTACTTTATCTCCACATTTAATCAGGACCTTGCCCTGCAGTGCTTTCGGCAGTGGCGGCGGCACTTGCGGCACCACAATTGTGGGCGCGCGCAGAACCTGCACGTTCGCCGCCTCTTCCTCACTCAAAGGCTCTTCCATCAAACTATCATTGACGATAAATTCATCCGGCAATTCCATTCTTGGGTATTCAATTCCAAACAACTTCGGCAAATCACGCGGGTCGGTAATTCGTCCGGTCAGAACTGAAGCGACTGCTGTTTCGGGACTAACCAGATAGACCTGGTCGTCGGTTGTCCCGCTTCGGCCTGCAAAATTCCTGTTGAAGGTTCGCAGACTAACCACGCCACCAGCCGGCGAAAAGCCCTGACCAATGCAGGGGCCGCAGGCTGATTCTAAAATGCGAGCGCCCGCTGAAATCATATCCGCCAACGCCCCGTTTTCCGCTAACATATTCAAGACTTCTCTACTGCCCGGAGCGACCGCAAATTCGACCATATTGTTTATCCGCCCGCCCCTTAATATCTTTGCAACCATCATTAAATCATCAAAGCTGGAGTTCGTGCAGCTACCTACCACTACCTGGCCTATCTGAACGCCGGCAATTTCGGCAACGGTTTTGACATTATCCGGCGAGGACGGACAAGCCGCCATCGGCTCAAGTTCGGCCAAATTTATTTCAATGATGCGTTCATATTCAGCATCTGCATCGGCTGCCAACGGCTGATAATCTTTTTCCCGCTTCTGGGCGGCTAAGAATTTTCTGGTTTGCTCATCACTGGCAAAGATACTCGTTGTTACGCCCAGCTCCGCTCCCATATTCGTTATCGTCGCCCGCTGCGGCACAGACAACTGTTTCGCACCTTCGCCGAAATATTCGACCGCCCAGCCCACATTGCCTTTTGTCGAAAGTTGACCGAGCAGTTTAAGAATAACGTCCTTTACTGCCACCCAGTCACCCAGGTGCCCGGTTAATTTGACGCCAAGGACTTTCGGGCAGGTCAGGTAGAACGGTCCTGCCGCCATAGCCACTGCCACATCCAGCCCGCCGGCCCCGATAGCAAGCATACCAATTCCGCCGCAGGTCGGCGTGTGCGAATCGCTGCCCAGCAGTGTCGCTCCAGGCCTGCCAAACCGCTCCAGATGGACCTGATGACAGATACCATTGCCTGCCCGTGAATGGTAAAGGCCTGATTTGGCAGCCACCGTTTGCAGATATAAATGGTCGTTGTGGTTCTCCGGCCCAAATTGGCTCATATTATGGTCGATATAGCTGACCGACAACTCAGTTCTAACTCTTCCTGCCCCCATTGATTCAAACAACAAAAACGCCGTCGTTCCGGTGGCATCCTGCGTAAGCGTCTGGTCAATACGAATGCCAATCTGCTCACCGGCAGCGATTTTGCCGTCAACCAGATGGGCCGAAAGTATCCTGTATGTAAGCGTCTGTCCCAATCTCACGCTCCCTGATAATCAAATTGCACACTTTAACACAAATGCCCGGCAAAGACAAATCCTGGGAATTGATTATTGATTATTTTTAACGTTTTTTGCAGCCGTCAATTATCACCAATCAATAAAAAAGCGGCCTTATGCTCTATTGCACAAGGCCGCCTGTAAATAACCAAACCAAAAAGCAACCTGTCTTTACTAATGCGGACGGTTATGCTCACCCACCAGGAACGCATCTCTTTCATTGCACGGCGCACAACATCCGTCGCCAGTAGGTTGTTCACTCGTAACCTGCATTACAGAATCGCTCGGACTTACACCAGTCGGATCACAATCCGCACCCCAGTATAACCAAATATTATCATTCTCAATACCGACGTTGGGATACCTCTCAAAAGTCACATGGGAATCATTAAACAGGACATTTTGTCCTTCCCTCTGGTGCGCTGCCGCATTCCATTTCTTCTCCGTGTCATTGTAGCCTGAGCCTGGGGGGTCATCCCAAATTGTAGATGGGTCGGTGACGTCGCTATCCTGGATATAGACATCGGCATTCTTGTCAACGAAAGGGTTCCTGTCGGCAGCAAGAGGACAGCCGGAGTCACTTACTACCCCGATTGGATGCCCTGGGGTGGCTGAGTCCATATTATAAGGCATATGATAGGAATAGCTGCAATACGAGCCTGGCCAAATGTCGTTGCTACCATCACCGAAATCCCAAACGTCTTCAAGCTCAAGGATTGACATCATATCAGACATTTTAAATGCTCTGGTCCCGGCGTCGCCCCTGCAAACAAACTGCTTCGTCGTCACATCATAACCCTTTACCAAACTATACCAGCTGGCCGTAACGGTTGTACCGTCCAAGAAAGCCTTCTCACCCCCCGGCAAATGGTCCCACGCAGCTATCTTTCCGTCGGCGGTCCAAACGCCGAGCGCCTTTTGGCCACCTGCGCGCGGATATTCCTCATCGTTATCGTTGGAATAGAGCATCATTGCCTTTCCGAGAGAGGACAGGTTCGTCCCGCAGACCATTCGATGGGCAATCTGCCTGACCCTGGCCAGAGCAGGCATTAAAATGCCCATCAACAGAGCTACTATCGCAATCACGACCAGTAGCTCAACTAATGTAAAACCTTTTCTTCTCATTGTTTTTCTCCTTTCATAACTTTTTGAGATTCGCGAGTCCAGCCGCTCTCAGGGCCTACTTTGGTTATGTTTTAACAGATAAATGCAACTAACTACCGCGACCCCATTTTGCGGGCTCCCAAACGTACTTTATTGCGTTTGGTGTCCCTGTAATACGTCACAAAATGGGAACCTCTGCCGCATAGGAACACAAAAACACTCCTTTTCTGCGAATCTCCTTCATTTACTATTTTCGCCTAAGAACGGCTGGTTCAAATCCGTAAAACTGAATTTCATCAACAAAATTCGTGTAGCTAATTTCCCGATGTTCAATGGTACCGTTAGCTCAATGGCACAAGAGAAACTGAAAAAAGTCTTTTTTCGGGAAGGCAGGTTTTAGGATATGATAATGAGTTAAGTATGATAACAGGTTAAATTATAAATAAGGTTCTCAAACCTACCTATCTCACACCCTAAATAATAGCACAAGATAGCTTTATTTGTCAAGTGAAATTTCGTCAAATTTTCCTAAACTCTTGAAAATTTTTACAATTCCTTTAATATTTCTGTCAATCAATCAGGAATCGGAGATATGATTACCAAAAAAGCTCTTGAAAACATCAAAAAGCTGCTAAAAAAGCACAATCAGAGCCATCTTTTGGCGTTCTGGGAGCAATTAAACACGGCCCAAAGGCAGAATTTGCTTGCCCAAATCGAAGAGCTGGATTTTTCGAAAATGGACGATTTGGTGGCCAACCACATTAAAAAACCCGCTTTTTCTGCCATAGGTGCTGATTTTGCCCCTGCTCGGTCCTACAGCCCTAATCCAGCCGACGCAGAGCAAAAGCATAAATATGCCCAAGCCGGAGAATTGGGCAGAGAACTGATATCGGCCGGCAAGGTTGCCGCTTTCATCGTTGCCGGCGGACAGGGAACCAGATTCGGATTCGACAGCCCAAAGGGAAATTTCCCCATCAGCCCTGTCAAAAATAAAACGCTGTTTCGAATCTTTGCCGAAACAATCGCAGCGGTCTCAGAAAAATACCAAACCATCTGCCCCTGGTATATTATGACCAGTCCTCTGAACTACGCCCAGACCAAGGAAATTTTCAGTTCGAATAATTACTACGGTCTGAGAGAGAGCGATATTTTTATATTTCAGCAGGGCACATTGCCCAACTTTAGTTTCGACGGCAAAATCCTACTGGCCGACAAAGACAAAATAAGCTGCTCGCCAGATGGTCACGGCGGAAGCTTAAAAGCACTTTACCAAAGCGGGGCTCTCGAAGATATGAAAAAACGCGGCGTAGAATTTGCGAGCTATTTCCAGGTCGATAATCCCCTGATAAATATCTTCGACCCGCTCTTCATCGGGCTGCACGCTCTCGACGAGGCCGAGATGTCCTCGAAGGCCGTGGTAAAAACCGAACCTAAGGAAAAGGTCGGTGTCTTCTGCTTAGTTGATGGAAAAGTAACCGTCATCGAATATAGCGATTTGCCAGAAGAACTGACTGAGAAGAGAAACCCCGACGGCTCGTTGGTCTTCGGCCTCGGCAGTATCGCTATCCACATCATCGACTGCACCTTCGTTGAAAAACTAAATGCCAGGGGCTTTTCCCTGCCCCTTCACAGAGCCATCAAGAAAATTCCGCACATCGATGAAAAAGGCAGGCCTGTCGAACCTGCTGAGCCAAATGGTATAAAGCTGGAAAGCTTTGTTTTCGATGCCCTGCCATTAGCCTCAAAGTCGATAATTTTGCAGACACTGCGCAGCGAAGAATTTTCCCCTGTCAAAAATCCCACCGGCCCTGACAGTGCCGAAACTGCAAAAGAAATGATGATTGCCCGGGCTGCCGGCTGGCTTGAATCAGCCGGGGTTACTGTCCCCAGAAAACCGGGCGATTCGGTCGATGCGACTCTCGAAATTGCTCCCAGCTTCGCTTTAGAAAAAGATGACATCAAAGCAAAACTAAATCAGATACCAGAAATCAAGCCGAATGACAAGCTCTACCTGGCCTGACCAAATCGGCGCTATCGATCTTTACTCATAAGATAAAGCGGAATAACCAGAACATCGTTGAACCGCGCCAAAAAATTTAATAGTACCCTCAACAACCATTCCAGAAAAACAACCCAAGGAGTTTTTATGAAAAACGACCAGCCACAAAGGACACACAAGCGCATAAGCCATAAGTGCCCTTGTGCTCTTTATCAGACTATCAGCATTGCATCGCCGTAGGAATAAAAGCGGTATCGCTGCTCAATAGCGTGTCGATATGCGGCGAGGATGCTTTCCAGACCAGCAAAGGCTGCGACCAGAGCAAGCAAAGTTGATTTGGGCAGGTGAAAATTCGTTACCATAGCATCAACGAACTTGAATTTATAGCCGGGCTTTATAAACAGCTTCGTTGTTCCACTAACAGCTTTGATTTGTGAACCGTCAGCGATTGTCTCCAGCGTCCGCACCGATGTCGTGCCTACAGCGATTATTCGCCGGCCTTTTTCTTTCGCTGCGTTTATTATCCGGGCATTTTCTTTATCAATACTGAACCGTTCCTGATGGATTTCGTGCTCCTCGAGATTTTCAGCGGTTATCGGCTTAAAAGTTCCTATCCCTACGTGCAGTGTTATGTATGCAAAGCAAATTCCTGCGTTTTTCAGTTGTTCAATTAGCTTGTCTGTAAGATGCAGTCCGGCCGTTGGTGCCGCAACCGCCCCTGCTTTGCGAGCATAAACCGTTTGATACCGCAGTTTATCTATTGTCGCTTGGCCAAGGTCTCTGCCTCGTTTGATATACGGCGGCAGCGGTGGAAAGCCTATGTCGTTGAGAACGGTTTCGACATCTGCGTCCGCCTCTATCTTAAGCCGGCATCTACCCTCGCCGAGCTTGTCGAGCAATACCGCCCGGCAAAAATCCTCTTCCTTGTCTTTTAGATAGATAGTCTCACCGACCTTTAGTTTGCGGGTGCCCTTTAGCATTACCTCCCAGATGCCCATTTCGCTCTCGGCCAAGAACAAACCTTCGAGCTTGCCTCCGCTGATTCGCCGCCCAAAAAAGCGGGCAGGCAAAACTTTTGTGTCATTAAGCACAAGGCAATCACCCGGCAATAGAAAATCGCCGATACTACTAAATCGACTGTCCACAAGCTCGCCGCTGGAGCGATTAAAAACCAGCATTTTCGAGTCGCTTCGAATACAACGAGGCCGCTGGGCAATCAACTCAGGTGGTAAGTAATAATTCAGCTTCTCTGTCTTCATAGCCAAAAGTTATCAGACTGTCAGCGAAATGACAAAAAAATTTCAGCTCAATAATGCGCTGATATGGGCATTGGGACTGCGATAGAGGGCCCCAAACGCCCTTTTTTGCATCTGGGGGCCCCGGATACAGAACTTCTCACAAAAGCGACCTGGCACAGGGGACGATATTAACAGAGCAAATCCAATTTAAAACAATAGTTTTTCAAGGAAGCAGGGCAATGACTTCGAGAAAATATTTTGAACAAACAGCAAATTCAATCGCTTCCCTGAGCAGGAACGAACTCAAGAGACAAATCAGAGGTTTCAAGGGCCGATTTAAGTTGGATTTTAGCGAAGATTACCTTAACAACACCAGCGTTGACAGACTAAAACATATCCTTTTGGCCGCCTTAATAAACGCAAAGCCGCACAATTAAAAAGCCTTTTTCGTCGCTGAGCCGGTTGAGTATCAATGCAGCAGTTTCTTGTTAACCAATCCGTTTGAGGAAACCCCTGATTATCTATGTAACAAGTGTCGATTTGCTCTCAACCGTAAACCAATGAAAAAAAGGCCGGTCCCAAAGACCGGCCTTTTTCATGCAATGGTTAATTTCAGTCATAGCTTCTGTGTCTTTTTAACCAATTCGGCCATCCTCCTGCCGGGGGGAGAGTTGTGTCGAAATGGCGACTCCACTTCAACTTCCACAACTCCCTAAGGCCTATACTCCTGGCAGACCAATCCAAGAATACGCCGTTTATAAACCCGTCGTGTCGGTTAATGCATATAAGCTTGAATGGACCATTCTTATAAGTCCCCGGCTCGCCCTCATACTGCGGAGCTTCCTGACCAGAACTGGGTAGGCACACATAATGCTGTTTGCCATCCGTCATCAGCGGTACCCTACCTGCACCTTTAACACTGGAAGTCCTCCAGGCGTTATTCCATTTCGACCCCGGCCGTGGGTCATTACGAACCCAGTCATTCTGTATATAGCTGCTGTAATTATCTTCCTCAGAGTAGGTAATACCATACTTTTGGGGCGGAAAATCCTTGTCCCAAGGGTCATCAGCATCTGTTGTAGGATATGCGTCGTCTCCCCAGAGTGGCCCCCAGGCTACAAACGCACTGAGTTGGTCACCTTCCTTGGGCCCACTGCCGCCCCCCCAGGGTCTCGTGGCCATCGGGCACATGCGCAGCTTTCCATCCCTATAGTACGGGTGCAATATATATATCCACATCTTCGACGGGTCCTTTCCGCTAGGATTACCTTCCGGGAAACTACCGTCGTTATCGTCCGCATACATCGAAAAGCAAAGACCCCATTGACGCAGGCTCACCTGGTCAGCAGCCGACTTTGCCTGTCTCCTTACCCGTGTCAATGTCGGCATCAATATGGCCATCAATAACGCAATAATGGCAACTACCACCAAAAGCTCTATTAATGTAAACCCTCTTCGTTTGTTCATAATGATACTCCTTCCTTCTGCTTCCAAAATAAATCTTTCAAAAACCACTTTTACCTGTTGCTTATCCTACCACACAACCTTCCGCACGTCAAGCGACAAATCGATATTTTAAGCCTGCAACGACACTGCTCATTTTGTTTTCTTCTGCAACATTCGCGCCTGCAGTTCTATCAACTCTTCGGCACTGACGGTCTTTGCACGCAAATCAGCAAAAATCACCCGGTACTTACCATCCGGAAGTTTCCATTGCATCAGCACCGCATTACTATCATCTGGGTCAATGCCATCGCCGTAATATGTAACGTCCTTTCCCTGGTGAACCAAATGCTCATATTTAGACCTCCCCGCCAACACATCACTTCCACCGGCACCAGCCCACCCCAGGCAATATTTTACTAATAACTTGCCATCCTGGTATATACCATTGCCTGCCAAATCCCGACCACCAAGAAAGCTCGCCAATAAAATCATCGTGACAATTATTACTGCTGCTGCAGCTAATTTACTTATCCTTAAATCTATCATAATATTGATAGTATCCATTCCACTTCTATGCGGCATAAGCCTCTGCGGAATCTGGTGCTTTATGTTTTCAGCAAGACCGGGGCTAACCGGCTCTGCTGTTCTCTCTGCCAATTCATTCAGTAATTTTCCCAATTTTTCTTCTCTCATCGCAACTCTCCATCTTCAGAGATAACCTGCTTTCTTAAAGCTTTTAACGCTCTGTTCAGCCTGCTTTTGAAAGTGCCTTCTCTTATGCCTGCCGCTTCGGCAGCTTCGGCAATAGTTAAGTGCTGCATATAATGTAAGACAACTGCCTGTCCCAATTTTATCGGCAGCTGCGCAACAGCGTTTTTCAACTGGTGGAGCTGCTCATAATGTCCAATTCTATCTTCACCTTCACTACTGTCTGGCACATCGGCCATTTCAATACCGGCCGCTTCCCCGCCCCTGTGCCTGCGCCAATACAGCTTTGAAACATTGCCTGCAATACGATACAACCAGCCATTTAACGCTTTGCCACTTCTCAACTGGCCTACATGTTGCCAAGCCGCCAGAAAGCTTTCCTGCGTCAGGTCCTCACTGACCTGGCAGCTATGGCCGAGCCTCCTCATAAACAAATATATCTGCTCATAGTATATATCAACAAGCTCATCTGCGGCTGCACGGTTTCCAGCCCTTAGCCGCGCTGCAAGCGAATCTCGCCTTTTCTCCAAATACTCATCCCTCCCGTCAAAGGCTCCCTGCCCACCTGTAAGATGCGCAAAACCAGCCTTCTGTTCCCTTAATTTTGCTTTTTTTTCGCTATTCTTCCTTACTCTACCAAAGACCTGAGTATACT
The DNA here is from genome assembly GCA_030605475.1 of Planctomycetota bacterium. Classification (GTDB taxonomy): domain Bacteria; phylum Planctomycetota; class Phycisphaerae; order Sedimentisphaerales; family Anaerobacaceae; genus JAUWIG01. The sequence continues at coordinate 1,801 of JAUWIG010000005.1, read as the reverse complement.
TTAAATCCAATCGCCTTGCAATGTTAAGCCTGGAGGCTCACAGAATCCGCAATAGCTGTTAGTCAATAGAACCTGCCTCCAGAAAAAGGGTCGGTTACCGACCAATTCAATTAACTGCGGACCAACTAGACGTGTGCAGAACACATAAAAAAAGACCGGAGTCGCTGACGACTCCAGTCTTTGTGAAACGGCTTCTCATTAAAGAATATAGAGCAAACTTATAAAAATCTCACCGTCTCACCGAAACCAAGACATTGTAAGAAGAAAAGACCAACGAGGTCTTACTCTATTTACAATTATAAACCCAACAACGGCTTTTGCAAGCATTTTTTTAAATTTTTTCAAATTTTTTCTCAAATTTTCTTTTTAGCCGCTCATTTCCTTGTTTTTACCTCACCAAGGCCGATATTGGTCTTTGGCTTACTTTCCTCAACAACACCTGTTGACTTAATTTTCCTGATTTTTTTCGCCCAATTGACCACTTACACCGGCGACGCAATAAATGTAAATAAGTGGCTCACTGCCGGTATTTTTAATGTTGTGGATCGTGTGCGGCGGTATATAAGATACTCTGCCTTCGCCGACTTCGAGGCTGCCTTCCCCGTCAACCAATAGCTGGCCCCGGCCGGAAAGGAAAACAAGCAATTCCTCACGATTATTAGTGCTGTGCTGGCCACAATCCTCGCCGGGCTGCAAATACACCCTGCCCGAGCGCATCCCACAGGTCTGCGGCTTGCCGCCTAAAAGGCGCTGATATTCACACTTATCATTCAAATCTATGACGAGAACTTTTTCTGACGGCATTAAAATAAATCTCCTCTGTGTCAGGAATTCTGATACCTAAATACGAAAGTTTAGCCGACAGGAGAAATACAGATAGATACCATCTTAGTTATCTATCCACCCTCGCGCCGCCACCCTTCATAACCTTCTCAACTTCTTTCAGGCCGGCAGTTGTGGTATCGCCAGGAGTGGTCATTGCCAGAGCGCCGTGCGCAGCACCATAATTTACCGCCTCGGACGGTGTCTTTCCTTCCATAAGGCCGTATATAAGGCCGGAAGCAAAACTGTCGCCGCCACCGACCCGGTCATAAATCTCAAGATTTTCTCTTAATATCGCGTCATAAAACTCGCCTTTAGCATAAATGATAGCACCCCAGTCGTTTACAGATGCAGTTTTGGCATTGCGCAGAGTTGTCGCGACCACTTTGAAATTGGGGAAGGTTTTTACCACTTCGGTAATCATCTTCTTGAAGTTTGTTGGGTCGAGCTTGGAATAACTGGCATCAAGTCCCTTGACTTCAAAGCCCAAGGCGGCGGTAAAGTCCTCCTCATTGCCGAGCATCACATCCACGTGAGGGGCGATAGAGCGGTTGACTTCCTTTGCTTTTTCCGGGCCTCCAATATCTTCCCAGAGTGAAGCTCGATAGTTCAAATCATAAGAGACAACGGTTCCATATTCCTTCGCAGCTGTCACGGCCTCAATTATTACTTCCGGCGTCGTCGGAGAAAGTGCTGCAAAGATGCCGCCGGTGTGAAACCAGCGGACGCCGTCTTTGCCGAATATTCTTTCCCAGCCAATGTCACCTTTTTTCAGTTGCGAAGCGGCACTGTTCGCCCGGTCCGAGCAGCCAACGGCGGCCCGTACGCCAAATCCCCTGTCGGTAAAGTTCAGACCAACTCTTACTTTTCTGCCAATACCGTCGTAGGGGACCCATTTTACGTATTCGGTATTGACACCGCCCTGGTAGATTAGGTCCTCAAGCAGTCTGCCGACAGGATTATCCGCGATAGATGTTAC
>JAUWIG010000007.1 GCA_030605475.1 Planctomycetota bacterium | reverse complement strand
CCTGCCTGCCCTCGAATGTTTACCCGCCTTCTGTGTGGCGGGCCGTAGTCGGGGGAGCTTGTCGAAGGGCAACCCGTAACCCCAGCCCCCAAATCATCAGCATTTCCCAAATCGTCAGCATTTTAAAATGACTTAAGTATTTGCTTAGATACTTAAATACCTTCTGGCGTCAGGTGGCATTGACAGGTAGTGCCGCTCTCTACAGTTCGTTTCAAATTTCGTATTTTGGTATTTTGAATTTGCCTGCCCTCCGTCTTGTCCTCCGAAGCTTCAGCGAAGGAGGAAGCCTTGGCGAAGGAGGAAGCCTTGGCGAAGGATGGGTTTAGAGTTTAGGATTTAGAGTTTAGGATTTATTCTATCCTTTTTACCCCACTCACCATTTTACCAGCATCCAATCATCCACCGACTCGAACAATCCTGATGTCCTGTTCTTTTGTTCCCCTGCTCGTCGCGCTGCGCTCGACGCAGCGGGCTACCTGATAACCTGATATCCCGATTTCCTGAAGCACATCGAGCATCCTCCATCGCCTCTCCTCCACCAGCCAACCTCACGAAGTACAGCCAACCCTATGAAATACAACCGAACTCACAAAATACTTGACATTTGTTGAGTTGATATATGACTTAAGTACATACGCAATTACTTAAGTAACCACCACCATTTAACCAATTCACCGCTCACCATTTTACGAGCATCCGTCTTCCGTCCTCTGCCTTCTGTCTTCTGCCCACGGGTCACGAGTCACGGGTCACGAATATCTCGCATCCAGCACCGAGCAACTACCCACCACCCACACCACCCAAAACCGCAAGCATCAAAACAATACTTAAGTATATACGCAATTACTTAAGTAACCACTCACCATTTAACCAATTCACCACTCACCATTTTACGAGCATCAAGCATCGAGCCACGAGTCACAAGCCGCGAGATACATTTTTCGCCTCTCACTTCGGCCTTCGTTATTCCTTGTTCGATATTCGATATTCTTCACCACTCACCATTTAACCACTCACCACTCACCACTCACCACTCACCATTTTACGAGCATCCAGCATCAAACAACTGCCTACCACCCACACCACCCAAAACCGCAAGCATCAAAACAATACTTAAGTATATACGCAATTACTTAAGTAACCACCACCATTTAACCAATTAACCACTCACCATTTTACGAGCATCCGTCTTCCGTCCTCTGCCTTCTGTCTTCTGCCCACGGGTCACGAGCCGCCGATAAATTCCCGACTTCCTCCATCTGTAATATGTCACAAATCCGCGACTGAAAAATTCAAAAACTCCCTGCGTTCCCTGCGAACTCGGCGGTTGAAAAACTGCGAACTACGAACCAAAGCAGAGCGAAGTCCTGAGTGAAGCACAGCGAAATCGAAGGATCGAACTATGAACTAAAAGTGCGCGCAAAAAAACGCGTTTTTCCGCACTTTCTTGCACTTTTTACTCATTTTTTTGCAATTTTTTGCAAAAAATATGCACTTTCCTACCAAAAATCTACGTTTTTAATTGAAAATCTTACGCATTTGCGTAAAAACTTGTGCAAATAATTGAATTCTCCCTCTCCTATTCCCCCCAAAATCCCTGTATTATCAACACCTATCAACCCCTATCAATGTTATCAGTCGCCTAATTTAACACTTTCAACCCCTCTCAAAATCCCCCATTTTCAGCAGGCCGAAGTTCTCTTTTTCTGTCAGAACCACCCACCCCCGCCAGTCTTTTTTGCAGATTCGCACTGGCCCAACAGCCCGGACCCCCTCCAGCCATACCAAAAAGCCAAATCTGCACCCCATCTTGCTCCGCCAGTATTCGTTACTCCCTTTGATATAGTGGTTATATTGCTGTTTTATTTCGATTATTTGTTCCGGCGTTAAGTTTTCGAAGTTTTTAACCTCGCCGGCATTTGCCACCGCGCAGACCGGCCCGCTGCTCAACTTAAGAAATATTTTATCGCCGGCCAAAACCGCTCCGAAAGGCGAGTGCTTTGTCCTGGCAAAACGCGATTCGATGCGTTTGCGACCTGCCAATATCGCCTCTAAATAAGGCTTTTTCAGGATTACCAGGTGATAATTCGCCATACTTTTGCCACGCAGGCAGCAATTACAATCAGATAGCTGTTTCTTGTTTGCCTAATCTATTTTCACAGAGAGCCGGGATAACTCGTTTTTAACCTGGTCGAAGCTTTTGAAAAGAATTGTATTGAGTCCCACTTCTTTTGCACCGTTTATGCAGTCCCGCCTGTCATCTATAAATACTGATTGGCTCGGTTTTGCCCCGAGTTTTTCCAAAGCCAATTCATAGATTTTTCTTTCGGGCTTTTTTATCCCCTCGACACAGGAAAAAACAACCACATCAAATATATCGTATTTCTGCTGATAAAAGCACTGCATTGCCGGAATTTCGGTATTGGATAAAAGGGCGATTTTGCAGCCGTTCTCGCACAGCGAACGGGCCAATGAGAACATATCCGCTTTAGGACGATACGCCGCCTTAAAAGCCTGCCCCCATAATGAGCTGGCCTTCGGCTTCGGTACGCCCAACTCACCGCAGAGACGAGCCCAAAATGTATCTTCGCTGATTTTGCCTTCTTGGAAATCTACTGCAAACTTGCGATGTGCTTTTATATAGTCTTCTTTGGGCACGGCCAAAGCCTCAGCGCAATACCGCATCAGAGCCGGCACCGGGTCATCTATCAGCACCCCTCCCCAATCGAATATAACGGATTTTATTTGTTCCATCCTCAAGAGAAGAAAGCCACCTCGGCCTTTTGTATCAAGATTTATCCGCCATAGGCGGATTTATTTACCCCTCTTCGGCAATCGCTATTGACCTCTGGCGAACCGCAGAACAAAATTCGAATAAATCAAACAATTACAAACTATTGATGAATTTTTTATACGCTGCTTTCATTTTTGTCGCTTGTTCTCGATTTTCTGCGATAAGATTCTTTTTTTCATACGGGTCTTTTGTTATATCAAACAGATATTCTGTGCCGTCGGTGTCCCGCAGGTATTTCCACTTATTGTCTCGAACCACAGTTTGGTTTCTAGATCTGTGCCGGAAAAACAGATGCCGTTTTGGCGCCGGGGCGTTGTCGATAATAACCTCGTTCAAATCGACTCCATCTAACTGGCGATTTGGGACAGTCGCCCCCGTCCAACGAGTTAAGGTCGGGAATAAATCCAGGCTAATACCCATCTGGTTGCGGATTTGGCCTGGCTTGATTCGGCCTTTCCACCGAATCATACAAGGCATCCTTATTCCGCCTTCCCAAAGAGTCCCCTTTTGTCCCCGATAAGGTTTGTTGCTGCCGCCATATCTGTAATCCGCCCCGTTATCACACATAAAAATAACTATGGTGTCTTCTTCGAGGTCTAATTCTTTGAGAGTTGACAGGACCCCGCCGATGCCCTTGTCGAGATTTTCAATCATTGCTGTATAGACCCTTCGGTCGTCTGTTGCTTTTTCGGGCAGATTTGGATAGCCGGGAGGTGTCTGCAAGAATTTTCCGTCCGGACATCTTCCGTAATGCGGGGCGTTATAAGCCAAGTGGAGAAAGAATGGCTTGTCCTTATTAGTCTTTATAAATCGGACAGCCTCGTCGGTGAACAGGTCCGTCGCATACCCTTTTTCTTCTACCAGCTTCTTGTTGCGATACCACGCAGGGTCGGCTTCATAGGTGTGCTTATAAAAATCAATACATCCAGGTAAAAAACCATAAAAATGGTCGAAGCCATAACTGTTCGGCCCAAATTCTATACTGCCGTGACCAAGGTGCCATTTGCCTATTAAAGCTGTTCTATATCCCGACTTTTTCAATACTTCAGCTATGGTCACTTCATCGTCGGCCAAACGGACATTGTCATGCTTTGGCTCACGTGGTAGTAACGCATCCTGGAAGGGCTCCTCAGCGCGATACTGGTATCTTCCCATCAGCAGCCCATAACGCGAAGGTGTGCAGGACGGCGACGCAACGTAAAAGTCAGTAAACTTGACTCCTTCTTTGCCTATGCTGTCTATGTTGGGAGTGGAAATTTCACTGCCGTACAAACCAACGTCGTTGACGCCCTGGTCATCCGTAAAAATCTGGACTATGTTCGGCGGCCTTCGCCTTCCACCCGAAAAACCCTGCCTTCTATTATTACTGCAAGAGGCCGCGGAAAATCCGAATAAGCCGGCGGCCAATCCGCCTTTGGCGAAAGTTTTACAAAATTCCCTTCGAGTCCAATCCTGTTTCTTAATCATTTTTCATACCTCCGAAATTCTAAAAATCCACATTCTTTAAGTTAACAACCATACAAAGATTGCCCCATAATATCAAGATTTATCCGCCATAGGCGGATTAATTTACCTCTCCTTGGCAGTTGCTATTGGTCTTTGACGATTGCCTGCGGAGAACCTATAATCAAAGCAGTTTTTTTAAGGGTAAAAATATGGAGCTTATAATAATTACAATAGTTGGCGTTTTGATTTTACTCGTCTCAGGGCTATTAGTCTGGCTTATCATCATCAATTTTGCCAGCAGGGAAAAATTAGCCGGCCAGTCCGCCAATATCAGCCTTCTCCAGCAGCAGTTAGAGTCGCTAAAAGCCGCTCAGGACGGCACGCGGGATGCCCTGCAAAAATCTCTCCAGACCGGCCAGAGCACAATCAGCCAGAACCTACAATCCAGCCAGCAGGTGCTCAGCCGGCTAAACACCCAAATCGGCGAACTGCAGGGCACAAACAAGCAAATGCTGCTTCTCGGAACCGAAGTCAGACGGCTGCAGAATATTTTAAGCTCGCCAAAGCTCCGCGGCCAGATGGGCGAATGGTCACTGAAAAATCTTTTGGAAAATATCCTGCCCAAAGACAGCTACGAACTGCAGTACACTTTCAGGGACGGCAAAATAGTAGATGCACTGGTGAAAATGCCCCAGTACTCCGTCCCCATCGACGCCAAGTTCCCGCTGCCGAGTTTTGAAGGAATATTAAAGGCCGAGTCCGACGAGGAAAAAGCAAAACTTCGCAAACAGTTTCTAAATGACGTTATCAAGCACATCGACAAAATCGCTTCCGACTACATTAGACCTGCCGAGGGCACTCTGGATTTTGCGATAATGTACATACCCGCCGAGAACATCTATTACGAGACGATTATTAAGTATGCCGGAGAAACGCAGGACATTTTACAGTCTGCACTTGATAAAAAGGTAATCCCTGTAAGTCCTAATCTATTATATGCGTATTTGATGACGGTGGTAATGGGCCTGCAGGGGTTGAAGATAGAGGAGCAGGCCGCCGAAATCCGCCAGAATTTGAAAAAGCTAAACGCCTCTTTCGCCGACTTTGGCGGCAGTTGGGAAGTCCTCGGCAAACACCTGCGAAACGCCTACGGCCAATACGATGAGGGCCAGAAAAAACTCGACCGCTTCGGCCTCCAACTCACACAAATACAGGCTGAAACGGAAGAAAAAACCGAAAACGAAGAACAAACGTGATTGACAAAATAGACCCTAAATCAACCATCGGGCATTTCAATTTCAATCCTTCTTTACATAAAGCGTCTGGCTGGGGAATGCAAATTCGATTTGCTCGGCCTCAAACCGCTTCATAATCTCTAAATTGACCCGCTCATTGACCTGGTGGTACAGCCAGTAGTCAGGCGGCTTGACCCAATAGCTCATATAAATGTTCAGCGACCAATCATTAAAGTCGCTAAAGTACACTCTCGTCGGCTTCTCAGGGTCGGTATTTATTTGGGGCACATTAGCCAAAACCTCTTTTATAATCTCGACCGCCCGTTTTGCCTTCGTATGGCCCGAATCGTAAGTTATTGTGATATTGGACGTCCTGCGAATAAAGGGACGCCTGCCCACGTTTTCCACAATAGAATTTGCAATCACACTATTGGGTACGGTTATAAGATGGCCCTTTAGTGTCCGTATCCGCGTGCTTCTGAAGCCGACCTCCTCGACCGGCCCTAAATGCCCGTCGATTTTCACAAGCTCATCGATTTGAAAGGGCCTGTCAGCAAAAATCGTAATCGAGCCGAAGAAATTGGCTACCGTGTCCTTGGCCGCAAGGGCTATCGCAATACCGCCGACACCGGCACTCAACAGAATCGTCTTAATCTGGTCGGCCCCAAGGATAGCTTCGGCGATGAAAAGGGCCGCGATAATCGCAATAGTAATTCGCAGCGACTTGCGAATTACCGGCACCAGCATATCATCCAGCTTGGTCTCGGTCTTACTCACGAGGCGCTGCAGATAATACTCGATGACATCAACCAGCCGATAAAGCCCATACGCAATGGCAATCGCTCCCACAGTTTTAGCTATCTTTATCCAGCCTGTTCCAATGGCTATTCGGATACCGTCTTCGTCGCTGAAATACAAAAACAGCTTGCACACAAACAGTCCGAGCGCGAATATCGCCACATATATCGGCTTACTCAGGCATTTGAGAAACAATGTTATAACACTGACGCCTTTCTTTTCTTCTCTGCGCCTGGCATACGACTCAATGCCGTACTGCACTATCCTTCCTGCCACCATTACCACCAGCACCGCCAGCAAAACAACCGCAAATCGCCAAATCGCATTGCCTCTGATGATTTCGTAATTGATGATTTTTACCCACCAACTACCCGAACCGACCACTTTTGTTAATACTGACACCATCATATCTTACCTCCATAATCAACTTGTGTATGGCATAGTGAGTTTTTTGCTTCAATAACCGATTATCAATAGTCAATAGTAAATAGTCAATAATCAATTTCGCCGCCTTTCCGCCAAAACAGCCATTTTTCACACAACCTTTGCTTCACCCCTTTAGAAACTCTCTTTTTTCGTATCGTATTACTACCTCGCTATGGAATTTCCAATGGTGTTGACCTGCAACAAAAGTTGTGCGACAATAGCTTTTTCAAATAAACTAATCTTAAAATTTAAGGACAAACAAAATGAAAGAGCAAATAATATTTTTAACGACAGTTTGCGTACTGGCCTGTTCAACTGCTTTTGCCGCTCCGGCAAAATCACCCGAGCAGGGGGTCGCCCTGACGATTTATAGCGAAAATTTTGCCGTCGTAAGAGACTCTCGCCAGATTGTCTTTGAGAAGGGCGTCAATACACTAAAATTCACCGATGTCGCCTCAGCTATTGACCCAACGAGCGTAAATTTCCAGTGCCTTTCCTCGCCCAGCGCGATATCAATCCTCGAACAAAACTACGAATACGACCTTGTTGACACAAGCAGCTTACTCAAACGCTACATTGATAAAAATGTTACTGTTATCTTGAAGGGCAGCGGCGCCGATACGGGTAAGGAATTGACCGGCCTGCTTCTGGCCGCAACGGACGGCAATTTAATATTCAAAAGCGATGCAGACAGTATTGAGATTTTAGACAAAAACAGCATAGAAGAAATCTCGCTGAAAAAATTACCCGACGATTTGGTTATCAGGCCGACACTGGTTTGGCTTGCAAACGCAAAGGAGAAAGGCGAACAGCTTTGCCGGACAACCTACACCACAGCGCAAATCGGCTGGAACGCCGATTATTCAGCGCTGCTGAACGCCGATGAAACGAAAATCGATTTTACCGGCTGGGTGACAATTGATAATAAAAGCGGCGCTACATACAAAGATGCTGTTATAAAACTCATCGCCGGCGATGTCAGAAGAATAACTGAACCAAAGCCGAGATATCCTGATAGAATGCGCGCTCTTGGCGCCCAAGCCGCCGCACCCGCTTTTGAGGAAAAGCCGTTTATGGAATATCATCTTTATACACTCAGCCGAAAAAGCACCATAAGCAACAATCAGGTCAGGCAGATTGAGTTTATTACACCCGCACTGGGCGTGCCGACAAATAAACTCTATATTTATGAACGCAGCCAGCGAAATGATAAAGTCCAGATAAAGCTTGAATTTGAAAATACCACGGAAAACAATCTTGGTATTGCACTGCCTAAGGGCAAAATACGCGTCTTCAAGAAAGACCCTGCAGATGAGATGCTGGAGTTTGTAGGCGAAGACAAAATTGACCACACCGCCAGGAAAGAAAAGTTGTCGCTTTATATCGGCAATGCCTCTGATGTGGTCCCGGAATACACCCTGCTTGACAGCAAGCACAGCCGGCGTATGAGACGCCAGACGCATAAAATTGAGCTCAGAAACAGAAAAGACAAAGCTGTTATGGTCTTTGTCGACGAAAAATTCCCATTCCGGGTCAACTGGTGGATTGACGATTCAACACATAACTATGAGAAACGCGATGCCCGCACCGCCAGATTTGAAGTAAAACTAAAGGCCAATTCAACAGCAACCGTTCAATATACCGCTACACAAACCTGGTAACTTGTTTTATTTGTCATATTTGCACCTGCTTTCGCAGGAATGACAATACCACTTGCTTATCGGCTATACGCTATATGCTATTTTAGCTCGACAGACCAATAAGCATTATCGAGGAATTGCTTCCAGCTGTGGTAGCGTTGATGGCCCAAGTGAATGTGGACGAGCGGATTGCGTTTTGGTTTGACAGGCTTTTGGATAAGTGTCATTCCCGCCTGTTTGGGGGGTTTGCCGCCTTTTTTGACGTTGCATTTTGTGCAGGAACAAACTATATTTCCCCAAACCGATTTGCCGCCCATACTCCTCGGGATAACGTGGTCAAGCGATAACTCGCTGGTTGGATACCGTTTGCCGCAATACTGGCATCTATTCCTGTCGCGAGCAAAGATATTTCGGCGGTTAAATTTAACCTCGTTTCGCGGCAAACGGTCGTAAAATAACAGCCGGATAATCCGCGGCACCGCAATATAAAAATTCACAGTGGACACCCAATCCTGTCCATCCGGCTCAAAATGACGCTTGAATTCGCTTACGTCGCACCAGCTCTGGAAATCATACGCCGAATATGCGCCCTCCTCAAAAGAAACCACCTCAGCAAGTTCACGAAATAGCAAAGAAAATGCCCGTCTGGCACCCACTATGCGGACAGCCATATAATGCTTGTTTAGCACAAGAACATTACAGTCCAGCCCGGATTTAAACCCAGCAGCAACCATAATTCCAAACTATCAAAACTGTATCTCGCCAGAGATACGCTTCCCACATTACGCAATATGCCAAACCAAACACCGCGAGGGCCATTGCTGCTTCTTTTACATTAAATCAGGCAATTAGGGAATGACAAGAACAAGACTTGTTTGCAATCACCCCTCAGGCCCAAAATAAAAAAGTAGCTTTACGAATCTTCCTTGCTTACTGACTCCTCTTCGCTTACCGAGGCTGATTTGCCTTCCGGGGCTGCTTCACTTTCTGGAGCTGCTTTGCTTTCCGAAGCGGGTTTTTGAACCACGTTCTCGGCCCTCAAACCCTTTTCACCCTCGACAATGTCGAAACTAACCGCATCGCCTTCAACAAGAGTTTTGTATCCATCGCCTGAAATACTTGCGTAGTGAACGAAAATATCGCGGCCATCATTAGTAGCGATAAATCCGTAACCCTTTCTTGGGTTGAACCACTTAACTGTTCCCTCTGACATAAAACGCTCCTTTTGAACAACTCTATCAAAACAAACTATTCTCCTGCTCGCCACCAAATCAGCTCGCAGTTGAAAACTCTCCTGTCTTCTGTTGCGGACCGCAGCTTGTTACTGGGCTCCCAAACACCATTTGTCGTCTTTGGGGTCCCGCTCAAATCAATTATTTCACTTCGGCCGATTTCGCAGCAGGAACACTAAGGTTCTCTCTCATCAGTCGGCCCATCTTAAACTTAACCGTTCGCTTCGCGGCGACCTCAACACGCTCAAGAGTTTTGGGATTCTGCGCAATTCTCGCAGCTCTTGTCCTGGTCTCGAAGACGCCAAAGTCGCGGAATTCCAAACGATTATTCTTACACAATTCCGCCGTTATCTCGTCAAGAAACGCCTGAACTATTCGCTTGACCACAACCCTTTTGGCTTGTGTCTGTTCCGCAATCCGATCGATAAGTTCTTTCTTTGTAACTGTTGACATGGACTACCTCATTTCAAGAAAGACCAATTGGCGAATTGGATTCCGTTTATCTATAGGACAGTTGCTGTTTAACAAACTAATTTTTTCGGCTCTCCAGCAACTCATCTCATTCCTCTGCAAAGCTACAATTCAATGAGCAATCGTCCTCGCTCCCGATTTTGTGGCACTGTGCGAAAGCCTGATTTATCACAAATCCAACCGGCAAAATTAAAAACGCTAAAATACTGCAACTTACTATACAACAAAGACTTCTATACAGCAAGCTATTTTATACAAAAAATTTTCAGCTTCTAAAAAAATTCTGACCCCATTGTAAAACCAAACAAACAAGCCAAGGCACGCTTATATCACCGCCCTTATTACAATCCTGCGATAAATACACAAACTCAGCAACAAATCCGGAAAACACAAAGCATTGACAAACGTCCTTTTCTGCAAAGCAATTAAACATAAGCCTTTTATTTGCAAGGTCTTATATAAAAATAATCTTTGTTTAATCCCGCTGCGTATCCAAAAACTGCACTCTCCCATTGTATCAAAAAGTTCGCTTCCGCCCCCGGCGCCAAAGGCCCCAATTACGCCTTTTGTGAACCACTTAAAAGTGCCTTTCTGTGTCTTGGCAGGCCGTCCTGATTCGAGATTATTTGCAAAATAGCTTCAAAATACAATTGTTATGTTGACCAGCTAAGGACTTATCGGCATAATTGTTGTCTCTATATAGGCTCGGCCAACTTTAAAATTGCTCAAGAATATACCGCCTGAGTAGTATTTCCTGCTGATATTATGAGTAAGACCGAAAAGGCCGGGTCCAAAAGCGATATCTATAAGTAAAAACAGAAAGAACCAGACACAAAAGCATTTATGTCTAAAAAAACCACATCTAAAAAGACCTCTCGAAAGAATAGGGCCGCCGAAATCGCAAACACCTTTGAATGGTTGACAACCGCTTTTATATTGGCCTTTCTCTTCCGGGCATTTGTAATGGAAGCATTCCGCATACCTACCGGCAGTATGGCCGATACCCTTATGGGTGCACATTTCCGACTGCGATGTCCCCAATGCGGATATAAATACAACTATGGTTTTATCCCCGAAAAATATGGATTGCCACAGGATACCATCCCTGCAGGATACTTAAAACCAACTTCCTCTCGCTGCCCAAGTTGCGGCCATTACCAGCCGACCGGCGGAACAACACCCATAGCAAACGGCGACCGAATACTCGTACTAAAGTGCATCTACCAGTTCCTCGAACCAAAACAGTGGGATGTAATAGTATTTAAAAGTCCAATCGACCCCTCAATAAATTTAATCAAACGATTGGTCGCACGCCCCGGAGAAACAGTAGAAATAATCGATGGTGACGTCTATATCGATGGACAAATCAGCCGAAAACCTCAAAAAGTCCAGAACGAGTTGTGGATGCCGATATACGATAATGACTATCTCCCTGTTCGGCCCGGTGAGCCATCTTTTAACGGACATATCTGGCACCAGCCATTCTCCACCACACACTCAAAATGGAGACTCGACAAGGATAATCTCACCATATTCCACCTCGACAGCCACCCCGACCATATCAATACGTTGATTTATGACACCTCAATTGGTAACGATTTCAGAGCCACCTACACCTACAACAATGTTGACGATTATAGTTATATGCCACATTGCAGTGACCTGATGGTGCGTTTCTACGTCCGCTCAACCAAACTACAGGGCCGAATCGGCGCAGAGCTGACTAAATATCAAAACCATTATAAAGCCTGGACCGATTTTGCCGGCGATATAGTCATCGCGAAAGTTTTGAAAGACAAAGAAATAATATTAGCTCATAAGCCAATCGAACCACCAATTACAGACAGACCCACTCTGGTTAAATTTGCCAATGTCGACCATCAATTGACTTTTCAATTCGGCACCGAAAAATTGACCTACGATTTGGGACATGGCCCGGACGACGCCGGCCACAGAAAAACAAATATCCCGCCACAGGTGAAAATCTTCGGCTCCGGAAAACTAACACTCTCACACATAGCTATCTTCAGAGATATCCACTACACCTCAAGAAAATTTGCCAGCAGCTCCAAATCAGGCAGAGCAATAGAAGGCAACCCTCTCACCCTCGGAAAAGACGAGTTTTTCGTACTGGGGGACAACAGTCCAAACAGCGAGGACTCCAGGTGGTGGAGCAGGTCTGGCCTGGGAAACCACGGCCGATTCTACCGACAGGGCATCGTCCCACGTGAATACCTCATAGGCAAGGCTCTGTTCGTTTATTGGCCCAGCGGGTTCAAGCCGTTCGCAAAATCTCGATTTGCCGTTATACCCAATATCGGCCAGATGCGATTAATCTATGGCGGCTCAACCAAAAACCCCTCAACCCACAACGACTTATGAAAAAAGCGGGCGAGCGGATTCGAACCGCCGACGTCCAGCTTGGGAAGCTGACATTCTACCACTGAATTACGCCCGCAAATCCTATCACGCAGGGACTATACCCCTTTACAAATTTAAGCGATAGTACGCCGCTTAATCATTTGCGAACCTTCTTAAATTATACCCTGAGCTCAAAGGTTTTTCCAGTATTTATTGTCGGCTCTATTTTCCTCCGCTGCGTATAAGGAAGTTTTTCCGCTTCTTTGGGGAAGGTCCGGTAAAATTGGGTAAGTTTCCGCGATTTTACGACAGGAGCTTATACAGCCTAAGTTTTTGCCACAGGGGATGTTAGCAAAGAGAGAAAACCTGGATTCCATGGGCTTTTTCTGGTATAATAGTTCATTATAAGGGGCCTGGATTAAACTCTCGGAGGCGGGTTGGATATGAAGAGGATTTTGTTGGTCATAACATTTGCTTTGTGCTGCACACAGGTTCAGGCAGAAATCCTGTACGTCCCCACCGAAGAATACGGTACCATCCAGTCCGCGATTGACGATGCCAATGACGGCGACACCGTCATAGTCTCAGCTGGCACATATCAGGAGAATATCGATTTTCTGGGCAAGGCTATCACGGTGCAGTCTGTCGACCCGAACGACCCAAATGTTGCCGCCATTACAATTATCGACGGCAACGAACCGGATGACCCCAACTATGGCAGCACGGTAATTTTCAACAACGGCGAGGATGCCAATTCGGTCTTGAGCGGATTTACAATAACCGGCGGAACCGGCTCCTGGGCGCAAATCTACTGGCAATATAAGGGCTATCTATGGAACCGTTGTGGCGGCGGGGTCTTGTGTTTAAACGGCTCATCTCCCACCATAAAAAAGAATATCTTTCGGGACAATCTTGCCGGCCAGGGCGGCGGAATATATTTTTACGACCAGAGTAATCCTGTCGTTACAGAAAATACGCTTTTTGATAATATTGCTATTAAAAATCACGGTTTTGATGACCCTGACCCTAACGACCCCAATATCTATGACCACGGCGATGGCGGCGCAATCGTAGGATTCCAGTACTGCGATGCCACCATAACAGGCAATCTAATCGAGAACAACCACGCACACGCCTATGGCGGCGGCATCCATCTGCGACAGTGGAGCGACGGACTTATCGAGAATAACCGGATAATCGGCAATGATTCAATGCTCGGAGCAGGAATTCACATAACATACACCTCAAGCCCAACGATTAGAGACAACCTGATTCAAGCCAATATGACAGATGACTTGTATGATTTGGGCGGGGGTGGAATATATATCTTTGGATGGTCGCAGCCCTTGATTGAGAGAAACCTAATCACCCAGAATAAATCCTTAAACGGGGCGGGAATCGCCGTGGTATGTGATAGTAATCCGACCATACGAAACAATCTGATTGTTAATAATGTAAGCGGCGCAGGTATAAGGATAAAAGGTACTTCAACGTCAACTATCACCGGCAACACTATAGTCCAAAATACGGCACAAGCAATTTACGGCGGCGGCGTGGATTGCCTGACCAGTTCTGTTGTCGTTATTGAGAACAATATAATCACCTCAAACGGCAACTCCTATGGCATATTCGTCTCAACCACTCCGCCTGTAATAAGATATAACAACGTATGGGGCAATGGAGCAGGCAATTACAACCCCCTCATCGGCGACCAGACGGGAATAAACGGCAATATTTCCATCAAACCGAACTTCGTTAATCCCGACAGCAATGATTATGCCCTCAATTACGACAGCAAATGCATAAATGCCGGCGACCCCAATTATCTTCCCGAGCCGAACGAAACCGACTATTATGGCGACCAGCGCATCCTGGGCCAGTATATTGATATGGGGGCCGACGAGGTCTGGCCGGTCTGGAACATCACCACCAGCGGACAATACGAGAACATTCAGCAGGCCATAAACGATGCAAATGACGGTGACGTAATTGTCGTTACCATTGGAGCCCACACCGGCACCGGCAACAGAGACATCGATTTCGGCGGCAAAGCAATTACGCTACGCAGTATCGACCCGAACGACCCTGACGTTGTCGCCTCAACAATAATCGACTGCCAAAGCTCCGGACGCGGGTTCCGTTTTCACAGCGGCGAAGATGCTAATTCGATTATTAACGGCCTTACCGTTACCAACGGGGGCGGCATTTACGAAGGTGGAGCAATTCACTGCTCTCAAAGCAGCCCAACGGTAAAAAACTCCATCATCACAAACAATTCCGCAAGAGACCGTGGTGGTGGTATATACTGTGGCTACGGTAGTGACCTAATAATCACAAATTGCCTCTTCAATTCAAATACTTTGGCACCCGTCGGATACGGTGGTGGAATATACTGCTATAAAAGCAGCCCAACAATCACAAACTGTATACTTACCAACAATTCAGCAATAGGCCCCGGTCGACACGGAGGAGGCCTCTGCTGCTGGGGAACCACAGAGGCCAGCAGTGACCCGATACTCGCTAACTGTATCGTCACCGGAAACTCAGCAGACCACCGAGGCGGTGGACTGTACGCCTACTGGTCCAGCCCAACCTTCGTAAACTGTACCGTCATTGGTAACAGGGCCCTCGAAGGCGGAGGTATCGGCTCATTCAGGGAAAGCAATCCGTCTGTCATAAACTGTATCGTCCGAGACAACAGAGCACCGGATGGAAACCAGCTCGCTCTTATAAATACCCTGCGGGTCTGGTCCTGGCAGGAGATTACCGAAATGACCGTCTCATTTAGCAATATCGAAGACGGCGAGCAGGGAGTCTGCGTCGACCCCAATATGCTCCTCCACTGGGGCGATGGCAACATCGACACCGACCCCAATTTCGTCGACCCGGGATACTGGCACGATGCAAACACCCCGCA
The DNA here is from genome assembly GCA_030605475.1 of Planctomycetota bacterium. Classification (GTDB taxonomy): domain Bacteria; phylum Planctomycetota; class Phycisphaerae; order Sedimentisphaerales; family Anaerobacaceae; genus JAUWIG01. Next base: position 31,519 of record JAUWIG010000007.1, on the reverse strand, counting down.
AGACCAAAACGACGACTTCTTCGTCACGGGCAACTATCATCTCTTACCCATATCTGCCTGCGTCGACGCCGGCGATGATTCGTCTGTGCCGCCGGTATCGGTTACCGATATAGACGGCGAACAAAGAATCTTCGCCGATGCCGTTGATATGGGGGCCGATGAGGTCGTTACAAATCCCATTGATTTGAACAACGACGGAATTGTAGATTATCTTGAGCTTGCTGTCCTGACGGATGAATGGCTACAAAGCGGCGGTGAGCTACAAACTGATTTCTTCGAAGATGGCTTTATAGACTTCGCCGACTATGCCGAGTTAGCCGACCAATGGCTCTGGATGGGCCGATGGTACCAGTAATACGCAGCATAAAAACATATGCACTTGCCAAACAGAGCCCCGACCGTAAGGGGGGGAAATTACGCTGCGATTTGCTACTTGCTCACTATCGGGCGCACTTAATTTTCAGGATTGGTATAACTTACACAAATAAACCCTCACTCCCTGATATGAGCCTGCAACAAAAGAAATCCGAATCGATTACCCCAAACAGACAAAAACGAAATCCGCTGCTATGATTATCTGCTGCCACCTCGAGAAAACTATTCGATGTCGAGTCTGGTAAAGATAAGCCTCTCGGGGTGCGCTTCAATCAGGTTGGCGTCCGGCGGGGTCGCCCCCTCAAGCCACCCATACTCACGCCAGTCAACCACCCAGAACTTACCATTCTCAGAGACCGGACCATCGAAGTAGTCCTCGCTGCGACCTTCCAGGTCACCTTGAGGCAGACGCATATGAAAACGCTCCAGAACGACCTTCACACTCAATCGGCGGTTAGCGGGGTCGTATTTTGCTTCGCAGGGCCCCAGGACAAACAGAGCGAACGTACCTTCATCCGGACCCTCAATATAATCTACACCCTCTTCAATATCTATTTTCCCTGCGAGCACGTGCTCTACCTTTGAAATGGTACCATCGGCCTCAAACTTAAAACCCCAGTTGTAGTCTTCCCTTTCACAGAGCCAGACCCCAACCAGAAACTCAGGGAACTCGCTATCACCCTCAGCGCTTGCTTTAACACCTCTGTTAGCATCCTGGCAGCTCACAAGCCCCGACAGAAAAACCGCACATACCACCAACGCCAATAGCTGCTTCATAACACCTGCTCCCAATATACGTACAAACAACCGTGATATCTCAGGACTCCTCGACCTTCTATTTTAGCCGCAGATTACACTAATTTCACCAATTTAATTCCCAATTCTTTATTTGCTTAGCCGCGGCTAATAAATACCATAAAAAAAGAGGCAAGTCAAAAGACCTGCCTCTTTACTAACTACTCTGTTGGCTCAAAGGCCGGCGCCTTATTTACGACGACGCAGCAACAAACCTCCAAGGCCGAGCAACGCAATCGTCATCGGCTCGGGCTGATGAATAATCACTGTATCTTCCAGCACCATGGTTATGCCGTCAAGGGTGCTGTACAGATTGACTATCGCATCGCCGGGGCCTACGCAATGGAACAGAATCTCGTCAATGTATACACCAGGACCAACGGGAACACCGGAGACATCGCCGATGAAACCCCAAGAACCATCTTCTGGCGGCAAACACAAACCACTAGCTTGGGCATTGTCGCCAAACCATGCGCTCTCAGCAGGAGCTGCTCCCGTAGGAACACCACCAGTTATAGTTCCATAATCGACGTCGGCTACCAGCGCCCAGTAGCAATCTTCCGTGCCGTTGTAGCCATCAGGGCTATGGATATCCAGCATGATAGTCTCGCTCACCAGCAGGAAAATCTCGGAATCAACAGGGTCCAGGACACCACCGACCGAAATCTGCAGTGTCATCGCACCATTGGCCAATGAGGTCACTCCAAGAACCAACATTAAAATTAATAACTTCTTCATAACGTTATTCCTCCTTCTAAACTTTTGCTACCTCAAGAATCTACTCCTCCTTACAAGAATATTCTTCACAGTAGCAAATTACAACAACTTAATTACTACTAAAATCAACTTTTACTACCTTACACTTTTTGTTTTTTGTTCTGGCAAACTACCGGTTTAGTTAGTCCAGAAGTTCCACTTGTCTGTGCCATCAAGAACACAATCCTGGTTGTTGTCACAACACGGCACCAACACCAGCTTCATAATACCTGCTCCCAATATACGTACAAACAACCGTGATATCTAAGGACTCCTCGACCTTCTATTTTAGCCGCAGATTACACTAATTCCACCAATTTAATTCCCAATTCTTTATTTGCTTAGCCGCGGCTAATAAATACCATAAAAAAAGAGGCAAGTCAAAAGACCTGCCTCTTTCACTAACTACTCTGTTGGCTCAAAGGCCGGCGTCTTATTTACGACGACGCAGGAACAAACCTCCAAGTCCGAGCAACGCAATCGTCATCGGCTCGGGCTGATGGATAATCACTGTATCTTCCAGCACAAAGGTCATGGCGTCAAGGCTGCTGTACAGCTTGATTACCGCATCGCCGGGGCCTACGCAATGGAACAGAATCTCGTCAATGTACACACCAGGACCAACGGGAATACCACCTGAGTCTCCGATGAAACCCCAAGAGCCATCTTCTGGAGGCGAACCGAAACCCATAGTTGCGGCATCGTTGCCAAACCATGCGCTCTCAGCAGGAGCTGCTGCCGTAGGAACACCACCAGTTATAACTCCATAACCGATGTCGGCTACCAGCCCCCAGTAGCAATCTTCCGTGCCGTTGTAGCCATCAGGGCTATGGATATCCAGAAAGATAGTCTCGCTCGGCATCAGCGTAATCTCGGAATCAATCGGGTCCAGGACACCACCGACCGAAATCTGCAGTGTCATCGTACCATTGGCCAATGAAGATATCCCAAGAACCAACATTAAAATTAATAACTTCTTCATAACGTTATTCCTCCTTCTAAACTTTTGCTACCTTAAGAATCTACTCCTCCTTACGAGAATATTCTACAGTAGCAAATTACATCTTATTACTACTAAAATCAACTTTTACTACTTTACACTTTTTGCTTTTTGTTCTGGCAAACTACTGGTTTAGTTAGTCCAGAAGTTCAACTTGTCTGTGACATCAAGTACGCAATCCTGGTCGTTGTCACAACACGGCACCGCTGCCTCGGGCTGGTTGAAGTAGGCCCTGAGTCTATTCAGGTCCGGAACCGCAACGCGGAATATCATGGTCTTGACGTGGTCAAAGTCCGCGCAAATGCCATTCGGGATAGCTGCCAACTGTGCGTCGTTTTTGTTGAACGCACTTCTCAACAGGTTCAGGTCAGGAACGGCCACCCAAAATATCATGGTCTTGATGCCGTCCGCATCACCGCGGCACTGCCTCTTGTAGCACCAGCAATCAGGCTCGCCCCAACTAACCCACTGGGCAAACTCCGTTGCCGTCGTCTTCATGCAGCATTGACCTTTAGACACGTCAATGTCCACCGCCGAACCACACGGGACAACCGTAGGATTGTACGGATTCTGGTCCACTACAATTCCTGCCGCTATGGTGTCATGGCATACATAAGTTACCACACCTACCACAAGCTCAGCGTCAGTAATGGCCGTCTCCGCGTTACCCTCGGTCATGCCTATAACGTTCGGCACAACACACGGACCTAACGATATTATCAGGTCCACTGTTGAACCACACTCGACCAGTGTGCCACCAGCCGGGTCTTGGCTGATTACATGGTCTGCCGCTACGATGTCGTCACGCTGGTACCCAATATTATTAGGCACAAGAGTGGCAGCGATAATCGCCGCATGTGCAACATCATTGTGGTCGTGGGTGGTCTCAACGTCTGGCACAACACACCCAACGGCACAGCAATTCAAACAACCGGTAAAGCCGGAACTTACCTCGGGGTCTTCCATAACCACACCGCCTCGCGCAGAGTTCTCCACAATAGAAACCGAGCATACCTTGTCGACTACGAACTTGCAGATAGTCTGGTTACTTTGAGGCGGAGGCTGGTTATGGTCATTGTCGTTAACGTCATAAAGCGAGCCCATCTCAATGGTCACACCCTCGGAACCAATCCCAGGTTCTGTTACACCAGGATAGTCATTGACGTTACAATCCGGTGAGCCCCACTTATCAACCAAACCGGTATCGTCATTGACATCGATGGAGCCGGGATAGATGTAGTACTCTGGATGGAAATCACTCATTGAAACAATATTGGAATCGTTATCAACTGTGATATCCAGAGCAAACGCCCGAACCAACTCAGCACCCGGGTTGTTAAACTTGACAGTAACTTCGCTACCGTCAGATGTACAGGTAATGGCAACCGGTTGTGCCATAACCGGTACGGCGAGCATAAATGCCGCCAGAACTAAAACAACCTTCCTCATAATACAACCTTCCTTTCTTTGTCCTTTCTTCTTCGCAGGGCCACACACTCTGCTATGTCTTGGTTATAAACCTCGCTCCCGCCTAAAACAACTATGCCTGTTCAATCAAATTTTTTTGGACAGACTGTCCCGGCTGGCAGGAATAGCCGGAAAAAGCAACAATTACGCGTCTCCTCCTTTCCCGCCTCTCGGCGAAAATTCGTGCTCAAAGACGTACGCACAGTGTTACTTATTGGTGAAGGTAATAGTCAGGATATCATAAGCCCTTGCGTAAATCAAGAAAAAAATTCAAAAAAAAACAAAAAAATTAAAAATTTCCCCAAATTGACCGTTTCGACCACAATAATAACCATAAGTCCTTTTTTATAATAATATAAGGCAATTTCCCACCTTCCAAGCGGCAAAAGGACAAATCCTGCTTTAAGAACTCACAGGCAATGAAAAAGGATTATTTCAGTATCACGTAGAACGGATATTCCCGCGGCCGCCTTCAAAACCATTATCCACCGCTACGAGACCACATCTTACCGCAAAAAAACAATCTTTTGTGATTCTGCGTCTCATTTTGCAATTTCAGCGGTTTTATGCTATTGTTTTTCCCATTATGTACAACTTTCTAAAAGGGCGACTTATACCTGCCAGGTCTATCATGCTGGCGGCCGCTTTAGCTTTGGTTGCAATCGGGATAGCGGCTATTTACTCGGTCGGCCACCCCACAGAACCCAGCCCAGCCAGCCGGACCAGCGCCTTGGGCATCTTATGGAAAAAACAGGTTATATTCGCTGCAATCGGTGTGGGGGTCTTCATAGCGGTTAATCTGTTTAATTACCGGCGGCTTGGGACGGTAAGCTACTGGCTCTATGCCTTTGTGCTGCTGCTCTTGGGCTTGTTATTGCTCGATAAGCTCGTAGATGTCCCCTTCGTACCTGTCATTAACTACACCCGCCGATGGCTGAGAATCGGAACACGTACAACATATTTACAGCTCCAGCCATCGGAACTTTGCAAACTAACTTACATCCTCGCCCTTGCGTGGTACCTCAGGTACCGCAGCAACTACCGTAATTTCAGGGCTCTTATCGGGCCTTTTATTCTAACGCTTCTGCCAATGGTTCTAATCCTTGCCGAGCCGGATTTGGGTACCGCGATGTTAATGATGCCGATTCTGTTCACGATGCTGTTCGTCGCGGGCGCAAAGGTCAGGCATTTGATGCTCATACTACTTATTACATTAGTGGTCAGTCCGCTGCTGTGGCACGAGATGAAACCTTATCAGCGGACCAGAATAAGCAGTGTCCTGCTGCAAAATGACTGGGTCCGTCAAAAAGCTGAGCAACACCCGGCCCTCGGCAGGATTCTTGTGGGCAGAAAATTCAGTGCAAAGCAATGGAAGGACGACTGGGGCTATCATCTGGTCCGTTCGAAATTTGCGGTTGCCTCCGGTGGAATCAAAGGTTACGGATTTCGCCAGGGGCCATTTATCAAATACAACTTTCTGCCCGCAAAGCACAATGATTTCATATTCGCCGTCATCGCACATCAATGGGGATTTTTGGGGTGCCTGACACTGCTCGGCCTTTATGTGATTATTATTGCTTGTGGATTGGAAATCGCATGGCACAATACAGACCCATTCGCCAGATTGCTGGCCGTCGGTATTGTGGCAATGTTCGCGGTTGAGATTATCGTTAATGTGAGTATGACGCTGGGCCTGATGCCCATCACCGGCCTGACATTGCCGTTGGTAAGTTACGGCGGTTCGAGCCTGCTGGTTAATATGGCTTCTGTCGGACTCTTAAATAATCTCGGGCGACGCTGGCCTTTCACCGTCGCGCCAAAATCATTCAAATAAAAGGACCAGAAGCGTATCTCGCAAAGCGTGAATAGCGAATCATCAATCCAATCACGAACCCGCGAAATACAAAATACGTAACATCAGATACGAGCTAATGATAAAGGGCTTTAGACAGATTGCTTCCCTTACAGCGCTTTCAAGAGTGTTCGGCTTAATACGTGATATCTGCTACTGTTATTTCTTCGGCGCCGGAACCCTACTGGACGCCTGGTTTATAGCATTCAAAATCCCAAATCTTAGCAGAAGGCTATTTGGTGAAGGAGCCGCCTCAGCCTCATTTATCCCCGTCTACAGCCACCAGCTCCACAAGGATAAAGAGCAGGCAAAACAGCTCGTCAACACCACAGTAACTGTCTTGTTTGTCCTGCTGGCGGCGCTGATATTGCTCGGCTGGACCGCCATCTGGGCTTATTACAAACTGTTCGCATCCAATTCTGAGACCATACTGATTTTGTCTCTGACCTCCATTATGCTGCCCTATATGCTGCTGGTCTGTATGGTGGCGATATTAGCCGGAATTCTTAATGTTCACAGACATTTTGCCTGCCCAGCCGCCGCCCCAATTGTACTGAACATCTTTATCATCGGCACCGTTATAGTAACCGGCTCACTTTTTGAAATTGAGGCTAAGCAACAGCTTTTTGCGGTGGCCGTCGCCGTCTTGATTGCAGGGCTGGTACAGATAACTATGCAGATTCCGCCTCTGCGCGCCAGCGGCGTTTCAATCAGGCCCGCCTGGCAAGTCCATTCCGATGCCTTCAGAAAAATCCTTATTATGATGGGACCAATGATATTGGGCCTGACGGTAACACAGATAAACACTTTAGCGGACGACCTTATTGCCTGGTGGTTTTCAAGTTCAGTGGAAAAGGGGGACGTGTTCTTGTTCTTGGGCAATCAGATAACGTATCCTTTACGCCGTGGCTGTGTCTCACATCTTAATGTCGCTCAACGGCTGTATCAATTACCCCTCGGAGTTTTTGGTATATCACTCGCCACCGCAATCTTCCCGGTAATGAGCTCGGACGCGGCCAAAAAGGATTTTGAAGCACTAAAAAAAACAATCTCTAAGGCAATCCAAGGCGCTGTATTCATTGCTGTCCCTGCGACTGTCGGACTGTTTCTGGTGGCCAGGCCTCTGGTTTCGGCGGCCTTTGAGCACGGCAAATTCACCGCCGACGATACCAAAGCAGCTACAACGACACTATTATTTTATGCTTTGGGACTGAGTGGATTCTTCATCCAGCAAATTATAACAAGGGCGTTCTATTCTATGCAGGACTCTAAAACACCGATGCGAAGCGCACTGATAGCTGTTTGCGCCAATATTATATTGAATTTGACTCTGATTTGGGTTTGGGGGACGGGTGGATTGGCCTGTTCAACGGCACTGTGTTCCTATTTGCAGGTTGCGATTCTTGTTATGGCCCTTCGACGGCGGCTCGGAGGGGCGACGTTGCAGGGGATGGCTATAGCAATAATGAAAACGGTTGCCGCCACGATTTTGATGGGAGCCGTCGGGGCCGCACTACTGTACCTCTGTCGGAATTTACCGGATGGCTTCTTGTCTGATATCTTAAGGATTGCTGCGGTTGTCCCTGCAGCAGCGGCGGTGTACCTGCTGACGGCAAAATTGTTACATATCGAGATGCTCTCCCTGCTGACCGGCAACAGGCGGATTGACAATTGACAATTATTTAAGCAAACGGCGTAATTGCCCCGAAATATTATTTAGCGAACAGTTTTTGTGAATAGTCAATAGTATAGTATAGGGCGACCAAATACTAAAGACCACAGCCATCGCGTAGGGTGGGACTCTATCCTACGCCGAATTACTAACGGCTGTAGGTCTGCTGGAGAGTATAAATGCTCAAGAGCAGTTATAAATGCATAAGGCACGAGTATCCTGTGTTCTTATTCTCTTGTGCGCTTATGCTCTTGTGCGCTTGTACCCCTGCCTGGGCTCAAAGACCCTCGGATTCCGACCTGCTGTTTTCACCCTATGTTGGCCAGAGATTTTATGAAATAGCTTACGAGTTAGCTAACTCCGAAGATGTTAGTGGACCCAAGGTCGAACAGGCAATTATCTTTTTGACTGCCACGACGAATCTGGACAGCAGGGCCAGCTATGTCCTGACCGATATGATTAAACTTGCCTGTCAACACTCCGACCGGGATAATTCCGAGCTGGTGTATCAACTGCTTATGAATTATGTAGATGAATCCACCGACCTTGAGGTGGTGGGAAAAGCGGTTCGGTATCTGCTCGAGCAGTTGAACTCCCGTGAGCAGCGAGAGCAGCTCCTTGGCAGACTGTTACAGAATCTGGGTGGCAAAAATGCTGGTCTGGATTCTGAATTGGCTACCTTGCTTGGCCTATTGATGGCTGAAAAGGCCGACACCGAAGCCACTCAATCTTACCTTATGCACGCTTATAACAATAATAAATACAATAAGCTGGCCTTTGCAAAACTGGCTGAGCTTGCGCCAGAACAGATGGAACCTGCCATTTATCTCAAACAGCTAAGATTAGCATTAGGCGAAAATCCGTCGGATATCGAAGCCGCCTTGGCCTTCGCACAATACGCCGAGCAGCTGCAACTTTACGAGACCGCCCCGGATGCCTATGGATACTGTGCTGATTTGTTCAGCTATCTTTACCCGTCCCAGCCTTTGCCACCTCACATCTATCTTCCCTGGGCGATTACCAGCTATAATACCAGGCGAAGTCAGCACACATGCCTGAAGATTGCCTCCCAGTTCCGGCAAAGCGGCCGTTTCGACCTGATTCTCGAAGCTATTGCAGGCAAAGCAGCGGCAAAAATCGGCGATGCCAAACAGGCCGTTCGGATATTAAAGGCCGCTGAAGAAAAAGCACTTGAGCTCATAGACTATGAAACACAAACTATAAACTACGAACAATTGGCGTGGTTCTATTGTTTTGCACTACCAGATGCAAACAAGGCGCTTGATTGGGCTAATAAGGCTTATTCAACCGAACCCAATTCCCCGACGGCCGCTGCTATCTTGGCTTATTCGCTTGTGATGAATGGCCAGACCGATTGGGCAAAGTCGCTTATCGATAATTATGAGCAAAACCAAATCGCCGATTTAGCGAAGGCGCAGATTCAACTGGCCAAACAACAGCAGAGTCTGGCAACGGAGACTCTAAGGTCCTTAATCGCCTCGGACCCAGGCTCACTGGAGGCCGAACGCGCTAAAGAGATAATGGCCGAGTACGGCGCCGAGTATATCCAGCCGATTAACCCCGATATCATCTCGACGGCATTAAGAAACAGTTTTGGACAGGCAGTCGTCCCGGCGTTCCTTAGGCCGGAAAACATAATCTCTATTCAGCTTAATGTACGAGGCAGTAAGTTTTCCTACGGAACAGACTTCGGCGCCTCTGTCGCAATAAAAAACAATTCTCCTGAACCGCTTGTCATCTCTGATGATGGCTTGTTTAAAGGCAACATCAGAATTGACGCCGACATTACAGGTGATATCAATAAAAAGATACCGAACCTCGTATCTGTCAGGATTCGGCCGCCTTCGCCTATCAAGCCCGGCCGCAGCATCCTTATCCCTCTGCGCCTTGTTACAACAAAACTCAGAAAAATATTGCTCACTCATCCCCAGGCTTTTCTGGATATAGAATTCACCGTTTATCTCGACCCTGTAATCACTGACCAGGGCCCAGCCAACAGGCTCCCAACTATAAAACCGACCAGGGTGGCCGTAAAACGTCCGGGCATCAAACTTACCGGAAAATTCCTACAAAACCGATTTACCTCACTCACGAAGGGACGGCAAGGACAGAAAATCAAAACCGCCCAGCTTTTTGCCGGCCTTTTGATGGAGCAGCATGCAATGGCAAATCGTGAGCCACTTTATAAATTTATGTATGCTGACTGGATGCCGGATTTATTGAAATCCGCACTGCTGCATAACCTCAAAGACGATGATTGGACTGTCAAAGTGCACACTATGGCTGCGATGATTTCTTTACCACTCGACTACGAGATGACAGGTGTGTTGGCACAAAATTTGAACCATACTCACTGGCCGACTCGTTTAATGACCACTTTTCTGCTGACTAAGGACCAGGGCTCCAGCTTCGCTAAGGTTCTGGACTGGACAGCCAAATATGACACAAGCAAGCTCGTTCGTGATATGGCAATTGCATTAGGCGCCGCAAGGCCGCAACCACAGCAACCGACAAATCAAACGACCACCGACAATTCGAAGAAACAACCAGCCACCAGCAAAGACTAAACAAAGCTGTTGACAGTCCCTGATTACCATTCAAATTTCCCAAAATTTGTGTTGTAATATCATCGTAATTTTGTAACATCTCGTTTCTTACTGGTAAATTTGGGGTTTTTTGAAAGGGTTACGTAAATGCCGGCTAAAGTAGATGACGAAAAATGCACCGGTTGTGAATCCTGCGTAGAAGATTGCCCGAGCGAGGCTATCAGCATGGTTAAGGACAAGGCAGTGGTCGATGTCGAAACCTGCGTCGATTGCGGGGTTTGCGTTGACACTTGTCCTGTCGAAGCAATTACTATGGAGTAAATTTCGGTCGGCCCCATCGTCTAGGTAGGACTAGGACACCGGGTTTTCAACCCGGCAACAGGGGTTCGAATCCCCTTGGGGCTATTTTTTGCAGGGGCAAAAAATAGAGCATTTGAGCATCGGAACAGGGAGCAGTACAGGTAAGGCAAACAAATGCTCAAATGCGGTCCAATGCTCTAATGCTCAACTTTCCTATTTCGTTTCCGTGTTTACCTGTTAGCGATATTCCAGCGACTTCAAAATCGCTGCCCATGCTGCAATAGCACTAAGCATTGATGCTAACGCAGCAAATAGAGCTACAATCCAAGCCTTTGTTGCAGCCTTGCAAGCATCAAGCATTGACGCCGTTTGTAACGCAGTCCGAATGTTAAAAACTAATTCCCATTCATTTGCAGTCCGATTACCGGTTACACTTAGATGACTTGCGCCTACTTCCAAAGCCAACCTGCGCAATTCCTTGAGACGCTCGGCTTCTGTGCCGCTTTGCATATTAACAATCTGAATCAATTCATCCATATTTGTACTCATTGACTTTAAGAGCGGGTAAGTTGAGTGATGGACCTTATGTTAGTGTCGATTATGAAAGCAGGCAGTACCTTAATATGTTAGAAACTGTTAAGCGAAAAACCAGAAACAAGATGGATAGAGCGTTAGATTGAAAGAATTGGAAAAAACTAAAGGCTCAAATCCAAGTCTTGTTTTACTTAGCTTGGGTGCAGTGATGTTGAGAAAAAGACGTTAAAAAACCTGTCCTGAAATGTTATCTTTTGTTGGCATTTTATAAGTACTCCAGGCTGTATCTTTCTGCACTTAAATAGACTCAACGCGTTCGAAATTCGATATTTGACTCTCTACTCGGGGCTGCCTGGACTAAACGTTCAAACCGGATACGACCGCTTCAAATACCAAAGTATCGTCAACAACCCCCTGGACAATGGTGATGTATTTTCTCCGCTTGAATTTTGTGATATGGCCGAGCAGGTATAGTCTTTGTCCCGGCTCGACGATGGAACGGAACTTCGCCGAATCTATACCGGCAAAGCCAATAAAGCCCCTTACTTCGTAAATCTGCTTTACAAAAAAGCTCGAGAGCTGAGCCGCGGACTCTACCATTATTACAGCCGGCATCAACGGACGACCTGGAATGTGCCCACGAACCCAGAACTCGTCTTCCGTTACATCCTTATAGCCCAGAATCAGATATTTTTTTTTATCATACCAAAGGACTCCATCGAGATGTTGCATCTCAAAGCGCTGAGGATTTACTTTGCCAATCGCTTCTTTATCGAAGGCAGGCTCTTTTGTCAGGTCTATTTGCGATAAATCAAACAGTAATGGCGGCGGCATTATCGACCTCAATACAAGAACGTCCTGCGCATTCGAAGTACCTACACCCGGCCCACCTTGGCAAGCCACCACTATTAGCCCCGTTAGAACTGCCATTTCTAACGGGGCCAACAGGGCAAGCCAGTTAGCCAGTGCAAGTCCCACCAAAAATACGCGCAGCAACTGATATCTCTAAAATACTTGTGCTTATCTACTGCGCCGACCTGATTTCAAGAATGGCGTTACGGACGGCCTGAGAAGCCTGTTTGATTTTCTGCATTTGTTTGCGGACTCGCGTCCCTGCTGCCTTATTTCCACCCTCGGCCTTGTTGACATCAGCTTCGATTTCAGCAACCAACACTTTAAGGTCTTCGTACTGTTGCATTGAGTAATCCTCCCGTTTCTGGGTTAAAATCGATAGAAACTTAACGGCCCACAATTATTTTGTCAAAGAAAAATGCCTTTTTTGCAATAAAAAACCAATATTTTTTTTCTCAAATCAAGCTGCTTCTGCTGTTATCCTGAGGCGAAAGCTGAAGTTCCACCCTTAGCCGAGCTTCCCGCTTTGTTCCGGAACTGAGTTCCTTCGAGGACTTTATCCTCGGGCAAAGCAAAAAACTTAGAATAATAAATTGCCCTATGTTACTATAAATAAAACACTTATCCCGCCGAACCTATAAATTAAATGCGCCGCACCATTGTAACTGAGCCACGACCGTAAGGCAGTGGTAAGTTCTTGGGACAACCTCTTAACGTCTATCAAGCGCAAATATTTCTTATGATTGGTATCACGCACCAATTGAGCTTGATTTATTTTTGTCTCTGCCCGCTACTGGAAAAGTTTTTTGGTCAGTTCAGCAATTCTTTGGCCTCTGCGCTCGCACTGCTTCCTGACTCTTTCATCGGGCTTGCCGACCGAGACCGGCCCATAGTGGTCGCCCTGCGAGTCGCCCTGAACCACTAAACCGGCTATGAGCATTCCTTCTATTATGCCCATAATCGTGGTTTCATTGCCCCCACCGATATTCGCCGCACTGGAAAATGCCGCTCCTACCTTGCCATCTAATTTGCCGTGAAAAGCTACAGTCTCATCAAAAAGCTGCTTAATCGGCCCTGCCATTTGCCCGTAGTAAGTCGGCGAGCCGACTACTATCGCATCAAAGCTAAGCAAATCTTCCGCCTTTACTTTATCAACCGATTTGCACTCGGTCGCCAAATCAGCTTCGTTCATCGCCGCCGCTATTATCTCCGCCATCTCTTTCGTATTACCCGTTCTTGAATAATAAACAACTATTCCCTTCGCCATCTTCAACCCTTTCTATTTTGTTACGTCCTTTGTCATTCCCGCGCAAGCGGGAATCTATCAAATAATTAATCAGCTAACTGTCCCCCATTTCTTTCATTTGCGATTGCACCTTGGCGCTGCACCCCAGTTTCTGGCAAAGTCCCAAATCAACTTGCGCTCAACATAGCGAATGAACAATGAGCGGATTTGCTCATCCAATCCCTCTACTGCAAACGCGGCAACATAAAGATTGTCGCCCTGGTCATCAAATACCCGCCGATAGGTTCTGCCGCCACTGTGCCCGAACTTGCCCTCAAAGGCGGAGCGATTAAATTGTCGCCAGCGCCTCATCAAATTTTTGCAGGTTTCACCAATGTAAACGATCTGCTTTGCCCGCGGGTTTGCCTGTCCAGCGGGTTCGACATCAAAATGAGCCAACAGATACACCCCTGGAGAGTGGATACCCTTCAATAACGTGCGCTCGGTCCATCGGGTCCAATGCGAGAATATTATCTCTGAGTCTTCCATTCCATTTCCTCAAGGAGTCATTCGGGACAGTCAATTATTTCCATCTTAATTTTTCCTCTGCGGCCCTCTGTGGCCTCTGTGCTTTCCTTCTTTTTATTTTTATTTAACCTGTGTCAATCTGTGTTCATCTGTGGCTTTCCTTTCTGGTTTTCTTTGACGGAATTATTTCCGGCTTACCGAAGCCTTCAGGAATCTTAAACTCAAAAACCTTTTTATCTATTCTTTTATTGACCTTCGGCTTGACCAATTTTATTTCATAAACATCCTCTTCGACCGACACCGCGATTATTTTTGCCGGCAGACTGAGTTTCTTATCAATCCAAAAATCAATCAAAGTATAATCATCTTTATAAATCGAACCCGGCTTTACCTTCAAATGCAGGCCAATAACCGCCGCCTTCTTCCCCTGCTGCTCAACCAGCTTTATTTCAAACTCCTTTTTGAGGTCCTCTGTCTCACTAAAACCGATTATGGGAAAATTCTCACGGACCAATTCAAAGGCATCCACCGCCTCGTTTGGCTCAGCTAACTGATAACGCTTAACCGCTTTGATTTGGTAGTCGATGTGCGTAAGCCAGATGCCGTCGAAGATATACTGCTCGACATATTTTTGTTCTTTTTCATCATCCTGCTTAAGTGTCTTAAAATTTATCCTCAGTTTTGATTTTTCGTTGCATTTTGTATAATACAAAACACCTTTCCGCAGCGTCTGCGATTCTAACAGCGGCTGGCTGAATAAATATTCAATTTGTCCCTGGTAGGATTCAAGTTCTGCGACCCTCTGGTTCAATCGTTTTAATATCGTCTCGACCGAATTAGCATCTGCCTTTTTCAGCTGGCGCGTAGCCAAACTTTCTGCGCACCCACCAGCCCAGCAAATCCCAACCGTGCTCAACAAAATGAGCAAAACTTTCATTACTGTTTTTTCATTCATTGGTTGTTTTTCATTTTTTGCCACAGAGTTCCCTGGGTTATATTTTTGTCTTTTTAATTCTATTGTCTCTGCGCTCTCCGCGGTTAATCCTTCTTCTTTTCGATAATTTCAAGTATCTGGTCGATTGTTTCAATAGTAAAATCCGCATGCTCGGCAAACTCACCGGCCCTGTTATGATTTGCCAGCAGCACCGAAACGGCGCCTGCGGCTTTTGCGCAGAGTAAATCGAAAAGATAATCACCCACCACAAGCGCCTCTTGCGGGCTTACCCCGAACTGTCTGCATATTTGCAGAACGCCGAAGGCGTCGGGTTTGACCGGGCCGTCCTCTCTATCAACAATAGCGTCGAATTTCAAACCGTGCTTTTGGCCGATAGCAAGGGCATTGCTTCGCTTGTTACGCGTCAATATCCCGATATGGATACCCATTTTGCGAAGTGCCGACAGTGTCCGTTTAGCACCGGCGTTGAGCCTGGATTCTGTTACCGCCCGCTGTTCGTGAAAATGCAGTATTCCCTCGGCACGCCGGCGCCGCTGCGGGCTCATTCCCTCCATCGACTCCAATACCGGCCCCGAATATCTCTCTAATCCCATTTCTTCACGAATGGCGTCAAAGTCAAAGTAAGGCTCAGTTATTGTCCCATCCAAGTCAAATATTACAGCTTTAATTAACATAATATTTTATATTTTCGTACCTCGTATTTCATCTCACACAATTCGCAATCCAACTTCCTGTCTGCTATCCGCTAAACGTTTACCCTGAGCTTGCCGAAGGGCTACCCGCTATTTTTTATCGAGCCTTTTTCCGAAGCAGTTCGATAATGTATCTGCCGGCCTGGCTTAAAATCTTATTCTTGCGAACGATTATGCCGGTAGGCCTGAAAAAATTTTCATCCGAAAAAGCTATCGATTTTATTGTCCCGTCGTTGACTTCCTGAATTATTGCCGTCTGGGGCAATATGCTTATCCCTGAGTTTATCTCCACCGCCCGTTTGACGGTTTCGATGTTATCGAATTCCATCACCGGCCGCACAACTATATTATAACGCTGTAAAATATTGTCTATCCAGATACGCGTAGGGACGTCTTTCTCAAAGCCAATGAACCTTTCAAATTGCACTTTATGAATATCTATCTGCGACTCGTTTGCCAGAGCATGTCTCGGACTGCACACCAAGACCAGCGGCTCATCTTCAAAGTCGTACACATCCAGTCTCTTGTCTCTTTTCGGCACTGCCACAAGGCCAATATCGATATCGCCGGCCAAAACCGATTCATAAATCCTGCTGGCGTCTGAATATTCAATATGGACATTAACATTCGGGTAGTTGACCATAAATTTTTTAACGTAGCCCGGCAGAGTGTGCATACCGATACTGTAAATTGCCGCAACGTTTATTCTGACACCGCCCGACGCCTTCAGAGAATTCAATTCACTTTTTAGTTGCTCATACCTCTCAAGCATATCCTTGGCGGCCTTGTAGAGTAACTCGCCTTCTTTTGTAAGTTCAATAGGTCTTTTCTTCCGGTTGATTAGCTGGCACTTGTGAGTAAGTTCCAGTTGCGCAAGCTGCTGGGAAACCGCCGATTGGCTTAGAAAGTGTTTTTCCGCGGTTTTGGAGAAGCTCAGTAACTCAGCCAATTCGCAGAATATCTTTAGCGTCTCTATATGCATTATAAGCCGTCCTGATAAATTGTATTATTATTAATCTTTTGCATTATACACTCGAACGTAGTATATTTTAATATATTACTATATCTTCTTGCAACCTTCAAGGCAATTATATAGTTCCGTTATTAGTCTTACTTATTATTAGTCCCGGAAAACAAAAACTTCAATTTTTAAGGGAGGGTGCCCAAATGGCAACAAACACTGTTACCCAGACCGTTGTGGTAACAAATCCTGTTACCCAGGCTGTTTACGAACAGGTCCTGAGCCGTAATCCAGGCGAGCCGGAATTCCACCAGGCGGTCAAAGAAGTGCTGGATTGTTTGGGCCCGGTGCTCAATAAGCATCCGCAGTACCTCAAGGCTAAGATTCTTGAGCGACTGGTCGAACCGGAAAGGCAATTAATCTTCCGCGTCCCCTGGCAGGATGATAACGGCGAAATTCACATAAACCGTGGCTTTCGCGTCGAGTTCAACAGCGCACTCGGCCCTTATAAAGGCGGTATCCGCTTCCACCCAAGCGTTTATCTTGGCATCATCAAGTTTTTGGGCTTCGAACAGATATTCAAGAATTCACTGACCGGCCTACAAATGGGCGGCGCAAAAGGCGGAACTGACTTCGACCCAAAGGGAAAAAGCGACAGCGAGGTGATGCGATTCTGCCAAAGCTTTATGACAGAGCTTTACCGTCACATCGGACCAGACACAGACGTCCCAGCAGGCGATATCGGAGTCGGCGGACGAGAAATGGGATTTATGTTCGGACAATACAAACGCATCAAGAACGCTTTCGAAGGCGTTCTTACCGGAAAAGGACTTGAATGGGGAGGCTCGCTGGTCAGAACTGAGGCCACAGGATACGGTCTTATCTACATAATGGACGAGCTATTAAAAGACAACGCAAAGAGCTTTGATGGCTTAACCGTCAGTATATCCGGCTCCGGAAATGTCGCTATCTTTGCCACCCAGAAAGTCCAGCAGCTTGGCGGCAAGGTCATCACACTCAGCGACTCCAACGGCTTTATCTACGACCCTGACGGCGTTAATCTGGACACCGTCAAACAAACCAAGCTGGTTGAGAGAAAACGTATAAAGGAATACGTTTCAATCCATAAAAACGCCAGATACACCGAAGGTTGTAGCGGTATCTGGAACGTCAAATGCGACGTCGCCCTGCCCTGTGCAACGGAAAACGAGCTTGACCGGCACGCTGCCGAAGCTCTGGCCAAGAATGGCTGCATCGCCGTCGCCGAAGGCGCCAATATGCCTTGCACCCCGCAAGCTGTCGACGTATTCCATAGCAATAACATGCTCTTCGTTCCAGGCAAAGCCGCCAACGCCGGCGGCGTAGCCGTTTCCGGGCTGGAAATGGCACAAAACAGCCAGAGGGTTTTCTGGACATTCGAGAAAGCCGATACCGAGTTGAAAAACATTATGACAACAATCTACAAAAATATCAGCCAGGCTGCCCAGGAGTACGACTGCCCGGGCAACTTCGTCGCCGGCGCAAATATCGCCGGCTTTATCAAAGTCGCAAATGCAATGCTCGCACAAGGCCTTGTGTGAAAAGCATCCATAGAACACAAATTCTGCAAAAGGCCTCTGTGATAAAAAACAGACGCCTTTTTTATTGCATACCCGCCAAAAAAACTTACAATCGCCTATCATAAAAAAAACTGAAATCCTAAATAAATTATTCTTATGGAGACCATTTAAGTGACAGCAAACACTGTTACTACGTCACTGGAATGTATAGATTCTAAGAATATTCTGAGAATCATAGACAAGCATAACGAGAACTGGGGCGGACTTATCGCCATCCTTGAAGATATCCAGGCCGAGTATGGCTATCTTCCTGAAGAAGCCCTTAGAATGGTAGCAGATAAAACACACTGCTCTCTGGCCGACCTATACGGTCTCGCCACCTTCTACCGTTCGTTCAGCTTGAAACCACGAGGAAAACATCTCATCTCCGTCTGCCTCGGCACCGCCTGCCATGTCCGAGGTGCACCCACGATTGTCGAAGAGTTCGAGCGGCAACTGGGAATCAGCACCGGAAAAAATACACCGGACGGACAATTTACGCTCGAGACGGTCAACTGCCTCGGGGCCTGCGCTCTCGGACCTATTGTCGTTGTGGACGGCAAAGTGCATGGCTGTGTGTCGCCCCAGAAAGTCCAATCCATCCTTTCCAGGTACACCAAAAAAAGAACGACACCGTCCAGGCATGACCTCAACACCACTGATGCGGCAAACCAAGAAATAGTCGGCACTGACTGCAATGAAACGAACTCTAACAAGACAGGAAAGTGAGGTAGCAGTTGATGCGCCTTAGCAATGTGCAAGACCTTGAAAAACAACGCCAAGAAGCCAACAAGGCGAAAGCCGGCATCAAGAAAACTATTCTCGTCTGCGCGGGGACCGGCTGTCTCGCCAGCGGAGCGGCCGAGGTAGCCGAGGCATTCCGAAAGGAGATTAAAGACCGCGGCATTGATATGAAAGTCGAACTCACAGTCAAAACAACCGGATGCCATGGCTTCTGCGAGCGAGGACCTATCGTCACTTTCCTGCCATCGGGCATACTATACCAGCACGTCTCGCCGGAGGAAGTACAGGAAATCGTGGAAAAGACAGTAATAAGCGGCAAAATCATCAAAGAACTGCTGTATCGCGACCCAAAAACCAAAAAATACATCGAGCAATACTCGGAAATACCATTCTATGCTCTTCAGACCAGAATAGTGCTGCAAAACAGCGGGCAGATTGACCCCGCATCCATCGATGACTATCTCACCGTCGGCGGCTTTTCAGCTCTGGCAAAGTCCTTGAGCATGCAGCCAGAGCAAATCATCCAGGAAGTCGAAAACAGCGGTCTCAAAGGCAGGGGTGGTGCCGGCTTTCCCACAGGTTTGAAGTGGAAAGCGCTGGCCAACCAGCCGAATGGTCGCGGCAAATTCCTCGTCTGTAATGGCGACGAGGGTGACCCGGGCGCATATATGGACCGCAGCGTACTCGAAGGCATACCACACAGTGTTATTGAGGGAATGCTCATCGGTGCCTACGCCACAGGGGCAACCGAAGGTATCATTTATGTCCGCAATGAATATCCGCTTGCCGTCAAACACCTCAACATCGCACTCCAACAGGCACGCGAGCTCGGACTTTTAGGTGAGAACATTCTCGGAACCGGGTTTTCCTTCGATATCAATCTCGTCAAAGGTGCAGGGGCTTTCGTCTGCGGGGAGGAAACCGCACTGATACGTTCCATCGAGGGCAAAATACCCGAGCCGCGACAGCGACCCCCATTTCCCGTACAGAAAGGTATCAACGCAAAGCCCACGGTCATCAACAACGTCGAAACCTGGGCCAACATTCCCATCATTATCGAAGGTGGTGCTAAAGCGTTTGCTAAGATTGGGACAAAGAACAACTCCGGAACAAAGATATTCAGTCTCGTAGGTAAAATCCGAAATACCGGTCTTGTCGAAGTTCCTATGGGCATCACCATCAAAGAAATAGTCGATGACATAGGCGGCGGACCGGTCGGAAAGGCGAAAATCAAAGCCGTCCAGACAGGAGGACCTTCCGGTGGATGTATCCCTGCTGAAAGGTTCGACCTGCCCATCGATTATGACAGCCTGACCGAGGCAGGCTCCATCATGGGCTCCGGAGGCATGATTGTTATGGACGAAAACACCTGCATGGTCGACATCGCAAAGTACTTTATGAATTTCCTAAAGGATGAGTCCTGTGGAAAATGCTTCACCTGCAGAAAGGGAACACAGAGAATGTACGAAATCCTCGACGATATCTCAAAAGGCAAAGGAACGCTTGAGCAGTTGGACCTGCTTGAGCAGCTCGCTCACGTCGTAAAGGACACCACGATGTGTGGACTGGGACAAACCGCGCCAAACCCTGTCCTCTCCACATTACGATACTTTCACAATGAATACATCCAGCACATCGAAAAAAAACACTGCCAGGCAGGAGTATGCAAAGAGCTCATCACTTACTCCATCAATGAAAACTGCACCGGATGCCAGGCCTGCGTTAAAGTCTGCACGCAAGATGCGATTACGGGACAAAAAAAACAACGTCATGTTATCGATACTACCAAATGTATTAAATGCGGAGCTTGCAGGAGCGCCTGTAAGTTCGAGGCTATAGAGGTTGTGTAGGGGCGCTTCGCGAACCGACACTACTGAAGGAACGCCTTATGGTAAATCTCACTATCAATGGACTGAATGTTTCGGTCGAAGAAGGAACCACACTGCTCGAAGCAGCTAAATTTTGGGGAATTCCAATCCCAACCCTCTGTCACTTGGATGGACTTTCACCGTATGGTGCTTGTCGGCTCTGCGTCGTAGAGATAGGTGAAGGACCAAAAGCCAGTCTCGTATCCTCGTGCACCTACCCAGCCGAGGAAGGACTCAAGGTGAGAACAGCGTCGTCGCGCGTCATCCGCGCACGCAGGATGATACTGGAACTGCTGCTCGCCTCCTGTCCACAATCAAAGACCATTCAGGACCTTGCCGCGGCACACGGAGTCTGTCAACAACGCTTCAAACAGGAATACGAGGACTGCATACTTTGTGGCCTGTGTGTAAGAATGTGTGAAGAGCAAATGATGGCCAAGGCCATCGGATTCCGCAGCCGCGGCGAGAACCGGAGCATCGGCACGCCGTTTGATATCAAATCCGATGTCTGCCGGCTATGTGGTGCCTGCATGTACGTATGCCCGGCCTGTCAGCTTCGATGCACATTCAACGAACCGGAAAAAACCATCTGCGGCAGCGGTCAAAACCTCAGACCTCCATGCCTCGAAAAGGAGCAGTTCGACGATATGATGTGCTATATGGACCCTTGCGTCGCCTGCGAAATACAAAAACAAAACAAGCAATAAAGAAAGGAGCTAAATACAATGTTGGGAACATTCTCGAAGATAAACGCCTCGGCTGCAACTCTGACGAAGAACAGAACCGAAGGCTCCATTGTGCCATCCTCAGGTATGTGCGTGACCTCTGTGGACGGCTGCATCGGTATGTGCGAAATCGGAAAGTCTGCTTACAGAGGCCACGAGGTCATCTATCCTCAGCCATTTGGGGTCATCACAAGTGCAGCCAGTAAAACCTATCCCGTCGATTATTCTCACTTCAACGTTATGGGAACTGTTGTTGGGGCCCACGGCATCGAAGCCGACAGCGACAAAGCCATCTTCCCGGCTGTCAATCTGGAAGTCGTCTTTGGTCACGATAACACAATAAAGTTCCGCTATCCATGGCTCATACCAGGCATCGGTTCAACGAACATTGCCAAGAACAACTGGGAAGGTCTGGCCATCGGCTCGGCTCTGGCAGGAACCGGACTCACCATTGGTGAAAACGTCGTTGGAATGGACAACGAAGCTGTCATCAAGAACGGCCGGGTGGTGGACACGGCCGACCTCAAACGGCGTGTCAAGCTCTATAAAGACTATCAGAGAGACGGTTACGGTGCCATCATTGTGCAGGCGAACGTTGAGGATACACGCCTAAAGATTCAGGAATACGCCATCGAAAAGCTCGGAGTAGAATGTGTGGAACTTAAGTGGGGCCAGGGGGCAAAGGACATCGGCGGTGAAGTGAAAATCAAGGACCTTAAAAAAGCCAAAATGTTATATGAACGCGGCTATGTGGTGATTCCTAATCCGACCGACCCGGACGTTATCAAGGCATTTGAGAGAGGAGCATTCAAGGAATTCGAGCGGCATTCAAGGGTAGGCATGGTCACAGAGCAATCATTTGCCAAACGCATCGAGCAGTTACGAAACGCCGGCGCCAGATATATTTCCCTAAAGACAGGTCCTTACCGACCGGCGGACCTCGCCAGGGCCGTCTTATTCGCCTCCAGATACAAGCTCGACCTTCTAACTGTCGACTCAGCAGGCGGCGGAACAGGAATGAGCCCCTGGAGAATGATGAACGAGTGGGGAGTACCTCCCGTCGAACTACACTCGCTTATGTATCAGTATGCCAGGCAACTCGCAGACAAAGACGAACATGTGCCGGCACTGGCAGTAGCCGGAGGATTCGTCCTCGAAGACCAAATATTCAAAGGACTTGCCTTAGGCGCACCATTCGTCAAAATGATCGGTATGGCACGGGCGCCTATCGCAGCAGCAATGGTAGGTAAAACAATAGGCAAAGCCATCGATGAGAATCGAATCCCAGTGTACATCGAGCGATTCGGAAATTCAAAGGACGAAATCTTCGTGACCTCAAGCATGCTCCGCAAGGAACTGGGGAACAAAGAATTCGAAAAGCTACCTACCGGAGCCCTGGGGCTTTACACCTATTACGAGCGACTCGCACAGGGCTTGCGCCAGCTCATGGCCGGTAGCCGAAAGTTCGCCCTCGAACATATAGCCAGGGATGACATAGCGGCCCTGACACATGAAGCGGCGGACATCAGTGGAATTCCGCACATAATGGATGTGGATAAAGGTAAGGTCGAGAGAATCCTTGACAGCTAAATTTGCCAGGTTCGCAGCTCCCAACAAGGGCACTTGTTTGTTATTGACAAGCGTCCTTTTTTATTGCGTAACTCTAAAGATACCATTACAATTCGTTAAATAGCATTACAATTCACTGAAACGGAAAAAGATGTGGATATAAACTAAAATCGTCCAACAACTCCGGCAACCGAACAGCTTAAACGGTCAAGCAATTCAAGTGCATAGGTAAAAATGAAGCGGTCAAAAGATAGCATATTGCAGACGTCACTCCATAATTTCGAGCTGACGGCAAAGAGACTTAATCTCGATGAACCAATCCGTCAAAAACTTGCGGAACCCAGGGAAAAAATTGAAATAAACATCAACCCTACACTACCAACAGGCAAAGTGGTCAACGTCAAGACCTTTGTTGTCAGGCACAATGACGCCCTTGGCCCCGCAAAGGGCGGCGTAAGGATGACCCAGGACGTCACTCTCGATGATATCACAGGACTGGCGATGGAGATGACCTGGAAAACATCGCTTATCGGTGTGCCTTTCGGCGGCGGAAAATCCGGAATCCGTTTTGACCCTGCCTCATCGTCACCTGGCGCTAAAGAAGTTATTATCCGCTCATTCACCCGCGGAGCAATACGCCATATCGGGCCGGAAATCTATATCCCCGCACCGGATATGGGCACCAATGAAGCAGATATGGGCCATATTCGCGACTGCATATCATATTCCGAGGGCACATCCATAACTAAGGGCTGCTTCGTAACAGGAAAACCCGTAATCCTCGGAGGAATCCTCGGAAGACGCCAGGCAACCGGCAAAGGCGTAGTTTACACCATCCTGGCGATGTGTGAAAAACTCGGCACCGACATCAGTAAAATGCGCGTTGCCATCCAGGGCTTTGGCAATGTAGGCTCAGCCGCCGCTGCCGAGCTCGCAAAACGCCAGGCAAAAGTACTCGCAATCGCTGACCTCTCAGGCACAATAGCAAACCCTGATGGTTTGGATATCGAGGCCCTTTTGCAGCATTCACAGGCCACCGGCGGCGTCAAGGGATTTAAAAAAGCAACGCAGCTCGATAAAGACAGTATCTTTGAAACAGACTGCGACATACTAATACCCGCTGCTGCCGGCTCACAGATAACCGCCGAAAACGCCGAAAAGATAAATGCCGGAGTCATTGCTGAAGGCGCAAATGCCCCTACAACCCCCCAGGCGGATGAAATCTTGAACAAACGGGACATCCTGGTAATTCCGGACATCTTGTGTAACGCAGGAGGCGTCTTTGTCTCTTACCTCGAATATACGCAGGAAACCCAGCGCGAACAAATGACTCTTGACAAGGTCGAGCAAAGGCTGTCTAAGAGGATGACCCAGCGATTCAATGAAGTTTATGATTTTGCCGCGGAAAAAGGCATTACTATGCGGGAAGCCGCGATGGATACGGCTGTCAGCAAGGTCGTCGAGGCCGTATTTACTAGGGGTCTTTTGCCGTAGAAAAACTATATCTGTCACCCTTAGCGCAGCGAAGGGTCTCTCTGCTTCGCTCAGAATTACAGCGACGCCTGGAAAACGATTTTGTTGGAAGTCCTTAGTTCATTTGCGGGATTAAGTTGATGGAAGACGCGAACCTGGAAAAAGCTATTCGTCAGCATTTCGAGATGGACAGTTTTTTTACCGACGGCTTTGCAGTCAGGAACCCAACTGTTATGCAGGAACAAATAGGAGCTGATAAAGTGGCTCACGATAAGAAAATTGAGCTTGAAAAAATCGCCGATGAAGTTAGCCAATGCCGCAAATGCGGTTTGGGCTCGCTGCGAACTAATCCGGTACCAGGCGAGGGCAACCCGAACGCACGCATTTTCTTTATTGGCGAGGGACCCGGCGCCGACGAAGATGCCCAGGGACGGCCCTTCGTCGGAAGGGCCGGACAACTATTGGATAAAGTAATCGACGCCTGCGGACTCAAACGCTCCGATGTCTTTATAGGAAATATCCTCAAGTGCCGACCACCGGAAAATCGCGACCCTCGACCAGACGAGATAATAAGTTGTCTGCCATACCTTCAAAGACAAATCGAGGTGATAAATCCTGATATCATTGTAGCCCTCGGTGCCCACGCCGCCAGGACCTTGCTGAACACAAACAAATCGATTGGCCAGTTGCGAGGCCAGTTTCACGAGTACTACGCCGGCCTCGGCAGACCACCTATAAAACTTATGGCAACGTATCACACCGCCTATCTTCTGCGGAACTATTCACAGGAAAACCGAAAAAGGGTCTGGGAGGATATGAAAAAGGTCCTTGCAGAACTCGGCTTGCCAATCCCAAAACGAGGGGAAAAATGACCCAATTTTAGGGCCAAAAAAGCAGCTCTGAGCCCAAATTCGCTCGCAAAACCACAAAAAAAACAATGGCGATTTTTGGCCCTAAAATCGGAATTTTCGTTATAACCTACCCATCTTAACGAAAAAATAAAAAATTTTAACCTTTTTCCAACTTTTTTATTGACATTACCGGACCGTCCGATATACAATTGTCTATTAGGAAGGAGAGGGTGAGAAGGTTCACGCACCCCTTAAGCTAACCTTTTTATCCCTTTCAGAGAGATTATAGTTGTTGCTTGCACAAGCAGTGCGGTGCCTGTGCCGTGCGCAGTCATAGTAGGCGTTGTAAACGCTATATAAAGCCGTAGCTGGTGCTGTGCAAAATTTAGAAGAATGAGGAGAGTAGTGACTAGAGGGAGAAGGTTGATTGTTCTGTTGATGGCGGTAGTAGTTGCCGTGGGGGCCGTCCCCACCTTCGCTGACCCGGGCTATGATTACACTGAGGTCAAGTACCCCGGCTTTAACCCCGAAGAGCCGAGCCACGCCGAAATCCTGGGCGAGATTTACAGCCCGGGAACAGACTTCGTAGTTGATGGTCTCAATTACCGCAGTTCCGATAGTACGATTTGGGCCTATCGCGTTTACGACATCGACGAGGAAGATGAAACTATTCACGTCGTCACCGGAGACCAATTCAATGTAGACCAAATCTGGACCGATGGTTACGCGATAGTCACCGCCGAAGCCAAGTATGCCGCATACGACCAATCATTTGGCTGGAATCTGGGTGGCTTGGAACCCAATTATACCGAACTACTCACTGATGTCGACGTTGGTAATGGCCCGGTTGAAATTGAAATATTCGGAGATTTCCTCTGGGGCACTAATCCCATCAACGGCGGAGAACACCTGTGGTGGTCCAAAAATTCTCTCAACAACGGTGATGGTGGTTCGGACCACCTCATCACTTACCTTATCGAGGGGCTCGGGGTTGAGGAAACGGTCTGGACACTGTTCTGGGAAGACCTGCCTTCCGATGGCTGGGACCAGGACTACCAGGACTTCGTCATTGAGGTAAGGGCCATCCCCGAACCAGCTACTGTCTTCTTACTCGGCCTGGGCGCCCTGGCTTTGCTCAGAAAACGAAGACCATAGCTTTGTAATTGAATTTATGAACCAAAAGGCTGTGAATCCTTTTCACAGCCTTTTTTATTTACCCCTACTAACTGAGTTGGAATACACAGTATAAAAAACGTATGCGCTTCGACAAACAGAAAACAGAGCCCCGACCGTAAGGGAGGGGAAATCACGCTGCGATTTGCTGCTTGCTTACTGTCGGACGCACTTAATTTTTAGGATTGGTAGGTAGAATATCCAGCTTAAGCTCGCGCGGCCCGCGTGATTTGTCTTGCCAATTCGTCCAATACCGCATGCATTTCAGGCTCACTGCTTCGTGCCTGGATAATCTTATTGCACGCGTGCATAACGGTTGTATGGTCCCGCCCCCCTAAATGTCCCCCTATCTCCTCGAGGCTGTGTTTCGTTAAATCCCTCGCCAGATACATACAAATCTGACGCGGCAAAGTTACGCTTTGACTGCGCTTCTTGCTCTGCAAATCCGCAAGCCGAACGTCGAAATGATTGGTTACTACTTCGATAATGTCGGTGATGCTTATATGTCTGGCTGCTGACTCAATTTGCCCTTCCAGCGCTATCTGAGACAATTCAAGTGTGATTTGCTTGTTGGTAGTAATTGCCACAGCGTAGATGGTTGTCAAAGCTCCCTCCAGTTCTCTGATATTTGCATGCACTTTGCGGGCAACGTACTCGGCTATCTCCTCGGATATGTTTAGCCCACGAAGGTGGGCTTTTTTCTGTACGATCGCCACTCTTGTATCGTGGCTTGGAGGGTCTATGCGGGCCACCAGACCCCAGCCAAATCTGCTGACAAGACGCTCTTCGAGCGAAGGAAGTTCCACCGGAGAGCAGTCGGCGCTGAGAATGATTTGTTTGCCGTTGTTATAAAGGGCATTAAACGTGTGGAAGAATTCCTCCTGACTTTGCTCACGCTCGCGTAAAAACTGAATATCGTCGATTACCAGTATATCGACGGTACGAAACTGGCTTTGAAAACCGGCCAAATTTCCTACCTCGATAGCTCTTATGAACCTGTTGACAAAATTTTCACAGCTTAAGAACTGAATCACCGCCTTGTCGGATTTCCCCCTGGCCTCGCAGCAGACCGCGTGAAGAAGGTGCGTCTTGCCAAGCCCGGAATTGCCGTAAATAAAAAGTGGATTGTACGTATTGCCGGGCGACTGACTCACCGCCACACAGCTCGCGTGCGCAAGACGGTTGCTCGGACCTACTACAAAATCATCAAACGTATAATCAGGATGGAGTTTAAGCTCAACTCCACGGCGTTGAGCACGCCTGGCAGATTTCTTGCGCGTGTCAACGCTGAAATCCACGACGACAAGATGGCCGGTTATCTGCTGAGCGGAATGGGCGAAGCTGCTCTTGCAATTGTCACGCAGAAACTGCACCGTTGCTTCATCCGGACAACCGATTTCCAGTGCACCACCGTCCAGGTATAAAGCTGTCAGCTTCTCGAACCACTTGCGGGTGTTGACCGGGTCGAGTGCTTTTGCACGTTCGAGTATATCAGCGAAAATGTTCTCAACTTCCCGAGTTGCCAAATCACACTCCTTTATGAATCGCTGTTCGCTACAAACGGGTTCCCATTTTGCAACTTATTAATCTCCCGCAGTGGCCACCCGTCCAAAATGTCCCCGCTATAAATTTTTATAAGGCCGAAATAGCTCACCCTCTCTCTGGGACTGAACAAAAGTCTTCCCTGCTAAAAACAATGCTGGAAATCTAACTGGATTCCTTCCGTTTGTCAAAGAAAAAATCCCGCTCATAGCAAAAACCAAAAAAATTCAAATCCTCTCAAAAGCACACCAACACCATTGCGACCGCAGTGTTCTCCTATTTAGCCCACGGCTCTGCCGGGGGTTTATTCCAAACACGGTTTCACGCTTGAAATTTCCGCAAACATCTGCGAAACTTACGCCAGCCCCGTTAGAAGTTGCCGTCTCACTTCTAACGGGGTCAGAAAAATTCTCTTATCTATAAGGAAGCTGTTATGGGCATTTTCACCAAAACGACAGGATTCTTCAAAGACCGGCTGGGCAAAACACGCGACAAAATCAGCTCTTCGCTCTCCTCGGTACTGAGCCTCGGCAGAGATATCGACGAAAATCTGCTCGACGAGCTCGAAGAAACGCTGATAACAGACGATATCGGCATAGAAACAACGGACAAACTCATATCGGATTTACGCACCGCTTTTCGCGACAGGCAAATCGCAACGACCGACGACATTATCCCATTTCTAAAAGAGCACATCAAAAGCTATTGGCCCCATCGCGACAGGCAATTACATCTTGCCCCAACCGCCCCAACAGTCATCCTCATTGCCGGCGTCAACGGCTCAGGCAAAACCACAAGCATCGCCAAGCTCGGCCTTACTTTGAGCCGAAACAACAAAAAGGTCCTGCTCGCCGCCTGCGACACATTCCGTGCCGCCGCTGTAGAGCAGCTAACCATCTGGGCCGAGCGCATCGGCGCCCAGCTCATAAAGCAAAAACGCGGCTCCGACCCCGCCGCCGTAGCTTTCGATGCCTGCGAGGCCGCCGTCGCAAGAAACGCAGACTTTTTAATACTCGACACCGCCGGCAGATTGCACACCCAAAAAGATTTGATGAGGGAGCTGACAAAAATCCGCGATGTAGTCAGCCGAAAAATCCCCAACGCGCCGAACGAAGTATTACTGGTCCTCGACGCCACCACAGGCCAGAACGCCATCGCTCAGGCAAAAATGTTCACAAAAGCCATTGACGTTACGGGAATATTCCTGGCCAAGCTTGACGGCACCGCTCGCGGCGGAATCGTCATCGCCATCAAAGACCAGCTCGATATACCCGTAAAATTCGTCGGCCTCGGCGAAAAACCAGAAGACATCGCAGAATTCAACCCCGAAACCTTCGTCGAAGCACTCTTCGCTTGACTCAGACTTTCGGCTCATTACCCAGATAGTACGTCTTCGGCAGACCACCTGTTAACGGCATTGCGTATTCGATAAACGCCTCGGTTACACCATCGCCCCCTGCGTTAATGAATTCGAGGGGCATAGGTTTTGTCTTCTCTGCAACACTGCTAAGCTCAGTGAGGAACAACTCAATTGCGTAATCGGCCCCGTGCCCAATCCGTTTTATCGCCACTGACCCGCTATCGGCCTCCATAGCAAACTTCACCGCCTCGCGCCCGCATCTGCGCGCCTCATCAGAATCGACTTCCGACCGCACACCAACGAAGCTTCTTTGCAGATACCCGAACGTATCAGCCCGCACACGCTTTACTTTTAATTCACCCCTGACCTGCCCGGCTAAAAAGTCAGCCAGAGAACTGCTGCCGGACAGTTGTATATTGCCATGTGCATCGGTCTCTCTTTCTTTGGCCAGCTTTTCAGCCCAGACTACGCCGTCAGCATCACAAATCCCCTCGCTGACCGCAACCACACATCGGCCGAGCTTCCTGTAGACACCTTCAACATCGCTAAGGAATTTGTCCATCGAAACAGGCCTTTCAGGAAAATACGTCAGATGCGGCCCATCATCATCTCTTTGCCTGCCTAAAGCGGTAGCAGCCGTCAGAAAACCCGCGTGTCTGCCCATAATCACATCTATCTTTATGCCCGGCAAAGCCCGGTTGTCCAAATCATCGCCCATAAGCGCACAGGCCTCGAACTTCGCCGCCGTACCATAGCCGGGACAATGGTCCGTAACCAATAAATCATTATCTATCGTCTTGGGAATATGAAATGCCCGCAGGTCATAGCCGACCTCGTCAGCCATCGAGTTAATGATATGAACGGTACTTGCTGAGTCGTTGCCCCCAATATAGAAAAAGTATCGGATATCGCGCTTCTTGAAGACCTCAAAAATCCTCGCACAATACTCGTTGTCCGGCTTGTCCCTGCTCGAGCCAAGGGCTGAACACGGGCTGCCAGCCACTTCTTCCAGTTTATCCGCCGACAGCTTCTTCAAATCGATGAAATCTTCTTTGACGATTCCAGCCACAGCGTGGACCGCACCGTAGAGGTCTTCGATTTCGCTATGTTTATTTACCTCTTCGATGACCCCGACCAGGGACGCATTTATCACCGCTGTCGGCCCGCCCGATTGCCCCACTACCGCATTTGCCCCGTTAGAAATCCGCTTATTTCTAACGGGGTTTGCCTTTGGTGCATCCGCCATTTTACGACCTCTTCATCAAACTATTACCTTAGAGCACTTTAGCTCACTTTAGGCACTTCAGAACTCATTATACAAACACAATACTAACACACAAGACCAAACTCATCACCCCGATACTCCGCCCTGTCATCCCCGCGCAGCCTGCCCTGAGCGAGGGTGGCAGCCTCAAGCTTGCCCTGAGCTCAGCCGAATGGGCGAAGCTTGGGGATGGTTCTTCCGAAGGAGAAGTCGAAGGGCGGAGTCAAAGGAGCAGGAATCCACTCTCATTCCAACTCAAAACTAAACACTAAAAACTCAAAACTAATCTTTCCCCACTCCATCAATCCACCCCTGCACCTTCTCTACCTTATGCGGCATACCTATTCTTTCATACAAATCCCGCGCCTTCTCCCAGTACTCCCGCGCTTTTTTAATGTCCCCTCGCTCCTCATAAATCACCCCTAAATTGCCGTAATCCTTTGCAATTCCTTCTAAATTCCCAAGCTTCTCGTCAATCTCTAATGCCTTTAGATGCATCTCCTCTGCCTTATCCAGTTCCCCCCGCCTTCGATAAATCAGCCCTAAATTGCCGTAATCACTTGCCATCCCCTCTAAACGACCTAATTTCTTTTCAATCTCTAACGACTTTCGATGCATCTCCTCCGCCTTATCCAAGTCCCCCTTATCCATATAAATCAGCCCTAAATTGCCGTACTGTCTGGCAATTCCTTCTAAGCGCCCGATTTTCTTCTCTATGTCTAATCCTTTCTGGTGCCACTCCTCAGCTTTTTCAAAATCCCCTCTCGTGTTATAAACCAACCCAAGGGCGGCGTAATCACTTGCCATCCCCTCCAATCGCC
>JAUWIG010000023.1 GCA_030605475.1 Planctomycetota bacterium | reverse complement strand
ACTAATATACTTCTACTAAACTCCTCTGTGCTCTCTGCGGCTGATTGAATTGGTGTTAATTCGTGGCTTAAAAAATCCTATCATCCTGTCTAAAAAAACTCTCCGAGTTCTCTGCGGTGAATTCTTTTCATTCGTTTTTTTGTTGACTTTTGTTTGAAAATGTGTTAAAATATTAACTCTATACTCTCGTAGTGCAGGGTGAACCGTATGTTTTGCCTGCCCCCCTGTCCCAGAATGTCTTTATCTGGGATCCAGTTCTTTCGGGAGCGAATCGTAAACCCCTTAGGGGAATTAACCATTTAACCATTTAACCAATTAACCATTTAACCAATCAACCAGTTAACCAATCAACCAATTATGACCTTTTATGCAAAACAAACCCAATTCACTGGCTCCTCAAATGAACATAAATACTGTTATAACAAGGTATTATAACAATGAACAACGAACAATGAACAATGAACGATTATGCAAAACAAACCCAAACAAACCCAATTTTTAAAAATTCCGGACAGTTTAAGTATTATTACTTCCGCACCATTTCTAACGGGGCTTGATTACTTTCTGTTCTTTGAATACCTTGCCGGAGAGATAATCGGTAAAGGTAACCTTGACTGTCAAGGCCTCTTCCAGATTGTCGATTTTGTCGGCTACGTCAAAAGTCAGTCTGTAATTGATAATTAAGATTGTAGCGAACCAGAGCTTTTTCAGCTCGTTCGGCTTTACGTGCCACTCACCGAGCAGAGCCTGGCCATTCTCTTTGTTCAAGTCCCAGAGCTGAACGTCCACAGCACCGGTCGCCTTTACTATATCATCATATTCATCAATCGGCTGTATGTAAACAATCAGCTTTTCCTTTTTGCCATCTTTGTCTTTATCGTAGAAACCAGTATATCTGGTAAGCTTGATTTTTTGCAGGTCATAAAGATTTTCGAGCTTGTCCTCAGCTAAGCCGGAGAGAACCTGTACCCGTTTTTTCAATTGTTCTGCCTCTGTTCTGGACTGCTTGAGCTGGCGTGTTAATTGTTTTTTTTCCTGTCTCAGGGTCCAAACTCGTTCTGCCAAGGGGGCTTTTCTGTTGGCGCCTTCACAGCCTATGACGAAAACGAGCAAACATCCGGCCAGGATAGTTAATTTTATATTTTCTATTTTCAATTTTCAATTTTTACTCTTTAACTTTTAACTTTCTTTCCGGCTCCTGACGATTTCGGGCGCTTTCTGTAATATTCTATCGACCAGTCCGTAACTGATTGCTTCTTCCGCTTCCAGCCAGAGGTTTCGGTCGCAATCTTTTTCGATTTTCTCAGGTTTTTGGCCTGTATGTTTGGCCAATATATCATAAAGCCGGCTGCGCAACCGCAGTATCTCCTTCGCTTCGATATCCAGGTCGGTAGCAGGTCCCTCTAATATTCCTGCGATTAAGGGCTGGTGCAAAAGCACTCTGCTGTTTGCCAGGAGGAAACGCTTGCCGGCCTTGCCGCCGGTCAATAACACCGCTCCCATACTTGATGCCTGTCCGACACAATACGTTGCAACATCGCAACGCAAAAACTGCATCGTATCGTAAACTGCAAGTCCAGCTGTGATTGAGCCGCCAGGTGAATTGATATAAAAATGAATGTCATTTTTGCTGTCTTCGTTGCTCAAAAACAGCATCTGGGCGATAATTAAATTGCCGGTTGCATCGTCGAGTGGGCCGCCGAGAAAGACTATCCTGTCCTTCAGCAGTCTCGAATAAATATCATAAGCACGTTCGGTCCGGCCACTTTTCTCAATCACTATCGGTACTAAATTATGATTAACTGTCATATTTCGTATCCCGTACCCGCTTTGTCATTGCGAGCGAAGCGAAGCAATCTAAAATCTCACGACAGAGATTGCCACGGCCACCCTGCTTTCTTGCGAAAGCAAGAAGGGTACCTCGCAATGACAGCCTGTATATTTCGTATTGCGTTTTTACTTTTTACTTTTTCCTTTCTTTTTTTTCTCTTCTTCGCGCAGCACCTCGTCGATAAGGCCGTATTGATGAGCTTCCTCGGCGGTCATATATCTGTCTCTTTCAGTTTCGGCGGCGATTTTCTCAATTGGCTGGCCGGTGTGTTTCGCAAGAATCTCATTTATCATAGTTTTGGCTTTCAAAATCTCCTCTGCCTGTATTTTGATATCGGCTGCCTGCCCACTGACGCCGCCCCAGACTTGGTGCAGCATAACTTTAGCATGTGGCAGGGCGTGACGCTTGCCCTTTGCGCCGGCTGCCAGTATTATAGCAGCTCCAGACTGAGCCCTGCCAATACAATAAGTTGCCACCGGAGAGCTGACAAAACGTATCGTATCATAAATCGCCATTGTATCGTCAACACTACCGCCCGGGGAGTTAATATACAAGCTGATTTCAGTGTCACGCTTGAGATTGTCCAGATACAGCATCTTCATGATGACTTCAGTGGCCCTTTGATATGATATTTCCCCTATCAGAAAGACAATCCGGTTCTCCAGCAGCATATCATCGAGACTCATCTGGCGGTAACGCTGATACTGGCCACCAGGGCCGTATTGATTATATGCTTCCAGGTGTTTGACAATTTCCCTTCCGGGATGTTCGATTGACATTTGTTACTTCCTTAATAATATAAAAAGTGCAAATGATTATCATAAGGGCATAAGTCACAAGCTGGCTTATGCCATAGC
Organism: Planctomycetota bacterium; assembly: GCA_030605475.1. GTDB lineage: Bacteria > Planctomycetota > Phycisphaerae > Sedimentisphaerales > Anaerobacaceae > JAUWIG01. The sequence goes on along the minus strand of JAUWIG010000023.1, from coordinate 9,289 downwards.
TTATCGGATATTTTTACCTGTTGGTTTTCTTTTTATTTACTGTTTTGTGTCTTGTGGGCCGCTTCTTACCGGTAGTAGCTGCCTTTTTAACTGTCTTTTTAGCCGTTTTTTTTGCTGGCTTCCCGGCTTTTTTAGCTTTCTTTTCAGGCTTGATTTCCGCTATTTTCGCTGACTCGAGCAATTTGGCGATACATTTACCTTCCCGCACCTGCGACCTGAACTGCGCCAACGAACCATTGCGTACCATTTCCTCCCTCATTCTTTCCGGTCTTTGTCCCCGCTGAATGGCTAATTGGGCGATATGGCCGTTAAGCTCTTCTTCGCTCACGTCAATTTCGAGCTTCTCGGCAACCTTATCCATTATAAAGAAAGTTTTGAGCTGCTCTTTGGCCTGTTGTTCACTGCTTGCCCGCAGCTGTTCCATCTGCTCCTCAATCTGCTCATTAGACAATCCTCGCGTCATCAGATTAGTGTATTGTCTTCGCAGCAGCATAGTCGACTGGTCCGCAACAACATCCATCGGCAGGTCAAAATCAGTATTGTCGAGCATATACCTGTAAATCTGCTCGGTCATCTCCGTTCGCCCCTGCTGCTCCAATTGGCTCTGCAGCGTATCGCGCATTTTTTCCTGCAGCTCGTTTTCATCTTCGACGCCAAACCTGGTGAAGAAATCCTCATTTAGCGCAGCTGGTTTAAGCCATTTGATATCTTTGATAGTAATCTGGATATCGACCTTTTTGCCGCGATATTCTTCCCTGAAATACGTCTTTGGTACCTCAACGTTTGTTTGTTTAACGTCTCCGGCCTTGGCGCCTACCAGAAGCTCGTCCAGTTTCTCGACCGGGATTGCTCCGACAAAACCATTTTGCCTCACCATTATCTCGATGTTGTCAAGTTTCTGTTCCTCTTCGACACCGTTGACTCTTAGAATCGCATCAGCAATTATCTGGTCATCAAGCTCAACCTTTCCGCCGTCCCGCGGTGTCCACACACCCGACCATTTTTGTAATTGTTCAATTTCTCCGCCGATTTGTTTGTCCGTAACTTCCAGCTTTGTCTTACTTACTGGAATACCCTCCAATTTCGGCAAATCAAACTCAGGACGCACCTCAATCTCAAAATCAAACTTCAGCGGGCCGGTAGCCGGTAGTTCTATCTTTTCGAAATCAATATCCGGCTCACGAAGGACGTCCAAATGATTATCCTTGATGGCTGAATCGCTCGCATCAGCCAATAATTTCAACTTGATTTGCTCTGCTGTTTCTTTTCCGAATCTCTTTTCCAGAAGCCGGCGAGGCGCTCGGCCCTTCCTGAAACCAGGCACCATTGCTTCTTTGCGCAGAGTGTTATATTGTTCGTCAGTGGCATTTTTTATTGTCTCTTCCGGTATTTCTATGACCACCTTTTTCTTACAGGGCCCCGCTTCTTCGATTGCTACAGTGTTTTTCAATGCTGTAGTTGTAGTTTCCTGCTCTTCATCCATTTTGGTGCTCCCAAACGATTTTTCTCTCTATCTCTAATAAACAAAAAAGGCATCAGGAAAACAACTTGGGTTCAACAAAGCCCACTTCCCTTAGCCAAATTTCAACATTTTTCAATCCCGCACCAATTAAACGTGAGCCTAAGCTCAATTGGCGCGGGACTTAAACGTATCAGCGACCAACGCCCAACCCCGCACCTATTTTGAGATACGATTGTCGGTTATCAGATGGTGTTCGATTGGCGAAACAATAGTAGAATAATATTCGAGTCCCGTTGCTCAAAATAGGTGCGGGGCCGGTAACTCACCGACACTATATCCTCAAGGTAGTTCTACCAAAGCGGGTGATGAGACTTGAACTCACGACATTCACGTTGGCAACGTGACGCTCTACCACTGAGCTACACCCGCGATTAACATAGCTTAAAGTATAAAAGTTATTACTCTTCTTGCAAGCGGTTTTTGCAAAAGTTTGGTATTTATATCGGCAGGATTGCCGCTAAGTAATAAGCTTATGTGGGAAGTATACTTAGGGCAAGGGTTGCCCACCACATACAGAGGAACCGCGAAAAATCTGAAAAACGCTGTTTTCGGAAAGAATTAGGTTGCGGTTGTCTTTTACAAATTATGGTATAATGCGAATTGCTGACAGTCGGGTCGCATCGTACTTGCTTGGGGCGATTAAAAACTCAGGAAGGATTATTAAAGATGACTGCGAATTATCCAGGATTTGCTGTAAAATGGATATATGTGCCCCTGTCTTTGCTGTTAGTTCTTGTGTTATTTTTAATTATTTTTGCTCCCACCACCTCAACAAAGCCGGAGCTTAGTTTTGCTTCGGAAAACAAAGGTGCCGATGCAAATCAAGCATCCACTGATGCGAACGAGCAGTCAAAGCAAAAACAAAAGGATACAAAAGATGAGAAAGTGCCTCGACCGGAACATACGCATCCGGCTTTTACTCAGCGAAGTGATGAGCGAGCAAGGATGGTCAACTGGCAAATCCGGGACCGTGGAGTAGACGACCCAAACACTCTGGCTTCACTGCATACTGTGCCACGGCACGCCTTTGTCCGACTCCGCGACTTGCGCAGGGCTTACAACGACCAGCCACTTCCCATAGGTCTTGGACAAACTATAAGCCAGCCATACATTGTGGCCTATATGACCGAGGCCTTAAAGCTGCGCCCCGAGTTCAAAGTTCTGGAAATCGGCACCGGTTCCGGGTATCAGGCTGCGGTCTGCGCCGAGATTGTTCGAGAGGTTTATACAATCGAAATACTTGAAGAACTTGCTGAATCCGCCAGGGAACGGCTAAAGAAACTGGGCTACAGGAACGTATTTGCCAGGGCCGCTGATGGGTACTTCGGCTGGAAGGAAAAAGGGCCCTTTGATGCGATTATAGTAACTTGTGCTGCCGGGTTTGTACCTCCGCCATTGATTGAGCAGTTGAAACCCGACGGCCAAATGATTTTGCCTCTCGGAAGTCCCTTTGGTGCCCAGACGCTTGTGCTGATTACCAAAGATGATAAGGGCAAAGTGCACAGCAGACGCCTTTTGCCGGTGCGATTTGTTCCTATGCTTGGCCGTATAAGAGAATAAGAGCTAAAAACTTAAAGCGAAAAACACAAAACCGCAGCGCAAGACTTAAGAGCTTCAAATTTTCAGTTATGGTTTTTGGCTTTTAGTTTTTCGTTTATATGATGATTATCCCAATCGCTATCTTTTTTATATCTGCAGCGGTACTCGGATTGGAACTTGTCCTGGTCCGAGCATTGTCTATCGGCCACTGGCATCATCTATCTTTCCTGGTCATCAGTACCACCCTGCTTGGCTTCGGAGCCGGCGGGACCTTCGTTACAATAAGTTCAAAATGGCTTACAACCCATTACAAGAAAGTGCTGTGGTGTTTTGCTTGCCTGTTGGCTTTGACGGCGCCGTCTGTCTTCTGGCTATGTCAAAAAGTTCCGCTCGATGAGCTGCAATTGGTATGGGACGGGCGGCAGGTACTTTATCTTTTTGCGTATTATCTGCTGTTTTTCGTTCCATTCTTCTGTGCCGGGGTTTGCGTAGCTCTGGCATTTACCGTTTGCGCCGATAGAGCTTATCGTCTGTACTTTTATAATATGACAGGTTCCGGCCTGGGAGCCGGGGGAATTGTCACATTGATGTATGGCAATTCACCTCAAGCATTACTATTGGTAATAAGCCTTGTCGCATTTTTTGCGGCACTGATTCTGGCATTTGGAATTTCCCGGCGCTGGGTTGTGGGGACTCTGGTTTGCGCTGCAGTTTGCCTTTTGACCTTTAGCTCTATCGGACCGCTCGGGCTCGAAATCAACATTTCCGAAAACAAATCGCTGGTTTACTACAACGCTTTACCGGAGGCCGAAACTGCTGCGGTCCGTTACAGTCCTTTAGGGCGGCTGGACTGCGTGCAGGCCCCGACCATTCGATACTTTCCGGGCTTAAGTATTACATATCAAGGCCAACTGCCCACACAAAAATTGATAATCACTGATGCTGACGGCATCTCGGCTATCAACCACTTCGAGCATATTAGCGACCTGAATTGCTACGACCACACAACTTCGGCTCTTGGCTATCATTTGCTTAGCGAACCCAGTGCCTGCATTATCGGTGCCGGCGGCGGCTCCGACGTTGCCCAGGCCCTGGCTCACAGCGCTCGGCAGGTTGTCGCCGTTGAAATGAATCCACAGATAATAGACCTGGTTCGTGACGAGTTTGGCGAATTTGCGTCCGGCTTATATCAGCGAAGCGATGTTGAAATTATCGTTGCCGAAGGTCGAAGCTTTCTGCAAACAACCAGCCAACTGTTCGACATTATCAACATCTCACTGCTTGACTCGTTCAGCGCGTCAGCGGCGGGACTTTATGCCCTTAATGAAAGTCATCTATATACTATCGAAGCCATCGAGCAGGCCCTGCGCCGATTGCATCCGAGGGGCTTGTTGAGTATCACCCGAGTACTGAAGACTCCGCCGAGAGATAGCCTCAAAATGTTTGCCACCATAACCGAAGCGCTGCGGCGCCGCGGCATCTCCAACCCGGCCAAACATATCATAATGATTCGAAGCTTGGTCACTGCGACGATTGTTGCTTCACCGCAGCCCTTTTCAGACTTACAAATCGAAGATGCCCGCAGGTTTGCCCGAGAGCGTTCCTTCGACCTTGTGCATCTGCCCGGTATTGAGCCGCAAGAGGTAAACCGGTTCCATATACTCGAAGAACCCATCTACTATGAAAGTGCCAGGCAGATTCTTTCAACTGAGGTAGATAGCTTCTATCGCAATTACATCTACAATATTCGCCCGGCTACCGACGATAAGCCTTACTTCTTCGATTTTTTCAAGTGGAAGGCTCTGCCCCATATGATTCGCACTATGCCCCGCCAATGGCTGCCCTTCTCTGAATGGGGTTATCTGGTTTTAGGCGTGACTTTGCTACAAGCCCTTTGTGCCAGTGCCTTGTTTATTCTGCTTCCTCTGTTTGTAGCAAAGCCTATTAAGGCTGTTGCGTCCGGCAAACTTGCCACGTTCATCTTTTTTCTTTTGCTCGGCTTGGCGTATATGTTTCTGGAAATGGGTTTTATTCAGAAGATGACACTGCTGATAGGCCATCCCGTCTTCGGCGTCGCTGTTACCCTGCTGGGCTTTTTGGTCTTTTCCGGCTGCGGCTCTTTGCTCTCCGCTCGGTTGCTTCAGTCTCCCGCCCGCCGGATTCAGATGGCAGTATCGGCTATCATTATTATCGGCATAGCAGAAATAACTCTGATGATAGTTTCGTTTGATTGGCTGGTTGGCTTCTCACGGCCAGTCCGAATACTGCTGGGGCTGGCCGTAACAGCACCTCCGGCATTTTTTATGGGAATACCTTTCCCCTCAGGCCTCAAACAACTCCACACTCACGCCCGGCCGCTTGTCCCCTGGGCCTGGGGCGTTAATGGATTTGCTTCTGTAATAGGGGCTGTATTGGGCACCTTTTTAGCTATCTCGGTGGGCTTTACAACTTTAACCCTGATAGCTTTAGCCTGTTATTTTCTGGCGGCAATCATTTCAAAGCAAATGTGCACTCCACCTATCAGCAGGTAAGATGCAGGGCTGCAGCCGGCTTTGCACCTGCCTGTGATAATTCATTAAACCGTTCAACGGCTTTGTAGGTATCGAGTGCTTCCAACCGGATTCCGTGTTCTTGTAAAACCTGGCGTGTCCGGTCGGGCACTTTCATAAGCCCTGATACCCCACAGCCAACCACCAGCACCGAGGGCTTAGCTGCGATGACGGTTTTCAAGTCTTCAACAGCTAACGAATGACCCTCTTTTCTCCACCAGTTGGATTGGATGGTGTCGCTGAGGATTATCACATCGCTGCTGTAGCTTGCTCCATCAATAACAATTTCGCCAGATTGGTATGAGTCAATATGCATATCCCATTTTCACCTTAAACTGCTTTGATTATCCATCTAAAATTTCGATATTATCCATACTGCCCAGCAGGCCGTTGGCAAGGCGCAGGTATTCTATCGACTTTGGATTATGCCCCAGCAGGCGGCTTCCCACAGCATCGACCGCCACAGGGTCAAAGCCGGCAAGTATAAGGCCTATATTTTTACGCCTGCCTGAAAGATGCGTCCCTCTCAGAGCAACTGCCGCATCCACCACACAAAGCCCCGGCTTTTTATACAGACAAACATCAAAAACGGATTTATGCGTCGACGGCGAATGCAGCTTCGACTTGTTCCACGAACCGCTATAAAATGGCTCAGGCGCGATACCAAACATATTCTTCATAGCAATTGTGGTTGTCGTAAAACTGTGGTCCTTCAAAACCGGCTGTGAAACTTGTCCTCCGTAAGGACAACGCTCCGCAGAGCAGTAAGATATCCCTTTTGAAATTGGGTTTGATCCGGCTTCGCCAGAGGCTACGCCGCGACAAGTTGGGTTTGTTTTGGCGGAGTCCGAAGGCGTGGTTTATTTTCATAATCCTTTGTTATAACAGTATTTACGTTCATTTGAGCATCCAGCAAATTGGGTTTGTTTTGCATTATTTGTTAAAATTGGTTGATTGGTTAAATGGTTAATTGTTGTCCACAGGATGCCTTACGGCATTGGTGGAAAGCCGGCAACTTTGATGAGCCTCTGAATTTATTATTTATTATTTACTATTTGCTATTTATTTTATCCGCCTTTGCGTGTATCAGTTTAACTTTATATTTAGTTTGATAAGTATTATACAACATTTAATGTTAGATGTAAAGTGAAAAATTGTGTATTCAACACAAATTCTAAATCCTAAACTCTAAACAAACTTGTCTGACGACAGTCAAGATTCAGAACGGAAAATTGGCCACGAAAAGGCACAAAAAGCACAAAGACTAAATCAGCCACAGAGAGCACCGAGGGACACTGAGGGCTTTTGGCCAGCCTGGCGTTCTCGGCAAAGGCTTTCCTCGATGCGAGCATCTGCGTAAACCTCTTGCCTTCGCTCGCCGGGTTCCCGATGGGTCGGGACCCCATCTATGAAGCTGGCCATGACGTGGGGACAAAGGGACAGTGGAATTGATTATTTACTATTGTCTATTGATTATTGCTAAACAAAAGAGATATAGCCGCAGAGGTTGCTCGGTTCGCAGAGGAGTGAAAGGGGAAGTAAAAAGGGCCGTGAAGCGTTGTGCTCACGGCCTTGTTGTTTGAAATTGGATTTGTAATAGGGTTATTCAACGCCAAAGAGCCAGTTGTCAGTAAATACCTTCAGGTCCAGTTCATCAATACAATTATCATTTGGGTCGGATATATCGCATCTGTGATTCCATTTGGGCTGTCCATCTTCAGCCCGCCACGCTGAGGCAAGAACCGAAAAATCAATAAAATCGACGCCGTCGGGACAGTCAAAATCTGCCTTATTAAACTGCCACCACAAGAAGGGATAATTCACGTCATCAACACACATTCGCCAGATGTCATCGGTCCCATTGGCACTTTCACCGACAAAGTCCCAGCCGTAGTCGGTAAACGTGCTTTGCGTCTTCATCTGGGCCGTTGTCCTGCCCATAACATCAGGAGGGTCTGTAATATTGCCCACTCCCGTCAGCGCCGGATTGACATCAATGTACCAGAAACAACTCGTATAAGAACCGCTGCTGCCATACTCATACCCCACCAGCCCGCCCACATCCATTCCGTAAGACAACACAGCAACACAAGCGTAACAGTGTGAGACCGACCCTTCATTGCATCCCATGAGGCCGCCAACACGATCATCTCCAAGAACGTATCCAAAGTCTCCCCGCGGCGCAGCGTAGCAGTACGAGACCGTACCGAAAAAATTGGATCCCACCAAGCCGCCGACCTCATAACCTCCCTCAACGTCTCCCGTAGCGTAGCAGTATGAGACCCTACCGGCATCAATATTGTATCCCACCAGGCCGCCAACACGATCATCTCCCAAAACCTCCCCTGTAGCGTAGCAGTTTGAGATTACAACGCCATAATTGCATCCTACCAAGCCGCCAGCAGAATCACCCCCCGTAACAGGTCCTGTAGCGTAGGAGTTTGAGACCGCACCGACACTGAATCCTACCAGCCCGCCGACAGAATCACCCCCCGTAACAGATCCTGTAGCGTAGCAGCTCAAGATTTTACCGAAATCTTGACATCCCACCAAGCCGCCAACATGTTCATCTCCCGAAACCTCCCCTGTAGCGTAGCAGTTTGAGACCGTGCCGGAATTGTATCCCACCAGGCCGCCAATACGCGAGTCTCCTGTAACGGTGCCTGTAGCGCAGCAGTTTGAGATGATGCCGTTTTCATTCCATCCCACGAGGCCGCCGACGAACAAACCCGTCCCGGCATCGACATTTATATTTAGCAGGCTGAGGTCTTTAATCTCGCCGCCAGTGCCGACGTAACCGAAGAGACCAATATCATCTGCGCCCGGTGTACTGTAGGTGAAGTTGCTTATAAAATGGTCGTTGCCGTCAAAGACGCCGGTGAAGTTGTTGCTGTCGTTGCCGATGATATGGAAGGCGGTTCCCGTATAGCCGGACAGGTCGATATCGTCCATCAGCAAAAAATGTGCATCCCAGTAATTTGGGTCAGCGCCAATTTCATTCATATCGGCTGCACTGGAAATCTGATACGGGTCGCCTTCGGTGCCGCTGCCCGGCCATGGTGCCGCCCAGATATTGGCTGCTAATGTAATTGACAGGGCGATACCTAAAAGGATGGTTTTCTTAAACATTGTTAACCCTCCTTTTTTGACTGCATTCTTTCGCAACGAAATGCGATTTTTTTGTGGGGGAAAGCTTTGGCGGGAACCCTCCAAAAGACTTTCTCACCATCTTTTCAAGCAAAAACGCGTATGTCGTACATAACATACATAACGTATATGATTTAGAGAGAGCTGTCAAGGAAATTATATCGTATTGCGTATTGCGTGATGCGTATTGCGTGAACCCCACGTGAAACGTGGGGCTAAATAGAAAAAAAAGACTGGGTTCCAGCTTGCGCTGGAATGACAAAAAAAGCTGGGTCCCGGATAACGACATTCCGGGATCTTCGCTGCGCCTTGAGTCATCCATAGGAGTGACGCGAGATTATAGACTATCCGGGGTGATTAATATCGCCGGCAGTGATAGGGTAGTTGAGGGAGAGATTTTACTGGTGCGTACCAATCGGGGTATTCTAGCCAGGGCAAAACTAAATACTGAGGTTGAACTTAGCTGTAGCCGTTGCTTGAAGCTATTTGGTTATCCCCTGCGGCTGAATATTGAAGAAGAATATCTCCCGGT
>JAUWIG010000038.1 GCA_030605475.1 Planctomycetota bacterium | reverse complement strand
ACTAATATACTTCTGTCCCCTAAACCCAAACCCCATAAACACCGGAACACACCCATTTAAACTTTACCCAAAAAAAGAAAATAAGTTCGTAGTCCTTTTGATTAATCAAAAGGACTATATCCTTGTCTAATAAAATCTCTGCGGTAAAACTTTTTTCGAGTATCAAGCATCCAGAATCCAGCATCTCGGAGCTCTGCGGAGACCCCTTATTGGGAGAATCCAGCATCTCGGAGTTCTGCGGAGACCCCTTAGGGGGAGAATCGAGTATCCAGCATCCAGAATCCAGCATCGATTTTTCTTGACTTTTGTTTGGAAATCTGTTAAAATACCCGACAGACATTTCAGATTTCATATCTGTACGCCACAGCGTGGCACGGCCTTCAGGGTTAGCAAACCCAAGTCAAATAATCTATTAAACCTCGTTTGGAGCATTTGAAAATTTGATTTTCGAATTTGTTTAGGATTCTCGCCTCGGCGTAGCCATAAGCGAAGACGGGTCAATCAAAAATGAACAATTATGCAAAACAAACCCAATTTGCTGGCTCCTCAAATGAACGCAAGTTCTTTTATAACAAGGTATTATAACAATGAACAACGAACAATGAACAATGAACTATTATTCAAAACAAACCCAATCAAACCCAATTTTATCCGCCTTGCGTGTGCCGGACAAGTTTCACAGGAATGACATACTAAATACTATTCACTAACGACTATTCACTTTTTTAGTAGCAGGTTTGGCTTTCTTTTTTGGAGCCATTCGGGCAATTGGTCGCGGGTTACGTTTTGCCATAATCCTTTTTTTTGTCTGCGGGCACTTGCTTCTAACTGCTTGTACTTGTGATAGAAACTATGGCGAAAGCGCAAGTCCGCATAGGCAAAGCCCTCAGTCAGCAGAACTTGGTTTAAAATAGAGCCGTCCGGCAGCTTGACATCCGGCAACTTGACATCCAGCAGCTTGACATAAGCTAACAATCTGCCGTATTTGCCTCTGGTGCGATGCTCTTCGAGATAAACCGTAACCTCTTTTTCAAGAGCCAATTTAGTTGTGAATTCGGCAGCTTCTGGGCCAAAGTACATTGTGCCGATTTTTGGATTTTTGGTTTCCGGCGTGTCGATTCCCCAAAGCCGAATCCTTGTGCGTTCGTACCGGCCATCGGGTATGTCTATATCAATGGTGTCGCCGTCAACGATGTTTACAACTGTGAATGTTTTGGCGTGATATTTTTCGAAATCGAGTGCTTTTGCCTGTTCGCCGGTTTGCGGCGAGGCTTGCCACTTACGCCTGAGTGGGCTGTGGTCGAGCCAGAGAAGGGCCGCGATTACCAGCAGGCACAGGACGAGTATAATGGTTCGCCGGCGTCTGCTCATCGCATAAGTGGGCCTATTTGCTTTAGGCAACACCGATTAGTCAATCCTATTTTGTTCGCTCTTGAGCTGGTTTGTCCAGTTCAAAGGCGATAGAAACGGCCGTGAGGGCCTGCTCAGCCTGGTCTTTATCGACAATACAACTGATACGAATTTCACTGGTGGTAATTGAATCGATATTAACTTCGGCTTCGGCCAGCGCGCCGAACATTTTCTCGGCGACGCCGTAATGTGTTCGCATGCCGACGCCGACCACAGAAATCTCTGCAATGTCATCGCGAATGAAAACCCTTTCGCAGTTAACCTCATCCTTGACTTGTTCTACGGCTTCCTTGGCAGCGGATAAATCTGAAATGCCTATCATGAACGACAGGTTCGCCTTTTCGGTACTGATTTCCGTCTGGACGATGTCGTTGACAACCACCTTGGCCTTTGCCAGGCGAGAGAATATTTTTGCAGCGTTGCCGGGTTTATTATCTACGCCGACGAGACCTATTTTGGCCATATCTTTCTGTACAGTCGCTCCTGAAACCACTACACCTTCCATTTGTGGCACCTCATGAGTAATTATTGTCCCCTTTGTTTCTTCGATACTGCTTCTTACATGAATTTTGACGCCATATTTTTTGCCGAACTCGACGGCCCGGGTATGCATAACGCCGGCTCCGAGACTTGACAACTCGAGCATTTCATCATAACTAATCTGGTCTATCTTTGCAGCGGTTTTAAATATCCACGGGTCGGTTGTGTGGATTCCATCAACGTCAGTATAAATTTCGCATTCCTCGGCTCCGAGAGCGGTAGCAATGGCAACTGCGGTCGTGTCAGAGCCGCCCCTGCCGAGCGTGGTTATGTTTCCATCCTCATCTATTCCCTGAAAACCGGCGACGAGGACGATTTTTCCTTTGTCTAATTGTTTATGAATTCTGTCGGCTCCAATACTTATAATCCTGGCCTTTGTGTGAACACTGTCGGTCATCATTCGAATCTGGCCGCCGGTGAAGCTGATAGCGTCGTAGCCGGCAGCGGCAAGAGCCATCGCGAAAAGCGAGACTGTTTGTATTTCACCGGTGCTGAGCAGTTGGTCGAGCTCGCGTTTGGGTGGATTTGGATTGACCTCCAGTGCATCAGCGATAAGCTCATCAGTCTGTTTTCCGCGGGCTGAGGCGACCACCACAACCTGAAAGCTATTCTTTACCGCTTTAATTACCCGTGCAGCGGCCCGGCGAATCTTTTCCGCGTCGGCTACGGAAGTGCCACCAAATTTTTGCACAATTATTGGCATATTTAACTTTTTAAGAAATACTCCATCAGTTCAAAACCATTATCTATTCTAAATCCTGACTTGGCGGCGTTGGCCTCGCTGAAAGTTGTATGCAAAATGCCGCTGATATCGGTGCCAGCCATAGCAAACGGGACCGGCTCAGGTGAGTGAGCGCAGCTTCGGATTGGAGTCGGATGGTCTGGCAAGACGAGGATTCTCCAACTCTCGTAATTGGTGATTGCCTCATAAACGGGCCCGACAATGTATTTATCAATCTGCTCAACAGCTTTTTTCTTCAGGTCGGCACTGCCGTTATGAGAAGCTTCATCAGGCGCTTCTATGTGGACAAAAACAAGGTCGTATTTGTTGAGGGCTTCTATCGCGGCAGAAGCTTTACCGCGATAGTTTGTATCGACGAACCCGGTGGCGCCGGGGACGTCTATAATGTCAAAACCGATGAGCTTTGAGAGGCCTTTTGCCAGGTCAACGGCTGTGATAGTAGCACCTTTGATTCCAAATCGTTTTTTGAAACTTTCCATTCGGGCTTTCGTGCCCTGTCCCCAGAGCCAGATTGAGCTGACCTGGTTTTCGCCGAGGTCCCTTCTGACTTTGTTAACATCGTGATTTATGAAAAGCTGCTGTGAACGGGCCATTAAATCGATGAGCGTTTCGGCGCCTTTGCCGCGTGGTAAAATCTTTTCTATTGCCTGGCCTATGCAATCGTGCGGCGGATGAGTCTGAACGTCGAAATCAAGACCTTTGAAAACCAATAGGTGCCTGTAGCTTACGCCGGCATAGAAACAAGTTTGCTCATCCCCGAACTGGTCGTTTAGCTCTTTTATCAGGTCGCCGGCCTCTTCAGTAGAGATGTGTCCGGCACTGTGGTCTGCCATTTTGCCATCGGCTATGGTAACCAGATTACATCTGAAGACCCAGTCGTCCACGGATAGCTTGATATTGCGTGCCACCGCCTCAATCGGTGCTCGGCCGGAATAATATCGCTGAGGGTCATAGCCCAGCAGACTCATTTGGGCAACGTCGCTGCCCGGCTCCATACCATCCGGGATTGTCCTGACAAGACCCTGTCTGCCCTGTGTGCTGATTTTATCCATATTCGGGATTTGGGCGGCCTCAAGCACGGTCTTGCCGCCAAACTGTTCGAGCGGCTCGTCCGCTGCACCGTCAGGAACTATTATTGCGTATTTAGTGGTCAATCCTTGTCCTCCGGTATGTCAACTATTCTTATGCAGACCGGCTCTCCACCGATAACATCAAGTGTCTTAATCTGTTTTATTGCAGCTGAGATATTCTTCTGCTGTGTGAGATGGGTTGCAATCACCACTGGCACGGTATTTTCCGGGCCGGCGCCTTCGTGCTGCAGTGTGCCAGATATGCTAATTTGGTGGTCGCCGAGTATTTTGGCAATCTGCGCCAGTACCCCGGGCTGGTCCTTGCACATTACCCTGATGTAAAACCTGCTTATGAGGTTGCCGATTTTATCTATCAGTGGTGCTGTTTCGTTTCGTGGTTTGAGATGGAGGTGGCGAAAAGTAGTTGCAGAATTGCCGAGAGCAACGTCGATGATATCAGCGACAACCGCACTTGCGGTGGGCATCATTCCGGCACCTCGGCCGTAGTACATTACCTGGCCGACAGCGCTGCCAAATATAGTAATAGCATTAAACGAGCCATCAACACGCGCAAGCGAATTGTCTCTGGCAATGAAAGAGGGATGCACCCGAAGCGAAACCCTGTTGTTTTTATCCTTTTGTCCGATGGCTAACAATTTTAGTACGTAACCCATTTCCCCGCCGTAATGAATGTCATCTTTCGAAATTGCTTTAATGCCCTCAACAAAGATATCGTCGAGCGTAATCTCATACCCAAAAGCGATAGAAGCTAAGATTGCCAGCTTGTGGGCGCTGTCATCGCCGTTGATGTCCAGTGCTGGGTCGGCTTCGGCATAGCCCTTTTGCTGGGCGGCAGCCAGTGCATCGGCGAATTCCTCATCCTTGGAAGTCATATTCGAGAGGATGTAGTTGCAGGTTCCGTTTACGATGCCGTACATCGCTCTGATTTCGTTTGCCGACAGTCCGGTTCGGATTCCTGAGATGATGGGCAGACCTCCGGCGCAACTTGCTTCAAAGGCGATACAACGTCCGTTTTGCTGAGCGGCCTGGTATAGTTCATTGCCGTATTCGGCTAATAATGCCTTGTTTGCAGTAACGACGTCTTTGCCTGTTTGCAGCATTTTGAGTTGAATCTCTTTTGCCGCATCGGTTCCGCCGACCAGTTCGACGCCTATTTGAATAGTGTCGTCGTCTAATAGTTTATTCAAATCATCGGTGAGGATGCCGTCCGGCAGCTTAACCGGTCGGGCAGATTGGGTATCGATGTCGACAACGCGGGCGAGTTCCAGCCGCAGCCCGGTTTTAGCTGCTATGGAATCAGCCTCTTCGGTTATCAGCTTCGCGACGCCGGAGCCTACGGTGCCAAAGCCGACAAGACCAACTTTTATTTGTTTCTCAGCCATTTATCTCTCGTATTTCGTATATCGTAATTTTTAGCCACAGATTCCACAGATTTCGTTTTTTTTTTGCGTAATCTATGATTTATAATTCATCGGTAGTTAATAGTCAATAATCAATTATTTGCCGTCAACCAAAAACCATCAGATAAACATTATAAGTAAACAAGATAACCGTTATAATCTCTGAGTATTTATAATCTTTGAGAAATTGTCAGGGTCGAGGAAGGCGTCAAGGCCGTTGGGGTTGTGTTTGGTGAGCATTTTTATTGTTGCGGCGAATTTTTTGTCGAGGTCGGCTACAAAGTGATTTACGATTTTCGATTTACGATTTTCGATTGACAGTTGGTATGCGTGCAGTGTCAATCGTTCGATGAGCGGTTTTTCGATTTGGTCCTTGCCGAGTCGATAGTCCAGCTTGAAATCAGAGAGAAATAACGGCTTTGAATTGCCGTATAGCGGGTCAATTGCTAAAGGCAGCCCAATGTGGGGGAAGTGGACGCGGATTTGATGTGTCCGGCCGGTCAATGGAAATACAGCTAACAGGGCGATTGAGCCGAAATCGGCAAGCAGTTTCCAATCGGTAACCGCCTCTTTGCCTTTTTTCTGAGTAACACACATAAGGGCAGGGTCTTTGCGATTGCGTATCAGCCGTGCGTTGATTGTGCCCTGTTGGCCGGGAACTATGCCGGTTACAAGAGCTAAGTAGGTCTTTTTGACAAGTTCGGTCTCAAAATAACCACAAAACTTTGATTGGGTCTCTACATTCTTGGCCAGAATCATAACGCCGGAAGTGTCTTTGTCTAAGCGATGTACCAAGCGGAGCTTTTCTGTTGCTTCGCTTCCTAACTGCCCGGTGAGAATGTCGGTAAGCTGGGCGGCGGCGCTTCGGTCTTTGGTGACCGATAGGCCTGTTGGCTTATTGATGACAATAACATCGTCATCCTGATGGATTATTTCGACTTTCGCTTTTGGCATTTGGTCTTTTCTCCAGCAGAGCACACATTATAAGAGCAGTGTCAATAAATTGCTACAGTGCTCAACAACGGTAGCTTCTGGATGTTCGAAAAAACAGCACATTTCTTGACGGCTCGCTGCCAAGCGCCTATAATCACGACTTTGACGATTTGGGAGTTCGGTAACGATGGCGAAGAACAAGGCAAAAAAGATTTTGTGTGATAAGTGTACTGGGCTGTGCTGTAGATATTTTGCACTGCCGATTGAAACGCCGGAGGACAAGGAAGACTATGATGATATAAGATGGTATCTGTGCCATAAAGATATAACAGTGTTTGTAGAGAAAGGCGATTGGTATATCAACATAAAGAACAAGTGCAAGTACCTCTCTGAAGGAGATTATAGCTGCAAGATATACAATAAGAGGCCGAAGATTTGCAGAGGTTATACCACGAGGGATTGTGATTTGACCGATGGCGAGTATGACCACGAATTGCACTTTATGAACGATAAGCAGATGGAAGAGTATATAAAGATAAAATTCGGCAATAATGTAAAAGAAAATCCGAAGAGCAGGAAAAAAAAGAAAAAGAGAAAGAAATGAAGATACCGCCGGTAAAAGGAACGAGGGATTTTTATCCGCCGGATATGGCCCTTCGGAACTGGCTCATCGACGGCTGGAAGAGGGTATCGGTGCGCAATGGTTTCGAAGAGTACGATGGCCCGATATTTGAATATCTGAAAATGTTTCAGCTCAAAAGCGGCGATGAAATCGTCGAACAGCTTTTTTCGTTCGAAGACAGGGGCGGCAGAAAGCTGGCACTGAGACCGGAAATCACGCCTACATTGGCGCGAATGGTAAACCAACAAATCAATTCACTGCCCAGGCCGATCAAATGGTTTTCGGTGCCGAGATTGTGCCGTGCTGAACGTCCCCAGAGGGGCCGGCTTCGCGAGTTCTTCCAGTGGAATATCGACATAATCGGCGTAGATGATGTATTGGCTGACGCCGAGGTTATTTTCTGTGCTTTGGATTACCTGCAGGAAGTAGGACTGACGCCGGACGATATTGTAGTGAAAATATCCAGCAGGGAAATGTTGGCCGCCATTCTGCTGTCAATCGGCATTGCTGAAGATGAATTGGAACCTCTGTACGCGTTGTTGGATAAACGAAGCAGACTGGGCGAAGATACTTTTGAAGAAATGCTTACAAAGCAGGTCTCCGATGAAAATAGGCGCAAAAAAATACTCGAACTGATGAACGCCGAATCTGTCGAGCAAATCGGCGACTTCGTAGAGCTGAGTGAAACGGCTAAGGAATCAGTGGACGAATTGCAGCGTTTGTTTGAACTGCTGGATGTTGTGGGAGTTGCTGATTTTTGCGTGTTCGATATCGGCGTAGTTAGGGGCCTGGCCTATTATACCGGCATTGTGTTTGAGATTTACGATAAGGCCAGTCAGTTCAGGGCTATCGGCGGAGGCGGCAGATTTGATGATTTACTGAAACAATTCGGCGGACCGGATATGCCGGCTACCGGCTTTGGCATAGGTGATAGCGTGCTGGAAATACTGCTTAGAGAAAAGGGCTTGCTCGACATGGTGGTGCCTCAGAAACAGCTGGATTATTTTGTTGCTTTCACAGATAAGCAATTTTTCCAAAAGGCCATTGAGATAATGGCGAAGTTGCGAAGGTCAGGGGCCGCGGCCAATTTCGCTTACAAGTCCACCACTTTGAGTAAGCAGCTCAAACAGGCCTCGGCCCAGAACGCGCAAAAGAGCATAATCATTGGTCGAGAGCTTTCTGATAACAATGAGCTTGTCATCAAAGATATGGCAACGGGCGAGCAGGAACTGATTGAGCTAAATAAATTTTTCGCGGAGCTTGAGTCTGAGTCGAAATGAAAAATTTTTCTCTCAACCATTACGAACGGGCCTTCGGAAATTGGTTGATTGACAATCAGGTTCAATACATCGCGGTGGATGAGCAAAAAAGAGCGGCCTTGGGACGGTCGAAGATTAAGAGCTTCGATTATTTGTTGTATCCTCACAATCAGCAGATAATAATTGCCGAGGTAAAGGGCAGAAAGTTCAAGGGAAGCAGCTTTGCTAAATTAGCCGGCTTTGAATGCTGGGTTACAGCCGAGGACATCAATGGACTGACCGGGTGGCAGGGAATTTTTGGGCCGGGCCATACCGCTGTTTTTGTTTTTGCCTATAGAATAGAGAACGTTGACGTTGATTTTGACGGCAGGGAGGTTTATGATTTTGACGCAAACAGATATGTCTTTTTTGCCGTTAAGCTGGACAACTATCGCCTCTTTATGACGGTTCGCAGTCCGAAGTGGCAGACTGTAACGCTGCCTGCTGACAAATTCCGTCAGTGCGCTGTGCAGATGCAGGAGCTATTGCTTTGATATCGCGCAGCGCTTTTAAGAAAAGGGCGATGCAGTAACTCATCGCGATTCTTTATCCTCTTTTAAGCCAAGAAGACATATAATACCTTCATTACTGTCGATTAGTGATTCGGTAACTATTCTTAAATTATGTATCTTAAATGTGGAATGCACAATGCCAGCTTTTCTGGGGACAAAGAGATTGAGACGGGTAAAAATGTTTCCGTTTTTGTTGTCATATAAAGAAGGGAACATAATATTTATGTGGCTGTCGGTTAAGTCAGCTATTTCTGCATTATCCCAGTCGAGTATGCATCGCTGCTGTGATTGATTTTTGCTTAGTGTAATAATTTTCTCTCCATCTTTAACAGCAAAGAGGGTATAGCCTAAGGGATAATGTTGCATTAGTTCTTTACGATAGGTTTCGTCGATATATTGCATCTCTTTAATTAACCTGCTCGGCCCTTTGTCTTCTTCGCTGATTTCCATATTTTTATTAACTTCGCGCAGTGTTTGGCGGTGGTTGTCTTTTGCCGGGCGTTGCTCTGCTTTTGTTTTCAGTTGATTTTCTATTGCAGGGCTGAAATATAGCAAAACAATAAAGAGAATGATTAGAATAATGGCGGCGGCGCCCCAGGGTCTGAGTTTTTTGTACCTTGCGGTGACATTCATAATTAAAGGCCTAACTATAACATTGTTCAATAGAATTTAAAGACGCTGCCGAGCTGGTTTATAAATTATAATCTTTCTGGACAAAGTTACAAGGTTCGTTTTGAGCGGTTTATAGTATAGTGTACAGCGGATAGTGGGCAGGAAGTCGTGTTGCGTCTTGCGCTCGTACAGGCTCGGCGTTAGGGTTTTTGTTGTCTGTAGAGCCTCATTTGCTTACGGATGTGATTGGCCAGTTCGTCATCCCCGGCGGCAGAGGCCAACTGAAGCGCTGCTTGCGCGATTGCTACGGCCTGGTCGAATTGGCGCGCCGACGCGTAGGTCTCAGCCAACATATCGAGAACCTTCGCGTCCTGATACCTTGTTAATTCGGCTGCGCTTTCTGCAAGCTCAATCGCCTCATTAACATCACGCACCATCAGGTCCGGATGCGTAGACAAAATCTGGGCCATACCAAACAGCGACGGCAGCAAATCGGGTTGCAGGCGCAACGCTTCTCGAAAATGCTTGAGTGCTTCATCGAGCTGACCTGTCCTTATCAGCGTATTGCCCAGATTGTTGTGTGCCGGCCCATAGTCGGGCTTCACCTGCAGCGCCTGACGATAGCAGCGGATTGCCTCATCGAGCTTGCCCTGTAATCTAAGCGTATTACCCAGGTTGTTGTGCATATCGGCATCGTCGCTCTTGAGTTGCACTGCCTGACGATAGTGGCTGATTGCCTTGTTAAGTTTGCCCTGGGATTTAAACGCGTTACCTATGTTGTAGTGTGCTTCCGCAGAGTCTGGTTTGAGCTTCAGGGCCTGACGATAGTGCCTGATTGCTTCGTTAGATTTGCCTTGTGAACGAAGCGAGTTGCCCAGATTGTTGTGTGCTTTGATATGGTCTGGCTTGAGCTGCAGTGTCTGACGAAAGTGTCTTACCGCCTCCTCAAGCTTACCCTGTGATTGGAGTGCCACGCCCAGATTATAGTACACCTCGGCATCGTCAGGCCTGATATGCACTGCCTGACGATAGTGGCTTATCGCCTCGTCTAATTTACCCTCTGCCGATAGGGCGTTGCCCAAGTTGCTGTGTGCTCCGAAGGAGTCAGGCTTGAGCTTCAGCGCCTGATGATAATGGCTGACGGCCTCCTCACGATTGCCCTGGTATTCAAGTGCAATGCCGAGGTTGTTGTGTGCGCCGGCATAGTCGGGCCAGGCCGCAACTGCCTGGCGATAGCTCTTGACCGCCTCGTCAATTCTGCCCTGGGATAAAAGCTCACCTCCTATGTTGTTGTGCGTCGCTGCTCGCATAACATTTTTGGGTATTGTCGGCCAATTGCAGAACACCGCCATTGCGATTGTCGCTGCGATGCATACGCCAATCTGCTCCGCTGATTTCGCACGCAGGAAGCGCCGCGTCTCCACCAGCCCCGCCGACGCAAACAGCACCAGAAACGGTGCCATTGGATAGCGGTACCGCCCGAAGACATAAAACACCAGCACGCTCGCCCCGTAGAGTGCCGGCAGCAGGTAAAGCACCCACAGTTTGTCACGTTTACGCCACGTCACCCATACGCCGAACAGCGCCAGAGGTCCAATCACACCAAAGTGACATATAAAACCTGTCAGTCGAAGTGGTATCGACCACTCAGCGTAGGTGTATTGGTCTTCCGTGTCGAGAATTTCAGTAGCGTTCCAGAGCAGTAAAAACTTTTTTGCCATAAGCCTTAGCCAGTCGCCGGGTTGTAAAGTGATATAATCCATCGCGCGGCCGGCCCAGTATCGCGACACCTCCGCAGGCGTAAGTTTCCTGCCCATCGCTTGTTCTGCAAGCTTGGTATCATCGGCAAGCTCATACCTCGGGTGTCCTCGGCCGTGGCGAAGCGGCTTGTAACAGCCGTCGGCATCGGCGTTGTTGCCGATGTAAAGGTTGCGCCCGAAATTTGACGTGGTCAGATGAAACTCACCACCTACGATATAATTGCGTATCGCAACCGGCACTAACACAACCGCCGACCCAACCAGGAACACAACTGCAAAAACCAGACATTGCCTGCCCAGACTTCGATAGTGCAGCAGCAGCCAGAGAACAATCCCGACGACGAATACCAGAGCGTTTTCGCGCGTCAGTATCATACATCCTGTAACCAGCCCCACCAGCAGCCAGGACAAATATCTGCGTGGCTCGGCGGCGAGCTTACTTAAAAGCCACAGCGTCAGACAGAGAAAGAAGCCGGCCACAGCGGTTTTATGAAACAGCCCGTCAAAGAAAATCGCCGGTGCGTACAGTGCCAGCATCAATCCCGCTGCGACACCTGCCGCCTTTGAGAAAAAGCGCCGACCGGCATCGGCAAGCAGCACACAGGATAGTGAACCGATGATGCTTTGACAGATGCGCACCACCAGAACATCGCTGCCGAATACCCTGTAGAGTGCTGCCAGAAGGTAGGCGTACAACGGCGGATGGTAGAACACTGCATCACCCAACCAATTGCCCTTTGCGATTTGCCGGGCCCACGTGTCATAGGTTTGCGCATCGCCCATCGCCAGTGTGAAAAACGGTGCTGCCCGAATTTGCCAAAGGTGAAGTGCTCGCACCACCAGCGCGAGAGCAAAAATACCGAGCGCAAACCACCCAAAGTGTTCTTGCTGTGAAGACGTATTTATTTTGGAGTGAGGTTTTACCATTGTGTCCGATTTAACTGAGATTTCCCAGATAAGCTTTTATCCCTTTGTTTTGGTGTGCCTGGACATCCTATCTGGTTTATAGATTGTAACCCTTCACGATATAACTTCAAGACTTATTCTAAGCAGTTTTACCTGCTTTCGCGGGCGCAGGTTTAACATGGCAGGGCGGTATTAGACAAAATTTCTCGCTCAAAAGAGATTGTTTGTGTATATTGTAGTCAGATGAGAATCATAGCTGGAACAAGGCGAGGGATGAAATTGCTTAGCCCGCCCGCTGCGACGCCTGCCGTGTCTGCGACATGTCGCCTGCCGTGTCTGCGACGCATCGCGGCGAGGCCGATTACCGACAGGGTCAAGGAGTCGCTCTTCGACGTGCTTTACAAATATGACCTGCCGAATGGCAAAGTAGTAGCTGATTTGTTCAGCGGCGTCGGCTCTCTGGGGCTGGAGGCGCTCAGCAGGGGAGCTTCGTTTGTTACCTTCGTAGAGAAAGACCCGAAAGTTATCGCGGTTCTAAACAGGAATATAGGAAAGGCCGGTTTTGTTGAAGAATCAAAAGTTATAAGGGCCAATGCCTTCAAGCTTGGCGCTCCGGCCCCGTTAGAAGTAAGTCGTCGACTTCTAACGGGGCCAGAGCGGTACAGGGTAGATGAGCGAAAGTATGACCTTATTTTTGTTGACCCGCCGTACTCGACCACGAGGGACGTCGTCGGCGGTTCGCCTTTGGACGGATTGCTGAATGTATTATCAGAGCAGTCGGCGCCGGACGGCATTGTTATTGTCAGGACTAATAGGCGTGCAGAATTGTTAGAGCAATACGGCCGATTTGGAATAATAGAGCGGCGTCAGTGGGGGACTATGGCCGTAACTATATTGGGTCAGATAAGCAAATGACAAACAGACAGGCAGCTATAAAAATAATTAAGCGATTAAGCCGCAATGGCTTCCAGGCCTTGCTTGCGGGTGGCTGTGTGCGCGATATGCTGTTAGGCCGACGTGCCAAGGATTACGACGTCGCTACGGACGCTGCGCCCGATGACGTAATAAAATTATTCAGGCGTACGCTAAAGGTCGGAGCAAAGTTCGGCGTAGTGATGGTTTTAATCGAAGATAAGCGGGTGGAGGTAGCGACATTTAGAACCGAGGCCGGCTATGCTGACGGCAGACACCCGGGCACTGTCGAATTTGCCGGTGCCGCTGAAGACGCCAGCCGAAGAGACTTTACCATAAACGGAATGTTTTATGACCCGCTGGAAAAAGAAGTAATAGATTATGTCGATGGGCAGAGCGACCTCAAAAAAGGATTAGTGCGGACTATCGGTAAGCCGGCTGAGAGGTTTGGCGAAGATTACCTGCGAATGCTGCGGGCGGTGCGATTTTCCACTCAGCTTGGCTTTGCGATTGAGCGCCGGACCTTCTCGGCGATTTGCAGCAACGCAAAAAATATAACCAAAATAAGCGGCGAACGCATAGCAATGGAGTTGGAAGGTATGCTCGTCGAGCCCGGCCGCTCTGCCGGCGTGTCGCTGTTGGTTGAGAGCGGATTGGCTGAAGCGATTTTTCCCGGTTTTGCCGGCGAGCAGATGAAATTCGCGATTAAGGTACTCGGCGAGCTGCGAAAAAGAGTCGGTTTTGCTTTGGCGTTAGCTTGCCTTTTTGCCGGCTGCCCGACGGGGTTTGCGATTGAAAAGTGTAAGGTTTTGAAACTTAGCAGAAGTCAAAACAGGCATATAAAATTCCTGCTGACCAATCAGGGCAAACTGCTTGCGGAGAAGATGACTTTAGCTGAGTTGAAAATGCTGCTTGCCGAGCCGTATTTTTGGGACCTGTACGAGCTGCAAAGAGCGATTCAAAGAGCCCAGCGGAAAAGCGTTGCTGCATTGGTGAATTTGCGGAAAAGAATAAAGGCCATAGGTGACGTTGAGTTACGGCCCAAGCCGCTGCTCGATGGGCATAGCCTAATTCGATTAGGGGCCGTTCCGGGACCGGGCCTGGGGCAGTTGGCCCAGGAGTTGTACATCGCCCAGTTGGAGGGAAATGTGCAAACAGCCGAACAGGCCAAGCGGTGGGCCCAAAAGTGGTTGCAAAAGCACAAAATGATTGAAAAATAATTGCTGTAATCATCTTATTACTTATTACGAGAGCGCAGAATAAATGCAGCCGTTCACTCTTTTAATCAAGCCAGCCGGCTCAGATTGCAATATGGATTGCAAATACTGCTTCTACAAGGACAGAGCACCCGAAGTCGGCCAGGGCAGACAGCGAATGAGCGATGAGGTGCTTGAAAAGCTCATTGGGGATTATCTGAACCTGCGTTTTCCGGTGGCCGGCTTTGCCTGGCAGGGCGGTGAGCCTATGCTGATGGGCTTGGATTTCTACGAAAAAGTAGTGGAGTTACAAAAAAAATATGCCAGCCCCGGCCAGCAGATAAGCAATGCCCTGCAGACCAACGCAATTCTACTCGATGAGAAGTGGTGCCGGTTCTTACACGATAATAACTTTCTTGTCGGCATCAGTATCGACGGCCCAAAGGAATTTCACGATTACTATCGCATAGACCATTCCGGGGCAGGGACATTCGATAAAGTAACCAGAGCTATTGAAACCTGCAAAAAATATAAGGTTGAATTTAACGTCCTTATTTTGCTAAATGATAAAAACGCTGAATATCCAGACCGGTTATTTGATTTTTTTGTCGAAAATAATATCAAGTATTTGCAGTTTATTCCCTGCGCCGAGCTTGACCGCTCTACAGGCAAGATTGCGGATTTTTCAATTACGCCGGCCCAGTATGGTGAATTCTTGTGCAGGATATTTGACCGCTGGGTAGACCGGGGCCCGGCTAAGCTAAGCATTCGCGACTTTGAGTCGATACTGTCCTGGTGCGCTGCCGGCAAACACACGATTTGCACTTTTGATAAGCAATGCAGTCAGTATATTGTTATTGAGCATACAGGCGACGCCTTCCCCTGTGATTTTTTTGTCGAGCCGAGGCGGCAATTGGGTAATATATTTGAAACGCCGATAGAAAAACTTGCCGGCGGCAGTAAGAAGCGGACCTTTGCACGGGCCAAGCAAAATCTTTGCGACAAATGTCTCGTCTGCAGACACCTGGCAGTCTGTCGCGGCGGCTGTGTGAAAAACAGGCTTGGTTTTGAAGAACACGGCGGGCGGGAAAGCTATTTCTGCGAAAGCTATAAGCGATTCTTCGATTACGCAATGCCGAGATTTATGCAGATAGCTGCTACCGTTAGCGCCGGCTCGGCTGTCAAGACACAGCCGTTCCTATGATAGGTTGCAAACGCACAAACAGATGCAAAAGAACCAGCCGCTGATTTTCAGTAGTCTTTAAAATCTCTCATCCACTCCGGCCATCCACCTGCCGGGGGGATGGTTGTGTCGAAATGGCGACTCCACTTCAACTTCCACAACTCCTTAAGGCCTATCTTCCTGGCAGAGAAATCCACGAAAACGCCATTTATCGCCTTGTTGTGTTGTGAAGAGATTTTTGCGAAATTTCGCAAAATATAAGCCGAAACAGTCTTTTACAGTCCAAAAACCGTGTTGAGCTGCATTTGTCGCAGCCGCTTGTCTCTACAGTGTATGGTCCAGCAGTCATAAATAATGTCACGGTTTTTTTCGAAGGAAATTCGCCCCCTGAAAAACGGGCAAGACGGGCATACGAGTCGAATTTTTTTGTGTATTTCCCGGAAAACAACCTAAAAAAATGTAACAAATCCCTCATTTTTGGACTATATATATAGAATGAGTGAATTTCATGAATAACAGTGTTAGTTACCTTAAACTAATTGGTTTAGTCAGTCGGGCAAGAATCGGTGACCAGGAGAGTATGAGTCAGCTCGCCGAGGTTGTGCAGGGGAGACTTCTTGCCTACATTTATCGGCTTACACTGAACTATGATTTGGCCCAGGACCTTTTGCAGGAGACTTTGTTGGAGATGGTTAAATCTTTGAAAGAATTAAGAAAAGTCGACCGCTTCTGGGCCTGGCTGTTTCGAACGGCATTGAGTAAAGTTCAGCACCATTTCAGAGACCAGCGGCGCAAACGTGCGGTGCAAATGTCGATGTTTGACGAAGAACATTTATTGAAGCGTACATCGCAAGACGGTGATGATGGACTTAGCAAACTAATCCGCGAGGAATTGTCAGACGCAATATTTGAAGCGATGAAGAAAGTGAAAGTCAAGCATCGAAATGTCCTGGTCCTGCGGTGTCTCGAACAAATGCCGTATTCGGAAATTGCCGCCATTATGGACTGTAATGAGCTTAAAGCGAGGGTACTGTTCTTCCGGGCCAAGCATTCGCTTAAAAAGCGGTTATCTCGGAGAGGCTTTGGCAAGGGATTGTTGCTGATGTCATTGACCTTGTTCGGGATAATCACCACCCCAGCCAAGGCTACGTCGGTGACCAGTACCGTAAGCGCTGCCTCCGTCGGGGTCAGCTTCCCCGCCGCGGTCATCGGCTTTTTAGGAACAAATCTGGGTATCGCTGTAGCTACTGTGGTCGCCGCAATAACTCTTACATTAGTCATTAAGGCCGTTCTATATGTAACTGCTTTTATTTGTGTTGCCTTTTTTCTCTTTGTTTTGGCGTGCTTGATTAAACTATACGACTAATAGCAAAAGCCGATACTCCCTATGAACAGGACCTAAATTAATAAAGATAGCTGTTGCTTGCGGTGTGGGGGGTGATTCTAAAAAAGCAGCTACATTACCTAAGCGCTCCAGCTGTTCCAAATTACTCAAAACAGGCGGTTTTTTATTGACAGAAAAGGTATTTTTCTGTACGATGCAGGTTTTAGTGCCGAATATTTATACCATCTTAATGGGTTTTTAGCCTTATTGAGAGGTGAAAAACCGCCTGGTTGGAGGTATGATTGAGGGTGAGGGTTGTTGAAGCCGGCCCTTATGTATGCTTTGGCAACCAAGCTTGGTTTCTGATAAAGCAAACGGGTTTTTTGGAGAAATTTCGATGTTTAACGGAAAAACTATCGCGGCAATTTTAGCAGTAGTACTTTTTGTAGTTAGCGCCGGCCTCGGTGAGAGTCTCGAAGAGAGCTGGAACGACTTTTTGCATTACATAAAAATTGGCAGATTTGATTTAGCGAAGGGATACGCGCAAGCTGTTCTCGATAGTGACCCCGACCCTATGGAGTTGCTTGCTCTAAGTCAAGCCAATCCTCAGGGTTATGCGATTTTATTAAAGGTTATTGACTCCGCGCCTGATGCCGAACTGGCCGAGCTTAGCGGCAAAATCCTGGATATTATCGAGCAGGGCAGATTCATCCGCCGGGCCGACTCGAAGATTATCACCGAGGAGATAAAAAGACTAAGCGGCACCTCCCGCGGCCGGCTCGCAGCAGTTAAACGCCTCAGAAACGCGGGCGAATACGCGGTACCGTATATGCTCGACGCAATTGCCGACAGTTCCCGCAAAGAGGAGCTGCCGAATATTGTATGGGCACTTTCGCAAATCGGAAGAGATGCGATAAGGCCGCTTGTCGCCGCTTTGCAGACCAAGAATGTGGGGGTAAAGGCCGAGATAATAAAGGCACTCGGCAAAATCGGCTATACTCAATCTCTGTCCTATCTGAAATGTGTTATCGAAAAGGATGACTCCGCCGAGCTTCGTGACCTGGCTGGTCGGAGCATCAGGCAAATTGACCCGGCGGCGTTGAAGCTTCCCGCTGCACATCTGTTCTACCAGCTTGCTGAAAACTATTATTATCACGCTGACTCGTTGGACCCTGTGGAGGAGGTTGATTTTGCCAATGTGTGGTTCTGGGATTTGGACAATCAGCGTCTGATTCGGGAAAGGGTTGACAGGCGTTATTTTAACGAGCTTATGGCGATGCGTGCGTGCGAATGGGCCCTGAGGGCCGAGCCGGGATTTGGCTGGGCCATCGGACTCTGGCAGGCTGCCTATTTCAAGGTTGAGTCAGTCGGCATCGATATGCCCAATTACTTTGACCCCGGGCACGCCGATGCCAGTGTCTATGCCACTACCGCAGGGGCTGAATATCTCCATCAGGCACTCGCAAGGGCCGTTAAGGACAAAAACGCTTATGTTGCACTTCATTCTATTGAGGCATTGGCGACCACCGCAGGAGAAAAATCATTGTTTTATCGACTCGGCACAACTCAGCCGCTGGTTCAGGCCCTCTTTTTCGATAGTAGGGCAGTAAGATATAGTGCCGCGATAGCAATAGCTGCGGCAGGCCCGAAAGAAGACTTTCCCGAAAGTAAGCTGGTCATCGAGAATTTGGCACAGGCCATCGGCCAAACCGCCGAGCAGACAAGCGAAGATACAGAGTTGTGGAATAAAGAGTTAGCCGATAGCTATGCTGTCCGCGCGGCCGAAGTTATGCTCAAATCGGCACAAACACGTAATCCCGTTATTGATTTATCCGTTGCTCAAGGCGCTCTTATAAATGCGACGAAGGACAAGCGCACCGAAATTCAGATTCTTGCCGGTCGGATTTTAGCTTATCTAAGAACTCCCGCTGCCCAGCGTTCGATAGCTGCAATGGCCCTTGCCGAAACAAACGCCGAGGATGTCCGAATAGCTGCCTTTAATTCTCTGACCCTCTCAGCCAAGCTCAATGCCAATCTGCTTGATGATGGGACGATAGACGCTGTTTATTCGCTGGTTGCCTCGAAGGATGTTGACTCGGAGTTGCGTAGTGCCGCTGCTGCCGCTTTCGGCGCGCTTAATTTACCCAGCCGGAAGGTAAAAGACCTCATACTCGACCAGGCCCGCAGTTAATTAAGAGATAAGAATTGCATTTGGAGATTTGCCTCTAAAGCCCGCTGCTGTTGTAACGGGCTTTTTTATTTATTTTGTTTGCGTGGATGCTATAATCATTAGCCAAAGAAACATTAGAGACTTGCTGCGGGAATGTTAATGCCTGATAAATCTGGCGAAGTTGGAAAGGCCTTTTGGGTGTTGTCATCCGCAGCCGGTGGTTTAAGGAAAGGCCCATGGTGGTTTACTTAGCTATTGTGCTGGCAGGCATGGTTTCTAACCAGGCCGAGTTCAAGACCGATGACGTGCGTATTTGCGTCGATGTCCAATCGAGCGTCTATACGTACAAAGTGACCAATCTTGGTGCGTCTCCGATTGTTCGCTTCGAAGTCAAAGGGCATGCCGCCTACAATTTTATGGCGCCGGAGGGCTGGCAGAAGGTGGTTTCCTCAGGCGTTTTCCAGGCATGGACCAGCGAGCACCGAGCAGCCATCCGCTCGAACAAAACCGCAGAGTTCTCCTTGCGAGTCAGCAGCGAAGGGGCGGTTTTGGGCCGTGTGCCGGCAAAAGTGCAATTTCGGTCCGGAGAAACGGCCACGGTCGCCGGCGTATGGGCGCCGGTTCGGGAGCCTCGAAGTTACATCGCTCTGGTCGTAGGCCTGATTCTGGTTGTCCTGTTACTGCATACCGCCATATTTGTCTACAGGGACCGCCGGGGGAAAAAGGCGCCGGTTAACGCCGCTTGAGCTGTTCCTTATCCGGGAAGTATTCTGCCGTCAGGATAGGCAGGGCCTCACAAAGAAGTGTTTTGCACATCTCGATGGCTTCAGCCGGGTCGTCACCAATCCATGTACGCGCCTCAATTTTACTGAAGTATGTGTGACGGTTTCCGGGTTTTGCTAAGACCCACCTGGCCTGGTTCCGAGTATGTGGAAACTCGCCCTCCACACAGAGACAGTAAATGAGAACCAAATCAATTTTGCGCCCGAATTGGAACAGCAGTAAATTCGCTTGAATTTTGGGATAGTCCGGGCCTAATTGCGGAGTGTCGAGCATAATCGTCTTTATTTTCCTGACAATTCCCCCTTCTTGGCGGCCGCACACATCGGGTATGTGTGGAATCTTGTCTTGTGGGTTGTTGTAGTAGGTTACGAACAGCTCGGCGCGTTTAGGCCCTTTGCCGAATTTCTTATCAAGTATTATATGCGTGTACTCATCTGTTGCCAGGTCCTCGACCAGCGCGGTGCGCCAGGAAAGCTCCCAGCCGTTTCGAAAAGATGGCAAACGAGATACATCAAACTCTTTCAACGGGTGACGAATGTCTATCGGCTTTTTCGTATAGTACCTGGATAATGCCTGTACGGCTGGCCGAAGTCCTATTGCCGTCAGGACAAGAATAAGCGCCGATAGCAGGAAGCGAGCCGATAATAAAGAGCGGCCAACAGAAACAGTGTTTTTAACTTTGTGCATGGATAACCTCCCCTGTATTGGCGTCTTTATCTTTTTCGTCGTCCTCAATAAAGAGATTCAACCTGAAAGCACAGACGAATGCAAAAAGACCATACGACAGAAATAGAGAACAAACCGTCGAAACATTTCGAGGCAGGGCACTTGCGGCGCCAACTCCTGTGTAGATTACCACCAACCCCCAGCAAAGAAGTCGGAAAAAATTGCAGAACAGCACAATAGGCACTGCGGCCACCCCCGAGGCAACAACCCGCCAAAAGGGCCTGATTTGTGAAAATGTAACAAACACTCCCACCGTGACAAAAGCCAGTAACAACCTTGCTCCCCGATTAAACTCGCCTAGGCCGATAACACCGGAACTCTGTTTTGATGAAAAGAACAAATCGGTACCCTCAACCCACGTATCAATCCCTGGTAATTGGTCCAGTGCAGTTGTTGTAGCTGTTGTCGTGTATGTTTCCGGGCGGATAATCAAAGTCGCATAGAGCCGGGTCCCAATCGGAATCGACAACAGCACCAGCAACAGCATCGGTAAAGACAGCTTTAAGGCCCGCCAGCCGCATGCAGCCAACACCGCACCAGCCAGAATAGGCACCGTCGCCATGTTACGTGCATATCCGTACCTGAAAGGCCAAGTGGTCCCAGCGTACAGGAAGAGCCCCACAACCAAAAGTATGATTCCCCATACCGAACCTTTCGTCAAATTTTTTGCTAAAGCGGTACGTCGGCAGTACACCAGCAGCAGTACCGCAACCGGGGTGACTAGCGCATGTGCCGTTTCGCTGGACTTCGGTACTCTCGACGTTATATCGACCGCTTCGGGCCAGAACACCCACACGCACAAGCCTGACAAAATCGCAAGTCTGGCCACGGCCCCCGCGATTTCGCTTCCTGTGACTTCTCGCTGGTTTAGCATATATTCGTACCTCTCTTGCAACGCTGTTCAGCGGGCCGCCGACGCGCGTTATGGCACGTAGTATGCCCACGCCGAGCGGCCTGTACTGAATGTCTGCCAATGAGAGAATAGAAAACGCTCTGTACACCGCCTGGCCTCAATCTCTATCTGCGATTTCTTCTGCCAGACCAGAATATCGCGTTTAATTCGTTTTGCCTCATCTGGTGAAGCTATTTTGGGATTTTCCTCTTTCGGGTCGGTATCCAGGTCATATTCAAAAACCTTATCAGGCCAAGGCCA
This sequence comes from Planctomycetota bacterium, assembly GCA_030605475.1. Classification (GTDB taxonomy): domain Bacteria; phylum Planctomycetota; class Phycisphaerae; order Sedimentisphaerales; family Anaerobacaceae; genus JAUWIG01. The sequence continues at coordinate 5,801 of JAUWIG010000038.1, read as the reverse complement.
ATAGACAACTTTCCGGCTACCTTCGACAAATCCTATAGGGCTGTTCCGATACCACGAGGAGAAATAGAGCCGCCGATTAGGCTCAGAGTGGATGAAAGCGTCCTTGCCATCAAATCCTGCCTCGTTGATATCAAATCCAATCAGCTTCAGAATCGTTGGGGTAACGTCCAGTTGTGAACACGGCCAGTCGATGACTTCTCCGGTCTTGATATATCCCGGCCAGTGAATGACCCACGGCACACGGATGACCTCTTCGTACGGTATCCACCGACCCTTACCCGCCTGTACCCGAGAACTGGTACCGTGGTCACCCAGCACACAAAGTATCGTGTTCTTTTCAAGGCCGTGGTCCTTCAGTGTCTGGGAAAGCTGCTCCAGAAAGTAATCTGTGTAGCGAACCGTCTGAAGGTATTTCTCATACGGCTTTTGCTTGGTCTCGCCGAACCATGCAGGGACCTCATACGGGTCATGGGAAATAGAGGTCATCATCATTAAGAAAAATGGTTGTGAATCTTTCAACGCCCACTCGAAAGCCGGTTTGAGCATTCGGCAGTCGTCGCCTGACATGTAGCCTATGTGTGCTGAGGGGTCCTCCAGATTCTCGCGGAACCACGCCCAGTCGAAGTCTAAGTTGCTGAAAAAGCCCGGCGCACACTCAAAGGTTCCCTTTGCCATTTCGAAAAAACCGCTGCGATACCCGACCCTTGCCAAAAGCGAGGGTAGCCCCTCATAAGGCTGGTCTGCAGGAATTGCTTCGACATAATCTGCCTGGATGACTGGTGTGGTTGAGGTCAACGTTGCCCAGAATGCCTGTGTCGTATGGGCTACCGGAACCCGCGTCAGCCGAAACTCGACCCCTTCGCGGGCCAGACGAGCCAAATGGGGCGTCGTCCCAAGCTCCGGATTACCCAACGACGTTGCCGAATACGAAAAACTCTCCAGCAGCACCAAAACCACATTAGGCAGCTGGTTTGATGGACATTTCGGTACAACGACCTGGCGTTGACCGACTTGTGGTATGTTTCTGGTCTGTACCCCGGGGCATTGGTCTTCACGAGGATTAGCCACGAGTGAAACCAAAGCGTACCAGTGACTGCTGAAACCCAATACTTCGCTGACAAAACCCAGGTTCGTGTTTGACCGAAGCACAGGCTGGGCCAGGAGTAACACTATAATTGCCAGTGCTATCCATGCCGAGCGGCGTGCGTGGTGAATACGAACGGCAATAACTTTGCCCGGCCGGAAAAAACGCCATAAAAAATACGCACAGACCCCTAAGATAATCATTCCCAGCAGAATAACCCACTTAAGACTTGACGCGAGATGAGTCTGCACGAGTGGCCAAAGCTCAGCAAAATCACGAATCAGCACTCTCAGAATGCCAGGCTGCAACTGAACTCCGCTCTTTATTAACCAGCCCAGGTTTAGTACCGACCAGGCTGATACCAAAGCCGCAATTACCAGCGCACACCTGGCTGTGGAATTGCCCGGCTTGAGCATATATAAGCAACTTATTACCAAAACAATAGCGGTAAAGAACAAAACGTCCGGGAACACTACCTGAGCCAGTTCGGTGAACAAGCTTGGTGGCTTCTGACGCTGGATGATTACCAGTTTCCCCAAAACCGTGCACGCCAATCCGATAAGCAAAATCAGCGTCTCGGTCCTGGGCATCCATAGTTTTAGAACCTTTCGGTATCGCCCCCTGCGGCTGAGCGACCTGTCCGGCTCTGTTTGCTTTTTCCCAAGCTGCAACCACGATGGTAATTTCAAAGACATAACCACTACCTTATCTTCAATCTATCCCCCAACTATATCGACAATTATACCATCTTTTGTTTGGTAATCAATGCTTCTCCCGTGTGGAACGGTCGAAAGTGTTGCCTGTAATCTCCAGTCTGGTATAATGTGGTAGTTAAAATGTAGCCGACGCGGGCTTTTGACGGCATAGAAAGGGCCGAAATCGAACGAATAGTTAAATACTCATTGCAGGAATATTAATGCCTGATAAATCTGACAAAATCAGGGATGTCATTCTCGATTCGATAAGTGAGGGTGTTTTTACCGTTGACCTCGACTTTCGAATTACCTCTTTTAATCGTGCTGCCGAGGAAATCACTAAGATACCGCGTGATAAGGCCTTAGGTCAGCAGTGCAAAGACATTCTGCGTGCTGATATTTGTGAGGCCGGCTGTGCCCTTCGACAAACTATTGATACCGGCAAGCCCATAATTAACAAGCCCGTTCATATTGTCGATGCCGCGGGCAACCGGCGGGCAATTTCAATTTGCACCGCTTTGTTGAGGGATGCGAATGGCCGGGTCATTGGCGGCGTTGAAACATTTCTCGATATGACCACCGTGGAAGAGCTGCGGAAGGAAATTGAGGCAAGCTGGCGCTGTGAAGATATCTTAAGTCAAAGCCATCGGATGCTGGAGCTGTTTAAGATTTTGCCGACTATCGCGGAAAGCAGCAGCACGGTCTTGATAGAGGGCGAAAGCGGGACCGGCAAGGAGCTTTTTGCCCGCGCAATCCATAGTTTAAGTCTCCGCAAGGACAAGCCCTTCGTAGCGGTAAGTTGCGGTGCTATCCCTGAGACACTGCTGGAATCTGAGCTGTTCGGATATAAGGCAGGGGCCTTTACCGATGCCAAAAAGGATAAGCCCGGCCGATTTGCATTGGCAGAGGGCGGAACGGTATTTTTGGACGAGATTGGCGATATCTCGCCGGCTGTACAGGTGCGATTATTGCGGGTACTGCAGGAGCGGGTATACGAGCCGCTCGGAGGCATTGAGCCGGTAAAGGCCGATGTCCGTATTGTGGCTGCGACCAACCGCGACTTGAGTCAACTGATAACAGAAGGCAAGTTCAGGCAGGATTTATTCTACCGCATCAATGTTGTAAAATTAAAACTGCCTCCCCTGCGAGAGAGAAGGGAAGATATACCTCTGCTGGTAGAGCACTTTATCGCTCGATTTAACCGTCTGCGTAATAAAGCAATCACCGGCGTAACAGACGAGGTTCTGGCATCTCTTTTGGCCCACGATTATCCGGGCAATGTACGTGAGCTTGAGAACACTATAGAGCATTGTTTTGTTCTCTGCCCGGCCGGTATAATCGAGACAAGACATCTGCCGCCAGGCTTTCGGACTTCTGTCTCGGCCGATTTCTCAAAAGAGGCTGGTCCCACCAACCTTGAGCAGATGGAGAAGATTCTAATTGCCGATGCGTTGCGGCGCAATAACGGCAATCGAGCCGCCGCTGCCAGAGAATTGGGTATCCATAAAAGCACGCTCTTCAGGAAAATCAAGGCTTTAGGTATGAAAGCCAAACAGTAGCAAACTGCGACCCTTTAAGGACAAAAGAGTCGCAAACTGCGACTCTTAAGTGATTTTCTTGGCGTGCTGATGTTTCTATAAGATGCTGTTTTATAAAAGCTTATATCTCACTTTCATTTAATTATCCTTTTCTGGCATAGATATTGCGTATAGTTGGTCAGAGGTCTAAAATGAAGATAGGTATACCAGTATGGAACGGTTTTGTGTCATCGGTGTTTGACTTCGCCCATCAGCTTTTAGTGGTTGATGTCCAAGACCGGCAGGAAACAAACCGTTTAGAAGTTTCGTTGGAGCAGCAGCCGGGGCCGCAGCGGGTCGCCAAATTGGTTGATTTGGGAGTTGATGTCCTTCTTTGCGGTGCGGTTTCACGGCCCCTCGCATCTGTGCTTGCGGCTTCTAATATCGAGGTCATACCGTTCGTAAGTGGCCCTGTCGATGAAGTGCTCAACGCTTACCTCAATGGTCGGCTGGCTGAACCTCGGTTTTTACAGCCGGGATGCTGGCCCGGTGCTCGAAGGCGTTTTTGTCGTGGGTGGGGACGCGGTCGTGGACATGGATGGCGGGGTGGGCGGCGCTAAAAATTGATTATTGTCCCCGCCTGCGCGGGGATGACAATATTAGTGATTATTGAATTTGGAAATCGGGAATTGCTTATGAGGACTTATTTCGATTGTATTCCGTGTTTTGTTCGGCAGGTGCTTGATTCGGTAAGATTGACAACAGACGACGAGGACATCCAGGAGCAGGTTATGCGCCAGGCCCTCTGTCTGGCCTGCAAAATGGATTTGCGCCAGAGTCCGCCGGCGATGGCCCAAAAGATACATCGGATTATTCGTGAATTAACCGGTGAACAGGACCCGTACCTGCAAATAAAGAATCGCTTTAATAAGTTGGCTCTTGAGATGTATCCTGAATTAAAAGAGCAAGTTGAAGCTTCTGCCGACCCTTTAGAGACGGCAGTTCGGTTAGCTATTGCCGGCAATATTATCGATTTTGGTGTTGATTGTGTATTAGAAGAATCCCGTGTTGAAAAAATTATTACTGAGTCTCTGACAGCGGCGTTGGATATGAATGCTTTGGAAGAGTTTAAGAGCGCAACGGCACAGTCAAAAAATATTCTTTACCTCGGAGATAATGCCGGTGAAATTGTTTTTGATAGGCTGCTGATTGAGCAACTGCCTTGCGAAGATATAACTTTTGTTGTTAAGTCTGGTCCCGTCATAAATGATGCAACAATGGAAGACGCTGAGATAGTCGGCCTGACCGACATAGTTACCGTTATCGATAACGGCTCGGATGCCCCCGGCACTATCCTGGAGAGCTGCTCTAAAGAGTTTCGTCGCCGATTCAGCGAAGTGGATTTGGTTATTGCCAAGGGCCAGGGCAATTACGAAACCCTAAGTGATACTGATAAAGATGCGTTCTTTATTTTGCGGGCCAAATGTCCGGTTATTGCTCGGCATCTGGGCTGTGAGGTCGGCAGTATGGTTTTGGTAAAAAACGAGATTGAGGTTTGTAACGAAGAAAATTAGAGAAAAGGAGCTGATATTATGCCAAGAGGAGATGGAACAGGGCCCGCTGGGTTAGGTCCGATGACTGGAAGAGCCGCTGGTTTCTGTGCGGGGTATCCAGTGCCGGGGTATATGAACCCTGTTGTAGGTAGAGCCGGTTTCTACGGTCCCGGCGCACCGGCATTCGGGCCATATGGTGCAGGTTCGTACGGTTATGGTATGCCTTATGGCGGCTGGGGCAATCCGTGGCTCCGCAGAGGTTTTGGTTTTGGCCGAGGGTTCGGTCGGGGCTGGGGCCGCGGTCGCGGCAGAGGCAGATTTGGTTATTGGTAGCAGATTCAAATTAGCACTTAATTGCAGAAAGGATGAATATTATGCCAAGAGGTAATGGTACAGGGCCTACCGGCCAGGGTCCCGGCACAGGCCGGGGTATGGGTCGAGGCCAAGGCCAGGGTAGAGGCAGGATGGGCGGACCATTTGCGGCAGGGCCGGGTGGAAGTTGTGTCTGTCCCGGCTGCGGGCAAAGAGTTGCTCATGTTGCTGGACAGCCTTGTAATGCAAAAAGCTGTCCTAAGTGTGGTACGAAGATGACAAGAGGTTAACGTTTTTTCTGAAAGGAGAATTACTATGCCATTTGGAGATGGAACAGGTCCTGGAGGTATGGGACCAATGACAGGTAGAGCTGCAGGATACTGCGCAGGTTATCCAGCACCAGGTTATGCCAACCCTGTTGGCGGACGTGGTATGGGTATGGGCTGGGGTCGAGGTCGAGGTTTTGGCAGAGGTTTTGGTTGGGGCAGAGCTGGATATGGTTTTCCAGCTTATGGTGCTGCTGTGAACCCATATGCTTATGGTGGTGCTGTGAACCCATACGCTTATGGTGGTGCTGTGAACTCATACGCTTATGGCGGTGCGCCGTTTGCTCCAGGCTTAACAGCTCAGCAGGAACTCG
>JAUWIG010000055.1 GCA_030605475.1 Planctomycetota bacterium | reverse complement strand
TCACAAAACAAGCTTGACGAGGCAGTCAACCACTATCGTCAGGTAACACGGCTCGTGCCCGGTTATGCCCCGGCGCACTACAACCTGGGCCTGACGCTAAGGATGACAGGCCAACTCGATGGGGCGCTTAAGCATTTTAGAGAAGCGATACGTCTAAAGCCCAACTACCTGGCGCCCTTGAACGAGCTGGCGTGGATTCTGGCCACGCATCCGGACATAAAGCTGCGCGACACCAGCGGTGCGATTGCCCTTGCCGAACGCGCAGCTAAATTAACAAGGTATAAGAGCGCACCTATCCTTGACACGCTGGCTGCCAGCTACGCCTCAGCAGGCCAATTCGACCGGGCCATAACGACCGCATAAGCGCCGCCGGCATTGGCCTGCGCCGCCAGAAATGACAAGTTGACCAATCACATCCGCAAGCAACCGGAGCTCTACAGGCAGGAAAAACCCTCTCTGGAACCTGTGCGAGCGCAAAACGCAATTCATCGCTTGTGTTTTACGGTTGACAGGCCCCGGTTCATAGGATTTGGGTCAAAGCACAAAAGCGCCTTCGTAGTGTTTTAACTGTGCAGGGCCGGCGTGTCCGAGCACTATCGTAACAACATCGAAGCGGTAAGGCCTGTTCTCTATATTGTAGGTTGCAAGAAAATAGCGGGCGGCCCTGGACAATTTGGTTTTTTTGTCAGACGTGATGACCGATTCAACCGGTGTGAGGCTCTCATCGGCTCTGGTTTTTACCTCGACGAAGACGACAGCACCACTTGGAGCGACCATAACAAGGTCGATTTCGCCGGCTTTACAGGAGAAGTTTCGAGCGAGCTTTTTTAGGCCTTTGTTTATAAGATACCTCTCGCAGCGCCTCTCACCCCACCGACCAAGCAGTTTCCGGTCGGCCAATAGCTTGCGTCTGTTTAGCAGCCAACCAAACAATTCTTATGCCTATCCTTTGGCTTCGCTCGATGGCAAGCCTGTGTTATTCGGTAATGGCGTGCCGGGCTTGGTGTGCCGCTGAGAGAGTTTTACCGCCTTGCCGGTTCGCTTACGGAGGAAATAGAGTTTTGCACGCCTTGTTTTGCCGCTTTGAATCGTCTTAATATCCACGATATTTGGCGAATGAAGCGGGAAAATTCGCTCTACACCCTCGTTACCCACGACTCGCCGTACGGTGAAGGTCTCGTTAATTCCCCGCCCTTTGCGGGCAATTACTGTGCCGGTAAAGACCTGTGTACGCTCTTTGTCGCCTTCTTTGATTGTGCAGTACACATCTACCGTATCACCTATTTCAAAATGCGGTATATTTTTCTTCAGGCTTTTACTTTCAGCAGCATTTAGCATTTCAGTTTTCACTTTATTTTTTCCTGATTTCGTATTTCGCGTCTCGTGGTTCGATTTACTGTTCGCGAGTTTAGTATATCTGTTTTTGTCCTGAAGACAAGCGTTTTTTCAAAGGTTGCTATCTTTTAGCAAATCCGGTCGCCATTTCCTTGTCCGGTCGAGGGCCTGTTGGCGTCGCCACTCGGCTATTTTGCCATGGTCGCCACTTAAGAGAATATCAGGCACCTTCATATCACGAAAAACTTCCGGCCTTGTATATTGCGGATACTCCAGGAGACCGGCACTAAAGGAATCTTCTTTCGGCGAATCTTCATCGCCAAGGGCACCAGCCAACAATCTGACCACGGCATCAATGATTATCATAGCCGCCAATTCGCCGCCGCTTAAAACAAAATCGCCTACCGAGATTTGCTCGGCGCCGAGGCCGACGCGGATTCGCTCGTCGAATCCTTCATATCTGCCTGTGATTAAAATGAGCCGTTTCTCTTTGCTTAATTCGGCAGCTTTTTCCTGGCCGAATTTTTGACCCTGCGGGGTCAGGAGGATGACCCGGCCTTTTTTGGGTGACAACTTTTCGACATACTCGAAGCAATCGAAAACCGGCCCAGGCATCATAACCATACCCGGCCCACCACCATACGGCTTGTCATCGACCTTTTTGTAACTGTCAGTAGCGAAATCTCTTATATTGGTAAGAATGATATCGACTACGCCCGCCTCCTGAGCCCTCTTTAATATCGAGCAGCTCAAAGGCGATTCAAAAACTTGCGGAAAAAGCGTTAGTACGTCAATTCTCATAACTCTCGATACTCGATGCTCGAATTAGCTAAATGGCAAATTAACCAATTACCAGTTATCAATTACTGATCGATAGTCAATCTTCTTTAGCTTCCGGTTTAACCTCAGCTTCGGTCTTTTCTTCCAATGCTTCGGCATCAGTTCTGAGCTTTGCATCAGCTTCAGCTTTGGCTTTTGCTTCAGCTTTGGCCTTTGCTTCAGCTTTGGCCTTTTCCTCAGCCTCTTTATCAATTCTCTCGGCTTGCCTTTGGGCGGCTATTCTTTCAGCTTTTGTAAATAATTTGCCTTTGGCCCGTGCTGCGGTCCTGGCTCTTGCTCTGCGTGCAGCTTTAACTTCGGCATATTTGTGTTTTAACCCAGCGCGAAGCAGGATTTGCGAAACCGTATCAGATGGTATTGCTCCTTTGTCAAGCCAATACTTTACTCGTTCGGTGTCGAGCGTAATCTGCCTGGCTGGGTCTTTTTCAATCGGGTCATAATGGCCCAGCTTTTCGAGGATTCTACCATCACGCGGCGTGCGAGATTCGACCGCATTAATTCTAAAAAACGGCCGATGCCGCCTGCCAATCCTGGTCATTCTCAACTTTACTGCCATAATCTTTCCCTTTCTTTAACTTGTTATAATCAATTTCCATCCACGCACCAATTGTTCGTTATGAACTGCCACGAGCAGTTTCGTTAGCCGATTGGCTATAACCAGCACAATTGGTGCGGGACGAAACTCGTTTGCAATGTAAAGCGTAACCGTTTATGAAAATTGCCAAGTTCGCCGGTTCAATCTGAGCGTCAGCGGCAATTTTTTGTATTTGTTCATCCGTCAAATCGGCAGCTCGGCCCTTTTCGTCGGGCGTCATTATTGCCACGGCCTTTCTCAATTGCTCTAATTCCTCGGCGCTCGGCGCTGCCAGCATTGCCAACTCACTGCTGCCTTTTATGTCCTTGAACTGGCTTCTTATCATATTACCATATTCGCTGCCGGTAAATTTGGCCACCTTTTTCAGGTATTGTTCGATTGAAATCTTATCTTTTAATTCTATTTTTTTCTTTTTCGCCATCATTATTTTGACCGCTCGCTTACGCTCGCGGCTCTGAGCTGAATGACCCCGCAATAAATTGCGGGGCTAAATATCGTCGCCGTGCCGGCGACGGCTAAACTATCGTCGTTTTATCTTGCCTTTTCGTTTTATAACTCTTTTTCGTTTTGAGCGTTGTTTTATTTTTCTGCCGGATGTCATAGCGGCGCTTAACGCATCCACGTTAAATCCGCCGCTTAGCAGGCTTTTGAGTCCGCCGAAGCTTCCGCCGCTAATAGCTTTCATCATATCGCGGCTCCGCTTAAATGTCTTTACCAAGCCGGAAACATCATTGGGCTGCACACCAGCACCTGCGGCGACCCGTCTTCTGCGTGACGAATCTATAATATCCGGGTCGCCTCTCTCGGCAGGTGTCATCGAATGCACAATTCCTTCAATTCGCTTTAGCTCTCTGCCATCGAAGTCCATATCGTCGAGTTGACTACCCATTCCCGGCATCATTTTGAGCATGTCTTTCATACCGCCCATTTTTTTGACGGCCTGCATTTGCTTTAGGAAATCATCAAAGTCGAAGCTGCCTTTGGCCATTTTCTTTTGGAGTTTTTCTGCCTCTTCGGCTTCGAACTGCTCCTGAGCTTTCTCCACCAGGGTTACGACATCGCCCATACCGAGGATTCTGCCGGCCATACGGTCTGGGTGAAATTCTTCGAGTTTGTCCAGCTTCTCCCCGACACCGACGAACTTGATTGGCTTTCCGGTTACGGCCTTTACACTCAGTGCGGCTCCGCCGCGGGCATCTCCATCAAGTTTTGTAAGTATGACGCCATCAAGTTCCAGCCGGTCGTTGAACTCTTTAGCTGAATTGACTGCATCCTGGCCGGTCATCGCATCGCAGATGAGGTAAATCTGATGCGGGTTTATCGCCTTGGCCACATTGGCCACCTCTGTCATCATCTCTTCATCTATATGCAGCCGGCCAGCGGTATCGAGCACCACCACATCAAAACCTTCTTTGCGGGCGTGGGCTACGGCATTTTTTGCGACCTTTATGGAATTTTTGCTATCTTCGCTGTAGACATCGACATTTAACTGCCGGCCCAGCACAACCAGTTGCTCAATAGCAGCCGGTCTTCGCAGGTCATCGGCCACCAGAAGCGGCTTTTTGCCCTTTCCGACGAGGTATTTGCCGAGTTTCGCTGCGGTGGTTGTTTTGCCGCCGCCCTGCAGTCCGGCTAACATAATTATGGTAGGGCCTGGCGAGACAAAATAGATACTGCTATCGACAGGCCCCATCAGGTTGGTCAGCTCATCGCTGACGATTTTTACGAGGACCTGGCCGGGATGCAGACTCTTTATCACCTCAGCACCAATGGCAGCTTCGGTAACATCTTTGCAGAACTTTTTTACCACATTGTAGCTGACGTCCGCTTCCAAAAGGGCCTTGCGGACCTGGCGCATAGCGTCTGAGATGTTGGCTTCGGTGATTCTACCTCGGCCGGACAGCGACCTGAAAACTGAGTTGAATTTCTCGGTTAATGACTCAAACATAGCTCGATTCTCGATACTCGAAATTGGTTAATTGGTGATTGGTAATTTGTGAGTGGATAACTATTCAACCAATTACCATTTAACCACTCACCATTTTACGAGCATGCAATATTGGGCTTTAATCATTCTGCAAAATATGGATTATAAGGGTGCTAAGGCGATTTTGCAAGGGCAAAATCTACCAGAGAAGTAACATCTATTACAGCGAGTACCTTAATTAAGACTTGATAAATGCAAAGGCGGGACCTCATTTAGCGTGCCGCCGTTTTGTGAAAAGACCGCAAAGGGTGTCCCTGCAAAAAGTCGCAAAATGAGAACGTATTAAATGTTCCAGTCTTTGGAGCCCTTGACGAACTTGTTCTGCACTATTATGCCGACAGCGGCGGAAATCAGCAGTAACACGGGCACAAACCAATTTTGAATGTAAAACAGCTCCTTTACATTTTCAGTGGGTGGGTCCTGAATGCTCTCGTACTGATATAACAGCGACAGCGCACCTGTTACAATAAGAGCACCACCGCCGAGACTCGTAAAGAGCATAACGGCAATCTTGAAAACTATAAATGAAATCATTCCCCCCGCAACAACTCCTACAAGTCCTCCGGCCCAGATGTACTGTTCCGGCAGTTTGCAGGCATACCACAGCCCCGAGGTCAGTATCCCACCAGCGACCGCACCTAATATACTGACTGCCCATCGCATCAGAGGAATGGATAAGAATGCCAAAAGGACCAGGCCGACGATACTGCCGAGGAGTACTTTATCAAATTGACCCCCAACCCACATACCTGCATACAGGCCCAGCAGCGCAAAGCTGATAACCGCAAGAGCCTTAAAGATTCGCCAGCCATACAGAATATACACAGCACCAAATGAAACAGCAATAACAGCCTGTAACCATGACAGAGCTGTTATTTGCTCCCAGATGTAATCAACTGGAACTATCTGTGTATCAGAAACAGGCTCGGCAGAAGTTTCTGCCGCCTGTGCGAGAATTGTTAAACAATCCATCATTTTTCTCCTTAATTTCCCCTTAGTTTTCTTTCCGATAAACTGGGCTCAATCTTCGTAAAATTTCTCAACGCAAATTATTTAGTCCGTCAGTTCAACAGTTGTTTTACGCAGGTTCTTCCTTGCCCTTATTTGCATCTTTTCTTCTTATCAACTGTCTCTTTGCACGTTGACAGAGTAACATCTGCTCGGTCGTTCCAAAAGCAGTCATTGCTATAAAAACAGCAATATAAAACGATTGTCTACCGCTAATGTAGCTTACAGGCATAGCGCCTTTGTACAATAGCAGTAAAATCATTCCTGCAAAAATAAGGATAGTTCCCAAGGCCGCACAGCACAAAGCTGAAGCTAAGTGCCAAAAGAGAGAACCGGTTACCAATATTCTTTCAAGCACTATTGCGATAACGGCAGCGGCTGCCGCCAAAAGCATCGCTAACATAATGTTTCGGTCGGTTATAAAAAATCCACAGACGCCGCCGCTAACCGCGCCTACAACCGCGGCCAAAGGTCTTCTAAATCCCAACCCGCCAAGCCAGACGAACAATCCGACTACAACACAAACTAATCCCGGTGCGATTAAGACTATTGGGCTAAAACCTGTCGCCATTTGTTCAAAATTTTTGGCAATCTCAAGCATATTACCTTTACAAGCCGTGTATAGGCAATCCCGCACCTATTGAGCTTAGGCTCACGCCTAACAGGTATGGGACAAATCTGTTGGTTGCTTATTTTATTATCGGCCTACCTGCACAATTTTCGTTAAATAGTTGAGCGCTTTAGCTGTTGCGTTTTGGATAGAGGTGCACAAGCGCCGGATTTGACAATAGGGTGCAATAGAGCAGGTAATGCGGATGAGAGGAGTCGAACCTCCACGAGCCGAAGCTCACAGGCACCTGAAGCCTGCGCGTCTGCCAATTCCGCCACATCCGCAATGGTTCCCATTTTGCAACCTTTTTTGCAAAGTGGGGTCCCAACGAATACCAATATTAATACTAAGCGGTTTGCACTATTCCGTCAAGAATTGTTGTACGATTATTGAGAGTGGTTGTTCCTTCGTTATCGCTCAAGGACAGGCTTGTGTAGAATGTAACATTTATGCCAAGGGAGGGCCCTGTGGCGTTTTACCCACGGTGGAAATGTTCGGGTCGCTCTTTAGCAAGACTTTGAAGATGTCAAATACCGTTACCAATCCCTGCACTTTGCTCTGCTGGTCCACCACAGGCAGAGCACGCCAGCCGAATTGACACATATTCTCCATTATTACCGTGAGCGACGTCTCCGGCTTTATAGTACGAACAGGCCTGCTCATTATCCATTTGATATTAATTTGAAGCGTAGCATCGTCCAAAGGCCGACGCCATTTCGCAAACATAGGTCGCAGATAGGGACTGATTGCTCCTGTCAGGTCAGACTTTGATACAATACCCTCCAGCACTCCATCGGCGCCTATCATCATATAGCCAACATCTGCCTGCTGCATCTTTGTAAGAGCCTGCTGTACACTATCGTCCGGACTGCCCCAGACAATTTTCTTTTGCATAATGTCTTTTGCGTACATCGCTAAAGGCACATTTGTATCAGTAACTTCTGTGTTTTCCGGCGCTGTGGGTCGGTCGGACCCGCCCGGAAGGTCAGCAGGAGACTGTGTCATTCTTTGAATAGCTTCGGAAATCGGCTGCTCTTTACCCTCGTCCGTCTCATCCGTCGCCGCCGCTTTTTCTTCAACAGCACTATCTGAGGCGCTTGCGTCAACATCATCACTCTTTGGCTCAGTAGCTGCTTCGGACTCTTCTTTCACGGCGGTTTCATCTGCATCGCTAACTTTTTCATCTGCAGGCTCTGCAGGTTTGGCCTGCTCTTCAGCCGCAGCGGTCTCCTGCTTGGTTTCAACCGCTTCCTCAGTGGCCGTTTTGGTATCCTCTACAGCAGGGGTCTTCTCAGGGGCCGGCTTTTGTGGTTTAGATTCTTTACTACCGCTTTTTTTGGATTTTGCCATTTTATAGGCCTCGGCTATTTGTCAATTTGTCTGGAACTCGTTCGGAACTTTCTCTGTACAACAACAAGAACTCAGCAGTGTATTCATCCTCAATATTACTGCCCCGTATCTTTATATCTCGACAGATTTTCCAAACACTTTAGGATTTCCTGCCGATTTTGCGATTTTTCCTGCACAGTTAACTCCTTTCGGCACAAATGGTTGCTTGGATAGTATTATACCAAATAGCGTATATTTATTAAATATTTGCTTATTTTTCGGCGTTTTTTTGACGAGAAGCTACTCAAGTCGAGCTTTTTTATGCTCGATAATGGATTTTAGAAGCAAGCTTTTACCTGCACGACTGTTATGGGCTGTTTTTTTAAATCCAGGGGCGGTTTAAGGGTCAGCACGGTCTTGAAAATGGGGGGCAGCTCAATGGCTGAGTAAGGGCCTCATTTTGTGAGGTCCCCCAAACGAGACCTCGCTTTGCGGGAGCTCCATAGAGGGCGTTTGGAACCCGAACCCTAAAACTGCAAAGGTTATGTCAGAAACCACTCAATAAGCGGGGGGTGTCACTGCTGCTTGGTATTGTGGGGGTTGTTTGTAACTACCTAAGCTTAGCGTGGGAACTTTAAGTAGAAACGGCGTTTAACTCAGCAAAGTGTTTTGCAGAGATAGTCTGCGGCGCGGCCAAAAAGCAGACAAAGCGACCGCCGAATGCACAGCAGCCAAGGCTATTGCGCCGGATGGTGACAAAAGCGACGACAAGGGCAATCCCAAGGAGCCCAACAGCTGATTTTTGAACTTTATTCTTTCCGCTCCGCTCCGGGCGGGCGCGCGGTGCCCGCTCGGAGCAACATTATATATAAGAATTGCATTCGCTTTCACCGATATGTTTATAGAGTGTGATTGTGCTTTCAAAAGCAGCAGCTATGACTATTGACACCAAGCGGCTGCTTTTTTGCCACGAATAGGCTTTTTTTCAAATCTTTGATATTCCAATCTGCCTTTCTGCCGATAATATAAGAGATAATAAGATATGGTCTCGAAACCACTAAAAGGCGAAAAGGAGATAACCCGATGAAAACGAACAAGAATTTATTGGCTGTTGCCACAGGCTTAATTGCCTGCCTGGTTGTGATTTGGTTTTCCACATCAATTCACGGCAAAAAAACTTACAAGGTCCAGCCCCAGGTTACCATACCCGAATACAAAACCGATGCGGCACGTGCCATAGATGCCTATGAGCGTTTGATGGAGCGGTATATGGACCTGACCGAAAGGAACTTAATCGGCATTGACACAAGCCTTCAAGGCGTTATTAAAAAATTAGATTCCATCGACGGTAAACTAACAAAGCTTTCCACAAGGCTGGCAAGAATCGAAAAGGCCCTCGGCATAGGACAATCCAAACCTCCCATTGAGCAAAAACCCCAGCCCGAACCTACTCAGACAAAACCCCTAATTGAACCTTCGCCACCAGTGGCGGAATAAATTTCTTCTGTTGTTGTGAGTAGCGTGTAACAGATGTAATCAACAGGCCTTAGCCATAAGTTTTACCGTCTTCATCCACATAAATAGTGCCTTTTGCCTGCTTTATTACCTTAATTGCCTTTGGTACCTCGTCCAACTTCGGGACTTTGAATAGTCTGCGGCACCTCAGGCACTTTATCCTTCGGTCGGCAGCGCTGCTATCGAGCAGCCAGGCATTGCCACATCGAGGGCATTGGGCAATAATCCGCATCAATGGGCTCCCTTTGTATTTAGCCCCCAAATTTATTCTTAACCCAAATTTATTCGCCGGACAACTAAAATCGCATATCCGCCGTAGCTGGATTCTGCGAAGCAGAATAGCGAAGGTGGAACCCAAACCGAAACTGGCCTCTGTATTATAGCATGAAAAAACAGGAAAAATAACACAAATAGATTGACGAATGGTTTTTGTCATAGATACGAGAGCGGGTTTGATCCGGCTTCGCCAGAGGCTACGCCGCGACAAGTTGGGTTCGTTTGGGTTTGTTTTTGCGGCGTCCGAGGAGATGAGCATTTTTGTAATCCTTTGTTATAAATGAGGTTACGTTCATTTGAGCATACAGCAAATTGGGTTTGTTTTGCATAAAAGGTCATAATTGGTTGATTGGTTAACTGGTTAATTGGTTAACTGGTTAATTGGCTAAATGGTTAATTGGTTAAATGGTTCATTCCCCTAAGGGGTTTACAATTTACGATTTGCGATTGACGATTTACGATTTAGAATTCACGAATCTGGGCCGGCTGGCCCTAAGGCCGTGCCACGCTGTGGCGTACAGATATGAAATCTGAAATGTCTGTCGGGAATTTTAACACATTTTCAAACAAAAGTCAAGAAAAAACGGCCAAAAAAGTGTTTTTTTGGTCATCCTGCCGGTTCGTTGAGGGCTTCTTGCTCAAAATTCAACAGAACTGACCTATGATTCACCAACAACCATGCTATCGTTCCTGTATCCGCCATACTGATAAGCCCACCAAAGAATATTTGCTCTCCGACCCTCGAGTATGGATGTTACGCGATTAACCTTGAATCTGTACCAATCTATGAACATTTCATCCCAGTAGTCGAGCAGTTTATCGATGAAACACTGGTACCCAGCCATCATCATACCAATATATGAACGTAAGTCTTCTATTACATCAGTGCTATCTTTAAGTGAGAACTGCGTGACTTTTGTATCTCCATTGGCGAACATCCCGATGCCAATGAGGTTTGTCTCATAGTGATGAACTATAGCATCTCTCCGAACTTTCAATTGGGGAAACCACTTCTCGCACCCCGAGAACACTTTATTAAGATTGTTAGGCAATTCTTTTACAAGCGATTTCTTGTACAGGTCACTGAAACTCTTGACAATCTCGTGCCCTTTGTTATTGATGTTATTGTAATGCCTTACAATTCCTGCCGCACTGTCCATAAGCGTTCTTGAAATAAAGTATATTGAATCAAGAAAACACATGGCCTCAGAATATGCTACAAAATCACTATCTGCGTTCTCACCACCTAGTAATCTCTCTAAACGTGTAAGACGTTCATCAAAAAGCTCCAACATGATACACAAATTGAGCTCATGACGCATTAGAGACTGCACCGGTTGTGGAACTGTCAATCCTGAAGAGGGTTTCCTCTCCGCACGAGCTTTAATATTCATCATATTAAGCCATTCGCTCACATATCCATTTAGGCAATTCTTATGTTCTATTCTCATATTTTGGTCCAACAATAATTATACAGTCTGTATAACAAGTTCCCGTTGCTTCTTGCTTTTCTGCTCAATCTCTTTCTTTGAATGATTCCGCGTGTGCAAACAAGTTGCCCACCCTACCCGGCTGCAATGAATTCTTATATGTCTTGTTTTATTATTTTTTGTATACCACCTTTTATTGACTTTTCGAAAAAATCAGGCTCAGGAATTATGCCTCTAAAATTTTCATGCAATTTTGTTGCCCTATTTAATAGTGTTGTTATGTTTTCTTTGGAGCAAAAAAGAAAATATTTTTTGTTGAGATATTGCCTAACGCTTGGGAAGAACATGTATAAAACAAAGGCTATAATCCTGTTTGTTTCGTGGTCAATTTTGTCAAGATAGTCCCAATATGTTTTTAAAATATCAACTTTCTCATCTTGGTTTTTATTTATAAATGAGTGTTCACTTTTTAGGTTTTGCTTTACGAATTCATTAAAGCTATTTTGCGTCTTGTCATTTTTTTCTAAATATAGAATAATTTCAAACGATTGTAATAACTGAATATTGTCATATCCTACTAATACTTTATATTCTTCTGGTAAGTGATTGAATTCTATTGTGCTGTCAGTAAGAATGTCAAAATCATCTGCTAGAAATGTTTTATTTAATAAATTTTGATCGCCATCAATCATTTTCTTAGCAGCTTCTATGTGTGGAAGAATTGTATTATTTTTAAGAATTAAATTTGATTGAAGTAATCGAAAGCTTACGTCTGCCATATATGAAACAGTATATAGTTTCTTTTTTCTATCATTTGTGAATCTATAGATAGAATGCAAAATAATTATTGTTAAAGAGGCCCCAACGGTAGATAGAAAGGGTATTAAAAAATTAGGATTTAATAAAAATTCAATCATGATTTGACTTTTTTATATAACATAATAACAACCACCACTTTTTGTTATCAATTTAGTCTACCGGAGATAAAAAGTCAACGTTCTTGTATGGTTCGAGCCCTGCGGATAGCCCTTCACTTCGATTTCACTCAGTGTAAACTCTTTCGCTCAGGATAAACTCAAGAGCGTATTTCAGCAGGTCTCACTTCCCTTGAAGCTCCCTCGGGGTAAACTGCCAAGCTCAGTGTAAACTCACCTAATGAGTCCTTTGATTAAGTCTTGTTTCTTTGCTTTTGACCAGCCCTTAATCTGCCTTTCTCTTCGCGCAGCTTGATGTTTATTTGGAAAAGCCTCTTTATAAAGCAATGGAGGGTTACCATGTTGGTGTAAGCGATTTTTGAGATCGGTGGTTATTCCCGTGTAAAACTTTTCCCTCTCCTTAATAATGTAAAGATGCCACATCAAGCGAAGCTTTCTATTTTCTCTTTACAGATTTTTTGTCAATTTTCGCCGCTCCGGTTGTTAGCCTCCACGGGAGCAGTTAGTTATTCCTTATCCTTCCAGTTCTCCCATTTTAACAGCTCAGGGTCATGGTCGGTATTAATCTATTGCTTACAAATATATTAAGTTCTAACTCTCTCGAACTCAGCTTATTGGGGGAAGGTATCTTCAAAGCGTTCTGGCGATGCACCGCCCCAGTTGCAAGCCCCCGATGTTAGCTGGTTTGAAATTATATCTTCTTTGTCAAAAACTGCAAGATTTAATCCTCACTACTAATCGAAATCAGTAGAAATCCGGGACAAATTTTTTCTCTCTGCTCCTATAATATCACTTCACCACAAACAACATCACCCTAAACAGAAAAGGTATCAGGTCTGCGGTTGGAGGCGGGTGTGATTTTCCTTGATTTAGCCGTTTGAATTTGCTAACATAGCTTTTGTGGGGATGTGATGATAATGGTAAAGAAAATTTCATGCAGGGTTGTTAGTTCCGTTCCTCTCGGCAAAAGCGGTGAGGCACTGCGGCATGTATGGGGGTCGAATAATAAACGGCACAGGGTTGGCGACATTGTTGCTGTGAATATCCCAGTCAGGCACGCAGGCGGTTTGGTTACTTATACAAGCCGATTCGGCATAGCAAGAGCCCTTATCGACAATGGTCCAATGGGACAGATTCTTGACTGTTACGTTTGACACCCGGTTTTATTATTTACGGGCAGGGAGGTCCTGAAGCCAAGTAGAATATTCTATACCAAATCTTTTAAGTATCCTCTTAGATAATAGCGGCATTGAGAGAGCACTACAGCGCTTACCATTATGGTGATAAAGGCCTCGCGTGAGACCTCATTTATTACGACGGCCAAGGCAGTGCCCGCGGCAGGTGGATGTTCGACGTCCAGAGCTACCATAACAAAGATAGCAATTCCGACTGCGAGGGGATACTCAAGGAGATATGGCAGAGCGGCGAAGTAAAATATAGCTCCAGAGGCCAGGCCGACCAGATGGCCGCCAATAACGTTTTTTGTTTGTGCGGAGTAAGATTTGGGTGTTGCGAATACGATAAAAGTGGTGGCGCCCATTGCGCTGATTATGACCATTTTTTCCCTGCCCAGCACGAAAACGAGTATAAACAGGGTAACGGCAGCCAATAAGCTTTGCAGAAGGTAATTCTTCCAAAGCTTTTTGAATTTGTCCCTAACTGTGCCTTCCAATCTCATATTTATCGGTTCCGGCACAATTTTTTAATATGTGCCCGTGGATTGCAAGTAAAAAAAGGCGAGGGATGAGCAACCGGGGGTACCAGGTATACACATTTCCTCGCCGAATTTATAGAATCCGTTCTGGCTGCGGTATCGACCTGTGGTCCCCTGCGGAAAGCCGCAAAACGGGAACCCACTTCCGTGGTCGGCCTTGTGACTTAATACTTTCTCTTCTTAAGTTTTTATATACCAAACTCCGCGATGTCTTCTGCAGCTGCTCGAATGTTTTCCGGGCTTTCCAGTTGGCCGGACAATAAAATCTCTCGTGCCCGTTGGACAGCCTCGGTGTCTGTCTGTAGCACCTGTGCTGCCTCGCTAATAAAGGAGGCATAATCGACCTGTAGGGATACATCCACATCATTATTCTGAAGAGCCTTGGCAGGGTCAGGCTGTTCGGACGATGATTTTCCCAAAAGATCCTGAATTTGATTGGTATCTATTTTCTCTATCATTGCATTGCTATTCCTTGAGAGTCCCTAATCTACAGTCCTTTTCGCACGTTTTTGACAAAACTTAAGATTTTTTGCAGAATTTTCATTTTTTCCTAAAGTTAACGTCCTTTTTGGACGAAATCTAGACGAAATCTATATGTTCACCAGTTTTGCATTTCGGGCTGTAGTGTTTCAGCTACTTCATAAGCTACAAACTTGATAAACTTAAGCAAACTGACAGTTGCCAACCGTTCACCCAGAGGCGCAGGACCCAAACGTATCGTACGGCCGAAGTACCTTTTTGCTCGATTTTCGGTTGTTTTATCGGTACTGTCCCAAATTTGCTCAAGAGCCCATAGCAACTGGCCATCTTTCAGGTCCACAAGCTTCAAGCGAAGACCAATGCTCATATGAGGATAAGGCTGATATCCGGTGATAGTGCCAATCAATATCGCATCGCACTTTAATGTCTTGCGCATCGCAAATAATTGGTCGAGGGTGTACGTTGACGAAACTCCAAACACACTATTTTTCATTTGGGAACCCGAGTCCAAGTCCAGCTGCAAGCTGCGCCAGGCAGGGTCACTTTGGTGGACGAGAGTTAATCCGAAGACCTGCTTCTTTTGCAATGCCCGGAAAAGCGCTTCGGTTACATCAGTGGAAATTGCCGGATAACTCGAATCGTTACCCAAATCAACAAGAGCTGCCCTGCCTATGGCGAACAAATCCTTATCCGGATTTAGATAATAGTAGTCCGCCGCCGGTACGGAAAGTCTATAAACACCGCAGCCCGACAAAAGAACCAACAGCAATAACAATTTTGTCGGTGTCGCGATGCGCCGGGATGTGTATTGAGTATTGCGTAAAATGTACGATACGCTCGATACCATATACGCAATATGACATACGCAATTCGATGATACTGTTTTTAAACTATTCATTCGATTCACCTGAGATTGTCCCGGCGTGCCGGGATTGTAGTTGAGGCTGGCTGGACTCACTTGCCGATACCACCGCTGAGCCTGCATCCTGCGCCTGTGGTGATTGCGCCTCAACCTCTCCGCCGAGAACTTTAAGAATCTTAAACAACGCTTCGAGCTGGGCTTTTTCCGCATCACGCATCTCGTCACGGTAACCGAGAATATCAGCTTTCCAATTATTCAATTCAATACGCATCTCAATCAGAAGGTCATTTGCTTCAGCTAATTCCTTTTGTGTCTTCTGCGATTGAGCTCCAAGAGCAGCGAGCTGCTTTTTAAGATGACGGTTCTCGGTGATAAAGTTTTGGTTTTTTTCCCGCAGCACAGCCACTTCATCGGAGAGTTTGGCGTATTTTTCCGACAGTTCCATCGCGGACTCCACTACGGTTTGGCCTTGTGGAGCGGACTCCTGGAATCTTTTTACCGTCCCGGCGCGCAGGGACTGCCCTTCAGCAAAGCGTGGTTGTAGAGTAATCCCTGCCTGCCTTTGAAAAAATGGGCAGCCAGATGACAGAAATATTAACAATGATACAATTATAAAAAACATAATTTTTTTGTTAGCTCTCATTGTACTTTTCTCCATTTATTTTGTTTGGTCAGACTCCTGTTTTGTCTCGTCAGGCCTCTGGTCAGCGGATGATTCAGCGCCGGCATATTCACATCTTAAATACGTTTTTGTGCCGCAGGAACAGGTTATTTCTATAACGGCAAATTCAGGATAGTTTTCCACAATCTGTGCCTGCGGTGTAACCGAAGCCACACTTTTCTCTTTAGCCCGGACTGGAGCAACCTGGCCCAGGTCGAGATGGAATTGGCCTTCGAGTTTAACGTCGCTGCCTTTTAGAATGTGTCCCGCTGTTTTTTTCATTTGCTGTTTTAACCTTTCATAGCGCTTAGCGCACCCGCTAATTTTTTAGTCAAGCACGATAATCAATCCTGATACCATCGTCATTGGTGCCGTTTTCGTTTTCAGTAAGTTCCTGGCTGATGTTCTCTTCGTCAACTGACTCGTTTAGCTCTTGCTCAGATTTCTTCTTCTCTTGCTCGTGCAGGTCCTGCCGTTGTTTTCTCTCTTCACGGCGTTCTGTTGGGGTTAAGCCTGTAATATTTTGCAGGCCTTCCACCGGCTTTATTATATTAGAATCACTATCCGCCATCATTACATCGCCTCAATTTTACAGACAAGTTAAATAGAGCACTTGCGTGTAATTGGCTGACACGCGGCTCGGTAATTTTGAGAGCCTCGGCAATTTGCTTCATCGTTAGGTGTTGCTGATAATAAAGCAGAATAATCTTCCGTTCCTTTTCTCCTAACCGCCGGATGGCCTCAGTTAGTTTATCCACAAGTTCAGCCTGCTCTATCTGCTGCACAGGGGTGGTTGTGTTGGTTGCCGCCAAAATATTGCCCAGCGCAGGTGGTTCTTTTCCAAAGCCATCGATGGAGACAAAATGCTGCGCACGGGCATTTTCGAATGTTTTATAAAGTTTATCAACAGTTATTCCAAGCTTCTCGGCTAACTCGGCATCAGTTGGTGCGGTGCCCGTCTGCTCGGTGATTTCCAGGCTGAGCTGCGCGGTTTTGCGAATCTGATTGCTGATGTTTGCAGGCACAAAAGACCACTCTCTCAGTTCATCAAGAATGGCCCCCTTGATTCTGATATAGGCATAGGTTTTGAATTTGACCTGGCGGGACGGGTCGTAATCACGGGCGGCTTTAATCAGCCCAATGGTTCCTGCGGAGACCAAATCTTCAAATGATAAGGGTGGCTTTAGATACGTTACCACCCGCTGAACTATTTTTCGAACCATAGGCAACAACCCGGTTATCTGCTCATTTCCAACCGATTGTTTTTTTTGGTCGGAGTATGCGCGCATAGCGACGGTTTTTAAATGCCTTGGGCTGCCTTTAATCCCAACGGACTGGGATTTAGAAATATTTTTAGTCTCCACCGCCACTATTCTTTTCCTTCTGTCGATTCATCTGCTTTGTAATCATCGCATTCATCAAAATAGCGTTAACTGCTTTCACAGCCAAAGTTACCGATATATACGCAAGCGCTGTCCCTGCCAGGGCTCTCTTACAGCAGGTAAAAGGCGAAAGACCGCTAACCCAGCCGACCAAGCTGATGCCGAAAAAACATATCACAGCAATGCGTGTAGCGATTAACCGAACATGCAACGGCATAATTAGCTGCTCCTTTCCATCATATTGCGTTTATTTTCCGCACGGCGCATCACTTTGCAACTCCAACAAGCTCTTGCCCTTCGGGCGCTGCCGACTCGGTCTGCTGGACTGATATAGTTTCTATTGGCTCTACTTCGGTTCCGAGGACGATTTCGTCATAAGCTACGACCGACAACGGCGGTATTGTCCGTGATAACATCACTGCCAGAGGCGCCCGTAACCTTGAATCGCACAGCAAAACTACTTTGTCCCTACCTTCATCCATTGCTGTTTTCCAGGCTTGTGCGATTTTCTTGCTTATATCCATTGCCATCTCAGTCGGCAGAGCCAGGCTTACTCCGTCTGCTTCCTGTCGTAAAGTTGAGGTCATCTGATGCTCGAGTACAGGTTCCAGTGTTATGGCCGAAATTTTGCCGTTCTGGTCTTTATACTGCTCGGTAATGGTTCTGCTTAACGATTTTCGAACTAGCTCTGTTAAAGCAACGGTGTTTTTGGTTTTTGAAGCGTGTTCGCCCAATGATTCAAGTATGGTGGTTAATTCACGAATCGGTATTCCATCTGCCAAAAGGTTTCTGAGTACGCGTTGAAGCAGTCCGATAGGTACGAGCTCACCAACAACTTCTCCGACTAATGACGGCTGAATCTTGCGAAGCCGGTCGACGAGAAGTTGAACATCTTCACGTGTCAATAACTCATCGGCATGCTTTCGCAGCGTTTCAGACAGATGCGTAATAAAGACCGATTCAGGGTCGATAACAGTATATCCACTTAATTCGGCTTTCTCTCTGTTGGCCGGCGTAATCCACAGAGCGGGCAGGCCATAAACGGGTTCGGCAGTTTTTATACCCTCCAATTTGACTTTGGGTTGGACGTTGCCGGAATCCATAGCAAGGAACATATCGGGCTCTAATCGCCCTTTTGCCACTATATGGTCGAAGAGCCGAATCTCGTAGGCAGTCGGTTCGAGGGTTATGTTGTCGCGCAGCCGAACCAAAGGCATAACGATACCAAGCTGCTGGGCGAATTTTCTCCGCAACGCTCCGATACGGTCGAAGATAGTACTGTTTTTACGAGGGTCGACCATACCAATCAATCGCACGCCGACATTTACAGAAACTCTGTCGATATCCAGCATCTCTTCAACGGGTTGTTTCTCGGCTTTTGCTTCCTGTAGCGATGGTACCTCGGGTTTTTTCTCTCGGCCCTTTTCAGATTGAGCCACGGCTCGTCCGGCAAAAGCGGCACCTGCAGCCAACAATAAGAACGGTATTTTAGGCAGCCCAGGCACAAGTGCCATCGCAGCGATGATAAAAGAGGCTATTATTAGTGGCTGACTGGTCCCAAGAAACTGGATGGACAAATCCTGGCCGATACTGTGGCGCGACGAGATTTTAGTCACCAGAAAGCCCGAACTTACGGCGATTATTATCGATGGTATCTGGCTGACAAGTCCATCGCCAATGGAAAGAATCGAATAGGTCTTTATGGCACCGGCAACCGTCATACCGCGAAAATAACCCATACTTATGCCACCAACGATGTTAATCGCAGTGATTATGAGTCCTGCCTTGGCATCGCCACGAATGAATTTGCTGGCACCATCCATTGCACCATAGAACTCACTTTCCTTGACGATTTTTGCTCTGCGGTCATTTGCCTCGCTTTCGGTAATAATTCCTGCGTTAAGGTCTGCGTCAATAGCCATTTGCTTGCCTGGCATAGCATCAAGGGTAAAACGAGCAGAAACTTCGCTTATTCTCTCAGCACCTTTTGTGATTACTATAAATTGTATAACGACAAGGATTAAGAAAATCACCAAGCCGACAATAAAACTACCACCTGCAACGAAATTACCGAAGGTCTGAATAATTTTCCCGGCATTGCCCTGTAGAAGTATCAATCTGGTTGAGGCCACGTTAAGAGAGAGTCTGAACAGCGTTACGAAAAGAAGCAGCGAAGGGAATGTGGATAATTCTAGGGCTTCTTTTGACGATAGTGTGATTATTAAAACGGCCACCGCCAATGATATACTGCAGGCCAAAAGCATATCCAGCAATGGCGTTGGCAGAGGGATTAAAAGAGTGGCAAGAACCACCACCAGGCCCACAGCCAAAATAATATTGCTGTGAGCAACCAAGGGTGTATTGAGCACGCTCCCATTCGCTGTTTTTCGCAAATTTGGTCCCAGCAAGTCTGACGGATTTAATCTATCAGATACTGCCATTATTTAACCTTTTCGTATCTCGCGGTTCGTTCGGGGCACATGTCACGATTGACACTTTACTCAGCCGGCTCTGCAGCAAAATCACCAAGGCCAAGAATCTGTTTTATCCTAACGGCGAACCGACCATCCACCACCACTATATTTCCAGTAGCAAACTTGGTGTCCCTCAGGTACAAGTCTGCCGGCGCATCAATGGATTTGTCGAGCTTCAATACCGAGCCGGGCCCAAGCTGTAAAAGCCGCCGAACTGGCATCTCGGCCTGTCCAATAGCAACCGTGACAAGTATGTTTATATCCAGTAAGATGCCAATACTTCCCTCGGCACCTGTGCCCTCTGTCCCGGATACCTCGGAAAATTCAACTGATTGCGCCTGTGTTTTAGAGCCTTCCTGTGAAGCATCGTCTTGCTGGTCCTGTTTTTCCTCGGCCTTTTCTTCAACTGCTTCAGTTGCCTTTGCCATATTTCTACTTCCTTAATTATTAAGTACCTGTAATTGGATTTATATTTTGCTCTGTATCGCAAGACAGCTCCGTAATTACCACAGCGTACTTGCCGCCCGATTTTGCGGGCCGGCCGCGAAGAAGCTCGCGGCCTTCGACAATCAACTCAACCGGCTCATCAACCGCTTTATCAAGTAACAATATGTCACCAACTTGAAAATCCATTATCTCTTCAAGAGTAAGCATTGCAGAAGCCAGTTGAGCCGTAACAAAAACCGGCATCTTTTTCAAACGCTCAAGGATTGCTTTCGAAATATCTGCGGCTGAGAATTCACCAGCATCTTGTGTGGCTTTTCCCGCAACAGACTCCAGACTCTCACAGAATATTAAAATATAAGCTTCGGTATTGTCTGAGTCGCTTTTCTTGACGTTAAAAGTAATCTTGCAGAACTCTTCTGTGCCTCGCAGTTCAAGGGGAAACAGTCTTCTAACAATGTTCTTGGCCGGCTTGAAATCACAGTTGCCGTGAGAGTCGGAAATGGCATCAACAATGGCAGAGGCGATGTCTAACAGAAGTGATTCTTCCAATTGTGATAAATCTCTTCTTGAATCCTCTTCGGATTCGGTATCGCCGAGCAATTGTGTTACCCAGATAAATGTAGTTTGTAGTGGTATGCTAACGAGTCCACATGGATGTGCCTGGTCGGTGCCAAAAGGCAGGTAATAATTATTCTGTTTGCTTTCCAAGGCCTGGTCAACAAGTTCATTAGCAAAGTGCTGGGTGGTTGAAGCAATTGTCACATTGAACTCTCCGTGGCATAAAGTAGCAAATCTCCGAGCAATCGCTTTAGCTATTTTCTTTGTGAAATCGTCGAGTTTATTGAGCTGGGCGCGGGTGAAACAGTGAGGCTGGTGCCAATCATATTCAGCGGCCTCTATTTGCGTGGTATCCTCTGCTGGCTTGGAACCGACAGCAGCAAGGAGCTGTTGTATCTTTTTTCTGCTCAATTTGTCAGTAACTGTGTTACTCATTGTATAGCGAATTCCTTAAAAAGAATGTGCTCGATTTGAGGCTTGGCATCAGGAAAAAGTCTTTCGTTGAAAGCATCCAGTATTTGTGATTGGATACGTTTTAGATTTTTGTCACCCCGGATATCTTCAAGGGTCAGACTTGCCAGATAGATAGTAAGCCAATTTGTCAAGAGTGGCTTTTTCTCCTCAAAAAAAGTGATGCCTCTATTTTTATCCACCTCAGGGTTAATCTCCAGCGTTAGAGATGCCCGAACATAGCGTGTTACGCCGGGTACATCAAGATTTGCCACAACGGGCTCTAAATCATAATACCAAGCCTTTTGAGAGTCCGTTGCCGAATCATCCGCTTTCAGATACTCTTCCTGAGCCGGTTGGTCTTCCTGAGAAGATTCGACTGTCTTGGCTTTTCCGGAACCGGCAAGTAATCGGCCGAATCCGAAGCCGGCACCGGCGAAAACTATCATTACAACAACCATTATTATCCACGGCAAAAATCGGCTGACTATCCCGGTGCGCGGGGATTCATCGGTCTTTTCAACTTTTGAATCTTCTTGTTTCTCTTCCTGTTTCTCTTTCTGTTTTTCTACACCTTTTTCATCTGCCATTTGGCGCTCCTTTCGTCACAACGACTCATTTGTTATAAGAATCCTGCTATCAGGCCAATTGCAAGCATCCTTGCTGCCGATATCGGTGTATCTTATCTCGCAATGTCCGGTCACTTATGCCTAATGCCTTTGCAGCTTTCATTTTGTTACCTGCTGTCTGGCGTAAAGTATCTAAAATCGCCCGCCGTTCTATTTGTTCAAGTGGTACTCCAGCCAGTCCCGTCCCGCACCCATTAGGCGTGAGCCTAAGCTCAATGGGTGCGGGACTATCTGCTATTTCCGGAAGCGGCTGAAGCTCATCAAAAAGCCACGAGACATCAGCTAATGAGAGGGTTCGGCCAACTCCCAGAGTCAACGATGTCAGCACAACATTTCTTAATTGTCGGACATTGCCGGGCCAGTAGTATTTGGCAAAAATGTCCATCATCCCAGTGTCAAGTTTAGTGATATGACGTTGCGCTTCGCGCACGTAAAGGTTGACAAAATACCATACGAGGTCGGGTAAATCCTCACTACGTTCCCTCAAAGGTGCGATAATTAGTCTCACGCCGCTTAGCCGATAGTAAAGGTCCTGGCGGAACCGGCTCTGTTGAACTTCTTGTAATAAATCCTTATTGGTGGTGCTTATTATTCGGACATCGACTCTGACTTGTTTCTCCCCACCGACACGTTCAAAATCCTGCTGCTCGAGTACCCGCAACAGCTTGGCTTGAAATTTAGGTGGAGTTTCAGTGATTTTGTCCAAAAGCAGAGTTCCGCCGTGGGCCATTTCGAATCGTCCCTTGCGCTGAGTGTAGGCGCCGGTGAAAGCACCCTTTTCATGACCAAAGAGCTCGCTTTCAAGAAGCGAGTCACTTAATGCTGCACAATTGACTTTGATGTACGGCCCTTGAGCTCTCTTGCTTTTGTGATGGATAAGATAAGATATCAGTTCTTTCCCTGTTCCGCTTTCACCGCTTATTAAAACCGGTGCCGAGGTTGGAGCTATTTTTTTAGCTAATTCAACGGTCTGAACCAGTTTTGCACTTCTACCAACAATTTTGTAAAGGCTCCGTGTGTCCTCGTCGGCGCTGGCTATGGTTGAGACGCTGTGGCTGGGCAGGAAAGTATCCAGCAGGCTCTCCATTCTTTCACGGTTGAGTGGCTTGATTAGAAAATCACAACAGCCCGCACGAATGGCTTTTACAGCCGTTTCAACGGCTTGCCGCTGGTTTTGCGTTTTTCGCTTTTGGTTCTCTCCAAAATGCGCCCCCCCCATCATAACCACCGGCATTTCCGGCGAATTTGCCCTGATTCTCGCAAGCAGCTCGAAACCACCCTGCGATTTACCGGGCAGGGCGGGACGCTGACTTATTTTGTGGGCCCCCGAAGGCATTCCATCACTTTCGGGGACCCTGTCGCTGGTGAATACAAGGTTGTAATTACCCTTGTCGAGTAAATCAACCGCGGATTTTCTATCGTTGGCAATGACTCCACGAATGCCTTTACGAGCTAAAATCTCGAGCATAAATCGAGCCGCTTCAGGGTCGTTGTCCACTATCAATACATTTGCAATCGTGTTCCCATTTTGCGACTTACTACAGTGGGCCCCGCAAAATGGGGTCCCAATCCGGTCTTTTTGACGGACTTGCTTTACGTTGTCTATTTCGGTTTTACTCAATTCTGGAATGCTCCACTTTAATTTGGTTTTCCCCAATCAATGTCCAGGGTTTGTCTTTCTGGTGCCAATTGATTAGCCTGTCCCGGGCTTTTGCCAAATCTGCCCACAGCGAGTCGGGATACTCCATAATTAGTTGTCTGTACGTCTCTATTGCCATTGGCGGGTCGCCATCTCGCAGGCAGTTACCTATTTGAAATAAAATCCAGGCCTTGTCCTGAGCTGAGGCGATATCGTTGGCGTCCCTGCGATTAAGAGCTTCCTGGTAAAACAGCCTCGCTTCTTTTAGATGACCGCTGAGAAACAAAACCTCTCCTAACTCAAAAGGATTGTCCAGCTGCTTGGGATGTTGCGATAGATTCTTGAGCATTTGTAAAGTTTGGTCGGTTACCGACTCGTATGGCAAATGGGCTGCAGATTTGGATTCGCTTTCTTTTCCCTTAACCTCTTTCGGCGCCTCCGTATCAGATGTGGCTGCCATTTTGCGAGGGCCCAATTTAGCAACTTCTTGTGGAGACCCCAAACGCACTTTATCGCGTTTGTGAACCTGCGAAGTGGGAACCCGGCTTACCGCAGAGGACCCTGCAGAATCGGGGCATGATAAGGGTTCAGTGGTTGTGACCGGCCCAATAGTAATGATAGGTCCAGAAACATCTTTCTGCGGTTTAAATTCAACAGAGTGAATTTGCTCAATTATCTGCTGAAGTTCATTTTTGTTCTCCTTGTCCCTTTCGTTTTTAGGAGCGGTAATTCTGACCCGCTGCAATTGGCGTGCAACCTGGCTATTTGAGCTTCCCGCACTAATGGAACTTCCCTGCGGCGATTTTTTATCAACCCCAGCAGCGAGGTTTACAGGAGCAACGCCGCACTTATTAAGCTCAGGCTCACCCCGCAGCATAAAGCTGCCTCTGGCAATGCTACGGGGCTCACGCCTAATAGGCACGGGGCCGGTTTGCGATTGTCCCTGCCCGGTTGATGGAGGCTCGGTAAGCTGCGCCGGGGGTTCCCAAACACGAGAAAGTGTACCTGGGGCACCCGGGACGCTCGGCGAGCTCATATTTTGCGATAGTTTAGCTAAGTAGGCCATCAAAAGATTAGTTGGGTCGAGTTGTTTCGATGGGGTCTCTGCAACGGCACCGGATGCGGATAAGCAAAAAGCTAAAAACGAAAAGCGAAGAACGTGGAGCCAAAACTTAAAATTCAGGGCCGGAGAAACTTTAAGCTCTGAGTTGTAATTTTGCTTCAGGTTTTTGCTTTTCATTTTCATTATCAACTATCCTGTTTTATTGGGCTCGGTGCAGTAATTGGCTTGTAATAGCCGAGTTGTCAGGCGTATTTGAGGCTTCGGTTTCACCCCACTGTCCCAGAAGAGCCGCTGCAGCCTTGTCGTAATTTCTCTGCCGTTTATAAGCTGTTGCCAGGACGTTCAAGGCTTTTTGCTTTATCTGCGCCGAGGGACCCAAATCTAAAAGCTGCATGCAAATTAAGATGGCTTGAGAGTTCCGGTCGAGTTTCAAACAAACATCAGCCAATTCACATGCGGCTTTGTGCGCCAAAGGACCGGGCTCGACGAGGATGAGACTCTTGGTCAAGCTGCTACTGGCAAGTTCCAGATTCCCTTTGGCAGCGTGGCATTTAGCCAATTCAAAAGATATTTTGGCTTTTAACTGTGGGGCAGAAGTATATTCAGCCCTGTCACCAAGTGCCGCAATAGCTTTATCAACCAGCCCCATAGCCCGGAGGACCCGGCTTTTTAGCAGTAATATATCGATAGATTCTTTCTGCGAAAACCGCCAGGGACGCACATTCTCCAGTACATCAAGTGCCTCGACGAAATGCTCTTGCTCCATATATCCTTTGACCAGGTTCGAGATAGTCTCTACATATTCTTCTCTGGAAAGCTGCCCTGCCAGTGCATATTGAAAAGCATCGCATGCAGCTTCGGGGTTTCCTAAAGCCAGGTTGGTTTTGCCTAAGAGGAAATAGGCCGAATACAAGTCTTTATTTGTGCCGTCTCCGGCAAGCTTGATGTATCGAGTCAGCCATTTCGCTGCAGATTGATGCTCTTTTCTCTCATAGAAGCACCTGGCAGCTCCGATAGCAGAGGCAGTCTGTGATTCCAAGGACAAATCAAGATTGTAAACTTTGCGATAAAGTCGCGCGGCTTCTTTGTAAAGCTGGGCCTTCATCGTAGCATCTGCAAGATACAAACACGCCTGGTCGGCAATCTCACTATCAGGATATAGCTCAACAAGCTGCTTCAAATCCTCCTGCGCACCAAAATAGTCGCGCAGGTCGGCTTTCAATTTACTTGAGTGGAGTAAAGCGAATGGTGCCAAAGATGATTGTGAAAAGCGATTAGCTACTAATTTATATCCTGCAGTGGCATCAGCGACATGGCCTTCTTGAGCTTGCAGAAGTCCCAGCGCAAAATGGGCGTTGGGGATGCGTTCATCACCGTGAAATGTAAGCAGAAATCTTTGCCAAAGTGAAATAGCTTCCTGACTAAGCGAAGATACGTGTTCCGATAGAGATGAATAGTCAGCCGGATTGAAAATATCCACGGTTTTTTTGCCATCCAGACGTGCCAACAAGCCAACGCAACCGGCTGCTATGCTGACAAATTGCTGTGGTGTTGCAGCCGGCAGATACAAGCTCACAGGCCTTTTTCGAATAATATCTTTTATTTCTTCAGTGGCCGGTGTTCTTCCGAAAGCCCAGTTAATATCAAGGCCAGCATTGGCAGAAAATCTTGCCAAGAGTTCCTCAATCGACGCCCCGTGGCAAGTGGCGGACCAGCGAGGCGGTCCCGGCGTGCCGGGACTGATGACTTTTTGAATTTGTGGGCCGAGCAGCCCCTTGCTTAATCGCTCCGAGCCGGAATTCAGAAAAGTCCGCAATTGTGCTTCGCTCAGGCCAGTGAAATGGTCCGGCGGCGCAGCGGGATTGCTCCATAAATCCTCAGGTAGGTCTCTATCGGCATCACAGAGTGAGAGAACATTTCTGGTTACCGATTCAGCAACCAAAAAGTAACAATCACGCTGC
This sequence comes from Planctomycetota bacterium, assembly GCA_030605475.1. Taxonomy (GTDB): domain Bacteria; phylum Planctomycetota; class Phycisphaerae; order Sedimentisphaerales; family Anaerobacaceae; genus JAUWIG01. Next base: position 12,410 of record JAUWIG010000055.1, on the reverse strand, counting down.
AGTGATAAAGCCCAACCCCTGTTGGAATCAACAGCACCGATTAAGGCAATCGTCTGATAAGCTCTGGTTAGCGCTTTTAAGTATTGTTTTTTCTGCATTTCAATACAAGTCATGTGGTAGTTGGCGACTACCCTTACAACAGGGGAGCGACTTTGTAAGACCGTTCTGAATAAGCGCCTGGCTGCTTCGGAATCGGCCGTCTTTTCCATACACAAAGCCATTTTCAACTGAAGGAAATCCCTCAGCAGTTCCCCTTCCATCCCGCTTGACGTCGTCGGGATTGTAAGACTTTGGCGTAGTTTGTTATAGGCGGCATAAGCCTTGTCGTAATCCTTCTGCAGATAGAATGTTTCTGCGACTTTCAGAGACAGCGGTTGTGCTGGTGTCTCGGCGAGCCGGGGTGGTTCTTGGATTTGCCGCCCCGATGCTGTATCCCTGGCCGGTGGTCCCGCAGGTGCCTGCCGGACGGTAGGCGTTGGCGCAGCTGGGAACAACTCGTACACCAATATTGCCGCAATCACAGCAATACTGACAACGAGGACCTTCTGGATAGTTGAAAAACGCTTATGCGCTATCGGCATCAGCAAAGGTCGGCTTGCGCCGGTCCAGGCGCGCCGGAATGTGGATTGAGTCACATCAGCCTGGGCCGAATCTGCCAGACGTCTGTAAAAATCCTCGTCTCCGACGAAAACTTGCCGCTCCGAGAGTTCCTCATGGACTTCGCCTGCAAATACTTCATGCTCGGAGAGTTCCTCATGAACCTCGCCTGCAAATAATTCGCGGTCCGATTGTCCCGGCTCGTCGGGATTCTCTTCGAGGGTAGCTTTTTGATTTTCTGTCGCCATAGCTTCCGACTTCGCCCTCGATACAGCATTTACCAGCTCTTTATTTTCGTGGGTCCCCATTTTGCAATTTATTGCAGGGGCCCGCGCCCAATACCGGTTCAGAAAGAATATGATGGCGCATTCCATAGGCCCCCATTTTGCGGTAAATCGGCGGTAAATCGCAAAATGGGAACCCGTAACCTTTTCTAATAGCATAGCAATAATTGTGCCAGAGCCGGCTAAAGATACCGACAAGAGTGCATTTGGGGCCTTTTGCCTGAAAAATCGCTCTTTTAGGCCTATATTTGGGTGGTTCATCCAGTACCAACACAGTCGGTACGGGAGAAAGAGATGTCAGGATTCTATACGAGCCGATAGATTTTCTGACAGAAATCAGGACTCCTCTGCAAAAACAAAGCTTTGCGAACTTGATGGCGATAGAAAGACTATGCGCTAAACGCTGCTATGGAACCGTTACGGGCTGTGGTAAGGATGGTGTTGAGGCTTCTGTTTGCACTTCTTTTAAGGGGTCCCCCAACGCACTCCTTCGACTTTGCTCAGGATGGTGAGACTGTCGAACCACTTTTTGCGCTTGGGGCTGCCCCGCAAGACGCGAACCCTTTTCGATGTTGTACTGCTTGACCTTGGCATAGAGGGTTGCTCTGGTTATGCCGAGCATGGCAGCGGCCTGGGTCTTTTGCCAGCCTGTTTCCTGCAAAGCCCGAGCAATCAATTCACGTTCAGCTTTTGCCAGTGAAAAATCTTTGATGTGGTCCTGGCGTGTCGGTATTAGGCTGTCCGCTAATTCACCGTACTCGGTCTGGTCAATTACAATGCTGCTCAGACCGATTTTGTCCGTTGTTTCCAACAATATTGCCCTTTCAATAACGTTGCGCAGCTCGCGGACATTGCCGGGCCAATCGTGTTGCTCCAAAGCCTCAATAACCAATTTAGTCAGAGATGTTATATAGTGTTTCTCCGGGTAGATAGTCGACGTTTTCAGGAAATATTCAGCTAAAAGCGGAATGTCTTCTCTTCGCTGGGGTGCTCTAAGTGGGGCGATAGTGATAGGACAGATACTCAGCCTATAATAAAGGTCGCGCCGGAAGCGGTTGGCCTTGGTCTCCTTTTGAAGATTGCGATTGCTCGACGCTATTATCGTGGCGTTGCAGGTGATATTTTTGACACCCCCGACTTTTCGGAAGGTTTTTTCCTGAAGGAGGCGCAGCAGTTTGGCCTGCAGACCCATCGGCATTTCAGAAATTTCATCAAGGAACATTGTCCCCGACCCGGCCAGTTCCAAAAGTCCTGTTTTTTCGCGGTCAGCTCCTGTAAAAGAGCCCTTCACATGGCCGAAAAGCTCGCTTTCCAGCAGATTTGCCGTTAACGCCGCACAATTTACAGCTACAAATGGTTCGTCCGGATATCTTAAGATATGTATTGCCTTAGCTACCAGCTCCTTGCCCGTGCCTGTTTCTCCGATTATCAAGACTGGATTGCATCGGCTTGCAGCAACAAGTTTAATCATCTTAAGATTATCGATGGTTGCTTTACTCCGGCCCACCATACAAACAGAAGCGGCATAGTCTTCAGCAAAGAAATCACTTATATCTCTTTCAGCGTCGGCAATCCTAGATTTATTTTTTATTTGGCTTACAATCTGCTCCAGCCGGCCGTAATCCTGTCTTCCCCGCAGATAGTCTACAGCGCCCATCTGTATGAACTCTGCAGATGAGTCGATGTAACTTTCATCGTTACTAATCACTATGATGGGGACATTTATTGAGTTTTTATCGGTCGTATCAAGAAATTCGCGGACATGACTCGGGCTAAACCTATCATCAAAGACAATTAAATCGGGATTGACCGTATCAACGATATCCAAAGCGTCGGCCAGGTCATCAGCCACAAACATTTCCTGAGCAACCTGTCGGGCTAATTGCTGTATTTCCGCTTGCTTGGTTACCGCAACAATTCTGCGTAAATTCATCCCCGTTTCCAAGACTAATGAACTTTACTGCGCTGTTTTTTCGTTACGTGAATGCCCAGTAAATCGACAAATGGGGGTGACTAACTTTAATTTTTTATGGGACCGGCCAATAATATCACCAATGTGTTGGGCCCAAAAGTGAATTGCTCTTTCGCTGTAACTTTATCGGACGCTTTAGCAAAGAAAAACTAAAACCAAAAAAGATACAGCGCCGCTTTTTTATAGGACGTTTAAGTGTCCCCCAGGTAGACCAAAGCAAAACAATAAAAATTTTGGCACAATCATCATGCCGGAGCTGGCAGAATTTTCCGGTATATCAGGAAAGTTTATCCTCTGAAAGAATTTTTTAGTAAATCTGATTTCGAGATTTGTTGCATTCTTTACTTTTCTTAACTTCTGTTGTGGCAAGAGGTTGTCTGCCACGAAAGGCCTGCAACAACCATGAAGTGGCACAGCAATTGCTCTGCCTTATTCTACTGCTCGTGTCGGTACGACCCTTGAGCGACATTGTTCGAAAAGAAGTGTTGTTTAATTTTTGGCTTTTTTAAGAAGGTGAGAAACTTATGAGTTCATCAATGGCCACAGCAAGCGACATCCAAATGGACTATATGAAACTTCTGGTAACGCAGCTTCGAAACCAGAATCCATTGGAACCATTGAACAATAACGATATGGCTGCTCAACTGGCGCAGTTCTCACAACTACAGCAGCTTGAGACAATGAATGCGAAATTTGAGTTAGCGAACTCGAATTTTGCAAAGGTCCTTGACACTGCCAACCGTACCTATGCCAATTCGTTGATAGGCAGGGAGGTTACGTTCCTCACAGAAACAGAGACAGGTGATTTAGAGGAGATGAGCGGCATAGTTAAGGAAGTTTTTAATGACCCTGAGAAGGGAAGCGTTTTGGTAGTAAAGGCTGGTGACGACGACTATACCCTTGGTTTGGGCGGCATAATATCGGTCAAAAACTGAAATCAGATTAAGATTCTAAAATAAAAGTGTAAGGAGAAACAAAATGAGTTTTGCATTGTCAGCTGGAGTTACCGGGCTGCAGGCCCACCAAAAAATGCTTGATATCGCCGGAAACAACCTGGCCAATGTCAATACCTCCGCTTATAAGGCCAGCAGAATAACCTTCGCGGAGCTGCTGAGTGAGACGATAAAAAAGGCGTCGGCACCGACGACTAACGTCGGCGGCACCAACCCTCAGCAAATGGGCAGTGGCGTTGGAATCAGCGGTATAGGCCTCAATATGTCGCAGGGCAATCTTGTAAATACGGGTAATCCTTTGGACCTGGCGCTAGAAGGGGAAGGCTATTTTGTAATAAGGGGTAGCGAAGGAAACGTTTACACTCGCGCAGGTGCATTCGCAGTTGATGCGGACGCGACTTTGGTCGACCCTACTACAGGCTATCGTGTTCAGCGTATCGGTTCAGTAGGCGAAAGTGACGGCTTCCAGATTGCCGGCAACACCGATATCCACGTCCCTTACGATGTAGCGATGCCAGCGAACACCACATCACAAGTAGTGATATCCGGCAACCTAAGTGCCGATGCGACATTTGACACGGCACAAACAAACATAATAACCTCGGATATGACTTATACTAAGGATGGAACCACAGCCGAATTAACTACAGTAATTGACGAGCTTGACCAATTCAGCGGCGGCTCAGGGACCGGCGGGACGTTGGGGGTTGGTGAGTCGGGAACAATTACCATTACCGGTTACGACCCGGACCGTAATCCATTAAACGACACCTATAATATTACTGAGGCAGGTAGCGAAACGCTGGGAGATATTATAGATAAATTGAATAATGATGTTCTTGTCGATGCAACCGCATCTTTGGTCAACGGTCAAATCCGAATAACCGATGATAACAGCGGCTTCAGCAAGTCAGACCTGACTCTGTCGTACGCCGGGGATGGTACGCTGGAAGTGCCGGCGTATTTCAAAATATCGACCGTCGGAGGGGAGGAGGTCAAAAGCATTAACATTACGGTTTACGACTCCCAAGGCGGCAAACACGTTTTATCGGGTGCATTTGTCCGAACAGATACTGCCAACACCTGGGATATGGTACTGACCTCAATCACCGGCAATGTCCACCAGATAACTATGGACAATCGGCGTATCGAAGACATAACCTTTTCTGCCAGCAATGGTTCTTACAATGGTTTAGGTGGGTCCGATTCAGCTGAATTTGTAGCAACGTTCGAACATGATACCGCAAATCAACAGACCATGGCGATATCACTGGGTACCGTAGGCAAGTTGGATGGCTTGACACAGTTCGCCGGAAACTCTACCGCAGTAGCAAGAGAACAGGATGGTTATGAAGCAGGCAGACTTTCCACAGTTTCAGTCGACCAAGAAGGCATACTCATAGGAGTTTTCTCCAACGGTATTAAGAAAAACATCGCTACTCTACAGATAGCGTTATTCCAGAACCCAGCAGCTCTGGAAAGTGAAGGCGGCGGATACTTCAGCACCTCGGCTAACTCGGGTGAGGCGGTAGCTACGCAGGCCTTGACCGGCGGGGCCGGCACCATTCATGGTGGAGCATTGGAGAAATCCAACGCTGATGTGGCGACCGAGTTCGTAAATATGATTCAAGCTCAAAACGGCTTCCAAGCCAACGCCAGGACCATCAGAGTTGCCAATGACATCCTGCGAGAATTGAGTAACCTTATCAGATAGTAATTTTAGAAGTTTGATATGATAACCGCATCCGTAATCACAGGATGGTTAAGTGGTCTCTTAAGCGCTACTGTTTTGGGGTCCCTTGCGCTGACGCCGCCGCAGCGGTGGGAGGCCGCTGGCCGGTTTAATACCTCCTTTGGACGCTGGTTCATTCTATTAGGTCTGGTCGCCGTAGTTGTATTAACAGTATTGCTTTTTGTAGTCAGCTACAATCAAACGATGCAGAAACAAAAGGTTACCGACCGGTTATTTACTGAGTACGCTGCAAGAAGGGGGCTGAGCGAGCGCGAGCGTCGAATCCTGCTTGAGATGGCAAGGAAAGCAAGACTCAGGCGAAGTGAATCGATTTTCACCATAGACGGTGCTTTCGACCGCGGAGCTGCCAAAATGCTGGAAGAAAGCCGCGCACAGCAAGGAACCGAAGAAAGCACACAATTGGAAATTGAGTTGTTTGCCCTGGCCGAAAAACTCGGCTTTCGGAAAAAACCTGCCTCATCAAAAGGCCTGGCTGCCAAGGCGAAAAAATTGAGCAGCAGACAAATCCCCGTAGGTAAAAAACTTTATGTAAAACACCAAAAAGCAGGTGATTCAGAAGATATCGAGTCCACTGTCTTAGAAAATAATGACACGGAACTGACGGTTAAATTGGCAAAGCCGGTAAAAATTACTTTCGGCGAGCTCTGGCGTGTGCGTTATTATTTTGGCGGCTCGGTTTGGGAACTTGACACTTCTGTGGTCAGTTACGATGGTGACATATTGGTCTTGAATCACAGTGATAATGTACGGTTCGTCAACCGCCGACGTTTTCTGCGTGTCCCTGTAAACAAGCCAGCATTCATTGCGAGCTTTCCATTTGCGAGAACACTTGCCTCAAACGGTGGTGACGGTATAAAGAGTTTCAAAGTGTACCGAGGTCCAGCAAGCGTTTCCGGCGACTCCTGGGGACCGCCGGAATTCACCTCTGGAACTGTCACCGAGCTGGCCGGTCCCGGTTTGCGTATAGAGGCTCCACTCAAAGTGGGGGTAGACGAAAAAGTGTTGGTAGTATTTAAGTTGGATGAAGAAAAGGACCGGAATGATTCAACGAAAATAATACAGGATATCGGCGAGGTCAGGCACATCGAAGATACACCAAATGGTCTGTCAATAGCGATTGAATTGATAGGACTCAGCGATTCAGGCATTAATATGCTGATGCGCGCTACCAATGCAGCTTCTCTAAGAGCCGGTATCAGAAGTCAAGATATTCTGGCCCCTGCCGGCAGCAGGCAGGGTAAGGAAGGAAGCGTTACGGAGCCTGCGGCTGTGCAGGAAGTCTAAAATGTCGGAGATTATAGTCCAGGTTGGTTCAAGTATTAACGCGTTAATGCAGGAATTTAATATCATTACGCACAATCTGGCTAATGTAAGTACGCCTGGATATAAGCGCAGATGCAACGCATTTTCAAAATCACTTATGGCACAAGAAGCTGGGGTAAAAACGGATTCTCCCGGCGGCGTCGATTTGAACTCAACACTTGATTTTTCCCAAGGCAGCGTTATCGAGACGGGCCGGTCACTGGACTTTGCACTGTATGGCAAAGGCTTTTTCGTGATAGAGACGCCCGATGGGCCACTCTACACCCGCAGTGGAATGTTCCAAATGAACCAAAATGGCCAGATAGTGGACTCCGAAGGAAGAACTGTAGCAGGCGAAGCCGGGCCAATCACGATACCGACCGATGTGGGACTTTCGCAACTAAGTGTCTCAAGCGATGGGAGCATCAGTGCCGGCGATACAGCTATAGGTAAATTCAAACTTGTCGATTTCGAAGACAACGAAAATAAACTTGTGCCGGCCGGCACCAGCCGCTTCCGAATGCCGGACGAGGACATAGCGCCGGTCGCAGCGGAAAATACAGTCGTAAAGCAGGGCTATCAGGAGGTATCCAACGTTAAGATGGTCGACGAGTTAGTGGATATGATAATGGTGGCCAGACTCTACGAAGCGAATATGAAGTTTGTCGAAGCCAAAAAGAAGGTTTCCAGCAGTATTATAAGTGTAGCTATGGCTTAGGGACCCTGATAAAGAGCAAAATGGGAACCTTAAAGTTATCAGGATACACTTTTGCGTTTGTGAAAACTTAAGATAAGGAGAACAATTATGTTAAGAGCATTTTCCACTGCGGCGACAGCTATGACGGCCCAGCAGATGATGGTGGACGTGACCGCTAATAACCTTGCCAACATCAACACCACAGGCTTCAAGCGAAGCCAACTTGACTTTCACGATTTGCTTTATGTAAAGATGAGGGAACCCGGCGCAGAAGTGGCTTCAGGCATAATATCCCCCATCGGCATGGAAATAGGAAGCGGAGTCCAGGCGGGCTCTACAGTAAAGGTTTTCACTACGGGTGAGTTTCAAAATACCGGCCGACCTCTCGACATAGCTATAGCAGGTGACGGCTTCCTTCAGGTAACTTTGCCAAATGGTGACATAAGGTATACTCGCGACGGCACGCTGCAAACAAATGCCGAGGGGCAATTAGTTACGACCCTCGGATACATTATAGAGCCGGCCATTAGTATTCCAACGGATGCTGTCTCAGTTGATATTGGAAAAGATGGTGGTGTCAATGTAACCGATTCTGCGGGGACTACATCAGTCGTAGGTACCATTCAACTGGCCCGATTTCCTAATCCATCAGGTCTTTCAAGTAAAGGAGATAATCTGCTGGCAGAGACCAAAGCAAGCGGTTCGCCTACGACCGGCACAGCGGGAGAAAGTGGTTTCGGCACTATCCAGTCTGGATTTCTGGAAAAATCCAATGTCCAGATGATAACCGAACTGGTCAACCTTATAGCCGCCCAGCGAGCATACGAGACGAATTCCCGCGCAATAAGGGCGGGCGACGAGATGCTCCGACGAGCAATTCAAATAGCAAGATTTTAACGAGATATCATTATGAGTAGTAAAGCAGCTAACATTGTTATGATTACCTGTTTGCTGGCATCAGCCCAATTTTGCCGGGCATCAGTGAACAGCGAAACCGACGGCCTACAGAAAGATTCCGTTCTTCAGATTTACCTGCCGAGAGAAGTTACAATTGAAGGCAACGCTCCGAGACTGGGCCAGGTCAGCATAATCCGTGGTGAAGAATCTCTTGTCGCCAGGGCCGGTGAGATTACCCTGGGGCGAATTTCAGTGCCGGGCCAGAAAATTGTCATTGACAGACCAACGGTCCTGAGCAGATTGGCCTGCAACCAAATCCCCACATCGAAAGTAACATTAACCGGTGCAGAAAAGATAACGATAAAACGGCAGCAACAAATTATCAAGGGCAGCGAATTCGTTGAACTGGCTTTGTCCTTTCTGGAAAAAAATCCTCCACACCCTTTGGTCTGCCAGTTGGACCCAATACGGACACCCAAAGATTTAGTCGTGTCCGGGGCAAGCGAATATATCAAATTGTCACCGCGTTTGACCACAAGCGGCACGAAAAATCAGGCTAAGATTCAGATTGCTGTGTTTGCGAACGGCAAAGAAATAGGGACGCGTGAAGTAACTTTCCGTTTGAAATACAACTGTCGCAGAGCGGTAACGCTGGTCGAACTCGGCGCAGGTGCGGCCATCACTCCTGAGAATGTCAAGATAGAAAAGACCCTGTCGAACCACCCCGAACCTGCTGATTGGAGCTCTCCTTATGGTCTTATCGCCAGGCGCCGGCTGCCGACAAATACTGTGATTCGTCCAGGTATGGTAGGCCCCACCGAGCCCGCGATTATCGTTGGGCGAAATAAAACTGTTGTTATTCGGGTTGAAAGGCCGGGACTTTTGGTTACAGCCATCGGAAAAGCTATGCAGCAGGCCAGAGCAGGGGAATATATAAAAGTGCGAAACGTAGATTCACGACGAATAATCTTAGCCAGGGTCAATGAAGACGGAACCGTGGAGCCTGTTTTTTAATAAGGAGAGGCAATGAACAATAGAATAATTTTAGCGCTTGTCTTATCGGTGTTTCTACTCTGCTCGGCTGCCTGCTCACAGGCGGGCTCTATCTGGGCCAGGAGGGACAAGAACATGAGGGATTTATACGCCGACGACGTAGCCCGTAACATAGGTGATGTATTGACCATTGAGATTACCGAAAAGAGTAAACTTGTTAACAAGGCAGAAAAAAAGCTGTCAAAGACAACCAATCGGTCAATAGATTTTGATGGAGGACCAACTCTTGGAAGTGGTAGCAAGACTTTCGACAGACTGATGCCCGAGCCTCTCATACCCGGTTTCGATTTTGCAGCTGAATCCAGTAATACGTTGAACAGTAAGGCCGAATCCAAAGACGACCGCAGCTTTATCGATTTCATCACCGTAGTTGTTATAGACATACTGCCAAACGGTAACCTTGTGGTTATAGGAACTCGAAACCGTAATATCGCAGGTGATATACAGGCCATTGAGGTAAGCGGCATAGTCAGGCCAAGCGATATTGCGTTTGATAACACTGTTAAGAGCGAACGCGTTGCTAACTTTTGTATTGTTACCAGGAATAAGGGTGTCGCGGAAGCCTTTAACAGCCCGGGTTGGCTCGGCAGAGTATTAGACATTGTTTGGCCGTTTTAACTACGGGTAATGCTGTGTGACTATTTTTGAAAGTGTACGCTTATGAAATCAACGAAGAGCATAAGAGCAAAAGAGCAAAAGAGCACAAAGGTGCTTATAGCTTATGCACTTATAACTTGTACACTGTTGGTTGAAGTCGGACAATGCGAGCGAATCAAAGACATTGTTGACATACAGGGGGTTCGCAGCAATCCGCTCACCGGCGTAGGATTAATTATAGGCTTGGCCGGCACTGGCGATACCACCCTGCCCTCGCAACAAATGCTGACGAATATACTGAGGAATTCAGGACTTGTTTTTCCTGACCCTAAAAAGCTGACCGGCGGTAATATTGCCATTGTTATGGTAACAGCCCAGTTGGGGCCTTTTGCCCGTGAAGGCTCGCGCATCGATGCTGACGTCTCTTCCATAGGAGATGCCAAAAGTCTTCAGGGCGGAATGCTTTTGCCGACACCTTTAGAAGGTCTTGACGGCCAGGTGTATGCCGTCGCCCAGGGTGGAGTTTCGATCGGCGGCTGGACGGTATCAGGCGATAAGGCCTCCATCACAAAGAACCATCAGACAGTCGGCCGAATACCGAGTGGCGCAATCGTCGAAAAGGCCGAAATTGCCACCTTTATCGAATACGTTGCCAGCCAGAGGTTTATCACACTTAATCTTAGAAACAGCGATTTTTCAACTGCAGAGCAAATCAGCATAGCCGTTAGTCAAATTTATCCAAACAGTGCAACGGTGATTGACGCCGGCACTATCAAAGTCAAAGTGCCGACTCAAATTAGTCAGATGGATATAGCTGGATTTATCGACGACATTACTGGCCCCAAGGTCAAGGTTGATGTCCCTGCGGTAGTGGTTATTAACGAGCGCACCGGCACCATTGTGGTGGGAAAAAACGTCAGTATATCGGAAGTAGCAATCTCCCAGGGCAGCCTCGTTGTGAAAATCAAGGAAAGCGCCTTCGTTTCCCAGCCGACTGCGCCTTTCACTGATGCCGCCACAACTCAAGTTGTTCCAGACACAACGATAGGAGTTGAAGAGAAAGATGGCTACCTGATTCCTGTGCCACAGACGGTTACCGTTTCAGATTTGGCCAATACTCTCAATGCTATAGGAGCAACACCGAGAGACCTTATAGCGATATTTAACGCTTTGAAAAAAGCCGGCGCCCTTCAAGCTAAGCTGGAAATAATGTAAAGGAACCCCGTTTTGCGAGGGGACCCCGATGAATAACAAAATGGGAACCCGAGAGTAACGCTGATGGATATCGCAAAATTAATATTGACCGAGCCAGTCTCACCGCCGAGTCCACTGAAGGATTTGAGCGAACTCGACGGTGTTTCAGAAGAGAGAAAAAAACAGGTAGCCAAAGATTTTGAGTCCGTTTTACTCAATAAGTTGCTGGACGAAATGAAAAATACTATCGGGGACTGGGGCTTTGAAAAAGATGAGGCTTCCAGACAGGTTCAGGGAATATTTTGGTTATACCTGGCCCGTGATATTGCAAACAACGGCGGCTTTGGACTGTGGAAAGATATATACCAATTTTTGACCAATTCGGAGCAGACAAGCACAACAACAGAGGTGCTGGATAAGAACGTATGAAAGCAATGGCAGTTGAAGTAAAAGAGGGCCACTATTTTGCGGAGGAATCGCAAAATGGGAGTCCGGATAAAATCGGCGAACTGTTGGTCGTCCTCGATAAAGATATCGAGCATATACAGGAGACTTTGTCGCGATTGAACGAACTGCGCAGCCTGGTTATCAAACGAGACGATGTCTCTTTGGGCAAACTGCTCGAGAGTATCCAGGCCGAATCGGACAGTTACGCTGCCAACGAATTGAAGCGGCAGTCGATACGAAAAGAATTGGCGATTGCTTTCGGCTGTAACCTCGAGCAAATGACACTATCCAGACTCGAAGATGAGCTGCCGGAAGAAAGAAAAGCTCAGGTAACCAGAAGGAAGACAAAATTAAGGTCATTGACCAAGGAACTTAAGAGAGAACATTTGAGCGTAGCATTACTTTTGTCAGAATGTGCCAGATTCAACAACCTGCTTTTGAAGAGTGTTTTCGACCTTGGGAAGACAGGGATGGTTTACTACAACTCCAACGGGTCTACCAAAAGGCAAACTGACACGGCTTTTGTAAATTTGCAGTTCTGAAGGGACATCTACGAAAAACAGCAAACGGCAACCCCAAAGAACTGTATTCTAAACGGAGTTAAGAAATGGATAGTTATTCCATAGCCCTTAGCGGTCTTGACGCAGCCCAGAATGCCCTCGCC
>JAUWIG010000024.1 GCA_030605475.1 Planctomycetota bacterium | reverse complement strand
GCTACGAGGGAAATAATATGGGTTCCGGGTCAAGCCCGGAATCTGCGCTTTGCTGCGAGGGTCTTCGCTACGCTGCGAGGGTCTGCGCTGCGTTTCGATTTTTTGGACCCTAGATAACGACGTTCTGGGGTCTTCGCTGCGCTACGAGGGTCTACGCTACGCTGCGAGGGTCTTCGCTGCGCTACGAGGGTCTGCGCTGCGCTACGATTTTTTGGACCCCAGATAACGACGTTCTGGGGTCTCCGCTGTGCTACGAGGGAAATAATATGGGTTCCGGGTCAAGCCCGGAATCTGCGCTTTGCTGCGAGGGTCTTCGCTACGCTGCGAGGGTCTGCGCTGCGTTTCGATTTTTTGGACCCCAGATAACGACGTTCTGGGGTCTTCGCTGCGCTACGAGGGTCTACGCTACGCTTTGAGCGGGCGATAATTTTGCGATTCCGCCCCGCCTACGGCGGGCAAGCATAGGTGGATAAATTTTATGCAATAAATGGGGGTAGTGGTTCGTCTATACATAAGTTAGGGCTTGATTTGGAGGTCGGTTTTTTGGTATAATAACGCAATATGGATAGGCCACAGGTAGCTATGCCACAGGTAGCCTTGTTTTGCTTAAACGAGGGAAGGCTGGGAATTTGAGAGACAACCCCGAAGCAGGCTTCGGGGCTAAATAAAACGACAAACCCCGCCATTGTGAGCAACCCCGAAGCAGGCTTCGGGGCTAAACAAAACGACAAACCCCGCCATTGTGATGGCAGGGCTAAACATCTTAAAAAGGTTGATGAAAAGGACTATGGCGGTGGTATCGTCTGCCACTGGGAGCGGCTGCGGGAAATTGATAATGCAAAATAATAAATCGAAATCGAAAACGCGTTTTTTATGGACAAAACTTTTAGTTTTCATAGGGGTTGTTGTATTGCTGCTGATGGTCATCGCAGTTGTAGCTTTTAATCATTCCGGTTCGAAGGTTGATTTGTCAGGTGATATGCCGACCTTTGTAGTCAAGCGCGGGCCTTTGAGGATAAGTGTAACTGAATCGGGGACCATCCAGGCACGTGAACAAATAATTATCAAAAGCGAGGTTGAAGGGAGAACAACAATTCTTTCTCTGGTAGAGGAAGGCACGTGTGTCAAGGAAGGAGAGCTGCTGGTTGAATTAGATTCAAGCCGATTGCTGGATGAAAAAATTGACCAGCAAATTCGTGTTCAGAACGCTGAGGCATCTTTTATTCGGGCGCGTGAGAATCTGGCTGTGTCTGAAAACCAGGCACAGAGTGATGTCGATAAGGCAGAGCTGGTGTTTGAATTCGCCAAGCAGGATTTGAAGAAATATCTGGAAGGTGAATATCTAAATGAACTTAAGGAGGCGGAGTCTCGCATTACCCTGGCTGAGCAGGAGCTTCAAACGGCGGAGGAGAAATTAAAATGGTCACAAAAACTTTTCGAGAAGGAATATATTTCACGAACAGAATTACAAATTGACGAGCTGGCTACGAACAAGAGGAGATTAGACCTGGAGCTGACCGAGAACAATTTGCGTTTGCTGGAAGATTTTACTCATCCGCGGGAGCTGGCGGAACTTGAAAGCGACGTTAAGCAGGCAGAAATGGCTCTTGAGCGAACAAGGCGTAAGGCCAAAGCCGATGTGATACAGGCCGAGGCCGAGCTGCGGGCAAAAGATTCTGAATTTGAGCGGCAGAAAGACAAACTGAAGAAAAAAGAAGAGCAAATTGAAAAGACAAAGATTTATGCACCTGCTGATGGATTAGTAATCTACGCCACCAGCGCCAAGAGTCGGCATTGGCGCAGCAGTCAAGAACCGCTGGATGAAGGGAATGAAGTCCGCGAACGTGAGGAACTTATTTATCTTCCGACGGCGTCGGCGGTGAATGCGGAGGTCAAAATCCATGAAGCCAGTCTGCAGAAAGTGAAGACGGGTTTACCGGTAGTGGTTACAGTCGACGCTCTGCCTGGGAGGACATTTACCGGCCGTGTTGTGAAAATTGCTCCTTTACCTGATGCCCAAATGGTTTGGCTAAACCCAGACCTAAAGGTCTATAATACTGAAATTTATCTTGATGGCGAAGGTGATTATCTTCGCACAGGGATGAGCTGCAGGACAGAAATCATTATAGAAGAGTATGATGATGCAACATACATACCTGTTCAGGCAGTTCTTCGTATTGGAGGAGAGCCAACCGTTTATGTGCTGGGCGACAAAGGATTTGAGGCCTGCAGCGTTGAGATTGGTCTGGACAATAACAGAATGATAAGAATCATTCGAGGTTTGCAGCCTGGTGAGATTGTTCTGCTTACGCCACCGCTGGCCCCTGCTGCCGTTGAACAAGGTACAGATGCCGTTACTACTGAAATATCTCCTGCTGAAGATGACGAGGCCCGGACATTAAGGTCAATTGATAAGGAAGGCGGTCAAAGGCCGGATACGAAGGAGGCTGAGCAGGAACGTTCCAGGCGTAAGACGGAGCTTACCCCTGAGCAGAGGCAGAAGATGCAGGAGAGGTTTGAAAAGATGTCTGATGAAGAGAAGGAGGAGATGCGTAAAAGACGGGCGGGGAGACGCCAACAGCGAACTGAGGCAGGTGAATGAAACATGAGGTGGTGTCCAATTCCAACGCCGAGATAGTCCGCCTGGAAAATGCACATAAGATTTACCAGATGGGCACTCAAGATGTAAATGCCCTTGCAGGTATAACGTTGTCGTTCACTCGCGGCAGCTTTTGGGCGATTATGGGCCCAAGCGGCTCCGGTAAAAGTACAATGATGAACATTCTTGGCTGCCTGGACCATTTAACTTCCGGGCGTTATATTCTTGAAGGCCAGGATGTGAGCACTCTTGATGACGATTCTCTCAGTGAGCTTCGGCTGCGGAAGTTCGGGTTTATTTTTCAAAGCTTTAATCTCATTGCCCAGCTAACGGTTCAGAGAAATATTGAATTGCCACTTTATTATCTTGGATGGGATGGGGGTCGAAGTGCTGAACGTGCCAGAGTACTTGCCCAAAAAATAGGGCTCGAAGAACGGCTGAAGCATCGTCCGGCGGAGCTATCCGGTGGGCAAATGCAGCGTGTGGCAATCGCGAGGGCATTGGCCAACGACCCTCAGATAATTTTTGCCGACGAGCCCACAGGTAACCTGGACACCACGACAGGGGAACAGATTCTGCAACTGCTGGTTGAACTTAATGAGCTTGGCAAGACGATAATTATGGTGACCCACGAATCATATATTGCGGCACACGCCAAGCATCGCCTCTATATGCTCGATGGTTTGGTCGAGCGGATTGATGGAGATGACTGATGCACCAAATTAAGATTGTGCGTAACATTCTGCTTGGTATTGAAAACCTGCTTCTACACAAGCTTCGCTCTTTGCTTACAACGCTGGGTATAGTCTTTGGAGTCGGCAGTGTAGTGGCGATGCTATCAGTTGGAGAAGGGGCGAGTAAAGAGGCACTCGATTCGATTCGCAAACTCGGCAGCAATAATATAATTATCAATGCGATTAAATCAATTGACGATGAGGCGGCCAGTACGACTCGTACTCGTATGAGCATCTATGGGCTGACATACAAAGACCATGTCAGGGTAGTTGAAACTTTTAAGACCATAAGGCAGGCGGCTCCTGTGAAGCTGATACGTAAAGAAGGCCGTCTCAGAGAGAGAGCACTGGAACTGCGTGTAGTCGGGACGACGCCGAGCTGGTTTGAGCTGGTGCAAAGGCCCGTTATAGCCGGCCGTGTCCTGCTGCCTTCCGATGAAAATGACCGTGTACCCGTGGCGGTTCTGACCGAATTTGGTGCTCGGAGGCTTTTGGCTACTGAAAATACAATCGGCCAACCTCTCAGAATTGGTGGTGACTATTTTGAAGTCGTTGGGATTGTCAAAAGCGAAAGCGGTCAGGCGAGTAACATTCAGATACCGGACCAGGAAGTAGACGCTTATATTCCCATCAGTGTTGCGCGTACATATTTCGGTGACGTAATCTCGAGGAGAACAGCCGGCACAAGAGAACGGGAAATGGTGGAGCTGCATCAGATGATTGTGCAGGTCAATTCAACTGAAGATGTCGAACCTACCGCGAAGGGGATTGAGAATATGCTAAAACGCTTCCACAAGAAGAAGGATTACCATATAAGCGTACCGTTGGCTTTGCTACGTCAGGCAGAAGCAACAAAGCGGACGTTTAACATTGTATTAGGTTCAATTGCGGGTATCAGCCTGCTTGTAGGCGGTATCGGGATTATGAATATCATGCTGGCATCGGTAACTGAGCGGACTCAGGAGATAGGGGTTCGTCGGGCCATCGGCGCCAAGAGAAGACAGATTATCAGCCAGTTCCTAATAGAAACAGTTGTTCTTTCAATAATCGGTGGCCTTATTGGTATCGGCATGGGTGTTCTGGTACCATCTTTAATAACGTATTTTGCCGGCATGCCGACGGTCATTACGCTGGAAAGTATTGTTCTGCCTCTGGTCATAAGTTTTGGTGTTGGAATTATCTTCGGTTTGTATCCAGCCGTGCGCGCCGCTAAAGTAGACCCTATAGTTGCACTTCGACACGAGTAGCAAGGCGTGATATGTATTGCGTCGTGTGTATCGTGTATTGTGGGATAGTATTTATTGGTCTGAGAGTTTGGCTAAATCAGCAATAACGGATTGTAGGCCGGTGGTTACGATTGCGAGGCGGGGGTAGTCGATTTTGTCGGGAGTGTCTTCGTGGCTGTGATACCAGGGATAACGGTAGGGGGCAGTATCGGTTATCATAATCGCGGGGTAGCCGTGCCGCCAAAAAGACCAGTGGTCTGACCAGTTGATGCCGGGGACGATTTCAGGGATTGCGCCTGCCTGCGATGGGAATTTGCAGTTTTTGCGAAACGAGGCGACGACGGTGTGCAGGAGCTTGCGTGAAGAAAGATTGCTGACGAAGCCTAAAAAGTTGCCGGTTGAGGGGTATACGAGACTGAAGGGAAATGGGTATCTCTGGCTGTTTGGCTGGTCTGAATAGTAGCCGATGGTTTCAAGGCAGAGCATAGCGATGATGTTATCGCCTTTTTCTCGGCAGCTTTTGGCGTAAATGAAGCTGCCCATCTGGTCGGTCTGGAAGAACGGCGGCTCTTCGTTTGCAAAGAGGACGAAGCGGAGCGTTCGGGCGGTTTTTTTGCCGGCGAATCGGCGAGCGATGGCAAGCGCTGCAGCAACGGCTGAGACATTGTCATTGGCGCCTGGGGAGCCGAGGACGGAATCATAATGTGCGCCGACAATTACAATCTGGTCGGGGTATTTTGTCCCTGTAAGCTCGACTTCGAGGTTGCAGCAGATTTGGTTCTGGACAGTGAAGTTCTGTCGCCGGACTTTGTAGCCAGCTTCGGCGAGTGAGTTTTCGATATAATCAGCAGCGGCGGCGAGGTTGAGATAGTTCCAGATATTTCGCTCTCCGATTCGGCCTGCAAGTTTCTCTACGTCCGCTATGAGTTCGTCGCGCAACGAAACTTGTGCATCGGTTAGGGGCGACAATGGGCCAGCGCAGCTTTTTCCGGGCATTTTGAGCATTGTGAAATACGCCCACACGCAGAATATCAAAAGAGTTGCTGCTAAGACGGCGAGTCTAATGACCGCGCCGCGAGTTATAATTTTTATTGCGAACCTACTTTTGCGTCGCGACTCTGGGTCAGCCGGTTCCTGTCCGGGGTTTTCGTTTGGCCCCGATTTTTGTTTTAGGTTAAGCATAACCCTATATTATATCGAGAAGGACCCTGCGGCCCTGTATTTTCTCAGCAAGGCCAAGCCGGCAATAGCCAACAAGAGAAGCTGCTATTATGAGGTTATCCTTTTGTCCCAGGTCGCCAATTTGGTTTTTATTGTATTTTGTCCAGGCGGGATGTGTCCAGAGAAATTACGATGAGAAAAGCTGTATGAATTACAAAGTGAGACCCATATTTATGTTTTTCGGTCTGCCCCAGCGGCGCAATGGAACGAAAAGGGTTTAAGAATGAACAAATATCGGTTATGGTTAAAGTGGCTTTGGCTGATTAAAGATTGGTTATTAGCAATTGATTATTGATACCAAGAAGACTAAACTAAATACGAGATGCGAGAGGCCAGATGCGAGTTTGTTCTCACCACGTGCCCGTTTTGCGGATGCGGATGCGGATTGTACCTTGAGTCCGAGAACGGAATTATTGTTGGTTCCTATCCCAGCAGAAACCATCCTGTTTCAAAAGGCGGTCTTTGTGTGAAGGGGTGGAACGCTTATGAATTTGTCAACAAGTTAGATAGACTTAAAGTCCCTTTAATCAAATCCAATGGTGGATTTAAAGAGGTCAGCTGGGATAGAGCCCTGGAGGTGGTTTCCAAGAGACTTTTAGAAATTAAAGAAAAATATGGACCGGGTGCCCTTGGCTTTCTAAGCTCAGCCAAAGCTACCAACGAAGAGAATTTTCTTATGATGAAGTTGGCCAGGGCCGTTTTTGGGACCAACAATGTTGACCACTGCGCCAGGCTCTGCCATGCTTCTACAGTAACGGGTCTGGCCGCGACGTTTGGCTCTGGCGCAATGACAAATTCAATAAGTGAATTCGAGGATGCAGATTTGTTTTTAATCACCGGCTCAGATACGACCGAACAACATCCGCTGATAGGCTCAAGGATTATTAATGCCGTCAATGACGGAGGTTCCAAGTTAATTGTCGTTGACCCAAGAAAAATCGAACTTGCTAAATATGCAACCATTTATATGGCGCAGGACAATGGCACCGACGTTGCATGGATAAACGGGATGGTCAATGTAATAATTAAAGAGCAGCTGTATGACCAAAAATATATAGAGGAAAGAACAGAGAATTTTGAAGAATTAAAAAGGATAGTTGAGCAATACACGCCGGAGTATGTGGAGAAAATAACAAAAATTCCCCGTGACTTGCTGATTGAAGGCGCGAGGCTTTATGCCAAAACTAAAAAGGCAATGATTGTTTACTCTATGGGTATTACCCAGCACACCACAGGTGTAGATAATGTTAAATCGCTGGCTAATCTTGCAATGTTGACTGCCCATGTGGGGTTTGCCTCTACTGGTGTTAATCCCTTAAGGGGACAAAATAATGTTCAGGGTGCATGTGACGTCGGTGCACTTCCGGATGTCTTTTCGGGGTACCAAAAAGTAACGGATAGAGCGGTGAGAGCTAAATTTGAGAAAATGTGGAAAGTAAAGAATCTGCCATCAAAGCCAGGGCTTACTGTTACTGAGATTTTTGATAAAGCCCAAGAAGGCAAACTAAAGGGTCTTTATATAATGGGCGAGAATCCTGTTATCAGTGACCCTGATTCAACTCGTGTTCGCAAGGCACTGAAGAAGCTGGAATTTCTTGTTATCAATGAAATATTTCTGTCGGATACGGCACAATATGCAGATGTGATATTACCCGCTGCCAGTTTTGCCGAAAAAGATGGCACGTTTACAAATACTGAGCGCAGGGTTGAGAGGATACGACAGGCTATTGAGCCGGTGGGTGAGGCAAGGCCGGATTGGGAAATTCTATCTGAGATAGCCAATCGCTGTGGCTATAGCGAGATGGAATACGGCCGGCCTTCTGAAATTATGGATGAAATAGCCCAACTTACTCCCATCTATGGCGGGATTAGCTATGGCCGTTTAGAGCCATTCGGCCTACAGTGGCCCTGTCTGTCGAAAGACCATCCTGGCACCGTCTATCTGCACAAGGATAGATTCGCCAAAGGAAAAGGAACTTTTATGCCATGTGTATATACACCTGCAGACGAACTTCCGGATGACGAATATAACTTTGTCCTTAGCACAGGAAGAATCTACTGGCATTGGCACACGGGCACGATGACCCGTCGAACATCCACTTTGGATAGAGAAGTGCCTTCCGGCTACGTTGAGATTAATCCAGAAGATGCCGAAAATCTTAAGGTTAGAAAAGGTAGTCGTGTGAGAGTTTCATCGAGACGAGGCCAAATCGAAACACAGGTATTAGTAACGAATAAGGTAAAACAAGGCTCTGTGTTTATTCCTTTTCATTTTAGAGAGGCAGCGGCAAATGTTTTAACCAATCCTGCAGTTGACCCTGTGGCCAAGATACCCGAATACAAAGTATGTGCGGTCAAAATTGAAAAAATATGAATGGATGGACGATTAAAAAAGATAATGTAAAGAAACTCTGTATTGAGGCCTCTGAGCAGTGGGAGACTTATGTTCCTTTGGAAGACATCGGTAGAGATACTCACTTTATAAAGCTTGATGGTGAAAACAGGGAATTACTTCTTGATAAATTGAATTTGGATTACGAATCTCTTGTGGTCCCACCCAAGGTTATAGTATTCCCTCAGCTTGAGTCCCTTTTCAGGTTTCAAGATGAAAAGATTATCGAAACGGTTAAACCAAAAGTCCCGAGATTGCTGTTTGGTCTGCGCGCGTGCGATGTTAAAGCAATACTGTTTATGGACGATTTTTTTAAGAGGAACTTTGAAGATATCTACTATCTAAACAGGTCGATGGACAAATTACTTGTTATCGTCGGGTGCAAGCATCCTTCTGAAAACTGTTTCTGCACGTCTACAAAGACAGGGCCGTTTTTAGAAACAGGGTTTGATTTGCAATTGGCTGACATTGGAAATAAATACGTGGTTGAAATAGGTTCTGAAAAAGGTGAAGAATTTGTAAGCAGCTATAGAAAGTTTTTTGATGAAGCTTCGAAAGATGACATTGAGTGCTCAAAAATTGCGAAACACGACGCAGAAGAAGCCGTTAGCCTTAGATTAGATTTTGAAGAAGCTGTAAAAAAGTTTTGTGAGGACAAAGTGCCAAAACGAATGTACGAGAGGATAGCTGAGAGGTGCATTTACTGCGGCGGGTGTATCTATGTCTGTCCGACATGCAGCTGTTTTAATGTATTCGATGACCTAAAGGCAGGCTCGGGCGGAAGATATCGCAACTGGGATGCATGTGTGTTTGAAGGGTATACGCGAGAAGCCAGCGGGCATAATCCACGGTCTGAGAAGTGGATTCTGACTTCCCGCAGATATGAACATAAGCTGAAGTATGATTACCTTACAACAGGAATGAGTGGTTGTGTCGGCTGCGGCAGGTGCCTGTCAAGCTGTCCGGTCAATATAGGAATATCTCAGGTGATTGAAGAGGTTACAAAAGAGTGAAGAATGAATACATTCCGCATCTGGCAATAATAGAATCGATTCAAAAAGAGAGTTTAGATACAAAGACATTTAAGCTTGTTTTTGAAGATAAGGCGTTGGCTGCGTCCTTCGATTATAAACCCGGTCAATTTGTGCAGGTTTCATTGTTAGGGGTGGGAGAAGCTCCCATATCTATAACTTCCTGCCCGAGCCAGAAGGGATTTTTGGAGCTTACAATAAGGGCCGTTGGAAAGCTTACACAGGCGATATACCAGCTTGAGCCAGGAGATAGAATCTATATAAGAGGTCCTTATGGAAATTCATTTCCGTTTGAAGAAGTTGCGGGAAAGGACCTGTATTTTGTTGCCGGGGGTATTGGTCTGCCGCCATTAAGGAGCGTGATAAAGTCGGTCTTTGATAGGCGAGGAGATTTTGGAAAGATTAAAATTTTGTATGGAGCCAAAACTCCTTACGAGCTTTGCTTCAAAGAAGAAATTGAGCCCTGGAGCCAGATGGATGATACAGAAGTATTGCTTACCGTGGATGAGCCGGACGAAAGCTGGGAAGGAAATGTAGGTGTAGTCACAACATTATGGGATAAAACCAATATGACTACGTCTTGTGGCGTCGCTTTCGTGTGTGGGCCGCCTGTGATGATAAGATTCGTTATTAAAAAACTGCTGGAGTCCGGATTCAAAGATGAAAATATTTATATAACTCTGGAGCGATATATGAAGTGTGGGATTGGTAAGTGCGGACATTGTAACATCGGGGGGAAGTTTGTGTGTATAGATGGGCCCGTTTTTAGTTATAGCCAGCTTAAAAAGTTTCCTGAGAAGGAGATGGCGATAGCATAAGGGGGGTTTACAGGAAAAAGTCGCGTAGCCGGTTTTTGGTGCCAAAATGGTTGACAATTTGTGTTGAAAGCTGTTATTGTAAGCGCTTAGAAGATTTTTGGCGGCGTAGCTCAGGTGGTTAGAGCATGGGATTCATAAGCCCAGGGTCGAAGGTTCGAGTCCTTCCGCCGCTATTTGTGCGTATCTCGTGAAGCGTGATGCGTATTGCGTCGCCAAGGGTCCCGCCCTTGCCAAAACGAGATACGAAATACGAGCGACGAGATACGAGAAAAATGCCCCCATCGTCTAGTGGCTTAGGATATCAGGTTCTCATCCTGGAGACAGGGGTTCGACTCCCCTTGGGGGTATTTTTTGCCGAAGGCAAAAAATAGAGCATCTGAGCATTTGAACAGGTGAACAGTAGAAAAGACACAAAGGCTCAAATGCGGTCTATTGTTCAACTGCTCAACTTTCTGTAAAATGCAAAATTGCGGGGACTTCCGCATGGATGAGAAAGTTAAAGCTGACCCAAATAACATTCGAGAAATGAATTTAGAAACAGACCTTGGTCAGGTCAGCGAAATCTGGCTTACTGAGGTTAAACGTGCGCACCTACTAATCTGCGATAAATTTTGGGACTCAAGACTTTCTGAAATGATAAAAAGTTCACAAAAAGCAAAGGAAAAATATGTCTATGAGGAAAACGGAATAATCAAAGGATTCATAACAGCAGGAATAAACACTAACGAGGATTATATATTGGAACTATATGTAGCATCTCAATTTCAGGGACAAAGGATTGGAACAAAACTTCTCACCAAATTAAAAGAAAATCACTCAAAGCTCGCTCTTCACGTTTATAAAATGAATTTTCACGCCATCGAATTCTATAAGAAAAACGACTTTAAAGAACAAGAAAGACCATATAACTGCCCTCATACAGGATTTCCAAAACTTAAAATGATATGGGAAAAAGATAGGAAAGAAGGTTCCCCAAGTTCTTGATGATAAATATTACCAAAGAAGATGAGCGGTTTATGTGGATGGCGATTGAGTCTGCAAAAATCGCTGAGGAGAATGGCGATGTGCCGATTGGGGCGGTTATTGTCTATCAGAACAGGATCATCGGCAAGGCATATAATCAAAGAGAGCAGCTCCAGGACCCGACGGCCCACGCTGAAATAATCGCTTTGACGCAAGCGGCGGCAGCGGTGGAAAGCTGGCGATTAAATGGCTGTACGATGTATGTTACTTTAGAGCCGTGTCCGATGTGTGCCGGAGCGCTGGTGCTCTCTCGGATGGACAGATTAGTATATGGCTGCGATGACCCCAAGAGCGGGGCGTGCAAAAGCTTGTATAATATAGTTCAGGACGAACGCTTGAATCACAGACTGGAGGTTACGGCGGGCGTGTTGGAGAAAGAATGTAGAGAGCAATTGCAAAATTTCTTCGAGCAACGCCGGATTGAAAAGGAAGAGCTAAAAACTCAAAACCAATAACAAGTAGTCAATAGTAAATTATTTTGGAGAGGTGTCGGAGTGGCTTATCGAGCAGCCTTGGAAAGGCTGTGTAGGGCATGTCCCTACCGCGGGTTCGAATCCCGCCCTCTCCGTTTACCGGGAGCCGAAGGCGACAAGCTCAATGCGGTTCTTCGCGGCTGCAATATCCACAGAAAGTTAGCTTGCCCGCTAAAATGATTTACTTCTTCTTTTGTGTTTTTGTCTTTTTTTGCTTCTGTTGTTTCTTTATTTCGTTTATCTTGTCTATCAATCTTTCGAATGCGTATTTACTGTCGAAGCCTGCCTTAAGTTTCCGTACGTCTTTGAGGTCTTTCTCCAGGCATTTTTTCTTCTTTGGGTCATTCTTTGCGTTCGCGATTTCCTTTTTGAGGCACTCTTGTTCTTTATCGTAGGCGCCACTTTCGGCTTCACCCTGGCCACTGGTAACCGCCATGCATTTGTCTTTTCCACGGCAGTGGTCATTATCAAGTTTGCAAAACTTGGTATCCTCGTCTTTGTTATATTGCTCTATATGCTCCTGCTCGTGCTGTCTGATACATTCTTTGGCTTCGGCGAAGCAGTCACCATAATCAGATTTGATGGCGGCGTCATTGAAAATCGGTTTGAGTTTACAAATAACTATCCACATCACCCAGTTGCTGATTTCCTCCCATGGTACGCCTACAAGTCCTCCGGTCTCGGCGCTCATTGCATATGGTGTTCTTGTCTCTTTGCATTGTACCTGGGCGAGTGCTTTCGGGTCGCAATCGAGGCCATCATCACTAATGTCGATGGCCCAGCCGTAAGGGTCAAGATAGGTGGCTGGATTGTTTGCCGCATAGGTGGAGGCATTTCCGAAATTGGCCTCGTCGCCCCAGATTCCGAGCGTATCTCTGCTGGTGAATCGTCCGGCACGAGGGTCGAGGTATCTGGTACGGTAGTAATATAGGCCGGTTTCGGCATCATAGCGGCGACCAGTGAAGTGGTAGGTGTTGCCAATGGCCGAGGGTGAGCCGACGATTGGCGCCAAGGTGGTGGGGTCAATGGGTCGGCCGTAGTCTTCGTATTCGTAGCGCTCCACTACGTCGGCATTTGCATCTGTGACGGCCATTACGTTATAAAGGTCGTCGGCGTGGTAGAAGTAATCAATGCCTCCTCGCTGCATATTCAGGACTTCGTCAATGTAATTGCCGTAAACGTATGTTACCTGTGTTGTTCCGACACCGTCCTGTTCTTCGATAACCTGCCCATCGTCGAAGAAGTAACGAGTTGTTTGAGGCGAGCCGGCAGAATCAATAACGCATTGGATACGTCGGCCAAAGCTGTCGTAAGAGTAGGTGTGAACCTGGCCGATGGCGGTGTCGGTGAAGGTAACCATCTGATTGCGGTAGTCGTATTCTATATCCTTCTGGGTGGGTAAGCCGTTGTCGATGGTGACCAGATTGCCGTTCTTCTCGTAGAGTCGGCCATCGAAAGAAGTTGTGGTGTATTGGTTCATCTGGAGGTCGGCGGGTTCTGGGGTGGTATTGTCCATTGTGTATGGCCCCGGGTCTGGAGAGCCGACAACGATACTGCGGTTGCCAACACCGTCGAGGGCGTAAATGGTATTGCGAATGATTACCGAGGCGCTATCTTTGACGGTGGTTTGGGTCAGTCGGTCGGCGTCGTCGTAGGAATAGTCGTGCGTGAATTGCGGCCCTCCGATGCGGACGTCCTTGCGCTGGGTCTTGTTATACATTTGGTCCCAGGTATAGGTGCGGTCGTCAATAATGGTTCCGCTGCTGACCACCGAATGTGTGGTGCTGACGATTTGCTTTACGCCGAAATCGTTCGGGTCATTGCTGATTCCATCATAGCCGAAGAGCGTTTGCGTTCCATTGGCTGATTCCTTCTTTTCCATGCGGATGGGGCCAATATAGTTGTATGTAGCTATGGTGCCGCCCGCATCAGAGATTGCCTTTATGCGGTTCAGTTCGTCATAGGTGCTGGTGATGACGCGCCCGCCGGGGTAAGTGGAGGAAAGTTTATTATCGAGACCATCGTATGTGTAGCTTGTCGTTTGTCCGTTGAGGGTTTCGCGCATAGCGTGTGAGAGTGAGTCGTAGCTGAGCGTGATTAGTGAATCATCATCCTGTGCATAAACCGTGCGCGACATTCCGTCATACTTATAGGTTTCAGAGGTCGTATCATTGGATACGCCTGCGCCTGGTGTAATTGCCTTGGCAGTAACGCGGTTGAGAGCGTCGTAGGTATAGTCAACCACACTGCCGCTGCCGTCAGTAGTTTGAGTGCGATTGTCGTGGATATCATAACAATACTGGTCGTCTGTGTTATCGGCATAACGCGTCTCTATCTTTCGGTCCAGAGAATCGTATTCGTAGGTAGTGGTGTTGTCACTATCGTCGGTCTGAGAGGTCAGGCGCGAGTTGTCGTCCCATGTCTGAGTGGTGACGATGTCATTCGCATCGGCTGGGTCGGCGCCATCACCGTCCATATCGCTGACCTCTCGAGTCAACCGGTTTAGGCCATCGTACTCATAGCAGGTTTCCCTGCCTTGTGCGTTGATTATTCTGGTGCGATTGTCACGCGAGTCGTATTTATACTCGGTGGTGTTGCCCACGTTGTCCACATCCCGGATAAGGCGGTTCAGATTGTCATACTCATAGGTGGTAACGTATGTTTCGTTGGGGTCGCCGAGGTCGGATTTCTCCACCTCCGTTGCAGCAATTATGTTCGAGTTTTCATCATAGGTATAGGTGACTGTGTTTCCTTTGGCGTCCGTGATGGTGCCCCAGCGGTTGGCGGTATCGTATATTGTGAGCGTTTGATGGCTATTGTCATCGGTAACTTTTAACACCTGAGAGTTGTCGCTGTATTCTGTCTGCGTAACCACAGAGCCGTCGTCGATAGAGTTTTGTGTATTAGGGTCGAAGAATGAAACTTCAGTGCGAATGAGGCGATTCAAGCTATCGTAAACATAAGCTTTTTCGTAGAGGCGGACGTTGTTGGCATCACCGGGGATGTCGGTCAGCTCGCCGTCGATGCGCTGGGAGATACGGTTGCCGTTGGCGTTGTAATGATATTCTGTAACGTTGCCCATAGGGTCGGTCGATTTGATATGCCGATTGAAGCCGTCATATTGATTGGTGGTGATGCGGGGACTACCTTCGAGTCCCTCGTGTACTTTGGTCAGATTGCCATTGCCGTCGTAGTCGTACTGAGTGGTGGATTGGTCCGGGTCTGCCTCGGCGCGAATAACCTGGAAAACCCGGTTCCGCTCATCGTGGATAGTGCGGACAACGTTGTTGGGCTGATTGCCGTTGGTTGCCTCGCCGGAGCGCATCAAGGTCTGATTGCGGTTGAGGTCGTATGCGTACTCAACAATAATGGAATTGGCAGGGTCGACTTCGCTGGTTTTGCTGATGAGGTTGTTGAGAATCTCGTACTTATAGATGGTTGTGAAGTGGGTATTTGGCTGAAGGATGCCCTGGTCGTCAATGTTTTGAATGTCAATACGAACAACATTATTATTTTTGTCATAGTAGATGTCTTTCTGGTAGCGTACACCGCTGCCATCGGTAACCTCTGGTGAGATTTCACGGACGACCTGATTGAGTTGATTGACGATGAGCAGCTTGTCGTTGCCGTTGGGGTCAATTTTGCGCGTGACATTTCCGGCTGTGTTATACTCATAGGTTGTTGTAAGAGCGAGAACGTTGGCGTCAACAATAACATTCTTTAGGTACCCATTCTGGTGGGCGTCGCCTGGAGTGTAGTATGTGAACTCATCCCGCCGGCGATGATTGCTACCGTTATCGGGCAGGATATGCGTGGTCACCTGGCCGAATTCGTTGTATTCCCATTCTTCCACAATATTTGGGTCAGAATCCAGTTTAGCGAGTGTTTGACCTCCGCCAGAGCCTGACCCCGGTCTCTTGCATATTTTTCGGATGCGGTTTCCCTGCTCGTCGTACTCATAGAAAAATTCGTTTCCGTTGGGGTCGACATAACGGGTAACAAAGTTCGTTCCGCAGCATCCGCCCATACCATCGTCGTATTCAAATAACTCGACAATTTCGCTCTGGTCGCTGACAGGTTCCAACGTCCCTGCATAGAGGTGTCTCTCCCGCAGATTGCCGCGGCATCGCTGCGTGGCGTTGGGGTCGAGGTCGGCCTCGTAAACATTAGTGACGTAATTGCCGTTTGGATAATCGATGCGGGTGGGTGAATACTCAGCATTGTATTGATAGCGGGTCTCGAAATACGGTGGGTCGTCACCTCGTAGCGGGCTGGTCGGCGGGTTGATATTCTCGTCCAAGTTAGTCGGCTCGTTGGGGTCGGCACGGCCGGTGTACTGCCGTAAGATGACAAGCTGATTGCGGTTATCGAAGAAATGCTCCCCCACATTGCCCATGCGGTCGTTCGTGATGGTCTTGACAACGGCGAAATTGTTTTCCGAGCCCGGCGCCTGGGGGATATAGGTCATATCAATGATATCATTGGGTTCACCCCAAATCTGTCGGGTGATATGGTCGAAGTTGGGGTCATTGGGCCCGGCGGGCGGTGAATAGACATTGTGCAGAAAGGTCTGACCATTAGGGTCGGTGATGGTCAGGAGATTGTGATTGAGACGCTCATCACCAAAGCCGGTAGTGTAGGTGAAAACAGTAGTTTTTCCCTCGGGGAAATTATTACCATTTGGCGTGCCTGTAACAGCGGGTGATGTGACCGATTTGAGGTCACCGAAGGAGCCATTGGGGTCATAACCATCATAATACTGATATGAGACAGTGCGATAGTCGAAATCAGTTACAGTGTCGATAAAGCCATCAATATTGTAGCTGAACATTATTTCGCGGTCGAGGGTGTCTTGAATGGTTACCAGTCGGCCTGATGGGCCGTAAAAGAAGCTGATGGAATTTCCGTTGCGGTCTGTGATAGCATTGATTTTGCCCGGTGCATTGGGGTCGTCCACCGGATTGAACGTCCAGGTACCGGTGTCTGGAAAGGTCAGTGTAAAGCTGTCGTCGGGATTTTGGCTCAACACCCTGAATAACCCCTCTGCAGTCCAGGTGCCGTCGTCTTGAAGGGTGTATGAATCCCTGCGTCCGATGCCGTCGCACACAATGAAATCCTGGTCGTCCGGCTCGATTTTGATATTGTAGGAATGGTCCCAGCCGTTGCCCATATTGGTGTTCGAGCCTGTCCTTGAGCGATAGGTGCGTGCCCAGATGAAATCGAGTCCCCGCCCGGGAATCCTCAAATCCACCATTATTTCATAGAACTCACCGGTAGCCAGATTAACGCCGTACGTGGGATTGCCGTGGCTTGTAGTTATGCCGCCACAGCCCCTGCGGGAAGGACAGGTAGAACAGGTAGAAGAAGGTGCAGCAAAAGGGCTCGACATAAGTGGTGATTCCTGTGAATTCTGGCCCCCTGTGTGGGACAGCATCCACTGATACGAGAACTCATTCAAATCCCAATGGTTAACTATACCATCGCCTCCGGCGGGGGACATATCGGCGCCCTCACAGCCGCCGGGTGTGCCGCAATCTTCCAGCCAGTGCAAGGCAAATATTGCATAATCGTTGAAATCGACGTAGCAGTTTTTGTCGAGGTCGGCCAATAGATATGGTTCATTACATTCGTCGGGAATTCCATTTTGTGCATTTGAGGTCGGAGCCAGACATAAAAGCAATGCTGAAAATAGAAATGCTAAAAATTGTTTGCTTTTCATCGTTTCTTCTCCTGAAAAATGAGTTGTTCTTTTTCAACAAAGTATGGTTGCTTGCCCAAGCCTTTTGTCAGATTTGGAGTATTTGTGTGCAGTTGAAAACCCGGTATTAAAAGATGAGGCTTTCTCACCACTGCTCCGACATATACAATACGCCAACCCTATCTGATTTAGGCCGAAATGTCGAAGAAATTATAGGACTTTTTGAAAAGGGGTGCAGAAGAGTTTTGAGTTTTTATGTCCAGGGTTCCCAGTTTTTCCTTGAATTTATTTTTGTAATTGGGTATAATAAGCCTCAAATAGCATATCCCAACGGAAGGGTGGTTCTTAAAGCACACCGGCCCAGTGGCTAATTGTAGAGTGGATTTTGGGGGATGAGTTACACGCATCGGCTCGCCGGCTGTGCTTAACCAAGGAATGGAGGGTAGTCCGGATTACCGGGTGAATTTCAGATTGCGAGGAGGGGACATTGGGAAAAGCAACAGTTAAAGGTTTTTGTGGTACTTTTCTAAAGGCGAGGTCTGTGCTCGTGGTGATTGGGCCGGTGGTAATTATTTGTGTCCTGAGCTACATTGCCGGCATAGGCCACGCAAAAGCCAGCGGGCAAATGACTTTGCTCGGCGCTGCGGTCGCCGATGTGAACAAGGCGGTCGGTGATTCCGAGCAGTTTGTCGAATGGGAGACGGTGCGAATGCGTGTAACGGCCTATTGTCCGTGCCCGAAATGCTGCGGTGAATATTCGGACGGCATAACGGCCTGCGGTCATAAAGTACAGCCGGGCGAGGCCTTCGTGGCAGCCGATAAAAGATACTCCTTCGGCACTGAAATGATAATTGCCGGCTACAACAATGGAAAGCCTGTAAAAGTGCTTGATAGAGGCGGCGCCGTCCGCGGAAACCGGCTCGATGTTTTCTTTGGCACCCACAAAGAGGCGTTGAAATGGGGCGTTAAGTACCTTGACATCAAAGTAAGTCGCAAATAGGGAATAGTATTTAGTGAACGGTATTTGGTATTGCGTGATGCAGGTCAGTGTTTTGGCAGCTGGGGTGTAAAAGGGGAGGTTGATTTAATGTATGTAAGGAGTAACCGTAATCAGGGTTTGAGTTTCACGTGGATAGTCGTAGTGACTAAACAGAGCGGCAGATACACTTTCATCGGACCTGTCGATTTTTCCTAACACAATCAGCTGGCCAGAGCGAGCAGTGACCCTGGTTGAAAGCTCAGTTAGTTCCATATCTCCGCCGGTACTTAAGAATTTGGAAAAAACAGGCGTTAGCTCCATATCAATCAGTCCTGATGGCAGTCTGCGAGCGACGACCTTCAGAGACCTGCCTGCCCGGCGGAATTCGTAATCAATGGCTTTATAGAATTGACCATAATAGTAAAATCGCGGGACGGAAACTTCTCTGCCGATGCTTATATAACCAGGGGTGCCATCAGCGACCACTATGAAAAGCTCGGTGTCCTCTGAAGATGCGATTTGTCTTTTGGTGATGCCAAGCTTGACCTTGAAGGCGTGGCCGGCAAGACCTATCCTGAGACCCGACATGGCGAAATTGTCAGGGCTTCTGGCAGTATGGACATCCGCTTTTGCATACCGCCAAAGAGAATCAATTGCGGCATAATCCCTTATATCGGTGGTGAGCAGATTGACGACTATTTTGATATTTGAGCCTGTTGAGGCGGCGGCCTGAGACTCGGCCTTGAGTTGCTCTATCTGAGCCGAGACCCTATCATAATGACTCTCTGAGGATGTATCGGTGTCTGAGGACTGGCATCCTGCCAGCAGAAAACAACCGGACAAAATAAAAGCTGCCGATTTATTACGCATACTTTAATTATACCGGCAATGGTTTGTCAGTGGCAAGGGCAATTATCCGGCAAATATGGGCGGCGTAGGTAAGCTGAGCCTCGGCGCGGCAGGGCAGCGGCGGTGTAAGAAAATGGTTTTTGCGCTTTCGGTATTTTTTATTATCAATTGACGCCCATTGACGATATAATTCAAGAAGGAATCCAGCAAAAGTATATGCGGGATTTGTTCTTCGATAACCGATAGTTAGAGTTCTGATAAATTAAATTAATAGTGGGGGTATAATCATGACGGACCAAGGGCAAATTAATAAGAATCGAGCCAATAATATCAGGTCGATGACCGCTAAGTCGATAGCTAAAATGACGAGTGGCCAGAAGCAATGTCGATACTGTTCGCAGCCCATCGGCGCCTCAGCTAAAGTTTGCTATCACTGTGGTCGGTATCAGAACCGTTTCAGGCAGTATCTTCGAACTGAAGTAATAGGGGTAGTAGTCCTGTTGGCTTCTATCATCATAATGTCAATAGCCTTCTATCATTTCAGGACAGCAAAAAGCGAACGAATTGACACGAGCGACGCTCTTGAACAGGCTCGGAAAGCAGAACGTGCAGCTTCCGCGGCTTTGGAGCAGGTGACTTTAGACGCAAAGAAGACATCTCAACTTAAGCAGCAAATGGAAGCTCAAATAGCTGCGGTAGATTCGGCAGCCAGTGAGGCTTCCAGGGCAATTTGGCTCTCCGGGGAACTCTCAAAGAAAAACGATGAGATAAAATCAAAATTTGCGAGCCTTGATTCAAAAATAGAGGAGGCTGATGAAAAACTCCAGCAAGTCAGGTTAATTAACGAGTTTATGATGACAGTTGTTGCAACTCAAACCGACGACCGTAAGGCATTCGACCGGTTGAAGGGCTGGGCCGAGGACGATTCGTTTTTGCTATCCCGGCAAGCAAAACAGGTATGGCAAAAGACTTTTAATGAGCACTGTTTATTTTATGTGCCGGGGCTCAAAGGCAAGTGGCTTGAGGGCATCGAGCCTTTCAGTCTGACATTAGAGGAACTAAAGGGACATTACCAATCCGTTGAATCACACCTAAAACCAGTCATCATCGATTACATTTTAGAGAGAAAGGACTTCTCTGAGTGGGAGAAGATGGAGTTCCTCGTTGATGTTCTAAAGAACGATGATAGTATCGATGCCGTCGATTTTGCCGGCCGTGCCTTTAGGAAAAGAACAGGTCTAAAAGGCGCTGCCCTTGAGGTGGATTACTTTGTAAATTGGTGGGATGAGAATAAAGATAGCTTCAAATGATGGACGATAGCTTCTTTCGGCCGGGATGGTGTTGCTGGTTCCACGGTCTTATCTTTGCCGAGAATTGGCTGTTGTAATATCCCCTCTTTTTTGCGTGCGTGCGGGTAATTTGAGAAAATCAATTGTTTCTTGAGTTCAAGTCCGGCTACAGCTATAATCAGCCGAAATTGAAGGTTCCGCGTCGTGTGCGAAGTTCAAAAAACAGAAATGAATGGTGAGGAAAATGAACACGCTCAAATTATTGTTGTTTGTGTCCTGTACAGCAGTACTGCTTTTGGGAGGTTGCGCACAAGAGCAGGAATTCAAAGCGGTTGAGCAAATCTGCGTGCCGAATATGAGTAAGGCCGAGGCAATGCAGACAGCCGAGGATGTGCTTGGTAAAATGCACTTTCCCATCGACAAGTCCGATGCTGAGCTTGGTGTTATAAGAAGCAGGCCATTGCAGGGAGCGCAGTTCTTCGAATTCTGGCGCAGGGACAATGTCGGGGCCTTTAACTCGGCTGAGGCAAGTCTGCACAGTGTTCGGAGAATTGTAGAATTGGGTGTAAGCCAACAAGGTGGGCAAATGTGTATCGACTGTGATGTGAAAACCCAGAGATTAAACCTTCCTGAGCGCTACGTCGGCAGTAGCGCACAGGCATACGAGATGTTCTCGAAAAGCAGAGCATCGATACAAAGGCTAAAACTACACTATGAGCAGAGACAAGGTATGGCCTGGATTGATTTGGGACAGGACGCTAAGCTGGCGACAGAGATTTTGAATCGCATCGAGAGGCAAATGGCCAGGCTGCAGAAAGAGAAGGGGCAATGAGAATATTAGTCTGCGGCGGAGCAGGATATATCGGCAGTAATATGCACCCGATTTTGATGGGGGGCGGGTTCGAGCCAATTGTTTTTGACAATCTAAGTACAGGCCACAGAGCAGCGGTCAAAGATGTTGAGTTTGTTGGGGGCGATTTAGCTGATTACGAATTACTCGTCAAGACGCTCAAAAAATACGAAGTCGGAGCGGTAATGCACTTTGCTGCGCTGATTGAAGTCGGCGAGTCGGTAGAGGTGCCGCTTAAATACTATCATAACAATGTCTGCAACACGCAAACCCTATTGAGCGCGATGGAAACGGCAGGTGTGGATAAATTTGTCTTTAGCAGCAGTGCAGCAGTATATGGTATGCCTGAGAAAGTGCCGATTACCGAAGAGTCGCCAAAAGAGCCAATCAATCCTTATGGGGAAACCAAATTGGCGATTGAGAGGATGTGTCACTATCAAAGCCAGGCAGGGAAACTTCGGTACGCGGCGCTTAGATATTTTAATGCCTGCGGTGCTGGAAACAACGCCACCCTCGGTGAGGACCATCGGCCTGAATCGCATCTGATTCCGCGTGTTATTCAGGCGGCAATGGGGGGGCGCAGTGAAATCCAAATCTTCGGAACCGATTACGCGACGGCGGATGGGACCTGCATTCGCGATTACATCCACATAGAAGATTTGTGCAGGGCACATCTGCTGGCACTGGATAGGTTGGAGGGGACCCCGGAGGAAAGCTGTGAACTGGTCTATAACCTGGGCAACGGCAAGGGCTATTCGGTCAAAGAGGTAATTGAAACAGTCAAAAAGGTTTCGGGCAAGGATTTCAAGGTTGTGGAGGCAGGCCGTCGGGCAGGTGATGCTCCAGTATTGACATCCGATGCCACAAAGGCGATGAGGGAGCTTGGCTGGAAGACCAAATTCCCTGAGCTGGAAAAAATAGTTTCAACCGCCTGGCGGTGGCACAACGAGCACCCGAATGGTTATGAGGATTAAGCTGTGAGCGAGATATTTGTTGGTATTGACGTGGGGGGAACGAACATCAAGATTGGCTGCTTCGATTCGCAGCTTAAGCTTATCTGCAAAACATCAGTGGCGACCGAAGCAGATATGGGTCCTGAGGTTGTCGTTGACAAAATGGCCCAGACGGTCGAAAAACTTTTAGCTGACGCAGGACTTTCGTGGCAGGACGTCTGCGCGGCTGGTATCGGAACTCCCGGGCCGGCAAACTACAGGGATGGATTGATAATATCTGCTACTAATATGCCAAAATTTAAGAACATCCCCATCCGGCGAATGCTCAGTGAAAGACTCGGAAAACCGGTTGTTTTTGAAAACGACGCAAATGCAGCCTGCTGGGGCGAATATGTTGTCGGGGCCGGCAAAGGCGTCCGTGATATGGTCTTTTTTACACTCGGTACAGGAATAGGCGGGGGTATTATCTGCGACGGCAAATTGGTGCACGGCTGTGGCGGGAACGGGGCGGAGCTTGGGCATATTATAATCTATCCGGACGGGCGAAAATGTAACTGCGGACAAAGAGGCTGCGTGGAAGCTTATGCGTCAGCCAATTCGACGGCCAAAAGAGCGACCGAAGCTATCGAAGCAGGGGTACAATCGAGCTTGAAAAAAGTGCTTGAGAAACGAGGCGAAATAAGCTGCAAGGATGTTTACGAACATTTGGCGGCTGGTGATGAGCTGGCCAGGCAAATAGCAGATGAGACGGCTAAAGCACTTGCGCTTCTTTGTGTCAATGTGCTGCACGCCACGGAGCCGAAGCGCATAGTTTTTGCCGGGGGGATGATTGCAGCAGGTGACATTCTATTAAATAGAATAAGAGATTATTTCAACGAACAAATCTGGTCATTGAAAGCCGAGACGGTCCAGATTGTCTTTGCTACGCTGGGCGAAGATGCCGGCATAATCGGCGCAGCGGCTTTAGGCAAGCAGCTAATCGCAAGTGTTAAAAATTCTAACAATATTTTTTAAACGGGAGATGAAAAAATGAATAAGGCAAACTCAAAAATGAATAAGTCAGAAAAAAGCTTAGGGAGAAGAGAATTTCTTGGCCATAGCGCAAAGCTGGCTATTGGAGCACTCACTTTCAACATCGCCGGTAAAAGTACGGCGGCAGGTGCCGCTTCATCCAAGAAAATGAAAGTTGCTCTG
The DNA here is from genome assembly GCA_030605475.1 of Planctomycetota bacterium. Taxonomy (GTDB): domain Bacteria; phylum Planctomycetota; class Phycisphaerae; order Sedimentisphaerales; family Anaerobacaceae; genus JAUWIG01. Next base: position 89,099 of record JAUWIG010000024.1, on the reverse strand, counting down.
GTTGGCACCGGCCATCGCGGCACCTCCACGTGGGGTAAAGACCTGATTGGCCCGTACAGTGAATACGTGGGAATGGTCGGACTATGCGACATTAATCCGAAGCGCCTTGAGGCAGGTAAACGGCTTATAGGCACCGATGCGCCTTCATACCCGGCCAAAGACTTCGACCGGATGATTAAAGAAACAAAACCGGACGCTGTGATTATATGTACCCCCGACTGTTTTCATTATGAGCATTCCGTCAGGGCTATGGAGCTTGGATGTGATGCCATCGTCGAAAAGCCGCTCGCTACCGAGGCCGAACAATGTCAGCAACTTCTGGATACCGAACTAAAAACCGGCAGGAAGATAACTACCACCTTTAATGCAAGGCACGGTGACACCGCTGAGGAAATCAAGAAGATTCTCCTATCCGGAGAGCTTGGCCGAATAATCTCATCAGAATTCCAGGAGTATCTGGATATAGACCACGGGGCCAGCTATTTTCGCCGCTGGCACGGAAAAATACGATTTTCCGGCTCCCTGCTGGTTCATAAGGCCTCTCATCATTTTGACCAGATGAACTGGTGGCTGGATGCCGAGCCGGAAGAGGTCAACGCCTTTGGAAGAGTCGCCTTCTATGGTAAAAACAATTCATTCCGCTCGAGGAACTGCAGGGGATGTCCATTTTCCGACAAATGCGATTTTTACTGGGATATAATGAAAAAGGAAAGAATGGTGAAATTGTACGTTGAATGTGAAGATGCGGACGGTTATCTGAGAGACGGCTGTGTCTGGGACAATGACATTGACACCTATGACACAATGACCGTCGAAGTAAAGTACAATAACGGCGTATTGCTGAGTTACTCGTTAAATGCGTATATGCCCTACGAAGGTCAGCGTATCGCCTTTAACGGTGAGAAAGGCAGACTGGACGTACGAAATTACAATCGCCAGCCCTGGGAGGTGGGGGACAAAAGGGCCGATTTCCGCCTGACCAAAAGCTTCAAAGACACAAAAACCTGGATTATAGAAAGAACTAAAAGCAAGAAAGCTGAATTCTCACACGGAGGGTCCGACTACGGCATAAAAGATTTGATTATAAAACCGAACCAGCCCGACCCATTGGGCCAGCTTGCGGGAAGCCGGGCAGGTGTGATGTCCAGTCTTATCGGTATAGCAGCACATAAGTCTATTGAAACAGGAGAAAGAATAAAGATAGCAGATTTGATTGACTTTCGTTCGACCTGGAAATGGTAAGATAAAAAAGGAGAAAAGAAATGATGAAACGGCGTTCGTTTCTGAAACTTGTCGGGGGTTCTTGTGCGTCAGCGCTTCTGGGGCGCAATTCATCTTTTGCTGAAAGTTATGGTACTAATATGGCAGGTGGTAGCGTGTTTACCGGCCGCGAGGTGTCGCGCCACAGAAATCAAAACCGTTCAACGGTGGTTTGTCAAAATGGAATTGTCTGCTCCGGTCAGCCTTTGGCGAGTATGGCTGGTGTTGACATTCTTAAAGCAGGCGGCAATGCAATTGATGCGGCCATCTGTGTTAACGCTATGATGAGTGTGGTAGCGCCGATGATGTGTGGTCCGGGAGGCGACCTGTTTGCCATTGTCTGGAATGCGAAAGAGCAAAAATTATTTGGTCTTAACGCCAGCGGACGGTCACCGTACGGTTGGAGTATAGATGCCGCCCGGAAGATGGGGCTGACGGAGATTCCTTTATACGGCCCGTTGTCCTGGAGTGTGCCCGGTTGTGTAAGCGGATGGGCGGCACTGCATAAACGAATGGGCAGGTTAAAAATGGCGAAAGTTCTGGAAGCGGCCATCTATTATGCCCGTGAAGGGTTTCCGATTTCACCGGTCATCGCCAGCCGCTGGCACATCGATACCAAAAAAGACCCCACACTGGCCAGGGCCTTTATGCCGGACGGCAAACAGTTGCGATTCGGGGACATCTTTAAGAATCCTGACCTGGCATGGCTTTTTGAGATTATCACCCGGGACGGTGCTGATGCCTTTTACAAGGGCCAAATCGCCGAAAGGATTGTTAAGTTCTCCCGGTCGCACGGCGGGCGGTTTTCCATCCGCGACTTTCGCGACCACACCGTCGACTGGATTGACCCTGTCAGTGCAAACTATCGCGGCTACGATGTATGGGAACTGCCTCCCAACGGCCAGGGAATCGCCGCCTTACAGATACTCAACCTTCTGGAGCATTTTGATATCGGCTCGATGAAGCCTAACTCTGCCGAACATCTGCATCTTTTCATAGAGGCGAAGAAGCTGGCCTTCGAAGACCGCGCGGTTTACTATGCGGATATGGATTTTGCGTCTGTGCCGGTGAAACAGCTTATCTCCAAGGAATACGCCAGAGGACGTGTCAAACTGATAAATCCCAAACGAGCTGCTCAAAAAGTTGTGCCGGGCAAACCCACCGTCTCATCCGACACCATTTACTTAACCACTGCGGACAAAGAGGGCAATATGGTCTCGCTCATCCAGAGCATTTACCAGTTGTGGGGTTCGCACTTTGTGCCGGACGGTCTGGGATTTTGTCTGCAGGACAGAGGACAGCTTTTCTCTCTCGACCCGAACGACCTTAACAAGCTGGAGCCGCACAAGCGGCCCTTCCACACCATCATTCCCGCCTTTGTGACCAAAGATAGCAGGCCTGTCTTCTCGTTTGGAGTGATGGGCGGCGATTTTCAGCCACAGGGCCACGCTCAGGTACTGATGAATATAATCGATTTCAAGATGTCCCCCCAGCAGGCCGGCGACCAGCCGCGGGTCGAACACTACGAAAGCTCCACGCCAACCGGCAAAAAAATGGTCGGCGGCGGTAGCGTCGCTTTTGAACGTTACATCCCTGAGGCCGTCAAACAGAAACTGGCCGATATGGGACACAAAATCGTACCTGCCAAAAAGGCATTCGGTGGCTATCAGGGAATCTGGCGTAAAGAAAATCCTCGCCGATACTTCGGCGGCTCCGACCCCCGCAAGGATGGCTACGCAATAGGTTACTAATCCCCTCTAAAGGCTTTTTTGCTTTTGTTTTTCTGTGAGAGGCTCGTTTAGTGAGCCGGAGCGGAAGCCCTGCAGGTCAACGGTTATGAACTTAAAGCCAAGCGATTTTAGTTTTTCAACGATTAGTGAGCAGGCCGGCTCTGCTATAATTTTCTCAATATCTTCGGGGTGGACTTCGATTCGAGCGATGTCGCCGTGATGGCGAACGCGAAATTCAACAAAGCCCAGTTTTTTCAGGAATTCCTCTGCATCCTCGATTTGCTTCAATCTTTTCTCTGTGATTTCCAGGCCATAGCTGATTCGCGAGGCCAGACAGGGTGAGGCAGGGCTCTCAGCTGTGGGTAAATTCAGTTGCCTGCTTAGCTGACGAATATCATCCTTGGTAAGCTCGGCCTCCATTAACGGGGAGCGGATGCCAAAGATTTTAGCAGCTCGATTGCCGGGGCGAAAATCATCTTTGTCATTGAGATTGTGGCCGCAAACAACACAATCAAATTTTTTCTCTTTTGCTAAACGAGTGAGAACACTCAAAAGATGAGATTTGCAATGGAAACATCGGTCCGGGTTATTGGCTGTGAATTTTTCATCGGCCAGTTCATTTGGCTCGACAGTCTGGACTTTGATGCCCATATTTTTTGCCATTTCGATTGCCTGTGAATATTGGCTCTGTGGCAGGGACGGCCCTTTGGCGATACAGGCGAGGATATTTTCGGGCCCAAGTGTATCGACGGCTGTTTTCAGAAGGAAGGTGCTATCGACACCGCCGGAATATGCAACAATGACTTTACCCAGTTTGTTTAGGATTTGTTGAAGCGAATTGTACTTTTCCTGAAGATTCACACAGCCGATGGTGGGAGTCGGACCCACAACCCCGGCTTTACGAAAGCCGTGCTCTACCATTGAGCTACATCGGCAAGAAAAGATGGTGGGGCAAGCCCCACCCTACATTGCTATCATACTGATTATCGGCAGGTTTGTAAAGGAGGATAATACAGAGAACAGAGGGCGCAGGACAGAAGAGGGCATCAGGATATCCGGACATCAGGGGGCAGGGTATCAGGAAGCAGAAAATCAGGTACAGAAGGATTTTTCTTGCAAAACCGGTGGATAAATTGTAAATTTCCTTCTACGAGATACGAGCGACGAAGAGGGTCGGTGCCCGAGTGGTTAAAGGGGATGGGCTGTAAACCCATTGGCGTAAGCCTACGTTGGTTCAAATCCAACCCGGCCCATTATTCTGCGGCTTTCATCACTTTCACTACCGGTTTAATCAGGGCAGCACACAGTGGAGGCATAAGTTACTCGGCTGAAGAGGGCTCTGCGCTAACGACACGAATTTTGATGGACTTAAAGACATTCCTGGCCGAGGTAACATCATCACTGACCGGTCGCACTATCTGTCCCTCAAGGTTTACCTGGCCATAAAGCTGGGGTACAATTTCTTTTCCGGGTATCGCTGTAATTTCAGCACGGTAGACCAGAGACGGCTGGCCATCAAAATCCCAGTCAACTGTCTTTGCCTCCGGGTCATACTCTTTATACTTCTGGTTGAAGTCGCCAGCAAGATTCATTTCAAGCCAGCAAATCCATCGGCTGTCGGGCTTGACTTCGTACCTGATTTTAAAGTTTTCGTCCTGCGGAGTGGCAGTAGTGACGGCTGCTGGAGCTGGAAAGTCTTGTGTAGGAAATCCGACATTGCCTGTTTCCTGCTCGAACACCTCAAACCATCGCGGCAGACAGGCCGGGCACTCAGCTTTACCCACCATATCACCAGTAGCCGAGCGATAAGTGACAGATATGGTTTGCAACTTATGGCTGATGGGGTCTTCGAGCCAAATAGCGAACTGTGGGGGTTCGCTAAAAGTAGTAATAGCAATCAAATCCTTGTCCTGATGGATGTCAAACTCAAGCAGAGTGCGGCCACCGGGCTGTAAAGCGTTTTGGGCTGGAGGCTGGAAAATAAATCGGGCCGCCAGTATCAACAGAACCAGTGCAAGTACAACGATAATTGTCCATCTTAGTGATTTCATAGTACCTCTCTTAACTTTCGTCCAAATAGAAAAGGCCATTATACAAAGTGTTACATTATGTTCAAGCACGTTCCTGCATAATGTACTTAAACCAGCTAATTTCTCAAATAACAGCCGATAATAATTTGCCTAAGCCTGATAATATCAATGATATACGGAATTTGAACCTCGTTGGGTCCATACAGGATATACCCGATTTCGAATATGGGACAAAGAGAGCGGCGAAAAAGTAAGCCGGGATTAAATAATCTTGACAGTTATGGGTGGTTATTGTATAGTATATGTTAATCAGCACTCTTTAGGAGGAGTGGTTGTGGCAACCGCAAGCGTCCTTCTGGTAATAAGTTTGGCATCTGTTTGTTTTGGTTATTCAGCGGCAGATAGTGAAATAATCACCAGACAGATTAAGTCAAAGGTGGAAAAAGGGGTTAAAGCATGAAAACAAAAGCAGCAATATTGGCAATCATATTGGCATTGTCGTCAGTTTGCTTTGGTTTGCAAGCGGATATAAACGAAGACGGCAGGGTAGATTTTTTGGACCTTGCAATTCTTACACAAGAGTGGCTGGAGCTTAAAGAATTTGTACAAGATGGCTCTTTTGATGTTGAAGAACTGTTATCACCGTGGGACGGTGTTGGTATTGGTGGCGGCTGGAGTATTGGGGACAGTAATGCTGATTGGAATGACATAGGTGCTTTAGACAATACATTATCACAGTCATTAGTTGGTTTGAAAACCGGACATGCTTACAACGTTAGGTTCGCACTCTCGAACGGGGTTTTTGATGATGGTCATTATTTAGAGGTCAAGCTCGGCGACACAATGGTTGGCTTAGGTAATGAATGGTTGGGGCCTGGTTGCTATAATACAAATGGAGATTATGAATATTCCATAATAGCAGATAGTAATGATGCTGCCATAAGTTTTACAGGCGTTGGTGACGGCGGACAAGAAAGTTTCGTCTGCCTTGATGACGTTTCCGTCAAAAAATTTAAGATTGATTTAAGAGCTAATTGTATCGGTCATTGGAAGATGAATGATAATGCCAATGACAAGATTGTAATAGATAGTACTGGAAAAGGATGTGGAGGACTGGCAGATGGAAGCACCATTCGGGACACATCCGATATGCACACCACGGGCAGAATAGATGGTGCATTAGCTTTTAACGGAACTACGGATGTTATTAAAGTAATCGACTATAGACCACATTTTAAGATTGTAGATAGTCATGTACTTGGAGGAAGAAGGTGTAATCAAGGAATTGCTAAAGATGAAAATGGCAACTTTTATACCTTTGGTCGCGAGTTTTACATAGATGAAGTTTTTTATCTTGATGTTATCACCAAGTATGATTCCAATTGGAATTTTGTGAAAGAGTGGAAATCAACAAATGGAAAGTTTGCTGGAGATGACAAGGCTTGGGCTTTGGGTGATGGAAATGTAATAAATGGAAAACTTTATAATGCACTCAGAAAAGGTTTTGAGGAATCAGCTATTGGGGTTTGGGATTTAGACCTCAATTATGAATCTATACACGCAGTTGAAGGAGGTCAAGCAGAGCAAATTGAGTTGTATGATGGTTATTACTGGATTATACAGGGAAGTCAAGGAGACAAGGCAAGAACTATTGCAAAATACAACACATCCTGGGAACACCAAACCACATATGATTTAGCATCAGACGGGGGATATGATGGATTTGCGTGGGTCAATAATCAGATTCTTTGTAATAAGTATGACTGCATATTTGATGTTTATGATTTTAACGACACGAGTTTTACGCGAGTTGAAAGAAAAAGGTCATTAGGAGATGAAGGATTTTATACAGATGGCACCACTTTCTATTTTGCAGGATTGGAAGATAATATTGTTTGGGAGTGTGTTGCTGCAGACGAAGGAGAGAAAGGTTTTAATGCAGGAACAGGCGATTTGACTTTAGCATGTTGGGTTCTATTTGATGTCAAAGATAAATACCAGAGGCTTATTAGCAAAGAGATTGGTTCCGTCGCCGGTTATTATTTGTGCGTCGCATCCGTCAATCATGTTACTTTTATTATATCCGATAGTAATGGGAATCTGAAAAAGGTGAGAAGTCCTTTAGCTTTAGATTTATTTGATGGCGAGTGGCATTTCATAGTTATCGTTTTCGATTATGACGACGATGTGTATCTTTGGATTGACCACATTTTGTATAACAGTTATCAAAATGATACGTTTGACTCTACTACGTCGAATGACGTAAATCTTGGAATAGGAGCAATGTCTACCAGCGGGGGTAAATTTACTGGTACAATTGACAATGTAGTGATATTCAATAGAGCATTATCGTCTAAGGAGATTGCTTTTTTGTATAACGACGGATTTGGAACAGAAGGTTTATTTAGTGAGTGGTAGTTCTCGTCCGTTAGTTGGCGGCTCGTTGGTTGGAAAATAATTTACCCGGGAAAGGTCTGGTACGATGATGTATTTAGGCGATTTTGAGGAAGATTCCACCACCGGGATTTCGAGGCCGGTTGCATCGGGGTTCATAATTGCAAGATAGATTTGGGTACGAATCGGGAATCAGACCTGCGAGGGTATGGGGGCGGATGTTTAGTTTTGAGTCTTGGATTAGGGGGTGGATATATGGCACGTCAATGGCCTGAAATCGCGATTTTAGCGGAAAAATGGGCGGATACTATATTTTAAGCTGCAGGTTTGCAATGGTTTCAAGAACGGGTATAATGTAGAGTAAAGTGTAAAATAAAAAGTAAGAAGTAAAAAAAGTGAAATTGGTGTAATATCGGGCCGATGGAATATTAGAATAAATTGGGGATAGGGCGTTATGTTTAGATACAAAATGCGATTTGTAATAGCATCGGCCTTAATATCGCTGCTGTTAGCTTTGTCTATAGTTCCGGCGAAAACCTGGCACTTAGAGAAAGGGCAGGACTGGAAGGCCGTATCAGATAAAGGTGAGGATAAGTATCTGTCAGCAGTTGCTGAGATAAAGAAGCTTGTCGACACTGGGAAATGCCAGGCTGTTCGCGAGTCATTTGAACAACTTAAAAAAGACTTTCCGGAAATTGCGGGGCCTGATTTGGAGGCCTTCATCAAGGCTGAGCTGCTCTTTTGCGAAGGGGAATTTACCAAGGCAGTTAGGAGCTATGGTAAGTTTTTGGATGAATTCCCTGGAAGCGAACTCTACGAGGCGGCTCTGGGCAGGCAGTTTGCGATAGGTACTGCTTTTTTAGCCGGCCAGAAAATACCCGTGCTTGGTGTATTCAAAATGAGAGGATACTCCCATGGCAAGAAGATTATGGAAAGGATTAGTGACCGGGCCGGCGAGGTACCAATCGGGAAGAAGGCGGCTCTGGCGATAGCCAAAAGTCATGAAAAAAGAGGGAAGTTCAACGAGGCATACCATCAATGGTCGCAGGTTTCATCGCGATGGCCAACAGGCCGGATGGGAAAGGATGCGCTACTGGCTATGGGTCGATGTAAGCACGCTGCGTATAAAGGGGAAAGGTATGATTCCTCTAATCTAATCAGCGCAAAGAGCTACTACGAAGATTTCAAACTGCGATATTCCAAAGATGCCGAAAAATTTGAGATTGATAAAAGACTCGAACTAATAAATGAGCAAATAGCATACAAGCGATTCAGCACCGGCGAGTACTATCAGAAAACCGGCAGCGAACAGCCGGCTAATCTTTATTACCAAATGGTGGTGGATAATTGGCCGAACAGTACAGCAGCAAAAATGGCAAGGGCAGCAATAAGTGATAAAAAACCGGGCGGCAAAGAGGAGAAAAAATGGCAAGAGAGTGTCATAGAAAAGCTCGAAGAGCTATTTTTGTAATTCTTTTTAGTTTGACTATCGGTGTTTGGCCATGTTTTTGCGGATGCGCCGGAATGAGCGGAAACCCCAGCGGCTATTCCAATGAATCACTGTTTCCGGAAGAGGTGAGTAGCGTTTACGTTGAAATGTTTGGCAACCAAAGCTTTCGTCGAGGAGTGGAATACGAGTTGACCGATGCCCTGGCGAAGCGTATCGAGACAGAAACGCCATATAAAATAATCTCCAGCAGAGACCGAGCTGACACCGTAATAAGTGGACAGATAGCAGGGATTAGTGAATTGGTGCTCACCAGCGAACGAGAAACCGGCCGAGCTCTGGAAAAGGAAGTGGGACTGCAGGCGGTGGTTAACTGGAAAAATCTAAAAACAGGAGAATTGCTGATAGATAACCGCTCGGTCAGTGCCTCAGCGAGCTACTCGGAGTGGCAAAATCAAGGCTTCGGCTATGCGTCAACTCTTGCGTCAAACAAATTGGCACGGAAAATCGTAGAATTGATGGAAAAGGAATGGTAAAAGCGTGAAGTGTGTCTCTTGAATCGAATCACGAACCAGTAAGTGCGAAAAATTATGAGTAACGGTCGATACAAAAAGTCAGGTCAACCGCGCCGCGGTGCGCAAGGCAGAGGCGGCAAAAAGTCGCAGTTGCCGACCTATAAACGCGGGCCATTTAGCTGGTTGATAATTCCAATTTTGATAATCACAGCAATGATGCTGCTGCGCCAGTGGGAGAGTATTGACAATATCGATTGGGATGATTTCGTAAGTTATCTTGAAAATAATCAAATCGCGAGCGTGGAGGTTGGCGAGACCGAGATTGCAGGCAAATTTAATCAGGCAGGTATTGCCAGCCGTGATGAAAGGGCGTCTGATTCCTTCACAGTGGATTACAAGCAGGAAGTGGTGGGTGAGCGACTTGTCGAGCTATTGGAGCAAAGCGAGGTGAAGTGGAAATTCTCCAAGCAGCATACCTGGCTTTGGAATTTGTTGGGGATGCTGTTTCCGATACTTTTGTTTGTTGGGTTTCTCTACTTTATGTTTGCCCGGAATCTTCGCAGCGGGGCCGGTGGGATGCTGATGTCGTTTGGTCGAAGCAGGCATCGATTACAAGACAAAGACCGTGTTAAGGTAACCTTTGAGGACGTCGCCGGCGTTGAAGAAGCAAAAGAAGAGGTAGCTGAGATAATCGAATTTTTGAAGAACCCCAAAAAATTTCAACGGTTAGGCGGTCGTATCCCTCGCGGAGTTTTACTTGTAGGCCCACCCGGCTGCGGAAAGACATTACTTGCCAAGGCCATAGCCGGCCAGGCTGATGTCCCGTTTTTCAGTATATCCGGCAGCGATTTCGTAGAGATGTTTGTTGGTGTCGGGGCATCGCGAGTGCGCGACCTGTTCAAGCAGGCCAAAGAGAATTCGCCGTGCATAATTTTCCTTGATGAGGTTGACGCGATTGGTCGTAAGCGCGGCGCCGGATATATCGGCGGCGGGCATGACGAACGTGAGCAAACGTTAAATGCGATTTTGGTTGAGATGGACGGCTTTGATACGAACGACCAGGTGATAGTGATTGCGGCGACGAATCGTGGTGATATTTTGGACCATGCGTTGACCCGGCCGGGAAGATTCGACAGGCAAATTTTCGTGCCGTTTCCGGATTTGAAAGGACGAGTTGATATTTTGAATGTTCACTCAAAGAAAGTAAAATTAGGGCCTGACACGAATCTGGAAAGACTGGCACGAGGAACACCTATGTTCAGCGGAGCGGACCTGGCTGCTATTATTAACGAAGCCGCTCTGGCGGCAACTATGTCCGATAAAGATTATGTCGAGATGGCCGATTTGGAGGAGGCAAGGGACAAGGTGCGATGGGGAAGGGCAAGAAAAAGCAGAGTTATCGATGAGATGGAAAAAGAAATTACCGCTTATCACGAGGCCGGCCATACGCTTGTGCAATCTCTGCTAAAAGATGCGGACCCTCTGCATAAGGTAAGTATCATTCCTCGCGGGCCGATGGGCGGAGCGACCTTTGCTCTGCCGGAAAAAGACAGAACGATGTTTACGAAGAGATATTGTATGGCACTTTTGCAGGTGTGTTTCGGCGGGCGAATCGCAGAAGAAGTTTTCTGTGACGACATATCCAGCGGTGCACAATCGGATATTCAGCAGGCCACGAATATTGCAAAGCAGATGGTTTTGACCTGGGGTATGAGTGAGCAGCTTGGTCTAATCAGCTATGGGCCGGATTCGGCACTTAAGAACCAAATGTACGTGCTGCCGGGTGAGAAGGAATATTCGGAAAAGACAGCCGAGGCAATCGATAGCGAAGTAAAAAATATTACCGATGAGGCGTATAAAAAGGCGAGAGAATTGATAGAAGCAAATAAAGATAAGCTTGAGCAAATAGCAAAGGCGCTGCTGAAATACGAAACTCTCGACGCCGATGATGTGAAGTTGATTCTGGAAGGCGGCGAGTTAGACAAGCCTACAGTTTCCGATTTGTTGGCTGCCGAGCAAGCCAAGGGCGAGCAGCCAAAACCGGAGCAAAAAGAACAGCAAAAGCAATAATTGATTATTGATTATCACCAACTACCAATTACCGACGACCAATTGTCAGTTTTAAGAACGGTGTCTATGCGGGAAAAAGCTGCTGTCATTTTGTGGTCAATTTTGATTTTCGCTGTCAATGCTTTCGCTGTGCCGGCACCTGATAGTACAATTACCACCGATGTTGTTACTATCTCGGTTGAGCAACAGTATGAGACTGTTCGGCCCGGTAGTGAATCTGCACTGGCGATTCATTTCGAGCTGAAAAAAGATTGGCATTTCTATGCATCCGCAAAAACGGCTCCGGGCGGGATGAATCTTAAACTCAAGCCTACCGCAGAAGAGCACATAAGTTTTTCTGAGCCGATATTTCCACCATCGCAGTTATATTTTGACCAATTTTCAGGCAAAAGACTTGAGGTATTCAGTAACAAGTTTACGGTATTTTTGCCGTTTAGTGTGAGCGGTGCTCAGCCGAGGACCGGCGAAAGTATTACCGTTAATGTCAAGGTTGGCATCGAAGGGGCGATGTGCTCTGGTTTTCAATGTCGTCCGCCGGACGTCGGGCAGCTTGGTGCAAAGGTCAAAATCGCCAGTGATGCTGCGATGAGCGAGGCTAAATTCGTTCTGCCGGATTCGACAGAGGCCAGAGCAGAAAGTGAGCCGGCGATGACAGGCCAATGGGCGAATTATTCGGTTTGGTTTGCTCTCGGTTTGGCGTTTTTGGCGGGCCTGGCAATAAATATTATGCCGTGCGTCTGGCCGGTGTTGCCGCTTATCGTGATGCGAATCGTGGAGCAGGCAAAAGCAGGCAGGCGGCAATCGATAGCAATGGGAATTAGTTTCTGCTTTGGGATATTGTTGTTTTTTGCCTGTTTTGCGGGGGTTAACGCGGTTCTGCGGCTGTTCTATGCCACGGTGCTGGAGTTGAGTGACCCGTTTCGCAATCCGGTTTTCGTTATCGTTCTGGCGATGATATTGATAGTAATGGCGATGTTTATGTTCGGGGTATTTGCGATTAGTGTGCCGTCGGCAGTGACGAGCAAATCCGGTTCCGGCAAGGGGTATACAGGGGCAGTGGGGATGGGTTTTCTGGCGGCTATAATGGGTACACCCTGTAGTTTTGGAATTTTAGGTGCAGCGATGGGGTGGGCCCAAAGCCAGACTGTATGGCTGGGGACACTGGCAATAATGGTTATCGGGGTGGGCATGGCTGTGCCTTATACGATACTGACCTCAATGCCTGGGTTATTGAAGAAACTGCCCAGAGCAGGACATTGGATGGAGTTGTTTAAGCAAGGTATCGGCTTTATCCTTTTGATTGTCGCGATATGGCTTATCGGGACGCTGGCGCAAGAGCTTAGAATCAATGTACTTTATTTTGCCTTGGCGCTTAGTTTTTGTGTCTGGATGTGGGGTGGCTGGGTCAGTTACAGTACTAAACGAGCTCGCAAATGGCTTATACGAATTATCGCGATTGTCCTGGCAGTTGCGGCAGGGCTGGCGTTTTTGCCGGCACCTGCCGATGAAGTTGTTGACTGGCAAAAATACGACACTGGGTTAATAGATACGGCTTTGGAAAAATCAAGACCTGTCCTGATTGAGTTTACAGCCGACTGGTGCCTGAGTTGTAAGGTCGTAGAAAGGTTTGTTTACTCGCGCCAGGATATCGCAGCGCTAATCGAAGAGAAAGATGTTCTTGCGATTAAGGCCGATACAACAGGAAATAGTCCTGCCACTCTTGCTAAGAAAAACGTGTATAATGAGCCGGGAGTTCCGGTCAGTATACTGATTGTGCCGGGCAGGGAACAGACAAGAAAATGGCACGGGAAGTTTTTTGCCGATGAACTAAAAGAGGCCTTGGAAAAACTGCCTTCTAAAAAACAATAGCTATGGCTGGAAAAGTAAAAAGTAAAAAGGTAAAAGTAAAGGTTGACAAGGCCCGGGCTGCCGAGAGAGTCAGAAAAATTTGGCCTATATTGAAAAAAACGTACCCACAAGCGAGGACCGCACTTAAGTTTGCAGATCCGCTTGAACTTCTTATTGCGACGATTCTGTCGGCCCAATGTACTGATGCGCGGGTCAATATGGTGACCGGCGATTTGTTCAAAAAATATAGAACGGCGGCGGACTTGGCAAAAGCTGATATAAAAGATATTGAGTCGGATATCAAAAGTACGGGCTTTTACCACAATAAAGCAGTCAGTATCAAAGGCGCCTGTACGGAGATAGTCGAGCAGTTGGACGGCAGGGTCCCTGATACGATGGAGGAACTTACAGCACTTCCGGGCGTGGGCAGAAAGACGGCAAATGTCGTATTGGGTAATGCTTTCGGCAGGCCGGCGATAGCCTGCGATACGCACGTTATTCGGCTCTCTCGGCGATTGGGACTGTCGGAAAATAGCGATGCAGTAAAGTTGGAATTTGATTTGGCCGAAATAGTGCCAAAGAGAAACTGGACGATGTTCAGTCATTTGTTGATTTTTCATGGGCGAAATGTTTGCCGTGCCCGTAAGCCGGACTGTGAGAATTGTTCGATTTCGAAATACTGTCCTGTGGCAAACAACCCTGATTTATGGTAGAATCTGCTTCGTAGAGTTTTTTGAAGGAGTTTTTTTCTATGGTGGATACGTTTGATAGTCCGGTGAAAGACCTCTGGCGGATATTCAGGGTAATGGCTGAATTTACGGAGGGATTTGAGGAGCTTGCTTCCATTGGGCCTGCGGTGTCGTTTTTTGGCTCATCGCGTGCAAAGCCGCAGGACCGGTATTACCAACTTGCCAAGGAGACGGCTTCGGAGATAGCAAAAGCCGGCTTTGCAGTAATAACCGGCGGCGGCGGTGGAATTATGGAAGCGGCAAATAAAGGAGCCTCAGAAGCGGGCGGTAAAAGCATCGGGCTTAATATCGACCTGCCGATGGAACAAATCCCAAACGAGTACCAGAATCTGTCGCTGCACTTCAGATATTTCTTTTGTCGTAAAGTGATGTTCCTGAAATACGCCCACGGTTTTATAGTTCTGCCAGGCGGCTATGGGACTATGGATGAGTTTTCCGAATCACTGGTATTAATTCAGACATTAAAACAGGTATCTTTCCCCGTAATTTTGATGGGTAGTGACTATTGGAGTGGCTTAATTGACTGGATGAAGGAAAAGATGCTCGGCGAGCACAATTATATTACTCTAAAAGATATGGAGGTGTTCACGGTAGTGGATGAGCCCAAAGCGGCGGTTAAGATTATAGTGGATTTCAAAGAGGCACGGGGCAAATTTGGAATAGAGCTACCGACTGGGATGAAAAAAGCGTAGAGTTGTCATTGCGAATCCGCCGCAGGCGGATGCGGCAATCTCAAAATCGTTTAGCCCCCAACTTTATGTTGGCTGGTTATTTCGTTTTTACATTTTCTTAAAATCACCGCACCGAGGCCGAGCAGAAAATTCTACTCGTCAACGGGTGTAAATCTAAAGACTTCCCACACAGATTCCTCTGTTCTAACAAGACATTCTAAGAGATAAAAAAGGGGGAGAGGAATAGGGGCAAAAAGTACAAATGCGAAAGGTTCACTCGCCAGCCACTCCGCTTTCCCCTTCTCATACATCTCATACAGCATCTTCGCCCCCTGAGGAGAAAGCATAAAATTGAAGGGTTCAACCCTCATAGGAGCGCTAATTTTTTCCCAAAAGCATCTATATCTACCTACTATTGGCTCTTTAATATAGTTCACTGCTGATGCCGCAGAACGAAACTGTTTGTAAGATTTTTCTGCTTTTATTTCAGGCATTTCGCCAAGAAATCCGAGGGTAGTTGACGGATAAAAAACGCTACAAATGAGATTGTGCAGTCCTTCCGCATCGATATGTTCTGAATCTAAGATTGATAACGTTTCCAGCTCTAAAATTGATAACGTTTCCTGTTTGATTCGGGAAAAATCTCCCATAGATTTCTCCTTTAAGAGTTCTACCATTTTTTGGCACTAAAAAAGGGCACCGCTACATCTTTACCGTCTTTTTCTTCAACATCACCTCTTTTTATATCTGAAGTTCCGCAAGTAATCACAGACAGTATTTTAGCATTTATGACTTCGCGAATCAAGAGTTACCAAATACTGTCTATGCAAAATTGCCCCGCAAGAAATTTCTCAAAATAAATCCAGATTTTGGCGAACAAATCAGCTTACAAAGTGTTACAATTACACAGCGGAAATAGTTTGCAGGGAACGGCATCAAAATCAGTCAGCGTTGCGGTGACATCATAGGAATCGAGGGGATATAGGGGGTGTACCCAAGAGGCATAAAGCACCCAGGGATAAGGCAAGGAGATTCTATAAGGCGACAATAAGACAAGTTTAGATATACTGTAATATGACGTAGGGACAAACCTGCGAAGCACAAGTAGATAAGCTCGCAGGTTTGTTCTGTTTATATGGGAACTCTATGGGAAAGTAGGATTAGTGACAAGGTCACGGAAAGGAGAATAACAAAAATGGATTATAGAGTAGGTGAAAGGTTAGAGCAGACGGACGGGGATAGAAAATGGCCGTGGGATTATCAGAAAGAAAATTTGACTGAAACAACACTTACAGAAATCATGGAGAATTTGCCTTCCTATGCCTGCGATGCCGTGAACTGGAAACCAGAAGAGGTCGGTATGCCAGAAGACCTTTATGGGGTTTTTCAAATCTATTGCAAAGTTGTTAAAGACCATTTTCAGCAAGCAGTCGAGAGATCTCCAGCTTCTGTTAAGCAAGAGCTTTCTGCTATCGCAAATGATGCTTTTGGATTAGTTGACCTACTTTTGGAATGGGTAGAAAAGCAAATACGCAGGCGGGAAGGCGACTTTAATATGAGGTATTTACCCATCGATTACCCGTGTTCATATACGCAAATTAGTACTCGGTGGGACTCAGTTGTGTTAAAGTTCAAGATGTGTGTGAGTTTCGGCGAACAGCCAGCAGAAACAGAGGAAAGTGCTGCTCATGAAGGAGAAAGTTGGTGGTGGAAGTTATACGAAAAGACGTTGAAAGTTATTGTTGATGCAGTTATGGAAAGATGGTTGCCTAAGTGAAAAGGGTTTTGGGAAAAAACAATCAAAAGCGCAGTTACCAGCATGCCAAAAACGGCTAATTTGAAAATTTTTTTACTCCTTTTTTCATATCGAGTTACGAGCATCTAGAATCAAGTATCGAGTACTTTTTTCGACTCAAACGCACAAGTTCTCTCTATTAAGGGGAGAGTCTTTTTATGAAACTAAGAACAATGAGCAACGAACTATTAGCTATGAACAACGAACGATTAACAATGAACTTCGTTCAATCAAGATTGAACGATTATGCGAAACAAACCCAATTTCCGAAATGCCAAAAATAAACTTAAGCCATTATATGACAAAGAATTATGAGAATAAGTTAGGTCTTTTGACGATGGCAAATCAAACCCAATCAAACCCAATTTTACCCGCCTATGTGGCGGGTAAAATTGCCCCCTTGTATAGAGTGTCGTTTACTCTAAGGGGGCCGGCGGACTGCTATATCCTTTCAACCTTGTTCATTGCTTCATTTAAGTGGTTAAGCAGATATTTTTTGTCCGGGCCGCCGAGATGCTCCCAGGGTAGAATCTCATCAGGGCTAAACTGCCTTTGTGCGGCAGTATCAATATCAATTCCAAATTTGTCAAAGGCCTTCTGCCACCTTTCTATGTCGAAACATTCGTTCCACAAATCAAATCTTGCCCCATTTTGCCAGGCCGCTTCGATAACGTTGCATAGGCGTCTGTCCCCTCGGCCTATCGCCGATTCCAGTACGCTGCGGTTTATGTCGTGGAACTTGAACTGCAGAAACCTTGCGTGAAGTTTTCTTTTCTCGTCGAGTATCAATTGTTTTGCCTGCTCGAAATAGGATTTGGGTTTCTGCGCGAGCCAGCTTAGCGGCGTATGCGGCTTGTGGACAAGCCAGCTTATAGTAATGTTGATTTGAGCTGTTTGGCCGTTGACTTTTTCCCGAAGTTTGGCCAATTGATAAGACAATCCTACAATCTGTTTTATATCCTGTTCGGTCTCACCGGGCAGGCCGACTATAAAGTACAACTTTAATCGACGCCATCCCGTCCGATAGGCCGCCTCCACACCGGAAAACAAATCCTCGTCCTTCAGGGGCTTATTGATAATCTGCCTTAATTTTTCGTTAGCGGTTTCAACGGCAATTGTCAAGCCGCTTTTTCTTACCGAAGCTACCAATTTGGGAATCAGCTTAAACTGCTGGTCAACACGCAGACTCGGCAGCGACAGGCCGACATATTTGTCCTGAAAATATTCGTGGAGGTTAGCAACTAATTCTTCGAGATTTGGATAATCGGCGGTTGATAAACTCAGCAAGCCGATAGTGTCGAATCCGCTTGCTGCGTAGCATGCCTTTGCAAGATTGGTAATTTTTTCGATGCTGCGGTAGCGGATAGGCCTTCTGCAAAAGCTGGCCTGACAAAACAGGCATCGTCCGGGACAGCCGCGCATAATCTCAACGCTAACTCGTTCGTGAACAGCCTGGGTAAATGGAACTATCGGGGCAAGCGGGGCAGGAGTGTTTTCAAAATCTTTGACGACGGCGTTTTTGAATTGCTTGGGCAAATCGGCCCCTGCTTTCGCAGGGGTTGTCATTCCCGCGAAAGCGGGAATTGGCTGAAATGATTTTATTTTTGCATTTTCGTATTCGAATTTGTAAAGAGCGGGGACATAAGCCCAATCAAATTTTTTGGCGGCACAGAAAAGGATTTCTTTTTTTGTAGCGCCGGTTTTTTTCTCGGATTTCACCAATTCTACCAGTTCAACTACAGCATCTTCGCCTTCGCCGAGTATAAACAGGTCGATGAACTCAGCCATAGGTTCACAGCAGTTAGACATACCGCCGCCGGCAATTATCAAAGGGTCGTTTTCATCTCTGAGACTGCTTCGGATGTTCAGGCCGCCAAGGTCGAGCAGATTAAGTACATTGGTGTAACAAAGCTCGTTGGTTAAGCTAAAGCCGACAATATCGAAGCTTTTTAACGCCGCTTTGGATTCCAGACTAAATAGAGGAATTCCTTTCTCTCGCAGCAGCTTTTCGGCATCAATCCAGGGCGCAAAGACCCTTTCGGCAGCCACGTCTTCTATTTTGTTGAGGATGTCGTAAATAATCGCCAGGCCGGTATAGCTCATTGCCACTTCGTAAACATCCGGGAAGCAGAGTGCGACCGTCAGGCTGCATTGCGTGAGGTCTTTTTTGATTTGGTTTATTTCACCGCCGATATATCTGCTGGGCCTGCGAACAACGGGGAGAAACTGGCAGTCAATGCGTTCGGCTAACATTGTTACTTCTTTCTTATTCACAGTAGCATTATAAATTGATTATTGATTATTTTCTATTGATTATTGTTCAATTACCAATTATCAATTGTTGTGTGTCGAGAGGTTTTTTATGAAAGAGAAACGCCACATTGCGATTGGAGTCATCGTCGGTGCCTCTTTGTTTGTAGCATTGTATTTTTTTGCTGGTACCAAAGACAAATCGATTTGGCCCAGTGAGCGAGTCGATGTTGATAGCGGTTATCGGCTGATTATGGGGACATTCGCTTATGTCATTGCCGTTGCAGAAGATTCGAGCACCGCTAAAAAAGGCATCGAAGCGGCTTTTGAGCAGCTTCGCAGTGTCGAGCTGTTGTGCAGCTATTATAGAGATGATTCCGAAACAGGTGAGATAAATCGTGATGCCTATAAAGCTCCCGTCAGGGTAAGTAAGCCGACTTTTGAGATTTTGCAAAAAGCACGCCAGTTCAGCGAACTTTCCGATGGAGCATTTGATATTACAGCCGGGGCGTTGAGCGACCTGTGGCGTTCGGCAGCCGAAGCGAATTCGGTCCCTTCCGATACTGAGCTGCGACAGGCCCGCTTTAGAGTCGGCTATGAAAAGCTCATACTCGATGGCAATGATATGAGCGTGCGATTTGCCGTCGATGGTATGAAGCTGGACGCAGGCGGGATAGCAAAAGGATATGCAATCGACAAAGCGGTTGAGGCGATGCAAAGGGGTGGGGTAATCGGCGGAATGGTCGATGTCGGTGGTGATATTCGATGCTTTGGTGCACCGCCGCGAGGCAAAAACAGGTGGCTAATCGGCCTGCAGGACCCCGGCGAAACGGAAACTGTTATTAACGCCGGCCGATATTTATTAGTTTTGAAATTGACAGATGCGGCGGTTGCTACAAGCGGGCATTATCGGCGATTTGCCTTGATAGAAGGCAGAAAGCATAGTCATATTATTGATACTAAAACCGGCTCCAGCAGTGATGAACTGGCAAGCGTAACCATCATCGCCAAAAACGCAATCGATGCGGATGCTTTAGCGACGGCGGTCAGCGTGATGGGGGCTGAGAAAGGCCTTGCCTTAATCGAAGCACAACCAGAAACCGAGGCAATTTTAATATCTTCACCGCCCCAGCATAACCTCATCAAAACCACCGGCGCAGGGGAATATATAAAGCGATGAGTAGTTCACTTTGAGGAAACCCAGAGGGAACCGGGGGTTAAATAGCTTGGTTTTATGCTTTGGGTGCAGCGGCTTTTTTGGCTGGTTGGCGAGGTTCGGGTGCGTTTTTGCCGCAATAGAGGATTACGCCGGTCGGGCATTTTTCCATCGCAGTTTCTTCTTTGTCGGTGGGCTTGTATTTTTCGTAGTTTAGACGTGCTAAATTGTCTTCGACTGAAAAGATATCGGTTTGTTTTGCACAGAGGCCGCAGGCTATACAGCCGACCTTGCACATTGCTCGTGTCGCCTTGCCATTTTCCTTGCTGCTGCACGCAACGGTCATCATATTTTCCTGCGAAAACGGCACCATCTCTATCAGGTCCCGGGGACAAGCTTTTGAGCAGGCGCTGCAGCCGGTACATTTCCCATAGTCGACCGCAGCCAGACCGTCAACCATATGCAGTGCGTCGAACTTGCAGGCACTTACGCAGTCGCCGAAGCCGAGGCATCCGAATTTGCAGGCCTGGACGTTAGGTAACGCGTTGGCGGATATGCAGGTTGGTATGCCCTGATATATTGCGTAATAGGTTTTGTCTTCGGTGTGAGCGCGGCAGTGTACAATCGGTCTTTTCGGGGCGCCTGAATTACTGATTTGCAGGCTCAGAATTTCTGCGATTTTTTCCGATGCCTGCTGTCCGCCCGGTGCGCATTTGCCGAGTAATTCGGGGTTTTCCAAAATAGCTTTGGCGTATTGACCGCAGCCGGCAAACCCGCACGCGCCGCAGTCGAGATTCGGCAGTGCCTCGTGGATTTGCTCAATTTTCGGGTCAACCTCGACCTTGAGCTTCTCACTTGCGATTAAAAGCACCACCGCAAAGCCGCTGCCCAGACCCAGCATTGTCAGCCCGGCCGGCCAGGCGCTATTCCACAACTCTAATATATCGGCTAAAATCATCTTATCATTCCAGCGAAGCCCATAAATCCCAACGTTAAGAGGCCGGCGGTAATCAGTGTAATCGGGGCTCCTTTTAGACATTCCGGCACGTCAGCGAGATTTAGATTCTCGCGGATGCCGGCCATAATGCAAATGGCCATAGTAAAACCGATGCCGGCACCAAAGCTCAGAACCACCGCTTCGAGCAGATTGTCGATGCCCCACAGGTTTATAAACAGACACAATCCTAAAATCGCACAGTTCGTAGTAATCAACGGCAGGAATATGCCGAAGCTCTCGTACAGAGTGGGGAAGAACTTTCGCAGATACATTTCGACAAGCTGAACGGCACCGGCAATAACCAGTATGAAGCAGACATATCTGGTAACCTCCAGGCCCATCGGCATCAGAATCAGATGGTCAATCAGCCAGGTCAGCGTGCCGCTAAGTGTCACAACGAACGTTACCGCCATGCCCATACCGAAAGCCATATCGATTCTACCGGACACGCCGAGATAGGGACATATACCGAGAAACTTGGTCAGGACAAGGTTGTTGACAATGACGATTGAAATAAAGCCCATAAGCAAAATGTTAAGTGTATCCATATATCTTCCCTCTTAAGTTTTCTTCTTGCTGGCCGCATTGACCAGTCCCAGCAGTAGTCCCAGAGTTATAAACGCTCCAACGGGCATTCTCATCGCGGCCCATGGCACAAAGCCGGCAGGTAAAATTGCAACTTCCCAAATCGCACCGGTTGACAGAATCTCTCTTATACCGGCCAAAACGCACAACGTAAGTGTAAAGCCTACGCCCATTCCCAGTGCATCGATGATGCTTAAACTTAAAGCGTTTTTACTGGCACATGCCTCGGCCCGGCAAATGATAATGCAATTGACAATAATCAGCGGGACGTATGGCCCGAGAATCTCGCTCATTCTCGGTTGAAAGGCCTTTAAGAACAAATCCGCTATGGTAACGAAAGTTGCTATCGTCAGCGTAAACATCAGGATTCGCAGGTGCGGCTTGAGAAGATTGCGCATCAGACTAACCACGATGTTGCTGCACAGCATCACGAAGATGACGCAAAGCCCCATAGTCAGTGCCGGCTTGAGCGCCGCGGTAACCGCCAATGTCGGACACATTCCCAGCAGCAGGCGAAAGACGGGGTTTTCACGCCACAACCCGGCCAGCAGCGTTTGTTTATAGCGACCGGCTGTATCTGCTTCATTTGCCATTGCCGATTAGCCCTTTTCCTTTCATTTGGTCTTTAATTTGAATTATGGAATTATTTATAATCTCAACGACCGCTTCGCTGCTTACCGTAGCTCCGCTTATGGCGACGATTTCGGAATCGATTTTTTCGACGTCACCGGTTTTTACAAGCTGCAGTTTCTCAGCCGGTGCCCCTTCAAACTGATTGCGATAGTATGGTAATTTTATTTTGTCTCCGAAGCCGGGAGTTTCATTGCTTGCCAGGACGGAAAAGCCGGTGATTCTTTCAAAATCCTTATCGACAGCAACGACCAATTCAATCTTGTCTTGAAAACCAGGCCCTTCGCAGTTGAAGGCCCAGCCGACACATGTGTTTGCGTCTGATATGGCCTTGTAAATATTACTTTTTACTTTTTTGCCTTTAGCTGACTTGATTTCGAGTTCTGCTTCCATCTCGAAGCGCTGGGCTTTTGACAGCAGGCCGCTCATCAGGCTGTTGAGCTTGTCGATTTTATTCTGCTCTATTATGGGTGACCAGGCAGCGTTTGCTATCGCTATCAGCAGGCCAAAACAGAATGATGCAACAATCAGCAGCCAGCTTTGCCGGACAAAGTGTTTTATCTTAGACATTCGGCTCACCTCCCGCCGGGACCAGTTTGCAGAACCTGTCAATCAGAGGTGTTACGGCGTTCATCAAAAGGATAGCGTACATCACGCCTTCCGGATATTCACCGACGATTCTTATGAGCATCGTTATTGTTCCCACCCCGATTCCGAAAATCCACATTCCCTTGATTGTCAAAGGGGCGGTAACAGGGTCGGTAGCGATAAAAAATACACACAGTAGCATCCCGCCGCTGCATAAATGTGACATCGGCCTGATGTAGGCATTGGGATTTATCATAGAGCCGATATTTGCAAAGACAACCGTGGAAATCAAAACGGCCAACGGTATATGAGGGTTTATCGTTCGTTTGACAATCAAGTAAAGGCCGCCAATAAAAAGAGCCAGAGCGCTGGTCTCTCCGAGACATCCGCCTATCTCGCCGGTGAATGTGGATTTAAATTGAGCATTGACAGCGTGTGCCCCTTTTTTGGTTTTTATGGCCTGTTTGCTCCAGGCCAGTGGTGTTGCCTGCGTTCGTGCGTGGACCTTGTTGTCTGCGGCGATTTTGGGCATTGTGGTGTCGATTGTGGCTGGCACCGTCCAGGTTGTCATCAATACGCCAAAACAGGCGGTTAGAAACGCTCTGCCAACCATAGCGGGATTGAAGATATTGGCGCCGAGTCCGCCAAAGACCATTTTGCCGACTGCGATGGCAAAGGCGCTGCCGATTACTGCCGTCCAGATAGGCAGGCCCGGCGGAAGCGATAGCGCAAGAATTATGCCGGTAACGACGGCGCTGAAGTCGCCGAGGGATTCGAGTGGATTGGGCTTTTTGCGGATTAGATTGCAAAGCCACTCGGTTGCGACCGCTGAAATAACGCAGGTGGGGATAAGGATAAGCGCATAGATGCGGAAGTAATATCCGGCTGCGACAATAGCAGGAACCAAACCGATTATGACATCCACCATTACCCTGCGTGTGGAAAGCGGCTGGCTAATATGCGGCGCACATGAAACTGTTATGTTTTTGAGCATTTAAGCTTTTTCCCAATTATTCCGGCTTTTTTTTCTTTTGTTCTGCAAGGAAGATTTTGCCTGTTTTGATGTATCCTGTCAGTTCTATATTTGCCGGGCAGACGTAACTGCAGCAGCCGCACTCCATACAGCCACTGATATAATAGTTTTCTGCTACATCTAAAAGATTGTTTTTGACGGCGTGAGCGATTTTTGTCGGATTCAAATTTTCGGGACAGACTTCCAGGCATCTGCCGCATCGAATACAAGGAGTTTGACGTCTGGCGAATTTGGCCCTGCCGATTTGTTTTTTTGTCAGTACGGTTACAGCATTGGTGGTTTTTGTGATAGGCGTTTTCAAATCGGCAATTGCAATTCCCATCATTGGTCCGCCGAGAATGACTTTTGCGGATTTTTGGGTCACGCCTCCGCAAAATTCTATAAGCTCTTCGACCGATGTCCCTATCGGCACATAGAAATTGCCCGGATTGGCGATTGCTTCTCCGGTAACGGTTACAACTCTGTGGGTCAGCGGCGAATCAAAAACCACCGCTTCGGCAATTGCGGCAACGGTGGCGACATTGAGCGCCACCACGCCTATCATCGGCGGGATACCGCCTGTGGGGACATCCTTTTTTAGAATCGCTTTTATAAGCTGCCTTTCACCGCCCTGCGGATATTTTGTTCTGACGGGAACAACTTTAATGTCGTCGTTGTTTGCGTGAGTTTTCAACGCTGTGTTCATAACCTCTATCGCTTCCGGCTTATTATCTTCGATGCCGATAAAAACCTTTGAACAGCCGGACGCTTTTCTGGCAAGCTTGGTCCCCGCAATAATTTGGTTTGTCCATTCAAGCATAATCCGATAGTCGCTGGTGATATATGGCTCGCACTCGCATCCGTTGATAATCAATGTTTCTTTGGGCAGTCGCGGGTTCGGCTCAATCTTCACCCTTGTTGGAAAGCCTGCTCCGCCCATACCGACGATGCCCGCCTGACGGACAGCATTGCATATCTGTTCTGCTGAATAGTTGTTTTCATCCAAATCATCTTTAAATCCAGGGCACGGTCGCTTTGTCGGATTGTACGCGTATGCATCTATAACTATTGCCAGGCTCCGGCCCAAGACTGCATGAGACCGCAAGGCAATTTCTTTTACTTTGCCGGTAATTGGCGAATGAACAGGCGCACAAACAAACGCATCGCAATCGCCGATTTTCTGCCCTGCCTGGACCATATTTCCTTGTCTCACCAGCGGTTGACAAACAGCACCAATATGCTGGCTAAGCATTACCGCAACTTGTTTGCCGACAGGGACCGGCTGTATTTTGCTTTCGGCGGTAAGGTCTTTGCTTTGCGGAGGGTGTGTTCCGCCGGGAAAAGTAAATCTGCCTTTAGTGTTAATTTTCATATTTAACATTGAAAAATTCTGGGATTATTTACCCTTGCCGAGTCGTCTATTTATCGCTTTTATAATCAATATTGAGATAGAAGCTGCTGTCAGAGCCAGCAGGAAGCTAATAACCGTTTGCAGCTGTTTTGCCCCGCACCAATTTTTTGTCAAAAAATCCAGGAGTGTAGGATAAGAAGGAAATTGGTGCGGGGTTAGGTTAGATAAAATTCTTTCAAAAGCCGCTAAAGCGGCGATAAAAACCATTGGTGGCAGCAAGAAAGCAACCACTGCTCTGGAAACGACCGAGGGGCCCTGGGCTTTGCCCAACTGCCGATAAATCTCCTGGCACTGATGCCTTTGGTCACATTCCTGACAAAATTTCTGCTGAGCCATAGTTTTTCGCTGCCATAAAAATAAACAAGATTTATAATAGATATTAGTCAGACTTTCAACCAGAAAACTTTGCAATTGGGGCTGTAATTATGTTTAAGAAATTTGGGCTGTTAATATCAGGTCTGATTTTTTGCCTCTGCAGCGGCTGTGCAGTCAATCCGATAACCGGCGAAGAGCAGCTTATGTTGATTCCGGAAGAGCAGGATATTGCGATAGGCCGGAAATATGCGCCCGAAGTTGAAAAAGAGATGGGTGGCAGAATTGATAATCAGCGATTACAAAACTACATTGATTACGTTGGGCAAAGAATCGCCCGCGTTAGTCACAAGCCGGATTTGGAATATCATTTCGTGGCACTGGAGGATAAATCTATCAATGCGTGTGCTCTGCCGGGCGGATATGTTTTTGTCACAAAGGGGATGCTTAAGAAACTGGAAACCGAGGCTCAACTGGCCGCCATATTGGCTCATGAGACTGCGCACGTTGTTGCTCGCCACGCCTCGGCTGCGATGAGCAGGGAGATTGGAATAGGAATTTTACTTTCTGCTGCGACTTCTGAGAAGATACCGGAGGGTGTGTTAGTGGCGGCAGACCTGACGCGCCAAATTCTTGGCCTTAAATACAGCAGAGAGAATGAGCGGGAGGCCGATTTGGCGGGTTTGAGTTATATGGTTCGGGCCAGATACGACCCTTATGGTATGGTTGAGACTATGCAAATGCTCCAAAGCCAAAACCAGCAGGAAGCTGGGTCAGTTGACTTTTTCTCAACGCACCCCGCACCTCAAAACCGTATGGCATATCTGATGCAAAGGATTCGAACGAGGTATTACGGCCTTGGAGGGTTAAAAATCGGTAAGGAGGATTATCGCGAGGCTGTGCTGGAACAGTTAAATAACGAAAACAAACCGCTCCTAAATTCCAGATAATCCCGGCAGGTGGGGTTAGCGGTGCGCAAAAAAAAGCCCTGCCGAACATAGGCAGGACTTGGTAAGTACTAATTGTTTGCGTCTTTGTGCTTCCACTCGGAGCCGGCGCTCAAGCAAAGCAGAAGGATAATGCCAAAGCGCCACCTGCATCTTGCGTTTAGTTAAGAGATGGTAAGCAGTTCATCAGCATTGCTTGTGCTGTTTGTTCTGCCTTAGCCGCCTTTCTTTGCTATTTCTTCTGTTGGGCTATAGCCGCATTCAGGGCATCTGTCTACAAGGTCATCGCGAACAGCGCCATAAAAGAAGATTATGCCACACTTTTGACATTTTATAGCTCTGTAAATACTTTCCTCTCCACATTCTTTGCAAACCAGCGGAGGTATAGCCACTCCCTTCTGGTGTTCTTGTATATACATAAAGTAATCTTTTTTATCTATCTGATATTCGGCTGCACAGTCCGGATTGCTGCACTTGACCCACATCATCTCGCCTCGCTCAACGGCTTCGATGCCGCTACCGCCTCCAGAGCTGCTTACATAAGTTATTACACCAGCCAAGGCTATGCACGCAACAATAATAGCAATCATAATCGGTTTTTTCTTACTGTCTTCCATACTAAGACCTCCAAAATAGCTAAAGAACAATACGGTTGGCGATTTACATTAATAAGCTATTACTTACTATATTATTTGTCAAACGTTTATTTTTTTATTATTTGTGGCCCGGCCAAGTATTTATCGGCTTTTCCGCGAGGCGTGGCGCCATTTGGAGGATTCTGTGGGGTTCCTCAGGCATACCCGTGCGAGCGGAAAGATAAGCTGATTCAATAACGGCCATATTTTTTAGATTCTCTATCCCGCTGCTGCAAAGCTTGTTTTTATCGGGCGATAATATACTTAAGGCGAAATTTTTCAGTAGGGCCGTCTCCCGGACAAGCTGGTCATCGTCGAATTCGGATTTTTCGCTGACTCGTCCGAGACCGTCGCTGACGGTAAATAGGGTGTTGCAGACTGTTAGAATTTTGTCTTTACCGTAGACATTCAGGATTTCCTGCCTTGGCCCAAGAGCCTTGTTTGCTATTAGGTTGCCAAAAAAGGTATCGGTAAATTTCATCGTTGCAACGGCGGTATCTTCCGTCAAATAAAGCCGTTGTTGTCTATCGCCGGCGGTGTTGGTGTTTAGCGAATAAACCTGCTGTGGTGTGGCGAAGTTCCAAATTATCTGGTCGATTATTTGATAACAATTCCGCAGCAGTACTCCTCCGCCGGCCAGTTTTGGGTCGGTCTGCCAGGCAGGGTGGAGCTGGTCGCCGACATTGCAAACGGCGGTTATCAGAAAGATTTGCTCAATCCGGCCTTCCTGTAGAAACTCTCGAAAAGCAAGAAAGCTTTGTGAAAACCGGTAAGGATTGGCGACGGCGAATTTTATATTTTCCTCTTCGGCCAGGCGTACAAATCCCGCAGCTTCTTCAAAATTTCTGGCTGCGGGCGCGAGCTTTAGTATGTTGAATTTTTTTTTCATCGCCGTTCGGATTTGCTTCTCGCAACTGTACACAGCGGCCGCGACCAGCAGACAATCGAGCTGATTTTGTATTATCAGCTGCCGATAATCGTCGTAGACGGCGCAGTTGTATTTGGCGGCGAGCCTTTCGGCAAGCTTAGTGTCTTTGTCGGCAACAGCGGCAATCTGGAAATAATCGATTTGCGATGCTGCTTCGAGCAGAAGCTTTCCGCTGTCGTTGAGGCCAAGTACCGCAGTTTTTAATTTACGTTCGCCCATATAGGCTGTCCATAGATTAGCTACAGCTATTACCTTGATAAAGTCGGTCAGTTTTTGGTATGATAGATAAAATCCGCCAACAGTTCCAATGTTTTTTTACCCGCCGTCAATTTGCATTGCTTAGCCGATTGAGATACTATGAGAAGAGAAAATATGTCACGAAAATGTTAGACAAAAACAAACCAGCGAGTGTCTGCCAATAGATGAGGATTGAGAAGTGAAATTATCCAGAATTATAGAAAAAACGGGAAAATCGAGGGTGATTTAGGGGATAATCTTTGTTTTTGGGCGAAAAATGAGGGCGGCAGGGTTGGCTTGTAGGGTTTGGGGGAAATAGATAAGAGAAAAAGTGTAAAAAAGTGCGAAAAAATGCAAGAAATTGCAAGAAAATGAGTAAAAATTGCGAGAAGTTGCAGGAAATTGCAAGAAAGTGCAAAAAAGTGCGAAAAAATGCAATTTTTTGTGCGCTTTTAGTTCGTAGTTTGTAGTTCATTGTTCATAGTTTTTTAATCGCGGAGAGCGCGGATTTCACAGAGAAACTTGGCCACGAATTAGCACGAAGAAAATTAACCACAGTCCTAGGGACTCCTGCGCAGCATCCCTGCCGTAAGGCATCCCTTACGGGATTACGGGATTACGGAGAGAGCACACTCGCCGCCGCGAAGCCACGCTTTGGCGAAGCAGGGGAGGACGCAGAGGGTGGGAGACGGAGGACGGATGACAGAGGACAGATGAGGGACGACAGACGATAGATGACAGAGGACGTAAAAGAGTTTCTAATTTTGAGTTCTTAGTTTTGAGTTGCGGAGTCCGGCCAGGCCGGGGGTTGTTTGAAAAGACGGCTGGTTCCCCGCTTACGCTTCCGAAAGAACTGGATCCCAGATAAAGACCCCAGATAACAACATTCTGGGGCAGGCATTCTGGGACAAGGGGGCAGGCAGGGTAAACTCAGTCGAACGGGGCTGGGAAAACAATCAATACTTGTCCTGAGCACAATCGAAGGAATCATCTTCGCCGATTAATCTTTTTAAGCGAACGCTTTAGGTGGCCTTTGTGGCGTCATCCATTATTCCTTCTTCCATCTCATACCATGGAGTTTCCAAACCGCTTCAACAGACACCGCTTTCAGTGAATTTCTAATTTCTTTCGCAGCCTTCTGGTGAACTTCCAACTGTTTGACAAAGGTCAGCAATTTCTTCAGGTTGTATTCAGACAGCAGACAGAAATAAATAGAGCTATCACTATCAATTCGACGGACTTTTTGCGCAAATTGTTCCACATTTGAAAGGCCTAATCTATCACCGCTTGTCTTACAATAATTGTTGAAAGCTGCTGTGAAGAGAGTTATACTTAACGGTGGTTTTGGAATTGGACAGTCTGATTCGGCTGATATTAAGAAAAAGCTTACTATGCTATCAAGAGTTATTAATTTTCTTAAAACTGATATTTGGCGAATACGCTTAAAGAACTATCCGCGCTCAAAATCGTTCTTTCTAAGACAACTGAGAATTATCGTTCTGGCAATCCGCGGGTTTGATGAAGACAAATGTAAATTCAGGGCATCGGCCCTGACTTTTTATTCGCTGCTTTCTGTTGTTCCTGTGATTGCAATGATGTTTGGAATAGCAAAGGGATTCGGTCTTGAAAAACGAGTTGAAACAGAGCTGATGCAAAAGATGCAAGGCCAGGAGGAAGTTGCTGAAGGAATCCTGAATTTTGCCAATTCCCTCCTTGAGAATGCAAGTGGTGGCTTTATCGCCGGCGTGGGAGTGGCTTTTCTGTTTTGGACAATTATAAAGCTGCTGAGCAATATTGAGAATTCGTTTAACGACATCTGGGGCGTAAGAACGCCGAGAAGTATTGGTAGGAAGTTCAGCGATTATCTTTCTGTGATGCTGGTCTGTCCATTTCTTTTGGTTATGGCCGGAAGTACCACAGTTGTCATAAGCAGCCAGGTTCGAGTTATAACTCAAAAATTTGACATATTTAGCGTGCTGGGGCCATTGATTTTCTTATTCCTGAAATTGCTACCTTATTGCACTATTTGGATAGCGTTTACTTTCATTTTCATTTTTATTCCAAATACCAAGGTTAAATTAAAATCCGGCCTTCTGGCGGGAGTAGTCGCAGGAACAATCTTTCAACTTGTACAATGGGTCTATATCAATTTTCAAATTGGCGTAGCTAAATATAGCGCTATTTATGGCAGTTTCGCAGCGTTGCCTCTTTTTTTATTGTGGCTTCAAATCAGCTGGCTGGTGGTTTTATTTGGTGCAGAACTTTCTTTTGCCTATCAAAATGTGGAGACTTATGAATTCGAGGAGGACTGCTTATCAGTCAGCTATTCCTATAAGAAATTGCTTTCGCTTTTAATAGCCAATCTATTAGTAAAGAATTTTTGTAAAGAAGAGCAGCCTTGGGGTGCTACTCAAATCTCCCGCACACTCGAAATTCCTATTCGTTTGGTGCGGCAAATACTGTATGAGTTGGTTGAATCCGGAGTTATCTCTGAGGTTAAGAAAAAAGAAGATAAGGATGTTGCATACCAACCTGCGATTGATGTCGGGAAACTTAGCGTAAAATATGTAGTTGAATCTCTTGAGCAACGAGGTAATTCGACTATACCCGTAGGGCAAACGAGCGAGCTGGACAAACTTTCAGATTGCTTGAAGATATTTGCCAGTGATATTGAAAAATCACCAGCAAACATTCTTTTAAGAGACCTTTAGGCCTTCATATTCAAAAGGCGCAATCAGCCCGAACGTTATTCTATTTCTTTGGCTTTAATAAGCCCTTAAAGCCTTCTATAAGCCCTTTGCCGGTATCCTTGCTTTCCTCTAAAAGCTTTTTACTTTCTTCTTTGGCTTCTTTGGCGGCCTTGCCTAACTCTGCTGTTTTGCTCAAAGTTGCTTTCATAGCGTCTGTCATACTTTCGGGCAAGAGTCCTGCACCCTGTTCTGTGACGCCTGTGGCAATAGCCAAAAGAATTTTGCCAGATAACTTGGCCGCATCCAGTTTGTCGTCGCTACCTAAGTCGGTCATCCGGATGGGATTAAGTTTTAGCGTAATGGTATCTTCTTTACCAGGAACAGGCAGAAGCTTAACTTTGACTGTTACATTGGTAATTTCCAGATTATCTATGTGAAGCTTTTTCGCAGGTTTCTCTGTTACGTCTTCAGGCTCTGCCTCTCCTTCGGGAATTGCCTTGATAATATCCTGAAGATTGTTGTTTGTAACCCCTTTTTGTTCGAGCACAACATTCACGTCGTCAAGCATAATTTCTTTTATATTGACCGTATCTTTCAAAAGTGAACCTATACTAACCGCAATACGAGCATCACCCAGTTCAAGCAGCTTATCATGTTTGTAACCTGGTGGATTGTCAACTACGAGATTTTGAAAACTGACCTTTCCGCCTAAAATTGAAAAGTCCATGTCATCGATACTAACGCCGACATTCAACGTTTTGCTTGCTGCAGTTTCAATTCCTGTTTTCAGAACGCTATTACCAAGAAGATGAACTAAAACCACAATGCAAACAACCAAAACTACAATCACAAAGAAAACGATACGCAGGATTTTACGTGCACTTTTCATTTTTCTATCCTCCCAAAATAATCATTTCCAGTTTTATTCCTTAGCCATCGCTTTAATAAGCGCATCGGCCTTAGCAATGGAAGCTTCTATCTCCTTAATAAGTGTTTTTTGATGTGCCAAGATAATTCTATAACAAAAGTGGGTATAGTCAAGGAAAAGATAAGCCGAATTTAGAAAAGCGCTGAGAAAAATCGTTTTCAACGCAATATCCAAACCGGCAATTTCCGGCGACCAAATTCGTGGCTTGTCGTACCCGATGAGATAAGCATTTGCTATCTCACCCCGGTGAGATAGTAAACGGCCACAGTGGGATAAGAAAAAAGATATCCCACGTGGTAAACACATCTCACGTGGCAGGCGGGGTAAACTCGGCGAGTTTGTCAAGGCACAATTGCGACCAGGTCTCCATAGTATCGCGGACCTGCTGCAATTCGGCAGGGGCCATAAAGGCCATCTGGGTAATCATCTGCTCTCGCCTGCTGACCTTTGGGGCATCGAGAATCCAGTGGTGCACGACTCCGAGATGGACACTGCCGACCTCGTTGGAATCGTCGTTGAGCAGGGCGACAATGCTGTCAGTGTGGCTCGTTTCTACTGAAACTTCCTCCGCTACTTCGCGTTCAACGGCGGTGAGGTAGGCTTCATAAAAGTTATCATTGAACAAGGGCAGGTCATCGCCTGGGTTTATATGGCCTCCAATGCCGATTGACCTGAGTCCAACCAGCCGAGTCTCTCCGGCGCGCCTTCCTCGGACGTAAGTGAGGTACTTGCCGTCGTAACTCATTATTACGTAGGGAATGAGCTGCTTATAAGCGGGGTCGGCTTCGGCTTGCGACCGAGGGAGAAAGCAGGGAATGCCCGGAGCGAACAGCTTGCACAGATAGCGCTCTACGTCAAATTCGAGTCCATTAAACATTCCTACCTGCTCAAGGACTTTTCGCTCGACAACGAGTACCTGTTCTTGCTGGGCCATGTTGAGTTCCCGGCCTTAGAATAGCCATGGTGTTAGGGTGTCTGAGGTGTGCGGCGTACCCGGATTATTCTTGTTCGGTATGATAAAGTGCTCCGGCACAGGAAATTGTGAGGATAAGAGCAGAACTTCCTTTCCCACTTCCTCAATTGCCGACTCATTGTTAACGTTTTCAACAACTTTGTTTATAAGTGAGGCAATTTGCTCAGCATGCTCTTCTTTCATTCCTCGTGTAGTAATCGCTGGCGTACCTATACGCAGGCCGGTCGGGTTGGCCGGGTGGGCCGGGTCTAAAGGTGTGGTATTATAATTGGTAACGATTCTTGCTCTGTCCAGCGCCTTGGACAGCTTCTTACCGGGTACTTTTTTATTTCGCAAATCGATTAGGATTAAATGGTTGTCTGTCCCGCCGGAGGACAGGTTGAATCCGTATTCGAGCAGCTTTTCAGCGAGGGCTTTTGCATTTTTGACTATCTGCTTTGCATAAGCGATAAACTCCGGCGTATCGGCCTCAGCCAGTGCCACGGCGACGGCGGTCAGTGTGTGCATATGCGGTCCGCCCTGGAGTCCCGGGAAGACGGCTTTGTCCACGTTTTCGGCGTGTTCGGCTTTGCATAGCAGCATTCCGCCGCGAGGACCTCGCAGTGTCTTGTGTGTTGTAGTTGATACAATGTCGGAATAAGGTACAGGGCTTTTGTGTATGCCGGCTACGACAAGGCCGGCAATGTGGGCTATATCGCTGAGGTGGTATGCCCCCACGTCTTTGGCTATCCGGCCGAAGATTTCAAAATCGATTTCTCTGGGATATGCCGTGGCGCCGGAGATGATGATTTTTGGTTTGTGCTTTTTTGCAAGCTCTTCAATCTGGTTATAGTCCAATCTGCCGGTATCCGGCCTGACTGTATATTGGACGGACTTAAATATTTTGCTTGTTACGCTGACTTTCCAGCCGTGTGTGAGGTGTCCGCCGTGTGGAAGGGACAGGCCCATAATCGTATCACCTTGTTTGGCGAGTGCCAGGTATGCGGCCCAATTTGCCACAGAGCCGGAATATGGCTGGACGTTTGCGTGGTCTGCTTTGAATAACTTTTTGGCTCGCTGCTGAGCCATTTTTTCGATGAGGTCAGTTACCTGTTGGCCTTCATAGTATCTCCTGCCGGGATAACCTTCCGAGTATTTGTTTGTAAGGCAGCTTCCACTGGCTTCCATTACGGCTCTGGATACGTAGTTTTCGGAGGGTATAAGGCGAATTGAGCCGCTCTGGCGTGCCTTTTCCTGTCTTATAAGCTCGTAAATCTGGGGGTCATACTGTTCAAGAGCTGTTATCATTTTCGCATCTCGTACTTCATATTTCGTGGTTCGTACCGCGATTTGCAAATATAGCACAGGCTCACTTTTTATACAAGTATTTATTTGTTGACAAATTTCGGCTCAAGATTACGATAGAGAGGTTAAAGAGGCCTGAGAAAAGGGAATCGGTTAAAATTTATGGCAGAGAAAGATATTGGAGAGTTTGCTAAGGCTGGGGTTTTTTTTGAGAGAGCCCGAAAAGTAGCTGCGACAAACAATTTCGATTACGCTATCGATATGTACCTTGAGGGTCTTCGCTGCGCCCCTGATGCGGTGCAGCAAGGACATATAGAGCTTCATGAATTGGCGCTTCTGCGTCGGGCAAAAGGCGGCAAGAAGTCCTCGATGATGGAAAGAGTAAAGCTGCTGCGAGCTAAAACGGCTCTTGAGCAGATGCTCGGTGCCGAGTACCTTTTCGCAAAGGACCCCGGCCATTTGCCGTATGCTGAGGCGATGCTAAAGGCTGCGGCGTCGGGCGGTTATAAGAAGACGGCCAGATGGATTGCCGATTGGCTGTTCCAGGCAAATAGTGCTCTTCCAAAACCGTCTTTACAAACATATATCCTGTTAAAAGATTCGTATTTAGCCGTAGAGCAGTTAGAAAGGGCGGTTGTTGTGAGCCAGTTTGCTGCCGAGCTTAGGCCTGAGGACGGGGCATTAGAGGACGAGTACCAAAGACTGTCAGCCGAACTTACAGTTGCCAGAGGCGGGTATGACCAGGAGGGTGATTTCAGGCACTCTATCAAGGACCGCCAGGTCCAGGAGAAGCTTCAAGCTCAGGAAAGCGTTATTAAGACCGAGGATTACCGCATCACTGCAGTCGAAGAAGCCAGAAAAGCACTGGCTGCCGAGCCGAATCTGCCCGTGAATATATTTAATTTAGCCAATGCTTTATCTGATTTGCAGAATGACGAAGCCGAGAGTGAGGCGATAGAGCTCTTGGAAAATGCGTATAAAACGAGGAGCGATTTTAGCTTTGAGCGGCAGGCAGGGCGGATAAGAATAAAACAACTAAGGCGCAAAATAAGAGAGGCGGAAGCTGCTCTTGAGGCCGAGCCCGATGATGCGGAGGCCAAGACCGGGGCCGCGGAATTGGCGGCGCAATTATACGGTGTTGAATTGGAACATTATTGTCTCTGTGTAGAGAATTATCCGACTGACTTGCGAGCCAAGTACGAATATGGTATTTGCCTGCTCCAGAACAAGCAGTATAATGATGCGATACCTCTGTTCCAGGAGGCCCAGAAGGACCCGCGACATAAGATTTCAGCGATGGATAAAACAGGCTTGTGTTTTTTTCTGAAGGGCTGGTTTGCAGATGCGATCGACATTTTTACCAGGGCGATAGATTCATACAGGATAGAAGATGATAGTATCGCCAAAGAATTGCGGTACAATCTGGCCCGCTCTTATGAAGAGCAGGGTAAGATTGAAAAGGCGCTGGAGATTTATCGCAAGATTGCTCAGCTTGATTTTGCATACAAAGATGTCCACCAGCGAGTAGATAAATTGCGAGGGACCCCAGGCGCAAAAGAGGGCGTTGAGGGGCTCCAAGACAAGCCAGCCGAACCAACCTCTCAGTGAGTGTTTATTAGTATTTGTAAATGAAGTAATGATGGTTTTTAGGAGATTTCAGTGGCACATTCGTTATCGGCAAAAAAGAGAGTAAGACAGAACGCCAAAAGAAGGGCGATTAATCGTGCACGAAAGAGTCAGATAAAGACACAAATTAAGCATTTTGAGTCGGCATTGAGCAGCGGCGATGTTGAAGCAGCGAGTGAACAATACCGGCTTGCTGTCCGGAAACTGGATGAAACCGCTGCCGCCAGCACAATGCACAAAAAAACCGCTTCACGAAAGAAATCTCGTCTTGCCAAGAAACTCAACAGTCTTAAAGCAAAGAAGGGTTAACATCGCGGTTGCATACGGAATACGTGATGAAGACCGAACCGCGGCGGCCTTGATAAATGTTTGTGCTCGGAAGAATCTTTGGTTTAATTTTAGATAAACACATCGTCCGGTCGATGTGAAAGTCGATTGGGCGATTTTTGTTTTTTGCAGGTTGGTCAAATGCCTGAAATTTTCAAGAGAAAAATAATTAAATTTTTGAAGCACGCGGATTATACGCCGTTGAAGCTGGCGCCATTGGCCAAGGCGCTCGGCGTAAGCTCAGAAGATTATCCACAGTTTAAATCGGCATTTGAAGAGCTTCGCCGGGCCGGTCAGGTGGTGATTGGCGAAAGGAGCGTGGTTAGTTTGCCATCGTTGTCCGGCCGAGTCATAGGAACGTTCAGGGCAAACCCGAAGGGATTCGGCTTTGTAATACCTCTTGAGCCCAGCTCACACGGCGATTTGTTTATACCGCCGAACGCAACAGCCGAAGCGATGACCGGTGATATCGTTGCGGCTAAAGTTGTAAAAAGAGGCAAGCGTGCCGGGCAGATGCGCTGCAGCGGCAAGGTGATTGAAATCCTTGAACGGGCACAAAACAGGTTCGTTGGAACTTTGTTAAAAAGAGAAGAGGGATGGCTTGTTCAGCCGGACGGGACAGGATTTACGGAGCCAATTGGTGTTGACGATGTAAGTGCCAAAAACGCCAGAGAGAAGGATAAAGTTGTGGTTGAGATACTAACCTGGCCGACAGAAAGATATCTGGCTCGCGGTGTAATTATCGAGGTGCTCGGCAGGGCAGGGCAATATGAAGGTGAGATAAGGTCAATAATTCGCCAGTATCATCTGCCGAGCGAATTTAGAGACAATTGTATAGAGCAAGCCCGGCAGGTTGCTACTGAATTTAATCCCGACCAGTCCGGCAGGCGAGATGACATAACGGAGAAAGTAATTGTTACGATTGACCCGCCGGACGCAAAAGATTTTGACGATGCGATAAGCCTGGAGAAGGACACGGATGGCAGGTGGGTGCTGGGAGTTCACATTGCCGATGTCAGTAGTTTCGTATCGCCTGATTCGCCGCTGGATACCGAGGCGGGAATTCGCGGAAACAGCGTATATCTTCCGGGCAAAACTATTCCAATGCTGCCGGGGGTTTTAAGTAACGGCATATGCAGCCTCCAGCCCGGCCAGAGGAGGTTTGTTAAAAGCGTGTATTTAACTTACGATGACAACGGTAGTGTTTTGTCCCGTAATTTTGCCAATAGTGTTATGTGTTCGACGCAGCGTTTGACCTATCAGCAGGCCGACAAGGCTTTGAAAGGCCGCACTAAAGGAATTAAACCTGAGGTTGTTGAGCTGCTGAGAAATATGGAGCGGCTTAGCCGGGCTATTGAAAGACGACGAGCGGAGAACGGAATGCTCCATCTGGATTTGCCGGAGACGAAATTGATAATGGATAAATCGGGAAGGGTTGTAGGCGCCTGTCCCGCTGACGACAGCTATCCGCATACGATAATCGAGATGTTTATGGTCGAGTCCAATGAGGCGGTCGCTTCGCTTCTGGACAGACTCAATGTTTCATTTATGCGCCGGATTCATCCGGAGCCGGATAGTTTGAGTATGAAAAATCTCTCAAAGCTTGTAAGGTCGTTGGGTCTTAGTTTGCCGCGGACTCCGGACCGTGCCGCGATACAAGATTTGTTAGCTTCCGTTAAGGGTACCGATTGTTCGCTGGCAATAAATTTGGTTGTTTTGCGAAGTTTCGAGAAGGCCCAGTATTCACCGCTGCAAATTGGGCATTTCGCGCTGGCCTCGACTCACTATTGTCATTTTACCAGCCCGATACGTCGGTATGCGGACTTACTTGTTCATCGCATTTTAGAATGTTATCTGCAACAGCGTCCTGTCATTCTGAACTCTTCGCTTCGCTCGAGGACAGGCTCCGCGCAGCGGAGTGAAGAATCTCTTCTTCGCCAGCCAGATTCTTCGCTGGCGCTCAGAATGACAAAAGAACCGGACTTGACTGAGATTGGCAAACACATCACCTTTACCGAGCAGCGGGCTGAGGACGCTGAAAGAGAGCTGACGACTGTGCTGATGCTTCAAATGTTGAGCAACCGTATTGGCGATGAACTTGATTGTGTTGTTACCGGCCTTGCCGGTTTTGGTGTATTCGTGCAGTCGCGAAAATTTGGCATTGAAGGTCTTATCCGGATTGGCGATTTGGGGGCCGACGCTTGGAAATACAGTCCAAAGACCCAGTGTGTTGTCGGTCAACGTAGCGGACATAGTATTCATTTGGGCCAGGCAATAAAAGTGCGTATAGTTTCAGTAAATATCCCCGCCCGTCAGTTGAACGTTTCTCCTGCTGAGGCGATAGTTAATGTCGATGAGCGTGGAAAAACAAAGCAAACCTCAAAAAAATTCAGGAAAGGTCAAACGTCGAGACGGTCAAGAAGAAAAAAGCAAATTAAACCCGAATTTCCCAGATAAAGTTGTGCAAAGGAAATAAAATTTGTTAGAATAGAGCTTATAGAAGGCGTTTGATTGAGTTATCGTTATACCAAATTGGAGAACCCAAAGTAAATTCTTGATAGCTCAAGGTGATTTTTGTAGAATTATTGATGCCGTAGAGAGAAAATTATGTTTTGTGAACGTTTACTCCATTAGAGACTCATTGTATTTGCGTGAAGTTGAAATGGTTTATAAATATATGTTGATTTGAGGAAACAAAAAATGTTTTGTTGTAAGCCTCTAACGGGGCGAAATGGAAAATGTCAGTTTAAGGTTAAGAAAGGAAAGCAATGAATATTTATGTAGGCAATCTGTCTGGTGAGGCAACCGAAGATGATTTGCGTCAAGCATTTGCGGCCTTTGGTCAGGTCGAATCTGTCAATCTCATAAAGGACAGATTTACGGGTGAATCAAGAGGTTTCGGATTTGTGGAGATGCCCTCCAAGGATGAAGCACAAAAGGCGATAGATGAAATGAACGACACGGATTTGAAAGGGCGCACTCTTAACGTCAATGAGGCTCGCCCCAAAACCGACCGTGGTGGCGGTCGAGGCGGTTACGGCGGCGGCGGTGGTCGTGGCGGCGGTGGCGGTCGTGGCGGCGGTGGCGGTGGCGGTTACGGTGGCGGCGGTGGCGGCCGCCGATACTAACAATTGGAAAATATGTGATGGGATGGTTGCCGCTGGATTATAGATTTACAGGTATTCCGCGGTTTGTAAGGTATTGTTTCATCTCTGTTATAGAGTAATTTCCGAAGTGGGTGATTGAGGCCATAAGGACGGCGTCGGCGACGAACTCGACTGCGTTGTTACCGGCCTTGCCGGTTTCGGTGTATTCGTGCAGTCGCGAAAATTTGGCATTGAAGGTCTTATCCAGATGGGCGATTTGGGGGCCGACGTTTGGGAATACAGTCCAAAGACCCAGTGTGTTGTCGGTCTGCGTTCGGGATACAGCGTCCGTTTAGTCCAGGCAATAAAAGTGCGTATAGTTTCGGTCAATGTTCCGGCCCGCCAATTGAACGTCTCTCCTGCCGAGGCGATAGTTAATATCGATGAGCGTGGAAAAATAAAGCAAACCTCAAAAAAACTCAGGAAAGGTCAAACGTCGAGACAGTCAAAAAGAAAGAAGTAAATTAAAATTCTTTAGAATTTACGTAAATGGTTTCCTAAATTCTCAATTTCCTCTGGAACCCTGGCTTTTTCCTGCAGTGGAATCGGCTGGGAGCTCGCTTTCACCCCGAAAAACAGATACCCCAGTGTGACCATCAGATATATTAACCCCGCATACGGCAGATGAACACCAGCCAGGCCGAGAACAGTATTGACCAGCACGCATGGCGTTACGGCTACTATTGCCAAACGAAGTAAAGCCTTATATGAGAGCGTTACTTTGCACCATAAGGCAAATAGCAGGCCTACTGCAGCATATATGAGTGCTTGAATAATTTTATACAGGTAAGAGCCCAGAAGTGCGAAGGGGTATATTGCTATGGCGAGAAATTTCCTGGCAGTATGCAGCCATCCCGTTATGCGAGCGCTATCCAAAATAAGATTTTCCACATTCGCCAGTTTGATTGTCTCCGTCTGAGACGGGTTTTTTCGGCTAATTATCGAGGTCTTCGTCAGTAGGCAAATAGCATCCGTATCTTTCAACGATGTGATTGTCCCGGTGGTGTCAATAATTGCCAAGACATCATTGCTGTCGGGGTACGTTATGTAGTATGGCTGAGGTTCGGCTATCGATGCTTCACCATCGACAATCGTAATCTCCGGCACCTGTTCGACGACAGCAGGTGCTATGTTGTCTGCAAAATATGAAAAGCCTGTGTGCAATCTAATCATTGCTGGTATCCAGCAGACGGCCAGAAGTAACAGCAGATATGCAAAAGCTACCCCTTTCCAGTACAGCCCTACATCTCTATACAACGCTTTCGAGAAAAACGACAGAACCGGTATATGAATAATAGAGAACTGTTTCATAATCTTTACTGTATGCCTCCTTTTTGTTTGTTACTGTCTTTTGTATTTCTTAAAGGACTAACAACTTATTCTACAAAAAATTTTCTATAATTGCCAATATGAGTTGGAGACTGTAGAAAAACACCGGCATTTCGGCAAGTTCATTGATTTCTTGACATTTTGCGGCGGTTTTGTAATACTTGTTTCGTGAATCGTGGTTCGTGGATCGTGGATCGTGGTTTGTGATTCGTAAGCCAGAAGTTCTTAAAAAGCTGAATGAAAGTCAAAAACTACAAAGAGTTAAATATCTGGAAAAAGGGTATAGAAATTGTTGACCGTATATACAGAACTACAGAAAAATTTCCACAAAAGGAATTATACGGACTTAGTTCTCAGATGCAGAGATCCGCAATCAGTATACCATCTAACATTGCTGAGGGTTTTGCCAGAGGCCATACTGCTGAATATAAGCAATTCCTGCGCATAGCTTTAGGCTCATGTGCAGAACTCGATACCCAATTGATAATTGCCCATAGAAGAAATTATACTACGCAGGCAGAAGTTCTGAATCTTCAAGAGGATTTGGACCACGAAAGCCGAATGATAATGAATCTCATAAAGAGTTTGAGTAAGAATGCGAAACCCTAATCACGAACCACGAATCACGAATGTTTGGAGTAGGAAATGAGAGCATCTGATATGAGAAAAGGTCAGACAGTTAAAATCGACGGCAAACTGTACGCGATTGTCGATTATCAGCACGTCAAATTGGGTAAAGGCGGCGCGGTTTATCAGACAAAGCTAAAAAGCCTGACCGACGGCTCAATTCAAAATGTTCGCCTGCGCACAGAGGAAATGGTCGAGCAAGCTTTCCTTGACAAACGCACATACGAATACCTTTATTCCTCTGGTAGTGAACATATTCTGATGGATACCACAACCTACGACCAGATTACTCTCGATGACGATGCGTTCGGCGATGGGCCGAAATATCTCAAGCCAAATTCTCAGCTTCAGGTCAGTATGTACGAGGGAAAGCCGGTTATAGTTGATTTGCCTAACACGGTGGATTTGGAGGTTACCGACACCCCTCCGGAGATTAGGGGCGCGACAGCGACAAATCAGCCCAAACCGGCAACACTCGAAACCGGCCTGGTTGTACAAGTGCCGTCCTTTATTAAAGTCGGGGATGTTATCCGTGTCGATACACGTAGCGGTGAATACTTAACCCGAGCGAAATAACAACTTTATTAAATGTTATCCCTGCGGAAGCAGGGATAGATACCTGCCACGATGTGGATTCCCGCTTTCGCGGGAACGACAGGACGGACATTATGCCATTTGATAAAGTAAGCAAAATTCTTGTAAAGGTTTTTGGTTCTCGTAACGAGCGTCTAATAAAGGGCTATTCGGTAATCGCCCGGCAGGCTGGGGAATTTGAAGAGCAGATAGAAAATCTCGACGATGAGAGCCTGAAGGCAAAAACCGCCGAGTTCAGGGCCAAGTTAAAGGCCGGTACCATGGCGGAGGATATTTTAGCCGAGGCCTTTGCAGTTGTGCGCGAGGCGGCAAGACGAAATGTCGATATGCGGCATTTCGACGTCCAGCTTGTCGGGGGCAACGTTCTCTACGAGGGCAAGATTGCCGAGATGGTCACCGGCGAGGGCAAAACATTAGTGGCAACTTTGGCGGCATACCTTGTTTATCTGACCGGAAGAAGAGTTCATATAGTTACCGTCAACGATTACTTAGCCCGGCGCGACGCAGAATGGATGGGGCCGGTTTATAGGGCGTTGGGATTAACCGTTGGTGCGATTCAGGCGAGTATGGATACGAGCGGTGACGAGCGAAAAGGTCAGTATGCCTGCGATATGACCTACGGCACAAACAACGAGTTCGGCTTCGATTATCTCCGCGACAATATGAAAATATCGCTTGAACAAATGGTCCAAAGCCCGCTGGAATATGCCATAATCGACGAGGTCGATTCAATTCTGATTGACGAGGCCAGGACACCTTTGATTATATCTGGCCCGGCCTTTGATGACGTCAGCAGATATAAAAAAGCAGACCAGGTGGCAAGAAAGCTGATTAGCCTGCATGGTAACTACGACCGTATCAAAAGACAGATTGATTCCGCCGAGCGGGCCGCCGCCGCCGCTGCTGGTGAACTGGCTGAGGCGAAAAAAGATAAAGATAACGAGCGAGTCGAAAAGTCCCAGCAGGTGATAGAGAGAAGTCAGGTGGAGCTTGAGAGTGCACAATCTAATCTAACAGAAGCTACGCAATATTACGAGGTTGAATACGACAGAAAAGCGGTCCACCTCACTCACGAAGGAGTGGGTGCGGCGCAGGAAATAGCGGGCGTAGGGTCGTTTTTCATCGGCTCAAATATGGAATGGCCGCATCTTCTGGAGCAGAGCCTGCGAGCGCACGCTGCTTTCGAAAAGGAAAAAGATTATGTCGTTATGGACGGCAAGGTCATTATCGTTGATGAGTTCACCGGTCGATTGATGCACGGTCGGCAGTGGTCCGACGGACTCCATCAGGCCGTCGAGGCAAAAGAAGCTGTCGCTGTAAAGGAAGAAAGTCAAACACTGGCTACTATCACACTGCAGAATTTCTTCAAGCTCTACGACCAGATAGCTGGAATGACCGGCACAGCCGCGACCGAGGCTGAAGAGTTTATGAATATCTATAACCTTGAGGTTGTTGTAATACCGACCAACGAGCCTTGTATTAGAGAGAACATGGATGATGTAATCTATAAGTCAATGAGCGAGAAGTTTAATGCGATAGTAGAAGAGATAAACGATATCAGCACTTCCGGTCGACCGGTTCTTGTGGGTACGGTGAGCATTGAAAAGAATGAGTCACTGTCTGAAGCCCTCAAGGAGCGATATGGGAAAGAGTACGAGCACGAGCTTTTAAACGCCAAGCATCACGAGCGAGAAGCAGCGATTGTTACCAAGGCCGGCCAGCAGCATAGAACTCAAGACGGTCAGATGCGAGGTAATGTAACAATCGCAACAAATATGGCAGGCAGAGGCACCGATATTGTTTTAGGACCTGGTGTGGCCGAGCTTGGTGGGCTGCATGTACTGGGCACTGAGCGTCACGAAGCCAGAAGGATCGATAATCAGCTCCGAGGCCGGTCAGGCAGACAGGGCGACGCCGGCTCGGGCCAATTCTTTTTGAGTTTCGACGATGACCTGATGCGAATCTTTGCGCCGGAGTGGACCGTTAAGGCACTTTCGTGGATAGGCTGGGAGGAAGGTCAGCCAATCTACCACAAGAGGATAAGCAAGGGTATCGAAAAGGCACAAAAAAAGGTCGAAGAGCGGAACTTCGATATACGTAAAAGCCTGCTCGAATACGATGAGGTGATGGACTACCAGCGAAAGATTTTCTATTCGCGCAGGCGCCAAATTATAAGCGGGAAAGGGCTCAAAAACATTATCGAGGAGATGATTGAGCACGCTATCGCAAAAAGCTGCGACACCATTCTTAACAAGGACTATCCTTTTAAGTGCATTATCGAGTGGGCCAGGACCAATTTCGGCGTTGATTTGAAGTTATCTGACATCGCCGGCATTGAAGCAGGGGAAATTGAAGCGTTAATCAAGCAGCAGACAAAGGATAATATCACTAACGAGATATCGCTCTCTATTGGTGAATATCTGGAAGATTACGAAGACCGGCAGAGCTGGGATATCACCGGCTTGTGCAAGTGGGCTATGAGTGCCTTTCGTGTCAGCTTGAGCCCTGGGAAAGTCAAGACACAAGAGCCTGAGGAAATTGAAGAGCAGTTAATTTTGGCTGCGTCTGAGCAGGTTGATAAAAAAGATTGTTCACAGTTAGCTGAATTTTTGAAGGGTGGTTTTTCGATTCGCGTATTTACCGAATGGGCACGAGCCAAATTCGACATAAGATCGGACCGTGAGCAGTTGGAAGGGCTGAACAGCTCCCAAATCCGTCAGCTTCTCATCAAGGAAGCCGCGGCAAAATACAAGCGAAGGGAGATTGAGTATCCTGTTGAATTTGCGATGAATATGGTTTACGGGCCGGAAGGAGCAAACGTTTATGGGTTCGAGGCGCTGGCCGACTGGGTGAACAAAAAATATAGCGCTAACCTTTCAGTCGAGCGGATACAAAGCAGCAAACCCAAGGCCCTACATAAACAACTGCTCGAATTAAGTGAAAGCTTTAA
Source organism: Planctomycetota bacterium (assembly GCA_030605475.1). Lineage (GTDB taxonomy): Bacteria > Planctomycetota > Phycisphaerae > Sedimentisphaerales > Anaerobacaceae > JAUWIG01. The sequence continues at coordinate 44,428 of JAUWIG010000024.1, read as the reverse complement.
CAACGGCGAATTAGACCGACAGCTCACTGATAAAATTGCCAGGTTAAACACTGCCGAACTGGTGAACTGGGCTAACGAAAGATTCGAGGCCTCTTTGAGTGAGGAGACCATCGGTGATGGTCCGGAACGCAAAGAGAAGCTCTCTGAGGTTGCAAGAGAATTTTTGCGTGCCGAACTAAGCGACCTTGAAAAGTACGTCCTGCTTCAGGTTTACGACAGCACGTGGAAGGACCATCTCTATTCGATGGACCATCTGAAGGACAGTATTTGGATGCAGTCTTTTGCGGAAAAAGACCCCAAGACCGAGTACAAGCGTGAAGGTTTCCGAATGTTCAACGAGATGCTCGAAACTATGGAGGACCGGGTTACGGATATTATCTTCAAGGTTCATCTGGAAGCCGGCGCCAGAGCCAGAAGCGTTTGGAACGTAAGTCAAACAGCTCACGATGAGGTGGGTCAGTTCGCGATGGCTGAGCGACAGCGGGCCGCTGCCCAGGCCCCGCAGGGGGAGCAGAGAGTAAAGCAAATAAAACTGGAGCATCCGAAGGTTGGCCGAAACGACCCGTGCCCCTGCGGCAGCGGTAAAAAGTACAAAAAATGCTGCGGAAGGAACGTGTAAAATCAGCTTATCGCAAATCACAGTGGAGCCATCCCTTAGCTGCGTTTGAGGCTACCACACATTCCTGATTGGTTAATTGGTTTTATGACCGCTCCCTTACGGTCGCGGCTCTGTTAGTTTGTTCTGTTAGTATGAAAAAATGAACAGTGAAAATCCGTGTCTTAAAAAGAAAACATCGAGCAACATTTTGCCGCCCGATGTTTTCCGGAGGGGAGAAAACTTTTTCTGCTTTTTTTGTTATCGTCAACAGCTCAGGGGCTACTTTAACGCCGTTAGAAATTTTTGCCTTTTTCTATCATATTATTGCTGGTTGTAGGCTTTCTAACGGGTTTAATCGGAAAGTAGCAATTTTGCCCGTTTTCTATAGAGCTATACGCTATTAGTTCGGAAAGGTTTTGTATTTTTTTTCCCGGATTATAAATTTGCCACAGGCTTGTGGCCCCTCAAACGCCCTTTATCGCGTTTTTGGGAGTAGCTCGGCTAATAAAGACTCATCGGCTCACGGAGCCGGCTGTGGCGGCGATAAATCGTAATTCCTTTACAGCCAAGCTGATATGCCAATCTGTAGGCCTTATCGACGGCGGCGGCGGTGGCGTTTTCGTTGAAGTTTATGGTCTTGCTGACCGCTGCGTCACAGTGTTGTTGAAAAGCGGCCTGCATGCTGATATGCCATTGGGGCTCAATATCGTGGGCACATTTGAAGATTTTGCGGATTTTGGCCGGGATTTGGGATATTTTCTGGATACTGCCGGTTTTGACAATCTGTTTTTCCAGTTTTTTGCTGTAAAATCCGGCCTTTTGGGCTACTTGTTTGAAAACAGGATTTACCTGCAGCATTCTTGCCTCCGCCAGTATGTGGCGGAGGAACACCAGCGAATAGGCCGGCTCAATCCCGTTGGAGCAGTCCGCAATAATACTTATCGTTCCGGTAGGGGCTACACAGGTAATAGAAGCATTGCGGACCTTTTTACTTTTTTGGGTTCGCCAGATGCTGTCGTTCCAGTTTGGAAAAGGTCCTCGCAAATCGGCAAGCTCGCTGCTGGCCTGGCGTGCGTTTTTGTTAATAAAGCTCATAACAGTTGCGCCGAATTCGACGCCCTGTTGTGAATTGTAAGGTATGCCAAGCATAAACAAACAATCCGCAAAACCCATAACACCCAAACCGATTTTGCGGTTTGCCTGTGTCAGGCGGACGGTATTTCTGACTGGGTAATTGCAGACGTCGACAATATTGTCCAGAAATCGGACCGCCAGTTTAACGGTTTCGGCCAGGCCCTGCCAATCCATATTAGTGTGGTTCGTGGTTCGTGATTCGTGATTCGAGCCACGAGCCGCAAATTTTGCAAGATTGATACTTCCGAGTGTGCAGGCCTCAAATGGCAGCAGTGGCTGTTCGCCGCAGGGATTGGTCGCTTCTATTCGGCCTAATGAAGGAGTCGGATTGTCACGATTGATTCGGTCGATGAAAACTACGCCTGGCTCTCCGGTCTTATGAGCACACTTGACGAGCGTTTTCCAAATGTCGCCGACGGTGTAGAATTTACCTTTTGCTTTGGAGGCCGACGGTGACTTGCCGGTTAGCTTATACAAATCGTTTATTGTATAGCTGGTAATATCAAGTCGGCGCGGCAATAAATACCGCTGCTGTGTGCGAGGATTTTTCACGATGTGCAAAGTAGCACCTGATTTAAGGAGTGTCCTCATCCAATCATCGGTGATTTTGACGGAAATATTGAAGTTGGTAAAGGCCTTTAAGTTTTGCTTGGCGTGCAGGAATTTTAGTATGTCCGGATGTCCGACACTCATCATACCCATATTTGCGCCCCGGCGAAAGGCACCCTGCTGAATTGCGTTGGTTGTCTCTGAGAAGACCCGCCAAAAACTTATCGGCCCTGATGTTGTTCCGCCTGACGAGGCCACGCGGTCGCCGGTGGGCCTTAATTTATCGAATGAAAATCCGGTGCCGCCGCCGGCCTTTTGAATCAAAGCGGCCTGCTTAATCGTCTCGAATATCTCTTCTATACTGTCTTCAATCGGCAGCACAAAGCAGGCACTGAGCATTCCGCCTGGCCGGTTGGCGTTCATAAGGGCGGGGGAGTTTGGCAGAAACTTGAGCGATGCCATTAAATCGTAAAATTTTTTATGCCATTCTTTGATTTCACTGCTGCCAGCTCCGTATTTGATTTCAGCCTGTGCCACGAGCAGCGCTACCCTGCTGAAGAGCTGAGCAGGTGTTTCGATGCACTCGCCCTGCTGGTCTTTGATTAAGTATCTGCTTTGCAATACAGTTAAAGCATTCTCGCTAAGTTTTGGAGCCCCGCCGGGCGACGGTGTGAGCTCGTATCTCGTATCTCGCATCTCGTATCTCGCTTGACTCTGCTTGACTAAAGCTTTTTAAGCCATTTGAATCTAAAAACTTGGCGAATTCGCTCGGTAAATCGGATTCCCAGGCGCTGCGTGCTGGTCTTGAAGTTGGCTCGTTTTAAGTCGTCAACAGTCGGCTTGGCTGGGGATTTGCCGAATATCGACAATAATCCGCCTGCAAGCGAGCCAAAAAATGTTCTTCTTTTGGTCTGTGCGGACATTTCTAAATTGTTCACCTTACCACTGCCGATTTTAAGCAGGCTAATAATTGTTCGCCTGTCCTGTTTTCGAATGCGGATTTGGCGAACAATTGATGCCTGTCTAAAATCTGCGGCTTTGCATCGTAGTATCTCTGCACCGCCTCGATACCGCCTTGGGCGGCGCCTGTGGTTTTATACTCGCCGTCTAAAAGCCAGGCGCTTATCTCGTCATCATACTCAGCGGGGTAAATAAGGGCTGCCGCGAATTTGTCGTTACTGTATTTAGTTAGGTGCACCTTGGCCCGGCAGGGCGGGGTACTCTCAACAGCCAGATTAACGAGTTGCTTGAAATCAGCCCTGGCGGTCTCAATGTCTCCTGAATAAAAGAACATCCCTGCCTCAAGCTGAAAAATTTCCGCTCTGACGCCTTTTAGTTCGAGTTTGCCGTCGGGATAGGCCTTGTGTATTTTATAGACCTTGCCGTTTTTGTATTTTTCACTTTCCAGAAGTTCAGCTACCTCCTGGGCGGTAAAGCCGACACCGGTGTGCTCGCCGAAATCGAAGACATACAAGCCGACATACTTTTCGCTGTTTTGAAGTTTGGGCAATTTCATAATTTTTATTTGATTTTCAACCGAGCAAATCTTCGCTTACCAACCTGGATTACCATACCGTCTTTCGGTGTAATTTCGGCGTTGGGGTCACTGATTTTGTTTGCGTTAATACTCACGGCCGATTGTTTTACCATCCTCTTGGCCTCACTACTACTTGAAGTCAAGTCACAAAGAACTAATAACTTACTTGCCATAATCGGCTCAGATGATATTTTGACAACCGGTATATCGTCGGGCAGTTGGCCCTGTGCGAATACCTTGTCGAACTGCGCCGCGGCAAGCTGAGCGGTTGCCTCGTTATAGAACTGTGTCACAATCTTTTTGGCTAAGAGGACTTTTGCTTTTTTCGGATGCGTTTTGTCGGGGTTGGCAAGCTTAGCTATTTTCTCGGCTGGCAGGTCGGTTAAAAGCGTAAAATAATTTTCCATCATATCATCGGAGATACTCATAACTTTGCCGAACATATCGTTCGGCTCATCTGTTACGCCGATGTAATTGCCTTTTGATTTGCTCATTTTTTCCTTGCCGTCCAGGCCGACGAGGATGGGCATAGTAATCACGATTTGTGAGGTCTGGCCGTACGCCCGCTGGATGTCGCGGCCAACGAGGTTGTTGAACGTCTGGTCTGTTCCGCCTAACTCGACGTCGCTTTCTATCACAACGGAGTCATAGCCCTGCATTAGAGGATAAAGAAATTCGTGTGTATATACATCATCCTCGGCAGCGAGTCTCTTTTTGAAGCTGTCTCGCTGCAGCATCTGCGCAACCGTTTTTTTTGCGGCCAACTGAATAAGCTCCATAAGCGACATTTTTTCGAGCCATTCGCTGTTATATCGCACTTCAAGCCGGTCGTCCGATGTATCCAGAACCTTGCCTGCCTGTGTAAAGTAGGTCTTCGCATTTTGCCTGATTTGTTCATCCGTGAGCGTCGGTCGGGTTGTATTCTGGCCGGAGGGGTCGCCAATTCTGGCGGTATAGTCGCCGATTATCAGAACCGCCTTGTGGCCGAGGTCCTGAAATTGCCGCATTTTCCGCAATACCACAGTGTGTCCCAGATGTATGTCGGGGCTGGTCGGGTCCAGGCCGAGCTTGATTCGCAGCTGCCTGGGCGTTTTGGCTGCCTCGGTAAGCTTTTCAGACAATTCGTCTTCTTTGAAGATTTCAATCGTCCCGCGTTTTAGTAATCTGATTTGTTCTGCGATTTTTTCAGCCATACTCTTTTCCCTGTAAATTCAGGGTTTCCAGCAAGTAAAATTATAAGCCATAAGTGGAAAACAGGCAACAAAAAGAGCACAAGAGCAAAAGTACGAAATGGCGTTTTTGATTTGTACACTTATACACTTGTAATCTGCCACCCGCTATTTTTTGGTCTTATTTTGTTTGGTGTGTGAAACAAAAGCAATCGCATACGGGACAAGTGCCGCGAAAAAGCAGGCAATGCATACAGCTTCTACCTGTCGTTGGTTTAACAGCCGCCACAACGGCCTTGCCCTGCTCGGCCAGAATACCATTACGTCGTAGTGGTAGATGCCATCGATAATAACGTGAAGCCAGACGCCAAGAACGCCGGAGACGACCATTTTCCAGAAACCGGTCTGGTAAGGTATGCGAATTATTTGCATTATCTTTTTGAAGAAGCGCCGTGCCAGATATGCCGCGATAGCCCATATAACGCCAACCGCCGTCCCGATTAGGAGCGTATGAAAATACCTGTGCCTCGGCCAGCCAACCCCAAGGAGTCCTAAAACCAACACCTCGATATCGACTATGACGTTGGCCAATACAAAGACTGGTATGTCAATCCACTTTCTAAAGGCCAGCCCGACAAGGCCACTCGGGCCAAAATGATATGGAGTGAACGGCATATGAACCTCGCTTCAAGGAGTAACGATGGCTAAATGTCGGTTAGATACCCATCTTTTTGCAGATAGTTCTGGATGTAATTTTTAATTGCATCTTCGAGGGAAGTGGTTTTTTTATCGTAGCCGGCTTTGCGCAGTTTGGTCATCTCGGCTTGTGTGAAATATTGATACTGATTGCGGATTGAGTCGGGCATTTCGATGTATTCGATATTCGGTTTTTTGCCCATAGCGGCAAAAACCGCTTTGGCCAAATCGTTCCAGGTGCGTGCGTTGCCGGTGCCGATGTTAAACAGCCCACTTGTCTGTGGGTTGTCCAAGAAGAACAAGGTCATATCCGCCGCGTCTTTGATATAAATAAAATCTCTTTTTTGCTGGCCGTTTTTGAATTCCGGCTTGTATGATTTGAACAGTCGCACCTTGCCGGCGGTCTTTATCTGCTCGAAGGCCTTTAAACAGAAGCTTCGCATGTCGGCTTTGTGATATTCATTTGGCCCGAAGGCATTAAAGTATTTGAGTCCTACGATTTTTTCCAGCAGTCCAGCCCTGCGTGCCCACAGGTCAAACAGTTGCTTGGAATAGCCGTACATATTCATCGGTCTGAGTTTATCGATATTTTTTTCATCGTCACTGAAGCCGGCTGAGCCGTCGCCGTAGGTAGCTGCACTGGAGGCGTAGATAAAACGAATATTGGCATCGGTTGTCCATTGTGCTAATAGTTTGGTGTATTCGTAGTTGTTCTTTATGAGGTGCGAGGCATTTGTCTCAGTTGTGCTCGTGGAGGCGCCGAGATGTAAGACAGCCTCAATAGGTCCGCAGAGCTTATTTTCGACCACCATTTCCAGGAAATCGTCTTTCTCAACGTAATCAGCGAAAGACAGGTTCACCAGGTTCTTCCACTTTTTATCGTTGTCGAGCTGGTCAACGACGAGAATGTCGGTAATGCTTCGTTTGTTTAGTGCGGCGATTAGTGCTGAGCCGATAAAGCCGGCTCCGCCGGTAACTATTATCATTTGCGAATCCCCTAATTAGCCGGACAGTTTCCATAAGCTTAATTTGTCGTCCCGCCCGTGTCAAATGTTTAACGAGCTTTGCTCGCATAAAAAAAAGCCGCTCGAGATTGAGCGGCTGAAGGGAGAACAAAAGATTCTAACACATTTTTTAGCACAGGGCAATATAGCTTGCAATTGTCAGAAGCAAAATCCGCCTCTTTGTGACTGTAAATGGAAGCCAGATTTCGTAATAAAACTTCTTCATCACCTCTCCGAAAAGCCAGAATTGCCGAATTATTGTTCTTTTATTATGAAGCTATTATAACCTAAAAAGGTGCCGGAGAGCAAGGGAAATCATCTTTCACCGGACGTAAGTATTTACTAACAAGCCACTTATGTTATAAAAAAGCCTGCAAGTTTTTACGCACCTTAGCTGCTGAGAATTTGCGAAGATAGCACAAAGAGGTAATACAATAGCCGCGCAGCTTGTCCCCGAAGAAGCGGCACTTAAAACCGGTTGGCACTTTGCGTTTGCAATGCCACTCAGGCCAGCTTGCCGACCGCTTCGGCGACCAGTTTGCCTATCGGTATATGCTGCGGGCAGCGGGCTTCTGCAAGACTGTAATCGGTGCTGAGCAGTTTGTTTCTTACGTTAGCCGGGATTTGGGCGAAAAGCTGCCTTGCTCTATCCTTATCACCGTAGCTATTGCAATACATTAAATACCGCATTATGTCGCAGATGGGTATATTCTCAAACGCTGCCTCACATATATTTGCGCAGCCGGCACAATAATCGCTGCAGGTGGCCGCGGCGTATTCCCTGAGAACCTCCATATCCGTCTTAGTAAGTTTGGCTTCGTTCAGTACAGCAAGGACATCTGAATTTAAGTCAGCAACATTTCTCATTCCAACGCAAGCTGAGGTGATTCTTTCATCTTGCAGAACAGCCTTTATTTTTGCCTGCTCCTCGGTAAAGCCCTGCTGGAGGAAGTGTTTGACCAGTTTTCTATCCGCTTCGGTTCCGATTTGACTGCCTGCCTCCATTTGGCGGCGTTCTCGGCCGCTAAGGCCTATAGTCTTCATTGCGATAAGGCCGATACCCTTTTTATGACATGCCTCAATGGCAGCCTGCATATGGACATCCTGCATCAATCTGAAATTGTAGGTTGTCATTATCGCGTCAATCCAATCAAGCTTAGCCGCAGCAGCGAGGCACTGAGCCATATTAGAGTGTGTGCTGAACCCGAAAAACCGTATCAGATTTCGCTTCTTTGCGTTTTCAGCCCACTGTTTTAATTCAGCATTCAACTGTGCAGGGTCCCTTAACACATGAATACCATAGTACAAATCAATATATTTGGTATTCATTCTCTTCAGAGATGTCTGAAGACGCTTTTCGATATCCGGCACGGTTTTTGCCCCGGATGCCTTGGTGACAAGGAACAATTCCTTTCGGAGCTGGGGGTTCTTCGAGAGAAATTTACCTATGCCAAGCTCACTGTTTCCACCTTTATAGCTATGAGCCGTGTCCCAATAATTAACACCCCACTGAAGAGATTTTCTTAATATGATTTGGTTGTCAACATCGTTGAACATTGCCCCGAAAGCCAGGGATGGAACCTCAATGCCTGTTTTGCCAAGTTTGCGTCTTGGCACCTGTGGGAATTTGGGTTTTTGTGGTTTTCCCGAAGCATTAGGGTCAACGGCGTTTGGCTCGTTTGGGCCGGCTTTTATTTTGGCCGAAGCAAAAACGGAACCCAGCCCCGCCGCTCCCACCGTCTTCAAAAAATTCCTTCTATCGATTTTATTTCGTTTTTCTTCCATCACATTAACCTCCAAAAAGGATTGGCGTTTTTCACAATATTGATTCAGGCCAACTTACTCACCGCTTCGGCGACCAGCTTACCTATCGGCAAATGCTGCGGGCAGCGGGCTTCTGCGAGGCTGTAATCAATGCTGAGTAGTTTGTTTCTTGCCTTGCGGGGGATTTGAGCGAAAAGCTGCCTCGCTCTATCCTTATCGCCGTAGCTGTTGTAGTACATCAGATACCGCATAATGTCACTGACGTAGGGCGTATCGGCTAACGCCGAATCGCAGATATAAGCGCAGCCGGCACAATAACCGCTGCAGCTCGCCCGTGCGTATTCGGCAAAAACCTCCATATCCGCCGTCGTAAGTTTGGTCTTGTCGAGCACCGCCGCAACATTGGAAACCAAAATGGCAACGTTATTCATCCCAACACATGCTGAGCTGAACCTCTTATCCTCCAGCACCACTTTTATTTTTGCCTGTCCCTCAGTGAAACCGCGCTCCAGGAAGTGTCCGGCCAGTTTTTTATCCTCTTCGGTTTCAATAACTCTCTGGCGGTGTCCCTGGGTCTTCATAGCGATAAGACCAACGCCCGCTTTATGGCACGCCTCAATAGCAGCCTGCAACTCAGAGTCCTGCATCAATCGAAAATTGTAGGTTGTCATTACCACGTCAATCCAGTCGAGCCTGGCCGCAGCAGTAAGGCACTGGGCCATATTCTTATGGGTGCTGAAACCGAAAAACTTAATCAGTTTCCGCTTCTTTGCGTTTTGGGCCCACTGCTTCAATTCATCCGTCAACCGGGCAGGGTCAGACAACATGTGAATACCGTAGTACAAATCAATGTAATTCGTATTCATTCTTTTAAGAGAGGTTTGAAGACGTTTTTCCACATCCGCTACGGTTTTTGCTTTCGATGCCTTACTGACAATGAACAATTCTTTTCGGACCTCTTGGTTCTTCAAGAGGAGCTTACCTATAGTAAGCTCACTGTTTCCCCCCACATAGCTGTTAGCTGTATCCCAGTAGCTAACGCCCCATTGAAGAGTATTTCTTAAAATGATTTGGTTATCAAGTTTGTTTGCCCCAAGAGACAGGCACGGAACCTCAACACCTGTTTTGCCAAGTTTGCGTCCTGGCACCTGCGGGAATTTGGATTTTTCCGAAGCATTAGGGTCAATGACGTTCGGCTCGTTCGGACCAGCTTCTACTTGTGCTGATGCAAAAACAGTTGTCACCCCTGCGAAGGCAGGGGCCAGCCCGGCCGCCCCCACCGTCTTCAAAAAATTCCTTCTATTGATTTTATTTCGTTTTTCTTCCATCACACATTAAACTCCAAAAATCGCTAACTTTTAAGCAATAGTCTTCTGTCGTCACTTCTTGTCTCACCTTCCGCCGAGACCCTTACAGCTTTTTTACCGCTAACAGGGCACTCGTGTTCGCAAACTCCACAACCAATACATTTCTCAATATCAATGAGAGGTCTTTGCAGGCGGACCTGAATCTCGATTTTACTGCCCTGGGCGGGAATTTTTTCGAATCGCTCGTCAGGAGAAGTCTCGATGGAGTTTTCTGTATTTGCCGCGATTTTCCTGCGTTCACCATCCTCGGCAACACAATAATAATCGCCGGTGGCAAATTTGTCAAGTGGAAGGTTATCTTCAACGGTTTCTATAGTGGTGTTTGTGGCTTTTTTAACCGTTAAAGCGTCTGCTCTTATTGTATTGAAAACCTCCTGTGTGTAAATTGCTTTTGGGCTGACCGGACAGTTTTCCTGGCAGACAATGCAGGGTTTATCCATCGCCCAGGGAAGGCATCTGTTACGGTCGAGAAAAGCGGTTCCTATTTTGATTGGCCCGGCCTCGGCAAACTCACCGTGCCCCTGTTTTTCCGCCAGCGTAATCGGCCTGATGGCCGAGGTTGGACAGACCTGCCCACAAGCCGTGCAATTATACTGACAGCCACTCGAGCCGATTCGATTATTCAGCGTTGGCGTCCAGAGATTCTCCAGGCCTCCGTCAATGCCGCCTGGCTGAATAACGTTTGTAGGACACACGCGCATACATTGCCCGCACTTGATACATCTTTTTAGGAACTCCTCTTCCGATAGTGCCCCGGGCGGTCGGATAACCTTGTGTACCCAGTTACTGCCCAGTTTATTGCTCAGCCTGACCGCTGGCACTGCGAGTATACCGCTGACAAGTGAAAGCACAAAGCCCCTGCGGGAGACGTCCGGACTTGTTTCTTCACCTGCTAACGAGGCCCGCCTCTGGTAACTGATTATGTCCTCTTTACAATCTTCACGACAGTTAAAGCAAAGCACACATTCGCTTATTCTTATACTGCCGGCCGGCTCGCAGCCGCCCTCGCACGACTGCTCGCACAATTTGCAATCGATACATTCACTCTGGTTCTTGCCGATTCGCCAGAGAGCAAACCTCCCCAAAATAGCGAACAATGCACCGAGCGGGCAGATGAATCTGCAGTAGAATCGAGGGATGGCCAGGTTAAGAAACACCGCCGTGAGAAATATCGCCAGTGTCAGCCACGCCCCCACGTAGAACCGTTCGCTTACTGAAGCAAGGCCGACAGGCCTGTCAACTATGGGTAGTAATACCAGGTTAAAAGAACGGGTTATGAGTGGTATAGGGTCGAGCAGGCCCGTTTGCAGGGTGGCCGCTAATGATGGAAACGCAGACATAACAAGAAAGAATATGAGAACAAAATATTTTATACACTGGGCCTTTCGGTATTTGTTGAGCTGGACTTTTTGTGGCATCGATTTTTTTCGATTGCCCCAAAAACCCACGAAGTGGTGTACTGAGCCGAAGGGACAGACCCAACTACAGAAGAACCGCCCGAATATTATTGTCAATATGACCGTAGCCAATGCCCACAGAATAGCCCGGTAGAGTGTATGCGTAGTTAGTATTGTGCCGATTGCTACCAGCGGGTCGAGCTGCAGGAACCAATTGACCGGCCAGCCCCGCAGCTGCCATAATCTGTCACCTACGGTGCTGACTATGCAGAACCAGACAAACATCAAGAAAAAGAAAACCTGACTTATCCGTCTAACCTGTACAATTTTCATAATTACACTTCTAACCTACGGTAGCGAATATTGGTTTGAGCGATTCGTAGTTAGTAGTTCCAGCACCGGCTTTTTCAGCTTTCGCAAGGTAAGGCAAATCCGGGACCGTCAAATCCAAAAGGCCGCAGCCGTATGAATCAGCCGCTACGCAATCAGTGCTTGCAATCAAAGTATTTGCGCGTCTCAAATCCGAGACCGAACCTCCCGTCGGGCCGTTGGTCATCATAACTTCCGTGCCGTCTAATATAACCAGTGTCGGCTTTACCATCATAGCTAACTCTGCGATGATAGTATTGATGTCCTGGTGGAAAATATTACGCCGTCCCCCTAAGAGCCCATACCAGTTTTTCATCGTCATTGAAGCTCCGCTTCTGTGGTGGTCTTTGACAGGGGCGATACCAATCAGTTTATCTACTTTCTCAAAAGGCCCAAAGAATATAGGCCAATTTTTAATAAGCCGGCCTCCGGCCAGTGTAGTATGTTTGAACAGATGGTTTTTTGGGAATACAACTTTGGCACCGGCCGCGCTTGCTGCTTTGCCTATGCCGCTTAACGTAAAGCAGCTTGCAGGCTCGTTAATCGGATTGTCGGTAACGACAACCTTTTTTGCTCCGCCTCTGCTGTAGCACAGCTTTACCACCTCAGCAATCAGTTCGGGATTGGCTGTAGCTCCCAGCATTGGCGGCGATGCAAATGCGACATTGGGCTTTATCGCAACTATTTCGCCGGGCTTGACAAATCGCTCTATACCGCCGAGCAGTTCTATTGCTTTTTTGAGGGTTTCCACCCTGTCGGGACCTTTGACAATGCTAATTGTCTGTCCCTGTTGATACGGTATCGAAAAATCCGGCAATGTAACAAGCTCTTCGGTGTCGATGCCTGTCTTTGGGCCCTTGTTGTCATAAAGCAGGTAGGAAACTGTACCAGCAGCGGCAATTGAGATTCCCGCTTTTCCCGCCCGCGACAGAAACTCCCTTCGCCCGAAATTTTCGCTTGTTTGGTCAGTCATCTTTAACCGCTTTTGCTGCTTCGCCGAGTTTACTTATAAGTTTTTCCGCTAATTTTTCAGCAGCCTGCTGATTTTCGGCTTCGTGAATGCCGCTGACGAATGGCCCCACCACAAATATAATTTCAGTTGTACCGTAGAAATCTACAGCTTTAGCTTTGATAGTTTTATTTGCTGTTGGTTTGGCGACGCCGCCATTATCAATCAAAAAATTATAATAGCTTTCGGCGGTCAGTTGCGCATCGTTGGAATTGACTCGTTTGCTTAAAAATGCTGTGATAGTTTCACCATCAATTTTATATCTGGCAGTAAAAGTATCGGTCAATCCCTCGAAGCCAAAGGCATTTGACAAATAAAGCTTGATACCGCCCGGAACACTGTTCTCTGATGGAAATAAACTCAGCTCGGCTATCTCAATATCATCGCCAACAGCTAATTCACTCCTAATCCTTTTTGCAATTTCTGCCATTGCTTTAAGTAATTCATCCGATTCGGAGAAGCCAACCAGCTCGATATAATATTTGCCGTGAGCAAGGTATATAGCATTGCTGGTTCTGTACGCAAACGCAAAGGCCGGCAAATCTTTAGCCTCGGCTCTTCTTTGCACGCTATAAACGGAGAAGGCATTTTTAGCAGCGTCCATATCAAAAACATAAAGCTCCATCAACAGACTCTCATCATCTTTGCTTACAAATCGCCGGGTAAACAATTTCTCGAATCCGGATTCGGTATAAAGAGGGGCTTTGCCGTCAATCTTCTCATACAGATTCTCCGTGGTGTATGTTTGGCCTGCCGAAAGTGTTTCAAACCCGGCGGGCGCCAGGGAGCCTAAATCAAAGGGAATTTCGAGTTGTGGTGCAACGGCTGTGTCTATACCGAATCGGCTTATGTCATAATCGAATTGCCTCAGAAATACCCCAACCCCAATGACCATAAGAATTACTAATAAGCAGATGCTTATAGCGGATTCAAGCCGTTTACTCCGACGCCGGACCGACCCCATAGCCAACTCCAATAATAATATACTTGATTCCGTAACTCTAATGGATTATAGTTTTTATTGGTGGTTCCGTCAATCAATTGTTTGGCGAATCGGACCCAATCGTTGCTCATTGACGATACATCTGGGGTTTTGTTATAATACTCCGCTAAAGAAATAGGGAGACTGAAATGACCGAATTCTTACAATATCTGGCGTTTGGCTGGACGCCGGGGCCCATTGAGATTATTATTATTCTTGTTATCGCTCTGCTTATATTCGGCAGACGACTGCCCGAAATCGCCCGTAGCATTGGTAAGAGCCTAACAGAATTCAAGAAAGGCCTTCACGAAGCCAAAGAAACCAAGGATGAATTGGTGGACGACATCAAAAAGGTCAAGGATGATGTAGTAGACGAGGTCAAAGACGCCGCTGGGCTGAATGATTACGACGAAGGCGACTAACGACTTGGGTAGGGGCGGTTTGCGAACTGCCGCTATGCACATTCGACCTTACCGATTGAAATGGGCGATACCAATAAGAAACAAGACCTTCTTAATTCCACTATGGGCCTGGGCGACCACCTTGAGGAGTTGCGCTCCCGGCTGATTCTTGCGCTGTTGGGTTTGGTGATTTGTGCCGTCATTGGTTTTTTCTTCGGCAAAAAAATAATAGCCTTTATAGAAGGACCATACATCAGTGCGATGGGCACTGAAGCCCGCCTGATAACACTTGCACCAGCCGACGGGTTTGTCAGCTACGTAAAGATAGCTTTAATGACAGGCCTTATAATTTCATCACCCTGGGTCTTCTATCAGTTATGGATGTTCATCGCCGCTGGACTTTATCCGAGCGAAAAACGATATGTTTACCTCGCAGCACCTTTTTCAGCAGCTTTATTCGTTGTAGGAGCGTTTTTTTTTATTCTTGTCGTCGCACCTATTACTTTGAATTTCTTAGTAAAGTTCAATGAGAAGATGCTCGGCGTTAACTCTTCATTTACTTTTCAGCGTTACATATCCTTTGTAACTCATCTTATGCTGGTTTTCGGTATTGCGTTTCAAACCCCTGTAGCGATTTTCTTTCTCAACAGAACCGGCCTGGTGTCGTTAAAGGCCTTATCAAAGTCGAGAAAATACGTGCTGCTGGCTATCTTTGTAGTAGCGGCATTAGCCACTCCCCCTGATGTGGTTTCTCAAGTCACCCTCGCACTGCCGCTGTATTTGCTCTTTGAGTTCGGAATACTAATAAGCTACATTGCAGGTCGCAGGAAAACATCACAAAACAACTAACGATAAATCTCAATCCACATAAATCTTGAACGGCTTCTTTAACGCAGATACTATAGTAGATATATGTTAGCGCTGCTCAACACAAACATAATGACCCCTCCCATAGGGCCTATCGGCCTGGACTATATCGCAGCAGCAGCCAGAAATGCCGGTATCGAGACAGATACAGTTGATTTATGCCTGGCTGATGACCCATCGCGAGCTCTCCAGGATTATTTTGCTGCCCACAGCCCGCAATTAGTGGGCGTTTCGTTTCGCAACGCGGACGACTCTTTTTGGCCAAGCGCCCAGTGGTTCGTCCCCGCTCTGGCCGATACCATAAATACAATACGAAATATGACTGATGCGCCAATTGTGATTGGGGGGGTCGGCTTTTGCATCTTTGCAGAATGGATTGTCGAATATACCACCGCTGACTTCGGAATCCGTGGCGATGGTGAACAATCAATCGTTTCACTTCTCTGTGAGCTGCAAGGCCAAAAACGCTTTGAACGCGTGGATGGACTAATTTGGCGCAATAATGATGGACTGATTCGCAGCAACCGGCCTGCCTGGCCCAGGACACTTTCTCTGCCAACAAATCGTGACGCAATTGACAATCTAACTTACCTTAAACGAGGCGGCCAGTGCGGCCTGGAAACAAAACGAGGTTGTAACCGAAAGTGTCTGTATTGTGCTGACCCACTCGCCAAAGGTACTAAACTCAGACTCCGAGAACCATCAGAAGTCGCGGATGAAGTCGAGACGCTACTGGTTGCGGGAATAGACGTATTGCATTTATGTGACTCTGAGTTCAACATCCCAAGAACCCACGCACACGCGGTCTGCCAGGAGTTTATTCGTCGCGCATTTGCAAAACGACTCCGCTGGTATACATATATGGCGGTGGTTCCTTTTGATGCCGAGCTTGCCGAAGCTATGAGCAGAGCCGGCTGTGTCGGCATTGACTTCACTGCCGACTCCGCCTGCCCTTCAATGCTAAAGACTTACCGCCAGCAACATCTTAAAGAGGACATCGCTTTGGCTGTACGCTTGTGCCGGGAAAATGGCATAACAGTTATGCTCGACCTGCTGCTCGGTGGACCGGGTGAAACTCCTGAGACTATCGCCGAGACAATCGAATTTATTAAGCAAATAAACCCCGATTGTGCCGGGGCACCGCTCGGTATCAGAATCTACCCAGCTACTGAAATGGCACAAGTAGCGGCAGGCGAAGGCTCACCGCAGACAAACCCTAACATCCGTCGAAAGTACCACGGACCGGTAGATTTTTTCAAACCAACGTTCTATATATCTAACTCCTTAGGTGACCGACCGGCTAAACTCGTACGTGATTTAATTGATGGTGATAAAAGATTCTTTGGACCAATGCAGGAAACGGCCCCGCAGGCTGATGAGAGTAATCTGGCCGTTGACCATAATTACAATGATAATACTGAACTTGTAGAAGCGATAAGGGAGGGGGCACGCGGAGCATATTGGGACATTCTACGTAAGCTTCGCCGCAGCTAATCAAGGACAGCCTCATCCTGATATTCCGGAACAGTTACCTGCCAGCCAGTTTTCTCTCTGACGTAATCGCCGAATGCCTTTGCGCTTTCGGTCTCACCGTGTACGACAAATACGCCCTTGGGAGGATTTTTCAGTTCTCTTAGCCATCCGAGGAGTTCATTCCTGTCTGCATGGGCTGAAAAACCGTGTATCCGCACCACTCTGGCCTTGACCGGATACTTCAGCCCAAGTATCCTGACCCGCTTTTCGCCGTTGACAATTCTCCTGCCGAGCGTGCCGATTGCCTGGTATCCCACAAACATTATCGTACTTTCCGGCCTGGAGATGTTGTTGACCAGATGATGCTTTACTCTGCCGCCGGTACACATCCCCGACCCTGCTATGACCATAACAGTCCCTTTTATATTGTTTATTGCCTTTGACTCATTAGCTTTGCCGGCCATTTCCAGCCCCGGCAGGTTGAAAGGTGACCTGTGTCGTTTGACAAATTCACTCATCTCTTCGTCGAACAACTCAGGGTGATGTTTGAAAACATTGGTGATATTTGTAGCCATTGGGCTGTCTAAGAAAGTCTTCAACTGTGGTATCGTTCCCTCGAGCAGTAGTTCGTTTATATAGTATAAGACCTCTTGCGCCCGCTCGAGCGCAAAGCTCGGAACGATGATATTGCCACCGGCTTTTTTCGTTGAGTTTATCACCTCACCAATCAACTTCTTTATATCTTCGGTATCTTCATGTACCCTATCGCCGTAGGTGGACTCAATGATAACGTAGTCAGCCCTTTCAAAAACGGTTGGGTCACATACGATAGGCCTGTCCGGCCTGCCAATGTCCCCCGAGAACAAAACAACTCTCTCTTTGGAATTTTGGTGTACCTTGACTTTTATTATTGAAGAGCCGAGAACATGACCTGCATCATGGAAGCTGGTCTCCACCCCATCGCCAATCTCTGTGACCTGCTTATATTTCACAGGCGAGAAAAGAGGAAGACAAGCCTCAGCGTCCTCGGTCGTATAAAGTGGAACCACAGGGCGTGGGCCTTCCCGGCCCTCCTTCTTATGTCTTTTGCGTTTATGTTCAGCGTCCTCTTCCTGTATTTTAGCCGAATCCAGTAATATAATCTTCGCAATCTCGGCCGTGGCAGTGGTACAGTATATCTTACCGGCAAATCCTTCTCGAACCAGTTTCGGCAATAGACCACAGTGGTCCAGATGTGCATGAGTTAAAAGGACGGTGTCTATACTTTTGGGCGGTACGGGGAACCTCTCCCAGTTTCTTTCTCTCAATTGGCGTTCCTGGTAGAGTCCACAATCTACGAGAATCCTTGTGCCATTGGCGTCCAGCATGTGTCGAGAGCCCGTGACATTTTGGGCGGCACCGAGAAACTGTAATCTTATTTGCATACTTTCCCTCACTGTGATAAACGGCGGTTTCAGGATGCGGATTCTACCCGTAACGGCACTATTCGACAAGCGACTTTTTTATTGTGTTGCAAGTCTGGGCCTGCCGGGACGCTTCGAATCTTGAAAACGGCCATTCGTCGTTGTTTTATCTCTCAAAAACCGATTTTCAGGAGGAATTGCCGTAAAGTAATTTCATCAAAAAACGGGCGGATTATCGGAATAATGCTGCGACCTACGACCGGCTGAGACCCGCAATAGCATTGTATAATCGCTATTACGCAGGAAGGTCTGCATCGTGGGCTTTTTCTAAAAAAGTGCCAGTTCTCTTTCGCCGATATCTTTGTAATGTGGTTGTGTTTTCGAATGGGCTGTAGCTATGCAAGCGCGTCCCAGAGCAGTGCTGTTGGTTATTGTGTGTCGATGTGATGAAAGAAATACCTATGATGAGAAAAATATCTGTGGTGAAAAAAGCACCTGTGATGAAAGAAACAGGTAGCGAGAAAATCAGGAAGCGTATCCTCGTTCCGTTGGGATTCGCGCTGCTGTTATTGCTGGTTGCTTCCATTGTCAGTATTTACTGGCTCCAGTGGCGGCACATCAACAAGGATGCCCGGGTTCGACTTGCCGGAGTTCAGCAGATGTTCCGGGTAGCACTGGAGGGGGACGCCGAGCTGTTGAACGGCCTAATTGATTTTATCAAAGAGGATGATAACCTGCAGAACGCCTGGCTTGCGAGGGACCGCGATACCCTGCTTCGTTATGCCACACCGATTTTCGAAGATATCCGCGGCAAATACCGCGTTACTCACTTTCACTTCCACGACCCTGACAGGAGTTGTTTTTTGCGTGTGCACAACCCAACGCGCTACGGAGATTACACAGACCACTTTACGCTGAGCATGGTGGTGCGCAGCGGAAAACCCTTTCACGGGATTGAGTTGGACCCCTTTGGCACATTCACACTCCGAGCGGTGCATCCCTGGCGGATTGATGGCAAACTGTCCGGTTATATTGAACTCGGCGAGGAAATTAAGCACATCACCCCACAACTGAAAGAAATTCTCGATGCCGAACTCTTCTTCACTATCAATAAAGCGCATCTCGATTATGAAAAGTGGAGGGAAGGGATGAAAATGATGGGGCGCAAGGGAAAGTGGAACCAGTTTCCCCATTTCGTCATCATCGACCAGACATTGGAACAAATCCCGTCAGACCTCAAAGAGCACATAAAGTTCACTCGTGCCAGAAGCGAGAGCCTTTTGTTTAGTGTGCCGGCAGGGACTCGTAAGTATCGTGGAGGGCTTGTTCCCCTGCGTGACGCGGGGATGCGCAATGTCGGAGATATTATCACTCTAACCGATGTCACGGATAGGGAAGCTTCGCTAAGAACGTTGACGATAATCCTGATAGCTATCAGTACCGGCATCGGGACAGTATTGTTTGGATTTTTCTGTTTACATATTGGCAGTATAGAACGCAGGCTTGTAAAGGCCTACGGTGACCTGAAGATGGAGATTGCCGAGCGCAAGAGAGCCGAGGAATCTCTCATACAGGCAAATATACAAACAGAAGAGTCAAAGAAAGAAATCGAGCAGGTTAACATCCAGCTTGAAGCCTCAATTACCAGGGCCAATCGGCTGGCCGAGGAAGCGGACTCGGCTAATAAATCCAAAGGCGAGTTCTTGGCCAATATGAGCCATGAAATTCGCACCCCAATGAATGCTATCATAGGCTTTAGCGAGGTGCTGGCGGAAGAAGAGTTGACGGATGACCAGAGAAAACACGTCGAAATCATTCAAGAAAGTGGCGAAAATCTCCTCCAGCTCATAAATGATATCCTCGACTTCTCCAAAATCGAGGCCGGAAAGCTTGACATTGAAATCGTTGACTGCTCCCTTGGGCGATTGCTTGCCGTCATCGAATCATTGATGCGACTGCGGGTAGAGGAAAGAGGACTCGATTTTGAAGTTCGCAAAGCGAAAGAACTGCCTGCACATATACGCACCGACCCTGTGCGATTGCGCCAATGTCTGATTAATCTTATAAATAACGCTATTAAGTTCACTGAAAAGGGACATGTGTACGTAAATGTTTCCCTGCGGGAAACCAAAAAAGAGCCGTATATCCATTTTGACATTGAGGATACGGGAATTGGCATCCCTGCTGACAAGCAGCAATTGATATTTGAGAAATTTATGCAGGCAGAAGGGGGAATCACTCGGAAATTTGGCGGTACAGGGTTGGGACTGCCTATTACGAAACAATTGGCGCATCTTCTCGGTGGAGGACTTACTCTGACCAGTGAAGTGGGTAAGGGTTCAGTGTTCTCGCTTACGATTCCAGCAGGTGTTGATGTAAAATCGCAGCCGTTGTTAAGTGAGCACGACTTTATGAGCGAGTCAAGCCGGCAGATTGACACTACAGAGCAAGCTAAGTTCTCCGGCCAGGTTTTGGTTGCCGAAGATAGCAAAACCAATCAAAAGCTTATTAGTTTGCTGCTGAAAAAGTTGGGCTTGGAGCCAACAATGGTCAGAGACGGCAAGGAGGCGGTAGATGAAGCTCTTATCCAGCCGTTTGACCTGATATTTATGGATATGCAGATGCCTAATATGGACGGATATGAAGCTACGAAAGAACTCCGCCGCAATGGAGTAGCAACACCGATAGTTGCTCTGACTGCTCATGCGATGAAGGGTGACGACGAAAAATGTTTTTCTGCGGGTTGCGACGATTATTTGGCTAAACCAATCAAACGCGAAAAATTATTGGAAACAATTCGCAAATACTTGCCTTCGGAGAGCGGGGTTTTGAGCGAGAGAACTGATTTGGTCGACTCGCAGCTGGATGAACCCCGTCAGCCTTGTTCTGATGAAGTATCCTCACAAGCCAAATCAGGCGAATTGGTCGGCGTCCAGAGTAGCGAAGACCTTGTTGACTGGGCGTCCATTACGAATATCTGCGATGATGAAACTGTAATTAAGGAGGTTGCGAAAGCGTTTTTGGGAAGTGGTCCGCAGACTATGAGCTCCATAGCCGATGCAATAGAAGCTAAAAAGCCGTCAGACGTTCAATTGTACGCTCATAAGCTAAAAGGAGCGGCTCTAATTGTTGGCGCCAGCCGATTGTCACAGATGGCTTATCGTATTGAATGTGCCGGCCGGGAAGAAGATATAGCGGAAGCTGCTTCGCTCATTGACGATGTACAGAGTGAATTTAAGAAGCTGGTGTCGTTTTTGTCTGGCGCTGATTGGATTGAAATAGCAAAACATCAGCAAGACAACAAACAGGAACAAATACTTCAGGTGAATAAAAAACAGAATTAACATAGGAGATTGCTATGAAATGTTTGATTGTGGAAGACGATTCTACCGCTCGAAGACTCTTGCAGACGTACCTGCTTAACTATGGTGATTGCTTCATCGCTGCTGATGGGCGTGAGGCCGTGGATGCCTTTCGAAAGGCATTGGAGCAAGGCCAACCCTACGACCTAATATGCCTTGACATTATGCTGCCGGAGATGGACGGCCAGGAGGCGTTGGAAGAGATTCGACGGATAGAGAAAGAGCGGGGAATAGGTGGCCTTGATGGCGTCAAGGTGATTATGGTAACTGCATTAGGTGATTTCGAACACGTTGCGGGTGCCTTTAGAACTGGTTGTGAAGCGTATCTTGTTAAGCCTATTAGAAAAGATGAATTCCTCGAAGAAATGCAAAGGCTTGGCTTTGTCGAATCGGAAGTAAGTAAATAAGCAGATTCTGATTGCTCCCGGTAAACAGAAGTAAAACAGCCGGCTTAGATAGCTAAGGTGTAGGCCACTGAGACAAAAAGAGAGTTTTGAGTTGAGGCGCATTTAAGGCGCGAATTTAAAGGACAATAGTGCTGTATCAGCAGCGTGATAATGATGAATGGAGTCCATATGATAAAGAGAATACCTGTTTTGGTAATCGAAGAAGATAATGATTTGCGCGAGTTGATTAGATATAACTTATATCTGGACGGCTTTAAGGTCTATACGGCGGCCGATGGTCCTTCCGGCATAAAGGCAGCTCTCAGGTATAAACCTCGCCTTATCCTTCTGGACGTTGCGATGTCCGAGAGGAACGCCCCTGAGCTCATTTCGACATTGAAACACGATTATCGTACAAGACGTATCCCTGTAATTATATTAACGGCGGAAGACTCAACTGGAGACGTGGACCAGGCCTCTGAAATCGGGGCAGATGATTATATCACCAAACCATTTGAAGACAGGAAACTGGGAAGAATCGTTAAGCAGAAGTTGAAAAAGTGTGAAGATGGAATGAATAAGAGACGGTGGAAGAAAATCTCTGCTTTGGTAATCGACGATGATATTGGCTGGCGCAAGGCGATTGAATATAATCTATCTTTGGACGGTTTTGAGGTCTATACAGCGGCCGATGGCCCTTCAGGAATAAAGGCTGCTCTCAAGCATAAACCTCACCTTATCCTTTTGGATGTTGTGATGCCTGAGATGGATGGGTTTGAGGTTCTTTCAACGTTGAAATACGATTCGCGTACGAGCCGCATCCCGGTAATTATGCTGACAGCGAAAAACCTGGTTGGAGATATGGACCGGGCCTCTGAAATCGGCGCCGATGGTTATATTGCCAAACCATTTGAGGGAAAGAAACTGGGAACTATCATCAGGCAGAAGCTGGAAAAATATGAAGAGGCGGCAAGAAATAAGACGCGAGGCCCTAAGAGAGTCCCTGTTTTGATAATCGATGATGATGTTAGTTGGCGCAAGGTGGTTGAATATAATCTGTATTTGGATGGCTTTGAGGTTTATTCAGCGGCCGATGGTCCTTCCGGAATAGAGGCGGCCCTGAAGCATAAACCTGACCTTATTCTTTTGGATGTTATGATGCCGGAGATGGATGGGCTTGAGGTTCTCTCGGCGTTGAAACACGATTCTCGCACGAGCGGTATTGCGGTAATTATGCTGACCGCCAAGAACCTGCTTGGAGATATGGACCGGGCGTTTGATATTGGGGCCGATGATTATATCACCAAGCCGTTTGAAGGCAAGAAATTAGGAAAAACCATCAAGGAGAAGCTGGAAAAACGCGGGGAGAAAATAGGTGTGTCCTCCAGGCACTGAGCTGTTGTTTAGCAGTACGATGTGGGGTGGGGCTTTGCCCACTCGTTTTTCTTGTCATTCCAAGCGCAGTCAACGGATATCTCTTTTTGATGTTTAGCCCCCTGAACAGACAACATTTTGCATCCAACCAGTTTTACGTCTTTGTTGTGGGCGCCAAAGATGGTATAAAATCATCTCCTTCTAATTTTGTACAAGCCTAATTATTAACAAGGTTATTTTCCAGAACTTTGTCTGTTTCTGCAGATGGAACATCCGGTATTGATTTGCCGGCCAATGGCAGAAAGACAGTAAAGGTTGTGCCTTGGCCTACCTCGGTTTCGACCTCAACTCTGCCGCTGTGCATCATCACGATTTTTTTGACAATAGCAAGCCCCAACCCTGTTCCCTGAATTTGTTTACCGGGCCGGTATACGCGGTAAAACTTGTCAAATATTTTCGGAAGGTCCTTCTTAGGTATTCCCATACCAGTATCGCTAACACGTATGACCAACTCTTCACTCTCGTGTTGGGCGCAAACGGACACCTGCCCATGTTCAGGCGTAAACTTGATTGCATTACTAAGCAGGTTTGTTAAGACCTGAATAACTTTATCACTATCAAATCTGGTTTTGGGCAAGTTATCCTCAAGTTTAAGGGAAAAATCTACCCCTTTTTTCTTTGCGGAAGAAGCCATTGTCTTATAAGCCTCTACAAGAACTCGAGTTATATCATTCTCCTGCATATCAAGTTTCGTTCTGCCAGCCCCAAGCTTTTGAAGGTCCAAAATATCATCAACCAAGTCGGAAAGCCTGTCTACATTTCGTTTTGCGAGATTTAAGAAATCCTTTTGTTTGTTATTAATTTTTCCCACTACTCCATCCAAAACAATGTCGACACCTTCTTTAATACATCCCAAAGGTGTCCGCAGTTCATGTGAAACCGTAGATATAAACTGTGATTCTATCTCCATTGTCTTTTTGGCCTTCTTCTCAGCTTTCTTACGGTCGGTGATGTCTCTAATGACGCCTATCGAACCCGTTGTCTTACCTTCGGAGTTTTTCAAAACACTTAACGAAATATCAACATCAATCACCTCACTATTTTTCTTAATCATCTTGGTTTCCAAGTGGTACTGCATACCTTTTTGTCTAACACCGTAGATTCTTATTTTTTCCCACTCCTCCGCGGGGTAAAGTGATTTCACGGGTCTGAGGTGTAAATCTTCTCCGTTCATACCCAGAAGCTCCTCCGTAAACTTGTTCCAAGAGACGAGACGCTCCTGTTCATCCGTCATTGTGATAGCAACCGCTGAATTTTCAAAAATTGTTCGGTATCTTTCCTCTGTCAACTGGAGTTTGCATTCTACCTTTTTGCGCTCGATAGCATAATTAATAGATTTGCTTAATGTGTCTATGTTATAACTGCCTTTTATAAGATATTCTTGAGCCCCTTGGGTAATTGCTTTTAGGCCAAGGTCACTGTCATATTTACCCGTAATAACAACATTTGACACCCGAGGATATTTTTCACTTATCCTAACTAAGGTATCCAGACCTTTGCTATCTGGAAGGTGTAAATCCAATAGTACAACATCGAAATGATTTTTATCCAGAAGCTCGAAAGCGGCGTTAAGAGATTCTGCAGATTTTACTTCAGAGATAGGCAGGGGCGATTTGGGCAGCAGTTCCTGCAAAAGTGTTCTGTCTACCAAGCTATCTTCGACTACGAGTATTTTTAATGGTTTTGTAAAATCCGATTTCATTTTTTGTTCCATTTTTTATGAATGTTTTTTTCGCAGCAAAAAGGCGACGGAGTCGCCGCCTTATCAGGCATTACGCAGAGTAGCGAAAGTAGGGGACAGTTTGTTGGTGTTCAACATTTGTTTTGAGAACGAACTCTCGGTTTCTGCTTGTCCTGTTTTTTTTGGCCTGTCTTTAAACATTACTCAGAGTTTTCTTATTTTCGAGGGCATTCGCAATCTTTTCTATCAACTCTGTGAAATCGAACGGTTTAACAACATAATCCGCGATGCCATAGGAGGAGGCCGTAGCTATATCCTGTG
The DNA here is from genome assembly GCA_030605475.1 of Planctomycetota bacterium. Classification (GTDB taxonomy): domain Bacteria; phylum Planctomycetota; class Phycisphaerae; order Sedimentisphaerales; family Anaerobacaceae; genus JAUWIG01. Next base: position 19,525 of record JAUWIG010000024.1, on the reverse strand, counting down.
GCTCACAGAGCACGGTGACCATTATTACAGGTATGTTTTTTAAGTCCGGGTGTTTCCTGAGGCGTTCGAGCATCTCGTGGCCACTCATAACCGGCATACTGGTATCCAGCAGTATAAGGTCCGGTTTTTCATCTGCTGCTTTTTCCAGCGCTTCTTTTCCATTGGCAGCGGTGGTAACCTTATAGTGGTACCATTCAAGGCGGCATTGGATGGTGTTAGCATAATCCGGTTCATCATCGACGATAAGTATCTTTGCTCGGGTGGGTTTCTTTTTTGACTTAAATAATTCGAACATTCCTACTTCCTTTTTAGGATTCTTTATATGAACTTCTCGGGTCTGCTTTGTCACAGAATCACTTTACAGGGTTTTATCGACCTAAAGGTGCGGTAATATTAGCAAAAACAGGGCTGAGGCCTAAAAACAGCAGGAGGATTTAAGTTCCTGTTTGAATCTATGTACTTATAAGACCATACAGTTTTTTGAAGGTTGCAGGCTATTACTGATTTCAGCGGTTGTGGTGAAAACTTGTAGAGGGTCAGGACAAGAGAAGTCGCCAATCTGACCGGCGGCAGGTCCCTGCGAACCGGGTGCTGTCTCGGGTAGGGCAGGTATGTCCGGTAACTATTCGGCTGTGCTCCGAGCGCAACCGGCTTCTGCGGGCCGTGCTGCAGACTCGTCTTGAGCCGGAAGCTGTCGCCTACAAATTCAGATATGCGAACGTGGTACGTCAGCCTATCCAGCAGCGTCCCGGCTGGTTGCACATCCTTACCAGCTAATCTTCTTTTTTAGTCCCAGGTGTGAGAATCGACAGCAGTTCCTCAATAGCATCATCTTTGTTCTCTGGTTTATTTTCTGGCAGCGAGAGGAGTGGCCTATCTTTGATTTCTTTGAACTTTGCCATCACATCTTCCGGAACCGGCTCGTCCTTGTAAATGTGCGGGGAGATTAAGACCAGCAGTTCAGAATTCTCGACAACCTTTTTGTTATTTGCAAAAAGAAAGCCGACCAGCGGTAAATCCCCCAACAAGGGTACTTGGTCTCTGATGAGTTTTGTTTCTTTTCTTCTCAATCCACCCATTACAACGACCTGGCCATCTTCCATAATGAGGGTGGTTTTGGCTTCTCTTTTGTCAACTATAGGGACAGTGGTATCGCCTACCCCTGCTACGCCGGTGTTAATGCTCTGTTGAGGTTCTATTGTCATCAGGATTTTCCGGTCGTCAGCCACAGTTGCTTTAACTGTGAGGGTGATGCCTGCCTCCTTAAACTTTGTTGATGTCACTTGGTTTCCTGCGCCTGCGGAACCTTCGGTGGACTCGGTAAGTTCTTTATATGGTATTTCTTCAACAGTTTTAATGTAAGCTTCCTCTCCGCTGACAACGAGCACGCGTGGGCTGGCGAGAATCTCGACATTTCGGATTCTCTGGAGAGCCTTTAAGGTGCCGCTGATGCCGCTTTTGAGGATGCTGAAAGTTGCTCCGGTCTGGAGCGTAGTTGGGATGAGAGTTTGTGAATACGCTTGGTCACGCTTTGTTTCGAAAAGGCGGTCCCAGTTTACACCAATTTCAGTGTCATCCTCCAACTGAACATCTACGATAACGACCTCAATCATAATCTGCTCGGGTGTTTTGTCGGCCTTTCTTATCTCGGTGAGTATTCTGGCGAGGTTGTCCTTCGTATCACAAACTATCAAAGAGTTGCTTTTCGGATTCGTTGCTATGCTGCCGTACGGGGATGACATTTTGTCCAGGACTTTTTTGAGGTTCTCGGCATCAAGGAACTTTAAATTTATGGTTTCAACAAGCAGTCCGGATGCGGGCTTATCTATTTTTCCAATCTCAGTGAGAATCATTTCAAGGTTTTTCCTTGTGTCACAAATAATTAAAGCGTTAGTTCTCTCGACAATGGAGATGCTGCCATACTCGGAAGACATCTGCTCCAATGCGGTCTTGGTGCTTTTGGCATCGAGGAACCTTAGCGTTACCGCCTCGACAAGAAGTCCTGGTATGGGTTTATCTATTTTGCTTATTTCGGTAAGAATCCTTTCGAGATTTTTTGGCGTGTCACAGATAATCAGAGAGTTGCTTTCCTCAACGATGGTGATGCTGCCATGCTCGGAGGACATTTTTGCAAGTGCGGAACTGGTACTTTTGGCGTCGAGGAACTTCAGCGTTACCGCCTCAACAAGAAGTCCGGGTATGGGTTTGTCTATCTTCCTAATCTCGTCAAGGATGGTTTCAAGAACTTCTTTTGTGTCGCAAATAATCAGGGAATTAGATTCCTCAACAATGGTAATACTGCCGTCCTCGGAAGACATACACTCAAATGCTTTGTTGATGCTTTTGGCATCAAGGAACTTTAGAGTTACAGTTTCAAAGAGCAGCTCCGGCGAATCTTCATCCGACTGTGAGGACCCCGGTGCTGCCTGTGGTATGGGTGTCTTTTTCTTGGCAACTTTTGCAAAAGGGTTATCACGACCAACATCCAATGCACTGCTTTTATTGGATTCAGCCTGCACCTGTTGTGGTTCTATGCAGCCGTACCGTATGCCAACAATCAGGACGATGCAGCAGAAGATTATTTTTATGTACTTTAGCTCATTCATAAACGGTGGCTTCCTTGTCCTGGATTGTGTAAATTTTAATAGTCATATCACACTTGACCTGGTCCGAATCATAGTCGAGATTTTCCATCTCAAGCGATTCTATCCAAACCTTTTGGGTGCGTGCCTGCAGCCTCTTCATTAACCTGATTATGTTGCTATATACACCGGCGACGCTTAAGACCGCACCGTTGGCGGCTATATCTGAAATGTGTTCAGACTGTTCGCCTTTGGGGCCTAGTCGGGACTCCAGATGCTCTTCATCGGAACCTCCTCTTGCGGTTTTCTCAGAATGGGAGCCCGTGTAGATGGGAACCTCTTTACTCGCGATAAAGTTAAGTGAATAAACTGCACAACCGGTTTCTTCAGAAATGGTCTGCAAATCACTGAAGAACTCTTTTGCTTTGTTAGCGGTAAACAGCGTACTCTGAACTTGGGCAAACTGCTCGCGCAATTCTTCCAACTTTTTTCTCCTGGTATCGACCATAATGCCAATAGTTTTGTTTTTCTCTATAATGTCCCCTACGATAGACTCATACCGCCGAGCCGCGAAAAGATAAGCGGTGTGCGGAGCAACTATCCAGTTATACGTCGCCACTGCTGCAATTATAACCATCGCAGCGAAAACAGCGTTTCTTGATGAGCGACTCAATTTAGCGAGATTATCAATTAACACCGGTTATTTCCTTTTTCTTAGAGGCCAGAGAACAACTGATTGCATATCTGACTAATGCAGTGCCCTGGTGGTCTGTATCTTTCTCTGTGCCAACCAAAGAAGCTGAATCCACGCGTTCTGATTTGTTCAGCATATTCACAAACAAATGAACAGCCTCGTACGATGACGCCAGGCCTCTCAAGGCCATCCTGGGACTGCCTTTGCTGGACAGGTCGGTTACCCGCACAGTTTTGGGCGTCCCCTTTTTGATATCGTTCAGGAGGCCGGGCCAGTCAATATCGGGGTGTAAACTTAAAATTCTATCCACCTGCTCAGGCCTATGAGATAAGATGCTGATTTGCCTCTCTATCAATTCCTGTTCTTTAAACAGAGTATGTGTATCCCGTAACATCTGTGTCTGTTTTATGTGGGTAATGTTCTGGTTTACCTTTTTGACCATCACAGTCAGCCCACCGACGGTCAATACCATAAGTAACGTAGCCGCTGCCGCGATATTGGCTGCTATGAGAGCATCTTTTTTGAATGACTTAACCTCGGCCGCTTCCGGAGGAAGCAGGTTTATTTTTAGATTACTCTCATTTATACCCAAAAGTTTTAGGCCCAGGCCAATCGCCACCGGCGAAGGTCTGTCGGGACCACTGTTCTGGCCAACGAAGGTATCCTGGCAGATGTTTTGGCCGGTTCTGACGTGCAGTTGGTCACATGCAACTTTAACTTTCAGAGATTCTTCAGCGTCATCAGGTAATTGCACACGGTCTGCAACCACAGTGATTTCCCAGTTTCCGGTGTTGTCGGGGACCTCGAAATCATAAAATCGAATGATTGCATTTATCTCTTCAGCAAGCCACGGACAAAGCTTATCCGGCCCTGTTTTTTCTTTATCGATATCCTTCGTTCTGACGAAATCCACAGTCTGGTTTCTGAATACGCATAGAGTTAAAACCTCGGCTTCGAATACGGCCATAAGCACATTGCAATCAAATTTCCCTGCTATTTTTTTGGCGTAAAAGGCACTGGTGTAGGCGAGCAGTGGTGGTTCAATCGCCTCCACACCAAGACCAGCCTGATTACACGCTTTGGCAACCTCAGCTACCTTTTGGCCATCGGTGGCAACAACGAAGATTCGGCTATGACCCGGCTGTGCCCCTGAACCAATTCCACAGAAGTCCAGCGCAATCTCCTTGCCTGATAAGGCAACACAGTGTTTCAGTTCATTTTGAACAAACTTTCCTATATTCGTCGGAACCTGTCTGGGAATGTCCATAATTTGCATAAGCACAGGTCTTGCGAGTAACGATACCGCCGCTCGAGCTGCCTGTATTTTGCTGTGAGTTTTCAATCCCTTTATGGCTTTGGAAAGTACTGCAGCATCTTCAATATTGCCGTTTTTGATTGCTCCCTCGGGGACAGCAGCGCTGGCGGTCTTTAGCAATTCGACGCCCTCCTTGGTCCTCTTAAGCAATGCCAGACTTATCCGGTCATTCGAAATATCAACACCAAGCGACGTTCGACCTCGCATAATCAGTCTTCCTATCATTAATCGCCCCCATCTTCCTCTTATTATTCTTCATTGATTCTTAAATTATCGATTCTTATTATGTAAGGGTAGCTGGTTCCAACTGTTATGTCGGCTGCAATTCTGGCAACAAAGTCCTGCGATGAAGTTCCTTCCGAGACGATAGTCAAGTCCGATGAGCCGCTGCCCTCATAATCGTCGACCTCTACGGTGTATGAGCCGCCGGCAAAAGATTTATCCTCTAATAAGCCCTCGTCCCATCCTCCGTCCTCCCATTCGTCCCATTCGTCGTCTTCACGGAGTTTGGCGAAGGCGTCGTTTAGGCCGGCTTCGGCGATAGTAAGGGCCTCGGCAGCGTAGATTTGATTTTGCATAACCTGTATTTCTTCTGTATTGACCTGGAGCATGCCCACAACAAGCGCAGAGAGCAGCGCTATGGCAAAGACCACCATCAGAAACACTGAACCATCGTTTTTTATCTTAGCTTTCATACAGAATGCTCCATTAAGGCAATATCTCGCAATCGCCGCTACCTCCACTGCTCTGAGGATTCGGCGCTATCGCAATCGTGACGGTCTGCGACTGCTGCGATGCGGTGAGCGAGAACGTGTAGGTGCCGCTGTCGCCGGTGGCCGACTGCTTCACATATCCGGCACCGCCGGAGACACTGCCGCCACCGCCACCACCAGCGGCCGGCGCTATGGCAATCGTAACAGTCCGGTATTGTTCTTGAGCGGTAAGCGAGAAGTTGGAGGTGCCGCTGTCACCAATAGCCGGCTGCTGCACATATCCGGCGCCGCCGGCGCACGTGCCCTGCTGGCCGGTGTTGCTTCGGTCCATTGTGATAGCCGTGTGCCCGCTAAGGCCGGGATTATCCTCGGTGATATCATCGTCATCGAACCCCCCAATCCTGACGATGAGGGTATTAGCGACAGTCGTGGTCACAGAGGGACACTCCGGTGAACTGGAAGAGCCACCCTGCCCGGCCGAGACATCGATGGGAGTGATCGGGTCGTGGCCGGTAAAGCGCATTATCCACCCGTAGGCCTGCTGGTAATCTTCCCAGCTGAACTGATGACTGGGCGACTCCGAGGCATCTGCAAACTTCCACCAAACACCCGTCGTAGCGTTGCCATTATAATAATCGAGGTCGATTATGGTCCAGCCCTCGCCAGCAGGTGGCGAGAGTAAATATTTGGTGTCACCGTCCGTGACGACCGCTGCGACCAATAGGTCCCCCTCACTGGTACCGCCCGGGGTCGAAATGGTAACAGACATGTCGTTAGAGGGCAACTTAGCCTCGGTGAACTCCTGGTATGTGACCAGGCCTGCACCGCTGGCACTGCGGTCCATCGTAATTGCCGTGTGGCCGGCGAGGCCCGGGTCATCCACCGTGATATCGTCATCGTCAAAAGCACCCAGACGCAGTATCATCGTATTCGCAACGGTCGTGGTCACCGCCGGGCTGGTTGGAGTACTGCTGGTCTCACCGTCGGTCGCATAGACATCCACCGGGTCGTCCGGGTCATGGCCGGTGAAACGCATCATCCAGCCGTAGGCCTGCTGGTCTCCTGACCAGGCGAACTCGTGACTGCTCGACTCTGAGGCGTCTGCGAGTTTCCACCAGGCGCCCAGCGTTACCTCACTGCTGTAGTCGGCGACGTCAATCTCCGTCCAGTCCTCGCCTAACGGCGGTGAGAGTGAGAAGTCGGTATCTCCATCCGTGGCGACCGCCGCAATCAAAAGGTCACCCTCGTTTGTATCGCTTGGTGTCGAAATGGTAATCGAGGTAACATCGGAGGCAGCTTTGGCCTCGGTGAACTCCTGATACGCGAGGATATCGGCCAGCTCTTCAATTTCCTCGGCGCTCAAAGCGCGGTCGTAAATGCGAACGTCGTCGATGAGGCCGTGGAAAGCCTGGACTCTATCGGGCACTCTGTTGTCCCCATTATTACCAATGTTTGCTACGGGCATCAGAATATTCAACCCTGTGTAGGACCCGGTAACCACTTCCTCATCGCCATTTACATAAACAGCATAATTGCCTCCGTCCCAGGTCAGGGCTATATGGTACCAGGTTTCGACATTAAACTGATAGATGTCATCATGTCTATGATGTGCATCGCCAAGCCCAAGGTCAAGCCATGTACCGCTGTCCATATAGAGCTGTATTCTGTTTCCGGCATCATTTTTAACGCCGAAAAAGAATCTGTAATCAGACTGTGTTCCTGCTTCGAGCCAGCCCCAGAGGGCAATAGTTCCCGCTGATACTGACATCTCTGTGGTGGAAATTGCGACACCGTCTTCAGCAGTTTGACCAAAGCTCAAAGCCCCTCCCAATATTCCACTGGTTGGTGCCCAGGTTGCCTCACTGACAAGGTCACCGTTATTTCCGCTGCCGGAAGAATCATAGGCAACAGAACCCGACGTCTCATCCAGCTTCCAGAAGCCTACAAGTCCGCTCGTTCCAGAGCAGGGCTCTGAGTTGGTGCGAAGATAAACCTGGGCGGTAAATGCCAGGTCCCGGCCGAGTTCGGCAGAATTGGTCAGCGTCGTTCCGACTTTTACAAAGCGAATGGAATTTACATCATCCGGTATTAGAGGGTTTTCAAAATCGTTTCCATCATAGCAGGTGAACTGTAGCTGGCTGACCGGGCCGGCGAGTTCGTAGAGGTCCCCGACGGAGCCAAACTCGACATAGTTGTTGGCGGCAACATCATATCTCAAGTTGTTGCCATCGTTGTCCTCGAACTCGATATATCCGGTGACCTGAGTAGAGTCGCTCACAGCGGTTACTCTAACGGCCGTTGCGAGGTTGCGGTTTAAGTGGTCCATCAGGACTCTGCCATTCTGCAGTGCCTTGGCAGCACCAGCTCTGGAGTCCCAACTGTTCAGTATGGCTCTGAATTGCGGCAATATGGCAGCAAAGACAATGGCTGTTATGGCCAGAGCTATTAACATCTCCAAAATGGTTAGGGCTGTGGTGGTTCCCACTTTGCGCTTTGTTTGCAAAATGGGTCCCCCGCAAACCCAAGTTTTGCTGTTTTGGTACTTCATCTCTGCTACCATACAATACCTGGGGCTATTACCAGGTAATTCATAGGCCTATCACCAGTTTTTCGGCATAAAACGAGGGGGAGTATTGTGTAAGTTTTGAATTATCGGACGGTGGAATGGAAAATAAAAAAAGCTATGATATATCAGGCTATCCGGTGATTTTGCCCTGTTCTTATCAGGCGTTGGCGACTATCACTAAAAAAGATTTTCAGACCTGTGAAAAGGTCCGATAAGTTTACCCCGTTAGAGACTTTTTCCTCTGGGTCTCTAACGGGGTAAACTATCTTTTTGCAATATATGTGGCCAGAGTAATTTCGACTTCATCAAGTGCGAGAATGCCGTTGTCGTTGAGGTCGTAGCCGACCGAGACCATTATCCCTCTGAGGTTGGGACTTAGAAGGGTATCCTGTACGTTGCACAGGTATGGGCCGTCGAGAGAGATGTTGGGTTTCGTGAATTCGGTCCACCAGTGTTCTCTGTAGATTGAGCGAGCCCTAATTTCGTCGAGTTTGCTCTGGGCGAGTATGAAACTGCGGGTTTTTCGTTCGATAACTGCGGTGCTGACGTGGGCACTGGTCAGAGCTTTTAGAATTGGAACTACCGCGATAATCAGCAGAGCTGAGGCGACAACAACCTCGGTGATGGTGAACCCCGTTAGAAATCTTCGCTTTTTGCCCCATATTCTTATGCGCGCCGTTAGAGACTGTTCCACTCGTCTCACTAACGAGGCTCGCTTTGGAATTTCTAACGGGGTGAGCCCCGATGCTCGATTCCCGATACTCGATACTCGATTCTTGTGACTCAAGAGTCTCCTTCTACGGGCATCAAGCATCCAGCATCCGGTGTCGAGATCAGTTAGTTTTCTGTGCATTTTATCATACCTGTTGCTGGAATAATGATGATTGTAAAGGTTTTGCCTTCAGCCGAGACAGTGAGCTCAGTACCGCTTTCGTCTTTTAGATTTCCCAAAGGACCGAATTTGAATCTTCTCTCATGGGCGCAGCTAACACTAACATCTTTATCAATTGTGATTGTATCTACTATTTCTTTAGTATCATCGTTTTTTATGTTGTAGTAGTCATAAGAGACGTTATGTTCCATCTTCAGTCGAAAACCTTCGGTATTGGTTGCGGCATTGGAGATAGCAAGTCTGCGTGTGCGGCGAAGGTCGGTAGCAATTTTTTCCGCAGTGGTATGAGCTTTATATCCTGAAATGAGTGAGAAATTGAGTCTGGGCACGGCAATAACCACAGCTATGCCGAGAAACATTACGACAATGAGCAGTTCGACGAGGCTGTAAGCTGTTCTTTTCTCTGCCATCATTGCCACTAATCGGTTAAAAGGTACAAAAATGGCCGCGGGAGAGCGCGGCCATCCTTGTTGATAGACTTCAGGAAAACGATAAGGGTTTTCCTGCGACCTGCGTTTTCTTATGGGTGCGCATGGAGGCTGTCATCAACCCTATTATTAACCATCGCGTTGGGGTATGCCGCCTCGGTTATAGGGCAGATTGGTTCGCCATCGGGAAAATAGTCGGTGTCTTTGGTGACTACGTCCAGGGTGGCGGGCCACGAGGCTGTAGTTGCCCTGTACAGTTCGATCTGCGTGTTTATTACGTCGATGTTGGTTTTGCAGGCATTTTTCTTGGCAGTTGTTGCGCTTTGGCTAATTCTCGGAATAGCAATTGCCGCCAGCGCCCCTATAATTAGAACCACAATCAGCAGTTCAACCAGGGTGAAACCTTTTCTGTGACGCATCTTTCCGCTCCTTTCCAAAAACCATTCTTCACTTAAACTATCAGCCTATCGGCACAAAACACAAAGTGCTTTACAAAAATCTAATGGTAAAAGATACCAGGAAAAATCATAATCTTAGCTTGTCCCCTCCACAGAAAACATTTTTTATCGGAAGTAGTTACCCGTTGCTTGCGATTACTCCCTTTATTAAAACATAATATAAAAATCGCCTTAGTCAAGCGGCCGGCATAATTTTATCCAAAGTTTCTTCTCAATTTTCTGCGAACAGATGTGTTTTACCGATATAATTGATATAATCATTGGTTATTTAAAATGACCCATGTAATCATACATTGGCAAATATACTCCCACGAGAAGGAATCCAACAATAGCTCCCATAATAAGCGTCAAGGCCGGCTCCAATTTCACAAGCAAAGCGTTTACTGTCCTTTCGATATCTTTGTCAAGGAAATCGACGCCTTTATTCAGCATTTCGGGTAACATCCCCACTTCCTCCCCCGAAGCAGCCAATTGTGTGATCATCGGAGGAAAAATGTCGTAATCTTTCAAGGATTCTGCAATAGGATTACCTGCCTCAATTGTTTCCTGCAATTCTTTAGCGATTTCGGTCACTTTGTGATTGTGAGCAACTATACTTGCCACGTCCAAGGCCTTGATTAGCGAAACTCCCACAGAAGTGAGCATGGCGAAGGTCCGCATAAAATGTGAGACCACAATCATACGATTAAGTTTAGCAAAAACAGGCATGTTCAGCTTGAAAGCATCCCACCGTGCTCTGATACGGGGGTTTCTTGACAGCCGTTGTAATACTACTGCTGCTGTTACCACCGCAATGAGGATTGCCCACCAGCCGTTTGTTATCAGAGAGCTTAAGTCTACAAGAACCTGGGTAGGGCCCGGCAGTGGCACACGCAGCTGTTTGTATAATTTGGAAAAGACAGGTACGACAAAAATCAAAAGGGTACCAACAACCACAAAGCATATGATACTCACCACGACCGGATAAGCGAAAGCGGATTTGACCTTCCGCTTTAGATATGTCTGCTTTTCCAGATATTCAGCACTCAATTCGAGCGCTGTTGCCAATTTCCCCCCGGACTCACCGGCCTCAAGCATTCCCAGAAAAAAATCTGAGAATACGTCTCTGTATTTTCCAAACGCCTTTTCCAGGCTTGAACCGGATTCTATGTTTTGCCTGATATCACCGATTACGTACTTAAAGGTCTGATTTTCGGCCTGCTCCTCTAATGTCTCCAAACACCTCAGGATAGACAACCCTGCCGAATACATCCCTGCAAATTTATAGGCAAATGCAACAACTTCTGGCTGCTTTATTCTCTTGCGTTTTCCCGCCGGTCTTTTTTCCCGGCGTGCCTTTACGAGAGCATAACCCATCTTGGCGAGTTCTTCGCGCAGCACAGCAACATTGTCAATATCGTACGTCCCGGAGAACTCGTTGCCGGTTTCATCTTTTGCCGTGTACTCGTAGACTGCCATCACTCGGTCCTCACTTCGACAACTCGCATCAGCTCATCCAGCGTTGTTACGCCGGTGACAACCTCATCAACCGCGCTTTCGTGAAGTGTTCCCATGCCTTCTTTGATTGCCTGCTGCTTTATTGCATCATCGCTGCTTCCGTGGACGACCATTCTCCTTATTTCTGGAGAGATGCACAGTATCTCGTAAATGCTTTTTCGTCCATGATATCCGGTATGATAGCAACTGTTGCATCCAGCTCCTCGGTAAAGTTTTATTTTCTTATCCGGGTGAGATTTAGCGAACAGACACTTTAGTTCGTCTTCAGATGGCTCATAAACCTGCTTGCACTTGGAGCAGGACATCCTTATAAGCCTTTGGGCGGCCGCTCCGAGAAGCGCCGAAGCGACAAGAAATGGTGGTATCCCGAGGTCAATCAAGCGCGAAATTGCACCTGCGGCATCATTTGTATGTAATGTACTTAAGACCAGGTGTCCGGTCAGGGCCGCACTGATAGCTATTTCGGCGGTTTCGAGGTCACGAATTTCACCGACCAGTATGATATCAGGGTCTTGCCGGACTATGCTTCGCAGAGCTGAGGCGAAAGTCCTTCCTGCGACCGGTTTGACCTGGACCTGGGTGATACCGTCAAGACGGTACTCAACAGGGTCTTCAACAGTAACGATATTTCTCTCTGGTGTATTGAGCAATCGAAGAATTGCGTACAAGGTGGTGGTCTTACCGCATCCGGTAGGTCCGGTCAGCAAGAGCATGCCGTAAGGATTCTTGACCAGTGATTTGAATTTTTGATTATCGTCAGGCGAAGTTACGATTTCATCAACTGACCATCTATTTACGTTCTTATCGAGAATTCTGATAACTATCTTTTCTCCTCCTACGGCCGGCAAGGATGAAACTCTCAAATCATAGTCTTTGTCATCGTGCCGCGCAGTCATATGACCGTCCTGAGGGACTCTTCGCTCAGAAATGTCCATATCTGCCATAATCTTTATGTGCGATACCACCTCAAGCTGTGCCGACGATGGTATGTCTATTGCGGCACGTAATGTCCCGTCTATGCGGTACCGCACCCTCACGTCGGACTCCTGTGGCTCGATGTGTATATCGCTTGCCCTCGCATCGATGGCGCCGTTTATTATGGAAGAAACCAGCTTCGTGATAGGAGCATTGGCGGCTCTCAGCGATTTCTGCTCAACCTCATCATACTGGGTGCTCTCGCCGGGCTCTTCTTTCAGCCGCATCGAGACTATGGCCTGCTTCGTTACATCCGCTACATTGAAATGATAATGTATCGCCTGTCTTATAGCACTGGGCGTGGCGGCAACCGGAGTGACCATGTATCCGGTCTTCATCTCGATTTGGTCCCGGACGGCCAGATTCAAGGGAGAACTCATCGCTACCAGCAGGTGATTATCCTCATTCTTTACCGGAATCAGGTTGTGCCGATTAGCCATCTCATAAGACACCAGGTGGGCCACCATCGGGTCAACCGCTTCAGGTGAAAGATTAAAGAACTCTATCTTATTGGCAGTCGCAATAGCTCTGGTGAATTGGTCTTCATCGAGAAGATTTCCCTTTTTAAGTATGCTTATCAGACTTTGGCCGGTCTTTTGCTGTTGGTCGATGGCCACCTGAAGAGTTTTCTCATCGAGAATCTTCTCTTCCATAAGGAACGAAATTATCGGGTCCTGCTTTTCCATAATAGCCCTGTCTGTGTAAAGACCGCTTGGTTAATCCACAAACAGTATCGACATCGTCTTGTGGCAACTTAAAGACAAACATGCTTTGAAGCGGTTTTGCCGCCCCCAATCGTAACCAAGAGACCGATAATAACCTTTTCCAGAGGTTTATTGCCCTGTTTGCTACAAAAATTCCAATGACATGCAGTTGCTCAGATACTCTGTGTTATGAAAGCTGTAACGGAGTTTGCGGCCGGGTTTGCGAAGATTTTGATTCATAGATAGTATTGAAAGCGTTATCGGGGCAATGATGAAATTTTTCGCTTTTATAAATATAATTTTGTGTCTTTTTTGTTACATTTGGGCTTATCTGCTGAATGCTTGTAGGCATTTTAGAAATGTCACTGATGTTATTTACCGATATGATGTTTTGTCTGTGAAAATAGTCTGTAATTGTTACAGACGCAGTCAAATGGGAATGCCCAATGTCGCTACAATCAAAAATACTACTTATCATATTGGCAGTTGTCAGCTTGTATGCGGTTTTAGATTATGCAAGCCAATATTTCTTCGTTCTACGGAGTTTCATTTCGCTTGAGCACAGTGCGGCCCAAAACAATATGAGACGTTGTGTTGGGGCGTTTAAAAGAGAGACTTATCATCTCGACAGACTCGCCAAAGATTGGGCAGCGAGGGACAATACATATCAATTTGTTGAAAATCGAAATGAAGACTACATTAGCGCCAACTTGTGTACCGAGTCTTTTACGGATAATAATCTCAACGCCATTTACATCTGCAATAGAAGAGGTGATGTAGTCTGGGGTCAAATCCGCGACCTTGAAACAGAGCAAACAATGCAAGTGGATGAGTTCCCCGCAGGGTCTTGGTCTGAAACACATCCACTGCTTGGACACGAGACCGCGGAAAGTTCCATCTCGGGTGTTTTTGTAACTGAGCGGGGACCGATGCTGGTTGCTTCCAGGCCTATTATTGCAAGCGAAAGTAATGGGCTGATTCGTGGCACCCTTGTTGTTGGCAGGTTCCTTAACCATAATGCTGTCAAATCGCTTGCTGAGCAGATGCCTGTTGACCTTAAAGTTTGGACTATAGCAGGGGACTCGATTCCAGTGAAGGAAAGAGACGTGCTCAACCATATCAATGCCAGAACCCAGTTCCATATCCACGAACTTAGCGACAACTTCTTACGAGTCTACACGCTTTTTTCTGACGTCCAAGATGCTCCTGCCCTTCTAATGCGGGCGGATGTCCCTCGAGACATCAGGGCCAAAGCAGTTGCTGTGCTTATCCAATCCGGTCTTCTTTCGAATCTTACTGCCGGACTATTCGTGCTGCTTGTTTTGTTCGTGTTGCTCCGGTGTGCGGTTGTCGGTCCCATCAAGAAGTTGACCAACCATGCGATAGTAATCGGCAAGAGCAACAATATGTCTGCGCGGTTGCCTATGCAGCGTGGTGATGAAATCGGTACATTAGCACGGGAATTTAACCGTATGGTCGAAAAACTGGCCGAGGCCCGGAAGAAACTGTTGGAGCAGTCCTACTATTCAGGCATGGCAGAAGTAGCCTCCGGAGTTTTACACAATGCTCGCAATGTGCTCACCCCGATGGTCTCACACATTGATGTCCTGCGGCAGAAGCTTCGGGGAGCTCCAATTGGGAAGATTGAAATGGCCCAAGCTGAGTTGAGCGATGGAAGTGCTTCAGGCCGGCGCAAAGAAGATTTGACCAGATTCATAAATTTAGCTAACAGAAGTCTTATCACATTGGTGCGAGAGACAAAGGACAAATTGGACAATGTTGCGAAGCAGGTTGTTCATATTGAAAAAATTCTCGCCCAGCAGGTCAAGTTCAGCCGTACGCAACGGCCCACCGAAGAAATCAGACTGGACAGGCTTGTGCGAGACTCGATTGCCTTGCTACCAGACAATCTTCATGATGCAATTTCCATCGAAATAGACCCCTGTATTGAGGCAATTGAGCCGGTGATGGCGCATAGCGTTGTCCTTTTGCAGGTGTTCGATAATATCTTGATTAATGCAGTAGAGTCAATCCGCAGGGCCGGGTCGATTCACGGTGAAATATGCATTCGAGCAGAGACCAGCGAGGTTGACAGCGTAGATATGGTCCGCGTGCAGATTAGTGATAATGGCGAAGGTATCGAGCCGCACAATCTCGACCGTATTTTTGAGCGAGGTTTTTCCACAAAACAAAACAGCTCTTCAGGGATTGGTTTGCATTGGTGCGCCAATACCATTGCTGCGATGAATGGACGAATTTATGCCGAAAGTAAGGGCAGCAAGCAGGGCGCTTGCTTCCACATACTGCTGCCTTCTTCCCAGAAAACCGTGAGTGTTTTCGATTAACAAGATGAGGTAAGGTCATGAAAGAACCAAAACTATATAGTCCACGAATCCTTGTGGTTGATGATGAACAAGCTATCCTGGATGAATTTCAGGAAATTCTCCGCCCAGCTACAGATTCTGGTAAGCCAGAATGCAAGTTGGAGGACCTCGGGGCCGAACTTTTTGGCAAAACTTGCCAAAGCTCCTCAGTTGCCTCATTCGACTTGGTACTTTGTCACCAAGGCGATGAGGCAGTTGAAAAAGTACGGGTGGCCATTGAGGAAGATAAACCGTTTGCCGTTGCTTTCCTCGATGTGCGTATGCCACCTGGGCCGGATGGTGTCTGGACAGCCGAGCACATCAGAGCACTGGACCCATACGTACAAATGGTTATAGTAACAGCTTATTCCGACGTTGACCCGCTTGGCATCAGCAACCGTATTTCGCCCAAAGATAAATTGCTCTACCTCCAGAAGCCTTTCCATCCCCACGAGATCCGGCAATTTGCATCGGCGCTGGGGACGAAATGGCTTGCAGAGAGACAGCTCGAAAAACAAGCCATCGAGCTTGTAAGGTCAAATGAGCAATTGAGACACGAAATCGCAGAGCACAAGCGGACGGAAGAAAAGCGCCAATTGCTGTCAGGTGCTATTATGAGCACAGATGAGAGTGTCTATATTACCGATATGGAGGACAAGATTATCTTCGTTAACAAAGCATTTTGTGAAACTTACGGATATAAGCAAGAAGATATCGTTGGAAAGGACAGTAATATTCTCTGGTCAGGAAACTCTGAAAGTGAGAATACGACAAGTGTTTTCCAAGCCTCTGGAAGCGCCTGGGAAGTTGGGTTTTACCACAAACGAAAAGACGGCAGCACATTTCCAGTTTCCCTTTCGAAGTCAATTATTAGAGATTCAAACAAAGAAGAGATTGCCGCTGTCGGAATGGCTCGTGATGTTTCGGACCGTATTCGGGTGGAGAATGGACTCAGAAAGGTGAATCTGCGGTTGACAGAGCGAATTCGCCTAAGGAGCGAATTAGCTGTTATGGTTTCAGATGTATTGGAAGCGTTTTTGGCTGCCTTTAAGAATATTATCTCAGATGCCAAAGCGGTTGCTCCAGGCAAAATCGGCCTACAGTCGCCTGAAAATCTGGAATTCGCTACCAAGAACATTGACAGGGTCGGGAGACTTGTTAGTGATTTTCTTGACGTTTTGAAAATTGATGCAGATGAAAGGAAGTTGGAGCAGACCTGGCGTAGATTGCAACCGCTGGTTTCGGAAGTTTTAGAAGCTCTTTCTCCGGTTGCGGCTGAAAAGAAAGATTGAATTTAGGAAGCTTTACGCCTGATTCCAAGCTGCGTTTAGAAGCCTCCCAGCCTTTTTTCCCACCTACAACTATCAAGTCTGTATTTGTCCCAAATTACGTAAAAATGCAATGAAAGGTTCCTGTAATTTCCTTGACAAATTGCCTAAGACCGGACATAATAAGGGTTCGTAATGCTGCTATAACGAAGAAATGGTGAGAGGGCTTCCTCTGCTTGCTGTTAGGTTTTCTGCCCAGAAAATGCTCGGCAGCTCTACAATCCAAACGTGGCAGGGCCGTCAACGAAAAAAAGGCGATTTACGAGCTCGCATGAAAAAAGGTTTGGACAGCAAATAGCATTTTATAAAAAAGAACGATGCGTATTGAGGAGAGGGAAAAATACTTAAATTTTCACCAAGCGGATTTCTTGATAAAGGTATCGCGATGCCACAAGGCATCACATTCAAGCCATGTTTTTCGACATTAAGCCTGGGTCTGATTATCAGCGGCTTCTGTTTGGCTCTGTTAGTTCAATCGGCACCGGCTCAGCCGTCTACTCCACCACCGTTGAGTGCTGCGCCTGTCAATTCAGAGTTCACCGCTTGGCAGAGTGAAGTGGCAACATTTGGCTTTAAGATGTATGACGAAGAAGGTCATGCATTGGGCCACATTCCTGCTCCGTTTGACCGGTCTCATCTGCTATCTCAGAAAGTGATGACCCTACTGGGCGAGGGGGTGCCAGCCAGTTATGACCTGAGTTCGCTGGGATACGTTACCTCGGTGAAGAACCAGGGTAGTTGCGGAAGCTGCTGGGCCTTCGCCACGTACGGCTCGCTGGAGAGTTGGCTGCTGAAAAACGAGGCGGAGACCTGGGACTTATCTGAAAACCATCTAAAGAACTACCACGATTTTGACTGGGGCCCATGCGAAGGGGGAAATGCATATATAAGCGAGGCTTATCTGGCCCGCTGGTCGGGGCCTGTCGACGAGTCGGACGACCCCTATCACGACTGGGATGACCGTCCCTCTCCAGGTGGACAGTGCCGGAAATACTTGGAACGCACACTGTATTTTACGGCAGAGGATGAAATCAAGAACGCACTCATGACCTACGGGGCAATGTATGTAAGCATGTACTGGAATTCCTCCTACTACAACTCTTCCGAGTACACGTATTATTACAGCGACAGCAACAGCCCTAACCACGCTGTGACACTCGTTGGCTGGGACGATAACAAGGTCGTGTCAGGAGTACCGGGTAGCGGTGCCTGGCTTGTCAAGAACAGTTGGGGGACCGACTGGGGAGACGATGGGTTTTTCTGGATTTCTTACGATGACGCCCAAGCTGTGCAGTACGCGATGGCATTCTGCGATGCTGTACCCACTTCGTCGTACCTGACCAACTACCAATACGACCCACTGGGGCTGATATCCTCAGCTGGAACCGGTTCAACGACAACTTGTTGGGGCGCGAACGTTTTCACCGCCACGGTGCAGGAAGACCTTAGCGCCGTGGGCTTTCACGCACTTACCAAAAACACCTCTTATGAAATCTACGTCTACGATAATTTCAATGGAAGTTCGTTCTCTGACCTGTTGGGTTCGGTCTCGGGTACTGTCAGCTATCCGGGCTACCACACGGCTACGCTGCCTTCGCCGATAAGTCTGACTGACGGTGACGATTTTGGCATCGTAATCAAGTTCACAACGCCTGGATATAATTATCCCGTTCCGATGGAGGAACCTATTGCAGACTACTCCTCCGGTGCGACTGCAAATACGGGAGAAAGTTACATCAGCACAGATGGATTGACTTTTACGGACAATACATCCTACTTTCCGAATACGAATATTTGCATCAAGGGGCTGACAGTCTCGCCGCCAGTGACACCTCCAGTGATTACTTCAATACCGGTTACCGTTGCTACCGTAGGCGGGCTTTATACCTACGATGTGAATGCCACCGGTTACCCGCCGCCGACATATACGCTGACCACATCTCCGTCCGGAATGACGATTGACCCCAACACCGGGCTAATTGAGTGGACTCCTGATGATACTGGTAATTTTGATGTTGATGTTAAAGCCAGCAACGACCAGCCGCCTGACGCCAATCAGGCCTTTACCATCACTGTCTCCGAGCCGCCGGATTTCCCGGTGTCTGGTGACGTCACGCTGAACATGTCGTCGTCTTCCCGGTCGAGCGCAATGTTCTCCCACACCATCCCGGCGGGAAACAACCGCCTCTTGGTTGTCAGCGCGATGACCGAGGGCGCCGAGTCGGTCAGCTCCATCACCTACGGCCCGAACGACCTCGCCCAGGCTGTCGTCACCGCTTCAGGAACGAACAATGGCTGCGCAGTCGAAATCTGGTATCTAATCGTACCTCCGGTCGGGACGGCCGATGTCGTCGTAAGCTTTGCGTCTAATGTGGACCCGTCTGGCATCGCCGCCGTCAACTTCACGGGCGTCGACCAGAATGACCCTATCGGGGCGGACGCGGGCGCCTTTGCGGCCAGTGGCACGAATATCACCACGAACATCACCACACAGAACGCCAACTCACTCATCTTTGGTGCGGCGACAGCCCATGGTGGCGACACCGATCCCTTCGCGCTTGGCGCCGACGTCAACGAGCTATGGGATGCTGCCACCGGCACAAACGTCCAGCTTGACGCGGGGCTATGGGGCGGCGAGTTGGAAGCAGCCACGACCGGGACATACACGTTTAACGCTACCTCCAGCGAGAGCGACGACTGGGCAATCGCTGCCATTGAGTTCAACGGCATCACCGGTGAACCTGATGCCGATGGTGATGGAATTCCAGACAGTGTGGATAACTGCCCAAATACTCATAATCCCGGCCAGGAGAACTCGGACGCAGATACTCATGGTGACGTCTGTGACAACTGCCCCAACGACGACAATGAGGATCAAGCCAATTCGGACACCGATAGCCACGGCGACGTGTGCGATAACTGCCCCAACGACGACAACGAGGATCAAGCCAACTCGGACACCGATGGCCACGGCGATGTCTGCGATAATTGCCCGAACGACGACAATGAA
>JAUWIG010000054.1 GCA_030605475.1 Planctomycetota bacterium | reverse complement strand
TGATTACACTCGCGGGCTTTATGCTAAGCTCGGAGACCTTTGGTCATTTCGTCATTTCACGTCGTTGGTTCATCAATCCTTTGAGAACACTGGCTACTCTGGCTCTGGATACACCGAGGCATCTTGCCAGGTCAGCACAGGTGTAGTTTATCACCCAAAGTGGCGGAAATTATCTGTAAATGGCGGAGAATTATGAAACCAAAAGTAGCAGTCTGATGGCTGGTTCGAGCTGGCGAAGACAAAAAATTAAAATTTTCCAAAAAACCAAAAAAATTTTGCCCTTCAAAAAAAATTGCTTTTTCTGATTTTTCTGAGAATTTTCGGCCATTTATGGCCTATTCAAAGCCTGTGTAAATGCCCTTCGAACTAAGGTGTTACCGCAATACTGAAGCTACTATAGACACTATTACCTCCTGGGTCGAATTTCCATAGAAGGTTGCCATTTTTATCTAATACCCAGACAGATGCATAGTTATTCCACGTGCCGGCCGCATAGACGATGCCATTATCATCAACATCAATATCAAAGACGTCAAGGCCTCCTGTGTCATACACCCATTCCTCCTCCCCATTGCTGTTTAATTTAACAATATTCCTCCAAACTCCGCCGACTTGAACTCTCTCGATTGCGACATAGACATTACCTTCTTCATCTACTCGTAATTTGAATAATTTTTTCGCGTGTGTATTATACGTCCAGATTATTTGTGAGCAGTCGCTATTGAGTTTATGGACCGTAGCATCAAATTCATCTTCATCTGTTTCATTCGAGGCAAGGTGTATATTCCCATCTGCGTCAACACCCACCCCCTTTACAATCCCCCCGGTGTTGTAGCTGCATTGCAGTACACCCGCGTTACTGAACTTCCAAAAAGACGTGACTACTACCCACTGCACTACTTTTTCGCCGCCACAATATACAAATCCATCACCATCTACGGCAATACAATAGAAGCCATTCTCATCATTGTGATACACTTGTAGGATTCCAGTTCCATCGCTTTTCATCTTCATCGCTTCAGTACCAGCTATAATGTAAGGGTGACTATCGAGTACCGTTATGTCAGTTACAGAAGTGGTATTTCGTAGATACTGCCAAACCGGCTTAAAGTACTTGTCCATCTTCCAGACATTCCGGTCATAGCTGCTTGGAGTGCTGGGACCGCCCCCTTCCCACCAACCGGTAATACCTCTATAGGTGCCTAAGTAAACGTTCCCTGAATCATCAAGTGCTATACAATACACGGGGGTAAGTGCAACCGCATCACCTCGGAGTACATCACCTTGCTTGTTTAAGCCCCACAACCTTGCACGAGCCCAATCATCCTCGTCAATTGCGTGTGAGCCAATAAAGACTTTAGCTATCCTCTCGTCTCGTGCTGAAGGCCTCACTACAAGGTCGTTGTCAATTACCTCAATAACGTGGAATGAACTATCTGTATGCCGCTGTGCTTGCCAGTTGCCCGCCTTCGTGCCCACTTTGGTGCCTTTCACAACAGTTCCTGTCTTCTCAACAGTGTGGATGCCTCCTGTATAACCGAGACCGGGTTTATTGACTGATATTGCCTTTGGTATGATAGCAACTCTTGAAAAAGGAAGATTATCCTCATTTGGCTTGTTAGCGACAAAAGACTGTGAGCTCTCGTCCCATGAATTGACTCTTTTGTAGACCTTCTCAGTGCCCGTAAAGATTTCGGAAACATACATTTTCTCAATAACAATCTTACCCGCCGTTGCACTGTAAATCGGGTGCTCCCCATCATAGTTGGTAGTACCAACAATACGAACATAGTCTGTAGCAGTCAGAGTGTGCCCAGCAACTGGTATACCAGTCAGACCATCGCCCTCATCAGTTGCTTGGCTACCATTTGCGAGAGTGTAAGAGTTCACTTCATTGTAGAAGTCAAGTATCGCAAAAGACTTTGCAGGTATCGTGTTTTCACATTTGAGACGTATCATACAAAATCCTTTAATTTTGACCTCACAATGAG
The DNA here is from genome assembly GCA_030605475.1 of Planctomycetota bacterium. Lineage (GTDB taxonomy): Bacteria > Planctomycetota > Phycisphaerae > Sedimentisphaerales > Anaerobacaceae > JAUWIG01. The sequence goes on along the minus strand of JAUWIG010000054.1, from coordinate 20,462 downwards.
GTCGTTCCCTAAAACACCAAGAACGAGAAATTTGCCTCCTCCTCCCTTTTTTGCGAGCCAACTACCCGTTTTCGCACCAACACGGTTGCCTGGGTAAATAGTTTCGGCCCTCTCGATGACATGAATCCCACCAACATGCGCGAGCCCAACCTTGTTCGCATTCACAGCCTCAGGGACAATAACAACAGCTACATTGTCTTCGTTGGGCTTGGTTACGGTAAGCTTCTGGCTACTGTAAGCCCCAACCTCAGCAAAGGACTTCGCCGGTATGTTCATAGTACAAACGACTCTTCTCATAATCTTACCTTTATCCTCTGAGTCCATGCTCGAGTGTCATAGGTACAAATCAGATTACCGTTATTATCATATACAATAAGGGTTGCTTCAGGATATATGTCACTCTTACCTCCTGCAACATAGACATTACCACTACTGTCTAATGCCATTCCTGCCATAAGCTCACTGTCTATCCTCGACCAAACTTTACTGCCATCACTACAATTGAGTTTGTGTACAGTTTCACCTGTGGTGCGGTCTTTGCCAGTGATATAAAGATAGTTACCGCTGACAGCCATACCGCGTCCCATTCCGAGACTATATGCCTTCTGCCACTGTTTCGCTCCGTTGCCATTGAATTTGAACAGGCCAATACACCCTTCACCGTCTGGAAGGGGTGTAGCCCCGGCATATACATTGCCACTGCTATCTACTATTACATACCATCCGATAAGGTCTTGGTCCTCCACGTTTTTAATATCTGCTTCCCACTGCTTAACCCCATTAGGGTACAGTTTACAGACGTGTGCCCCACCTATAATGTAAACGTTTTTGTCACCATCTACTGCAATGCCATGTATGTAGGTGAAGGGATGGTCTGTTGACCTCCAGACTTCCTTGCCTTCCTCATCAAATTTATAGACATACGATGTGCCACCCTGTTCGCCCGCTGCATAAATATAATTGTCGGCATCAACCGCTACGCACCATGTGATGTTGTTGGACAATTGCTTGCCCCAAAGGAATTCTCCCTGGTCACTGAGCTTCCATAACGTGTAATTACCAAAAGGAGCACCTGCAATATCTGTGGCAAAAATTACGCCACCGAAGCTGTCTATAGCTAAATCGCGTCCCATTGTCACATATCGACCACACCAAAAGCTCCAGATAGGTTTTATCACATTGTCCTCTATGATAAGTGCTTGGATTGTCTTCTTACCATTTTTAGTATTGCAGATAAAGATGGTTGGATGTAATCTGGTTAAGCTCACTGCAAGGTCATCGTCTTGGCGGGCCTCGACAAGGAATATCCCTCGATAATCCTCTTTGGCTTTCCAGCCATCTTTTTTCGTGCCGACTTTATCCCCCACCACTTCGCTGCCGGTTCTTCTGACGACGTGAGTCCCATCGATATAGGCAAGGCCAGGCGTCTTGGCCGGTACTGCATCCGGCACGATAACAACTTTGGCGAACGGTAAATTATCCGCATTCGGCTTAGCGACTACCAAACACTGATTATCAATAACACAAACCTGCTCTGTGCCTTCAAATTCCTCAACTTCATAGTCTGTTGTAATGACAATCTTGCCCTCCTCAACACTTTCAATCTTATGATTGCCATCATAGTCCTGCGAACCCTTAATATAAACGAACCTGCCAGCCGTAAGCCCATGATTTTCTATCGGCAGCCCAACTTTCCCGCCATCTTCATCAGTAGCAGCAGCTGCCTTTAATGTAAATAAGCTATTGTATAGCTTCTCTGTGCCATCAAAGGTCTCCTCTTTATAGGCGGCGGTAATAATAATTTTGTCTTCCTCTACGCTGTCTATCTCATAGTTCCCATCGTAATTTTCTGTCCCTATAATGCAAATGCAGCTCTCAGCGGCGAGACCATGATTATCGCTTGGTGTCCCGACCTTACCTCCGCCCTCATTAACAGCATCAGCCGCTTTCAACGAGAGGAATTTCTCTTCGCTGTAATGGTATCCGGCAACCATAGCAAAGGATTTCGCCGGTATTTCCTCCTCGCAAATGATGCGTTTAGTGGTCATCAGGAATAACCCAAGCAAAAGTCTTTTCGTTCTCTTCCCCCTCGTTTTCTATTTCGATTTTTACCACTCTGTATGGCCCCCCAATTATAGCCATACCACTGCCATCCTTTGAGCCGACTGGGTCACCGACCTCTACCTCTTCGCCCTCGGCAACTCGTACTTTGCGTGGTTTTTGGCCTATATATGCAACCCCCATGCCATCCGACTTTTTTTCCTCCGGCTCTTCTATTACCTTTTCCACCTCCTCACTAATAATTGCCAATTGAGCCAGGCCCAATCCGGTCAGTCCCAGCTCCTCGGCATCCGGCAACGTCGCATCGTAATAGTATCCCTTGATGTTATATTCTTTCCTTTTTACAAAGCTGTGGGCCTCGAATTTCGCGCTGGTAATATTTTTTATTCTGACAATGTCTCCAGCTGTGGGATGCCGGACGGCCTTGGTTTTTTGGGCCATATCCGGAGCCTGCATCTGTTCACTTTTTGCTGCATCAGTAAAATCGGCAATTTTCCTCTCGATTTCGCCCATGCTAATCATAATCGATACTCCCGCTTATATCTGTTCCCAGCTGGCGACCAAGCCCGTAATTGCTTCAGGGCCTTCTGAATCAGCTACCTCAGAAACATAATCGGTATTTTGTGAACCGCCGGCACCTGTGCGATAACTTCGAATGCATAATCGATACAGCGAGCCATGTGTTAGAGGGTCCGACGTCCACGAAAACTCGCCTGTCCCGCCCAGGCCGTAAGGGACCGTGGCATCGGGTGTTTCAAAGTCAAAACCCTCGCCGGAATCTATATAGATATGAAACCCGGTCGGGGCAATTTCTTCATAAACCGGCGTATATCGCCAGCGAAGCTTTAACTTTCCCCCGGCAACTTTCTCGACCGTCACGCTAAGCGGCGGATTCGGTGTATTGCCTATCATATCGCCGGCAGAATCGATGATGACTTGACACGCCGGCGAATCCTCGCTTTCCAACCCACAACCGCTGACCTGGCGGCGGACATAATCCCATATCGTATCTGCTGGCAGCTCCTGGTCCACCACCGCAACGCTCGAATCATTCAGGTTCATCATTGCCACGATATTATCGTGGTCAATATTGCCATCCTGGCCACGATAGACGTGATGAGCAACTGAAAAATCTTCTCTTCCTAAGCTGTTATGCCATAAAAAAGCCCTCTCGACAGGAGTGAGTACCCTGTCAAAAATACTTACGACATCAATGACGCCCTTGAACTCCCAATTGCCGATGTCCCAGAACCAGCGACCTATTTCAAAGGCATCTGTAGTGCTGGCAAATGAACTTGATTCTATTGTGCCGACCAGTTGATTGTCGAGATAAAATTCGACATTGCCGTTGTTATAGGTAATGCAAACAAAATACCATTTGTCGTAGCTTAAGTAACCAGTTAAAATAACCTCACTGGGGTCGTTGTTATTCGTAAATGAAAGTTCGTTAGCAGACCAGAAGAAAGACCATCCATCTGCGCCATACAGCCCGTTATGCATGACTCCGCCAATTCCTTCAATCATGCCATCGTACGGTTTAATCAAAGCTGTCCAAGTATATGCCTTACTGGCATCAAATCTTATATCATCATACTGCCCCAACGTAATATAGTCAGAGGTGCCGTTAAAAGACAATGCACTATTTACTTTACCATCAGTAGTCAGGACAGATGTATCTTGCTGGGCTTTGCCGGCTCGAAAATCTCGCAAGTCTCCATCAACAACAGCGCTTGGGATGGCTTCAGAGACAAAAATACTTGTAAGCCCACCACTTTCGCTAACACTTATAACTGTGTAATAACCATCATTGCCAGTCGAACCGGTAACCTCAACCCATCCGCCAATCTCGAATTCTGAAGCGCGCTCGCCGGAAATGCGAAATAGCTTTACAAGTTTGTAAACTTGTGCAATGGCATACCAAGTGCTATCTATTACGTTGTTTGCAACGAATGGATTAGCCGCATCATCGTTCATCTTCAAGAGGCGAAGACAGTCATTCAGTAACGTACCCATTTCTGTATTCCGTCAATTAAGCGTTACGTATCCTGCCGAGAGGCTCCATTGTGCAAGTACAGGCGCCACCGGCTGGCGTGGTTATTTCTACCCCGAACTCCTGACCTGCCGTAAATACAACCTGTGCTGGTGGTGTCATACTGGGAACAGGCAGGCAAATTGTCGTTTTAGTTGTTCCATCCAGATTAGATAGTGTCACGTCACCGAGGAATTCATCGCAGGAACCGCCCGTTTTGCCGAAAGTCACGACCGCATTTGCGGCATCAGCTGACAGCTTGGAGAGCCTGACGCCAAACGGTAGAAGCTCTTTGTTTTTCGGACAAGTATAGAGACCTGTTTCAGTGTCTGCTGCTGCGTTCAGGTCCACCGAATCCACACTGGCCAATACGGCAAGGGTTTTTTCTTTTGCATCCATTTGTTAAACTCCTTCTAATAAATAAGTACCTCATTTTCGTAGCAGAGAACTTTGTTTTCATAACAAAGAATATGGGACTCGACAAAGGCCTTGACGCTTTGCTGGGTCGGGACTTTCGTCTCGCTCTCGCTCGCCATATCATCCTCGTCCAGAACCGGTAAATACTGCAGGAAAGTCTGGCCCCGCAGGTCACGGATGGCGGTAACCTTACCGTCACTGTCAACGTCAATTTCAGCCAGCTTGATATGGTCCGTCGTAGGCCAGCCGTTGCCGTCGATGTCGCTGCCTATCGTATTGTCGGGCTTTAGCCATATATAAGTCGTATCGTTGTCGGTCGGGTCCACCGCGTCGCCGGGTGTGTAGGTTTTAACCTCCCCCGCGAAAAGATATTTGCCGGCCCGCACGTTGAAGGTCGTGGGCGTTGGACAGTAGACACCGAGGGTAGAGACCCAGTCATGGGCATTTGAGAGGCCCCAGACAAACTTTATAAATTCTGCTATGAGATTGGGATTATTGTCTGTAATAAGCTCAATTCCGTGTTCCTGGAGGTAGTCAAGAATGTCGGCTTCCGATGGGTAGCCACCTTCCATTTCTGTCCCCGCAGCGTATCCTTTCCTGGTCATTACGCAACCTCTTTCTTTATCTCAAGAATTTGTCCGTTCAGGTCCATCCATTTACTAAACAGCCGGGCTTTTCGCTCTGGGTCCTGCTCGCTTCTAAACGCCTTGCCGACCTGGTCTCGATAATCACGATAGTCCTGAAGCGTCTTTAATTGCGGCTCTTTCTGCAGCTGCTGGTCTGCTCGCTGTGCTATATCTTCCGTGGCCAGCAATTCAGCTTTCGGCTTCGCCAAGCCACCGTCAAATTCGCGAATCGCAGCTCGCTCCTGATACTCTACGCTATCTGTCAATCCCTGCATGGTCTTCGCACTTCCAGATACAGCTCCCTGATGACAATTTTCATCTTTAGCTTACACGCCAGTACGGTTAACTGTGCCAATGTCGGCTGAGTGTTCCTGTCTACCGGCCATTCAGGCGGCAGCTCGAAGCCCAAATTAAGTGAGCTGTAATCACAGGGATTATAACCCAGCTTCTCCATCTGGGTCGTTATCTGGCCGTAGAGTCTCAATCTATGGTCAGGTGTCAGCATAACGGTTACTATTTCGTTTTCGTCCGGCATAACTTATCCCACCCGTCGATATCTTGTTTTCAAAAAACTACCATGGCCGCATTTGATACACTGATTCGGTGATTTCCGACCTTTATAATCCGCTCCGCAATTTGCGCATTCAAAAAGATTATGTTGTGGACCGTAAAGCTGTCTCATTTGTCGATTAGTTTCGTGACGTCGTCTTGTTGCTTTTCCGGCAGCCGCCCTGCATCGCAGTTCGTGCCCCGGGTCCCGCTTCATTTGCAAGGCTAAATGCCCTCGCCTGTCCACAAGTCGGAAATTACTAATCTCATCATGCATCTGGTCGCCGTCCCTATGGACAACAAAATATCCTTTTGGTACCGGCCCGTGTTTTTGTGCCCAAAGGTACCTGGCATAAGGAATCCACCTGACCTGCAGCCACCCAGGGTCTTTTACCTTAACCCATCGCCTTGATTTTCCACGCCAGGGTGGCATACCTTCTTTGCGTTTTCGGCCTCGCAGCCGCTTCGGTGGTTTATCGTGCCGAATTGTAATTGTTCCCACTGGTTTCCATATCCGGGCGGCCCAGCCACGTAAGCATCCTTTCTTAAATCGTGTCTCTACTGACCGACCGCCAGGGTTATAATGGATACCTTTGTTCCATGAGACACATCCTTTTTTGAAATGGGATTTTTTATTGCCTTTTATCAAATGTCGGTATCTGATTCGTTGCCACTCTTCTTTTGAAATCACTGAGCGTATCACCCGAACAATAATAGGATAACTGCAGTGATATTTGCGCATTAACGATAATAATGGAGTGCCAGTTTCTCTCCATAACCTTGCAATCTTATTCGCATCCGCCATCACTTTGTCAGCATTGCCTAAATAACCCATTTATGTCACTCCGCAGGTTGCGCATCCGCAGCACAATCGCTGCTCGAACAATAATCCCTGGCCCTGCGCATCGGCCAGTGTTCTCTTTCGCTTGTGCGTCTCGCCTAAAATCCTTTTTGCGTCGATTTGCCTACCCTCCAGATAGTCCCGCCACAGGGCCGAATCTTCGGTAAGCCAGTAGCCGTTCTGCAGGGTCGCTATAATCATCGAGCCGTTATCCCGCAGGTGCTCTACGAGTGCCCGCACGTGACGCCTCTGTGATTCGCGGCTGCCGGATAGTCTCAGCTTCCTCGCCAGCTCCGCCGCCACGAGCGGCTCGTCCGCCGATTCGAGAAACGACAAACACTTCGCCGCCTCAAGGGTTGTTATGTTTAGTTTTGTCATTACTCACATCAAATCCTATAGCAATATATTTGTAGTCTGATTTGCCAAATATACATTTGGGATTCTTTACTTTTTTTATAGCACGTAAGGCCTTTTGCTCTGCCTTTTTAATTGAGCTGCTCTTAAGGTCAATCTCTGCTTTCCCTACCACCTTGTAAACGTGCACATGTACTTTCATTGCTTATCTTACTAATCCGGCTCTTGCATTCTTTCCGGATAATCTTTTGTAAACTGTCGAAATGCCTCGATTCGTACTCCAATCAAGTCGCGATGCTCGCCAAAATCGCACAGTACCTGGTAAGCTACCAGGGCGGCTAAGGCCCTTTTGTCTTTGGCTCTAAAAACGAACACCGGTTCTTCATCAGGTATTGGAATTCCGGTCTTTTTGTTTACTAAGCCGTCACCTTCTATTCTGAACTTTGATTCATTCAACATAATCCACCGCTTCCGGTAAATCTGGCTCGACGAAGAAGACATCCTTTTCTTCCCGCCGAGCCCCGACACTGGCCAATTGCCCGTCCGTGAGCTTAGCCAGGGCCTCTTTATCCACCGCCTCTTTGACACGAATACACGCGAGGGCTTTGGCTCTCGATAAAACCTTTTTTATTCGCTCGAGCGTGTTCTTTTTTGTCCTTATAGAAATACTGTGCCGCCAGCCGAGGGTGCCGAAGTTGAGCTTGCGGCTTCGTTTCTTTTTGAAATCAGGCCGGTGGGTTTCGCAGAACGCTTCCAGGCTGCGAAGGTGTAATTTGATTGCCGCCTGGCGTGGTTCTACCTCTTCGGCCAATTTAAGCTTGACCTCGTTGATATCGTCGGCTGCAGTCCGCTCGGCCTGTGTGATTTGCATCTGCAAGTCGCCGATGATACGAACGTATTCGTCCGCTTTTTGCCAGTCGGCGATTTGTAGAGTGGCTTGCTTATCCGACTTGGCACGTTTTTTTGCCATCCGTGGCTACCTCCATGTCTTCCTGAATTTCCCTCAAGTTTGAGTAGTATTTGCCCCGGGTCCTGCCGAACATCACTTTGAGTGCCTCTGTAATTTTATATGCCTGTGAAGGTGAAAGTGTGGTCACGCTTGATACTGAGTCTTTGGTCATTCGCCTGAGCATTCCGGCCAGCTGCCTATTGTCCCAGCCCAGGTCCCCGGCAAGATTCTTAATCGCTTCCTGCTGGGCGAAGCTGGCTACATCGTAGTGGACCGTAATTTTGGAGCGGAAGAAATCTGCCAGCTTGCCCGGCATCCGCCAGCCGTGCGCTTCGCAAATCGCCAGCATGTCCTCGAGTTGCGAGTTGTTCAACTGCTTGCAGCTCGTAACCGGCCGCCCGTTTGGCTGCTTGTACGCACCGAGCAAGAGATGGTATCTTCCTTCGCAGTTTTTGCCCCGCAATCCCGCCGCCTTAACAGCCGTTTGAAGCAGCTTTATTTGTAGTTTGTTGAGCATTTAAAGACCCATTAATTCATTATAGATGTACTCGTCGATGCCAGGCACGAGACGCTTTACAAGGTTGCGGTAATTTGTAAAAGTTTTTATTAAAAGCAGCTTGGCCTGTGATTAACCAGTGCAGGTCTACATTGAGCACATCAGTAATTTTCGCAAGAGTTTGAATGCTTAATGGGGTTTTATCGTGTTCGATATTTGAGACCGAGCCGCCGGCTTTGAAGCCAAGTATTTTCGCAAGCTCAGCTTGATTTAAGCCTTTATCTTTTCTCGCTTTTCGAAGCCGTTGTCCAAAACTTAACATTTTTCTATCCCGCCTTTGCCGCAGCCGGTTTTTCCTGGGTCTCTTCGACCTTTTCTTTTATAGTCACAGGTAGATATACCTTTACCGGCAGGCCCAGGTACTCGATTGCTTTAAGGATAAGCTCCGTGTTGATTTGACCTATCTTGTCTTCTTGCTTGTTAGTCAGTTCCGCCACGTGTAAAGTTACAATGATACGATTACAGGTCCGCAGCCTGCCAGACTGTGGGGTCTTGGAGATATTACGCAGCGTAGCAACCGCATCGGTAGTCAGTCGTATTCCGCCGAACTCATAGAGTTTACGAATATCCTCGGCGGTATACAGGCCGCCATTCTTGCTATTGGCTATAGCATCGAGATTTAGAATATATGTAAGCCGTGACCTGAACTGGTCCAGCGATTCGAATCCCCGCCTGGTCTTCGGCTGCATTACTGTCTTTAACAGGTCGGCATTGCCAGCCAATATCAGTGGGCATCGGCACTGGTCTACTATAACCGTCCGCAGCTGACTTAATTGTTTGACTGTAAGGCCTGATGCCTCGTCAATCATTATGACTATCTCTCTGTTTTGCAGCTCAGCAATGATTCTCCTGGCGATATTATCCGTTGAGCCGGACGAGTCGATATTGATTTTGCGGGCAATCTCCGAAAACACCCTCGTTGAGCTCATCGCATCGTCCAGCAGAATATAAACGGTATTCTTATTTGCCTCTGCGTATTGCCGCAAACAAACGCTTTTACCATGCCCGCTGTCGCCGATAACTATCGCAATCGTCCCTTCCTCGTCGGTTGCGAACGCCCTCGTCTGTTTTATGAGAGTGCCTATCCGCTTTGCAACGGTAGTTTCGATAAACGGCTTGCTCCGAATCCTGCGTTCCCGCCGGTCCACCGTATTAATTACGTCTACGACCTTATTTACGAGACTTGGAATGTCACCGGCATATTTGTTCTTAAGAAACTGGCTTATGACTGAGGTACTAACGCCGAGCCTCCTGGCAACTTTTGCCTGGCTGTATTTGTGCCTTTCCATAAAGCTGCGCAGCGACTGGGCTTTTTGCTGTGCATTAATCTTCGTCATCTCTTCTGGAATCCTTTCCTTGACTACTCGAGCATCCCGCTCTAAGCTTTTTTGGATACTCTCGTCATTCATCGAATAGATTCACATCCGCATATTTATTTTCCGGTTTCAAGAGAGAGAAATCGCAATCCAGCACCGCCTCCAGCGATTCCGCCCCGGCGGCTTTTTTAACCGCCTTAATAATTTCTCGTCTTTCGTGTTCACGTACCTGCGAATCCAGCGGCGTCCTCACGGGCCTCAGCGTCTTTTCTCTGGACTTTTCAGTAACTTCCTTTTGCCCTTCCTGCATCGCCCGCAGCGTCAGCGATGTAAGGTCCATATTCGCGGCAAGTCGCGAATCGCGGAACTGGCGGGTGACCTTAAGCGCTCGGGCCTTTTGCTGTGTTGCCGTTCGGAAGGCCTCTTCTGATACCGCCGAGCCGTACTGGACAAGCTGATTTTGCTCGGCTATTGTTATCAGTTTTAACGTCGCGGCATCGTAAACATAGACCCGCCGCAGGTCGTCCGGGTCGTAGGCAACGCGGACCTTTTTACCTTGATGGATGGCCAGCTGCATATCGTACTGCCCGTACCACATCCCTTTTAGACGCACACCGTTTTTACCGATGGTCAGTTCCCCGCTCCATACTCGCAGCAGTAAATCCGCCACACCCTCGACCATTACCCGCCGTGATTGCCTGGTCTCCAGAACCTGTGCCGGTGATTTATTGTTCATACCCCTGCCTGTATGGGCCGAGTGGTTATAGACTTCCACATACTGACCGACCGTTTCGGCAAAGCCAGCCAAATCGTGGGCTTCTTTGATTGCCTTTTCGCTTTTTAATAAGTCGTTTAGATAATCCGGTTTGCGGTCCGTGTCCTTGCCGCAGTAGGTCGGAATCGTCTTTGTAAACTGTTTGTCCAGCGTATCGAACCATCGCTCGAGTGGTTTTGATTGCGGGTGATATTTGATTGCAAACGACACCCCCACGTCCATCATCGCATAGATACCAGCCACCATCTGCTCATCGATGTACCCACGTTTAAGAGTTCGTCTTTTTACCTTAGTCGTCCCCGTCCAGCACTCCGAATCGTAGTCCTTGCCGTTGTCTATCTTGACGCTGTCCGGCGGTCCGTACTTTTCGATAGCTCGCTTCATTGCCAGCAGAATCGTCGTCTGGTTAGGCGATGCTGAAATGTGAAATCCTACAATGGTTCGGCTTCGCATATCCTGCCAGGCGGTCACCCAGGGCCGAATCCACTTGCCGCGATGCCGAACCCAGCAATTGAACTGCGAATGGTCTCCGACCCAAATCTGGCCGGGGGCGACACTGTCGGGGTCGGTCTCGATGTAGGGTGCGCACTTGGCTACGTATGCATTCAGCCCTTCGCGGTGTAAGATTTGGACGCTCAGCGGAATTTGATTTTTGATATATCGATACATAAATTGCAGACTCGGAATCTTCCAGCCTTTTTGTTCATCTTTATTTTTAAAGCAAATATTCTGCCAGCAGGTCTTTACGCTGAGCCGCTGCTGGGTAAGGTACATTGATTTGAACAGCTCGAACGCCTCGTCGCTTATCATATCGCTTATGAATTTCCCCCCGCCCCGCGTATCAACCAGGCCAAGCAGCCCCTGGGTGCGATACTTGGCCATCCAGCGTTCGAGCGACCGCTTGGTGACCTTTTCCTGGGTCACATATATAGCGAGTGCCCCTGACCGCTTACCGGCAAAGGCATCTACAAACCTTTCAAAGTCCCGAATGACCCCCAAGCAGCGCAATGCTTCATCTCTTTTGTTGGCAGGAATGTTATGCAGCTCGTTTAGGTTCGGCAGATTTTCCGGCATGGCAAGTCTGGGGTCGGCTGTTCGTGGTATTTTCCAATGACCACCTACCTTCACGGCACCTGGCAGGTTGCCATCTTCACATAATCGACAAACATGCCGCCTGGTCCAGCCAAACAGCTCTGCTGCCTTTTTGATGTCAAGGTACTCGCTCATTTTTTACCCATCACATCTTGCCAGCACCATAAAATAAATCTCGTGCCAACAATAATTAGAAGGAAAAGCAGGTACTCTTTGCTAAGCTTTAATTCCTCTGTAATTTGCTCCAGGGCTGTTATCAAATTAGGGTCCATCATTCTTCGCCCCTTAGATATTTCAGTAGCCCTTCCGCGACCTGGCTGGTCGATTTCAGGGCATTGCGAAGTTTCTCTAAAAGGTCTGCAACTTTGGGGTTAAACGGCATATCGTAATCGTCCCCCGGTCCGATTACCACGGCAGGCGGCTGCGGCAGTTCATTGACAACCTGCCAGTCGCTCAGAGGCAAGGCCTTACCGACGGTAGTAATAGCCGCGTAGTATCGATGTTTGTGGATGTGCCATTTATCACCGACCTTGAACTGGATTACTTCGAACCCTATCTGGCAGTGATGGCACCAGCCCATATAGCTGCGGAGCTGACGTTTGTATCTGTCTCGACCTTCGTCGATGATAGCGTAGCCCACCAAGGACCTCTGGCACTTCGGACAGACGATATCAGCCACTGTTTTCTGGCTTGTCTGTTCTTTCGCGTACTGAATCATAAAGCTTAATTTGGCAATGTATTTAACATGTCCCGAATAAAATCAATTAACTCTTCCAGCCGTGCTTTTGTCTCTGTCTGGCTAACGGATGTATCGTTAAAAACATTCGTTATGCCGTCTTCTGCTTTTTCAACAACATCAATATCCACTTGACTACCCCGCGATATTTACTTTTCTTATCTTTTTATAGTACCCATCGGTGCTTCTCTTTCGCCATCCTCGCGGCCCACCGTTGAAGATGCGAGCTGCGATTTCTTCCTTGTAAGCGTCCATCCACCACTGAATATAAAGCCTTGCAATCAGTTCCGCCGATTCGATTTTGCGGCAGTCGTCGATTGTAAAATTCGTCCCGAATTTTTCGTTTACATCGTCGATAACGCACTGATGGATTTGCAGAGGCCCGATGGCATTTCCTCCATCGCCATCAGGGGGATTGAGTTTGTTACTCGATTCGACGAGCCGGATTTTCTCAATCAGTCTATCGAGCCAATCGCTAACTGCCGGCGGGCGGAAGGTGTCACGGCACCGCACCGTTCCGCCCGCCTCTCTCGTAGGGGGGGTATTGTAGGTCCCAGTACGCTGGGGATTACTGTTAAAGCCAGACTCTATTAACGGCATCAGAGTCTGGCTCCGGAGGAGAATGATGAAAAGCATAAAAAGAAAAAGAAGAAATATTGTGCCAAGTAATCCGTGAAATCTGTGGCTGATTTTTTTCTTGACATTGCTCTGTCTTGTTTGTATCTTACTGTTCTTCACGGAGGAACTTTCCCTTTTATATCAGCCCTGCAGGCTGCATCCCGCAGGGGTTGTTCTCGTCCCGGCGGGTCTGTAGCCCGCCGGGGATAATATTAATTTCAACCGGCCACGCTGGCCGGTTGTGAGTAATCAACGGTAATGCCGAGCTCGTCTATCTGGTTATCGAGCCATTGCAGAAGAATGAACCGGGCAAGGTCGTGGACCTTGCGGCGTTGATAAGGAGCTGTGGCATTGAGCTTGGCTAATAATTCAGGGTCTCTTTTACGAGTAAAATTTATATGGTCCACTTTTCGCATTTGGCCACCTTTCCGTGTTAAGCGAAACTAAACTATATGTCGGCTGAAATCAAGTAAAATCTTACTTTTTTTACATTATTTATATAAATGTATATTTTGTAAAGACTTGCAAATCAAAAAATTTTTACTATTTTTCTGATTATGGGCATGCGCACAAAAGATTTGAGGGCAAGAGTAAGGCCAATAGCCGAGGAGCTGGTTAATTGTGGCTTTACTATGACAGACCTCCTCTCCATCGGCTTATTGTTTCTTGAGGGCAAAAAACCGAATGAGATTGCGGAACTACGAAAAATAGTTAATCAAAGGCCTGATAGCGAACATTCCAAATTGGTAAAAAAGGGGGATGAAACGCTCGCTTTAAATATAGAAGAGACGATTCAAAACATTAAATACTTTGTCAAATTCAAATTGCCCACACCTGAGGAAAAACGCTTGTTAGATGAATTACGTAGAGAACTTGCCTCTGAAATGCCGAAATCAAAGAAAAAACGTAAGGCGCGTGCTTAACTTATGAAAACTCAGTGCCCATATTGCAAAAATGTTCTTACCATTCCCGACGAATACAAAGGCAAAGCTGTCAAATGTACAAAATGCAAAGAGGATTTTACCCCTGAGAAATTTGAAAAGCCGCTGATTGTTGTGCCTTCTCAACTCCCTTCTAAATCGAACTTTATAACCAAAATATGGACCAGCTCACCTGTCGCATATAGGACTGGTTTTTTTGCCGCCTTGGGGGTTATATCCGCTTTGATATTAAGTATTTACATCTATGGGCAAATTTCCCCCTCTCGTCCATCTGTGGACTCAGAATCAATATATCCGGCATATTACAATCCATCATCAGTCCAAGGAACGGGTAATATGCTACAAAATTTATGTAAGCTGCTTGGTGAGCTTGACCTGTCGGCGCGCCTAAAAGACCCCTCGTTATCTGAAGGAACACGAAATCTGCTAATCGCTCGTTTGAATGATAACGTAGAATTCCAATTAAACATAAAGTGGTTTGGCCGAGAATCGAAGTTATTCGAAAAGGCTATAAGCCTGTTGGGGGGTGCAATACAGGCAGAAATCGATGTTTTGATTTATGAAAGGGATAATCCCAAAAAGTGCGAAAACGGTGCCTGGTACTACAACAGGGATTATATGCGATTGATGAACAAATCAATAGAGTTGCGGGGCGAGGCGTGGTCAGAAATATACAAACTGATGGGAAAAATCTGACCAATTTGGAACCTCTAAAAAAAATAATTTTTTAAAGAAAACCTCTTTACATTGACGAAGCATCCGTGTAGTTTGTAGTAAAGTCTAATAGGCGGATGTCTGTAGCGTCCGCCAACGAGCAGTAAATCACGCTCGCCGGTTGTGAGTAATACAACGGGCGGGCGTTCTTTTTTTATCCGCCACAGGCGGATAAGCCCCGCCGGGAAATAGCAGGTACGTATGCCTGTTAACAATTTTCAAACTCATTTTGAAAGGGATGTCAAAATGAAAACCCACATCACAATCGCAATTCTTATCTTAAGCATCAGTGTTCTTTTGCTCCTGTCCTGCGGCTGCGAGGAGCATCTTCGCTTCGCCCCCAGCGAATCACAGAAAAAACTTGCCTGGCAGTCCCACATAACGGCTCGCGACATCGAGGCAAGCGGTACCGATGCGCACAGCCCGGCGGCTAAGCAGCAGGTCGAGTCAACTGTGGTATCCTTAAAGTACATAGGCCTGCCGAAGGACCCTGTAATTGTAGATTACGCCACGACCGCTGCCCAGGCCCAGGCTGATGCTGCTAAGCGGCCGGCAGCAGGCGATGTCCTTGAACAGGTGGAAGGGGGGTTATCTCTTGCCGCCGAGCTTGCGATTTTGTTTGGTGTTGGCAGTGCTGGCTTCGGAGGCAAAAGGCTGCTCGACTGGCTCAAGCTTGCCCGCGAAAAAAATAAGGCCTTAAAGGAAATCGTCCAGGGTAACGAATTTTTCAAACAAAACCTCTCATCGCTCAAGTTACCAGTTGGTGTCCTGAAAGCTTTTAAGAATGCGCAAAACGCAGCACAGCAATCACAGCCGACCAAACGCCTGGTAACCGAACTTAAACCTTAGCAAAAAGGGTGTAACTATGTGGACTATCGTGGCCTCAATTATAGGCGCTGCCATTGTCGTAGTTGGCAGTTTGATTGCGGTGAATCTGCGGTCGATAAAGCATTGTGTTAAGGGTGTAGATAATCGCGTCACTAAAGCCGAAGGCAAGGTAGAGAGCGTTCAGTCGAATTTTGCCGCCTGCAAAGTTGACTGCGAGCGCACCTTTGTCCCCAAGGAGGCCTTTTTGCGGGAGACCGGTTTTCAGCGCCGCTCACTCGACAATTTAACGGCGGGTATGAACCGTCTCGAGGGCAAGATGACCGTCGTCGAGCAGCTGCCGCAGATTAGTGGCAATATTGCCCGTGAGATTGTGAAAGAGATTAAAAACGGAGGCTTAAATGGCGGAACCTGAAGCGACAAAAATCAAGCAGATGCGGCTCTTAATTCTGAGCAATCTTAATCGTTTGTACCCTTCGCCGTTGCAGGTCCGCTCATTGTACAGGGTGATATGCGGCTTTGACGAGAACTACGATTTGTCACTTTTGCAGAAGGACCTGTTTTATTTTAAGCAAAAGGGCTACATCGAATTCATAGATGACCGGCTCGGCGGCGCTGACAGCTACGAGGACAAATGCCTTCGTTTGACTGCCGAGGGTAAGGAGATTGCCGACAGGGTCCAGACCGACCCTGCGCTGGAGATTTGATATGGCTAAAGTGCTTATCGTGATTGCAATTATTATAGTTGCAGTCTGGATTGCAACAAAGATGCCGCCGAACCATCCAAACGGCGGAACGGTTTGATATTCAATGAAAAGACGAACGCACAGCACTATCGACAAGCTGCCGGCATCCCTGCGGGATACCTTGACCCGCATGCTGGTTGACGATGAGTGGCCATCTGATTTTGAGGGCTATCGTCCCGGTAAGCCTCGTTACGAGGACCTTGTCGCTTACTGTCATCGAAAGGGCTTTATGGTGAGCGAATCGGCGATGGGCCGGTTCGGTTTAAGAATGCAAATGCTGGCACGTATGAAGAACGCCGGTGTTATGGTACGGGACGTTATGAAGGACCTTACTGCCGAGAAAGCGAGCGCTACGCAGAAGGCGGCTGCCGAGATGATTACCGCCCAGGTAATTGAATTTGCATCACAGGAGAGCCTGACGGCGAAGGAGATTAACAACGTTGCTCGAGCTGTTAAAGACTGCACGGCAGTTAGTATCAAGGCGGACGAGTACATCCGCGAGCAGCTGGAAGAAAAAGCGGCGAAAGCCGACAAGGCCATTACTGAAATCGCAAAGACAAAGAAAATTGACCCTGATGTTCTCAAAGCAATCAGAGAGCAGGTTTATGGAATAGTTGAGAAATAATGGCAGCGGGAACACATATTTACGATTCACAGAGAAGCACAGTCGCAGTGCCACTGTACGGCTTTCAGAACCGGTGGATGGCGGACAAAAGTCGTTTCAAGATAGGGCACATGTGCCGCCAAATCGGCAAGAGCTTTATCGTTGCTCTCGAGGTAGTTGACGATGCCATCGAGACCGGTAACGATTGGGTTCTGCTCAGTGCCGGCGAACGCCAGAGCAAAGAGCTGATGCAGAAGGTAAGCATGCACTGCAGGGCTTATTCTATCGCCGCATCGGATATCGAGGAGACGTTTTTTGAAGATACCAAATACACCCTGTTGACTATTACACTGCCAAATGGCGCAAGGATTTTCGGCTTACCCGCCAACCCTGACACGGCTCGTGGTTTTTCGGCGAGTGTTGTCCTCGACGAATTTGCCTTCCACAAGGATTCCGCCGCGATATGGAAGGCCCTTTTCCCTACCATATCACGCGGCTACAAAATCAGAATTGTTTCGACGGGTCAGGGCAAGGGCAATAAATTTCATGCACTAATAACCAGTGACAATGGCTGGAGCAAACATTCCGTTGGTATTTACCAGGCAGTTGCCGATGGCGTCCCTCACAATATACAGGAATTAAAAGACGCTATCGATGATGAAGAGGCCTGGCAGCAGGAGTTCGAGAATAAATTTATAGATGAGGCCTCGACCCTTTTGAGCTACGAGCTTATTGCAAGCTGTCAGGATGATACGGTCCCGCTGGAAATTCTTTATGAAGATTTTGACCTTAACGCCTTTAGCTTTGAGCCGGTCGGTCCTGTTTACGGCGGCTTTGATGTCGGCCGCAAAAAAGACCGCTCAATTCTCTGGCTAAATGAACTGCTCGGCGATGTATATTGGAACCGACTTTTGCTTGTATTTAACAAGGTCAAGTTCCGAGAGCAGCAAAGCCTTCTTGCTGACATCATAAGGAAGATTAATCTTACTCGCGCTTGCATCGATGAGACTGGCATTGGTATGCAGTTGGCCGAAGATACTGTTGACGAATTTGACCCGTACCGCGTTGAAGCAATATCTTTTACTCTGAAATCTAAAAGTGATATGGCAACCCGGATGCTGCGGGCCTTTGAGGACCGCAGAATAAGAATCCCAGTATCACGCGTATTACGTGACGACCTGCACAGCGTTAAAAAAATCATGACTACCGGTGGCCATGTCCGCTTTGATTCTGAACATACAAAGGAAGGCCATGCCGACAGGTTTTGGGCCGGAGGACTCTCTTTGTTGGCATCGGACGAAGTTGTAGTCCCTCAGTGTATTTTGCTTTGAGAATTAAATGGAAACAGTGGAAAAATTAAGTTCCGAGGCCGCTGAAATGTTAAAGTGCGGTATTGACCGGCAGGTCGAGTCGGCTAAGAAATCGTTCGGCATAAGTCAGTACGCCCAGATGTGGCTGGCCGGCCACGATATGCCGGATTCCAGAGACAGCAAGCCCACCAAGCCTTATGCCCAGGTCGCCCTGGTCTTTACCTGCGTCAATAAAATTATCAACTCCATCGCAGGCCTGCCTCTCGTCCTCTCGACGCTCGATGAGAAGATTATCGAGTCTGGTCCCGCTTATGATTTGCTTTTTAACAACCTTTCGTTGAGCTGGCAGAAATTTGCAACCGATACTGTCGGTCACTATGCCTTAAGCCGCGATGTATTCTGGGTCTTTATAGATACCGATGGCACTCAGCCAAAGCAAATCATGGTCGTCTCGGGCACTCAGATGCACCCGATTACTCACGACCGAACCGCCGGTGGAGCTCTAATTGGCTGGGAATTCAGAGGCTTCGGTGGCCAGCAGGCGAAGTTTCCCCTCGACGAAGTTTATCAGTGGAAGAACTTCAATCCTTACGACCGCTTTCACGGCCTTGGCCCTGCAACGGCAAGCAAGCTAAATATCAACTACAGCTTCGCCGCCGACCTTTATAATTCAAACGCCCTGGCAAACGCCGCCGAACCGGGAGCTATTCTTACCACCCAGGGCAAGCTCGATGAAGACCAGGTACAAATGATTCGCAGCCAATTCGACGCACGCCACAAGGGCGCTGGCCAAGCTAAGCGCACGGCGGTTCTAACAGGTGGAATGGATATCAAGACCCTCGCGATGAAGATGACAGATATGCAGGTCGCGAAAATTACCGAGATGAGCGACAAAAAAATCTGCTCTACCTTCGGCGTTCCTCCTGGTGTTGCCGGCCTCATAACCCAGGCCCAGTACTCGCATGGCCCGGCAATGCAGGACTTTATCTTCAATACGGTTGTTCCGCTGGCAACGCTTTTCGCTGACGAAATCACAGCTGGTATCCTCGCAAAATTCTCCGGCTCGAAATGGCTCGGCGGTGGCTTTGAGGGTATAGACCTAAAAGATGCAAAATTCTATAGTGGTCCCCGCACTCGGTCTTTATCGAAGAATAAGTATTTCCGCGCTGCAAAGCATAAGGCCGTTATCGTCCAGAAAAAAGTCTTTGCATGGTTCGATGCCAGCCAGCATCCGGTCGTCCAGGAGCACCAGCGGGAGGTATCTGAAAAAGTCCTCAGTTTTATCGAGGCGGGTGTCACTCTAAACGATATTATTGAAACCCACGATTTACCTTACCAGGCCCAGCCCTGGGGCGACTATTGGTGGATTGGTATGGGCCAGGTCCCGGCAACTTATGCCCTCGAGGCCGGCCTGGAAGGTCTCACCGGTCCATCGATGCCGGAGGGTGAAGGCGAAGAAGAGGGGGGGGAAGTCCGGCGAAACGGCGTCTCAAAACTTAAAACTCAAAACTCTAAGGCCGAAGACGAACAGCAGCGGCTTCGCATCTGGCGTAACTGGTATGTCTCCTGGGCGGGCATCGAGCGGGAGTACACCGAAGCGATGCGAAAATACTTTTTACGTGAGCAGCGGATTCTTCTCAAAAAATTAACTGATGCCTTCAAGGAAGCCGGCAAAGCTGCGAAGGCCGATGCCGAACAGCTAATCGCCCGCGTCGTCTTCGATTTGAAAGTTGAGAATAGCAAAATCAAGGTCATTAACAATGTCTTTTTTGAGAAGGCCTCCGAGCTCGGTATCCGTCAAAGTCTCTCTGAAATTCTCGGTCTCTCCGGCGATAAGCTCGATGAGGCGGTGGGGCGGGTAAAGCGCACTCCTGCGATTAAGGGCAAGCTCGTTATTTCGACAACCAAAATCACCGGTATCAATCGCACCACCCAAAA
Source organism: Planctomycetota bacterium (assembly GCA_030605475.1). Taxonomy (GTDB): domain Bacteria; phylum Planctomycetota; class Phycisphaerae; order Sedimentisphaerales; family Anaerobacaceae; genus JAUWIG01. The sequence continues at coordinate 465 of JAUWIG010000054.1, read as the reverse complement.
GCTTGTCGCCAACCAGCTCCGCACCGGTCTGGAATCCGGCGAGGGATTGAGTGAGCTTACGGCCCGCATCAAGACAACTCTCGGCTCTAACAGGGCCAGGGCCCTGGGAATCGCTCGCACCCAGACTGCAGGTGCTGTCGGCACCGGACGCCACGCCGGTATGAAGGATGCCGGGGTCGAGCTGAAGGCCTGGCTAACTTCCGGCGACCCTCAGGTCCGCGATGCCCACGTCGCCGCCGGCCAGACGTATGCCGAGGGCATCCCTCTGGATATGCTGTTTGAAGTTGATGGTGATTCGCTGATGTACCCGGGTGACCCTGCCGGCTCGGCTAAAAATATCATTAATTGCCGATGCGTGGAAATCGCACGCAAGGCGGCGGGCAAATCCTTCGATTTGAATTACTACGGTAATCTTAAATTCTACTCATATAGCGATATGCAAAAGGCCCCGGCCAAGCCGGCACA
>JAUWIG010000012.1 GCA_030605475.1 Planctomycetota bacterium | reverse complement strand
ACTACGTGTATCCGGAGCCGCTGGGATTGTCAAACCCGGTGGTGCTGGCTGGTGTCATCGGTACCTGTATACTGATTCCTCTGTTGGTGATTTCGCTGCGCTGGACGCGGGCAGCGCTGACGGGCTGGCTGTTCTTCTTTGCGGCAATTTTCCCGACTATGGGTGTGGTCGGTTTTACCATGGTGATTGCGTCGGATAAATTTGCCTACCTGCCTTCGGTAGGGCTATTGATGGTATTGGCATCGTTTTTGGGCTGGTTTTGTGGCATCGGCGGTGCCGGCAAGGGCACAATGCGGCGTGTGGCGGTTGTGATAATCGTGGTGATATTAGCCGGTGCAGAGGCAGTCGCCACCCGGCGGTACCTGGTGCACTGGCGAGATACGGTGGGCCTTTATGAGCATATGCTGACGGTAAGTCCGAATGCGCCAGCAGTGCATTACAACCTGGGCAACACGCTTAGACTGCAGGGCAGGCTTGACGAGGCGGTCAGCCACTATCGTCGGTCCCTGCAGGCCGACCCTAACTCTGACGGCGCGCACAACAACTTGGGCATAGCGCTTCAATTACTGGGCAAGCTCGACGAGGCGGTCAGCCACTACCATCGAGCGCTGCAGCTCAGGCCCGACAATGCCGATGCGTACAACAACCTCGGCAGCGTGCTGGCAGGGCGGGGTAAATTCGATGAGGCTATCAGCTACTTCCGTGAGGCGGTGCGATTTAGGCCAGACTATGCCGATGCGCATTACAACCTGGGCCTTGCACTTCAATTACAGGGCAAGCTTGACGAAGCGGTCAATCATTATCGTCAAGCCATGCAGTTCAAGCCCGGCGATGCCGAAACGCACTGCGACCTGGGTAGTGCGCTTCAATTACAGGGCAAGCTCGGAGAGGCAATCAGCCACTATCGTCAGGCATTGCAAATCAATCCTAACCATACCCAAGCCCGCAAGGGCCTGGAAGCTGCGCTGACAGAGCGGGAAAATCGCTAACATAAAAAAATGCAGGGCATCTTAGTATGTATGCTAAGAGGTTTTACTAACCACCCCAACGCATCGTTTGCACAAATCAGCATACTCGTTATCGGTTCCAACGCTCGGCCAATAGTTCCAGCAGCGCTGACATTTTGGATAACTGCTCTTTTTGGCTTCGATGTGGATTACATTTGGCATTTCATCGGTAATATCAACACCATTATAATAGAGTCTTCCTCCAAGTTTTTCAATTTCCACTTTGCTAATAATACCAGGATCCACTCCGCTAACAATACAAAGAGCAGCAAATTTCTTCTCCGTAATTTTATCCTTTATCAACGAAACCAAATCGTTATCAGTGGTTCTAATCTTAACAGTAGCTTCTTGGTTGCTTGTAATCTTTTTGTCTTGTCTCAAATCTTCCAACTTTCCCAAAACCTCGTCTCGCAACTTCATTATCTTAGCCCATTTGCCTTCTTCACTGCGCCAATCAATTGAATCGTCGACTTTCGGCATCTGGGCCAGATGTACGCTTTCAACATCTTGCGATTTAAACTTCATCGCTGCCCACGCCTCTTCTGCGGTGTGCACTAATATGGGCGCCAGCATCCGAACAAGGCAATCCAGTATTTTATACATTGCCGTCTGCCCGCTTCGCCGAGACAAACTGTCCGACGCATCGCAGTAAAGCCTGTCCTTGAGCACATCCATATAGATATTGCTCATCTCGACCGTGCAAAAGTTGTATATAAGCGAAAAAACCCTGTGAAAGGCGAAGTTCTCATAGTTTTCAGTTACATTCGCAATCAGCTTTTGCAGCTGTTGCACCGCCCACTTATCAATTTCAAACATCTGGTCGTAGGCTACGACTTGCTCATTCGGGTCGAAATCATCTATATTGCCAAGTAGAAATCTGAGCGTATTTCTGATTTTCCTGTAGGCGTCCTGCGTCCGTCCTATTAGTTCGTCGTTGCACCGTATATCTTCCTGGTAATTTACGCTTGCCACCCACAGCCTTAGGATATCCGAACCATACTTTGCCACTTCATCCTGAGCATTAACGTAATTGCCAAGCGATTTCGACTGCTTCATTCCCTTCTCATCAACGGTAAAACCATGTGTTAAAACGCTCTTGAATGGCTCTTTCCCGATTGAACCGAGAGCCGGCAGAAGTGACAGCTGGAACCACCCACGATGCTGGTCTGAGCCTTCCAGATACAAATCGACAGGCACAGGCCAGCCTGCTTCTTTTACACACACGCTGTACCAGCTGCAGCCCGATTCGAACCACACATCAAAGATATTTTCTTCCTTTTGCATATCATCAAAATCAAACCCATCCGGCAGTTTAAAATCCTCGCCGAGAATCTGGCGAGGCGAGTCGGTAAACCAACTATCCGAGCCTTTCTGGCCAATATGCTTAGCCACAGCTAATACAGATTCCTTTGTCATCAGAGTTTGCCCGTTGGAGCTGACAAACACCGGCAGAGGCAATCCCCAACTCCTTTGCCTGCTGATACACCAGTCAGGCCTCGATTCCAGCATCCCCTCAATGCGCTTTTGCGCCCACGCAGGAATCCATTTTACATTTTCAACATGCTCCAACGCCAAGTCACGCAGACTTTTGCCGAGTCCGGGCAGCTCTTTGTCAACACTGATAAACCATTGCTCCGTCGCTCTGAATATAACCGGCCCCTTGCTGCGCCAGCAATGCGGGTAGCTGTGCGTAATTTCACTTTGAGCAAAAAGCAATCCCTTCTCCTGCAAATCTTTATTTATGACGGTATCGACCTCTAAAACATTTCGCCCCCGCAGCCAATCCGGCACCGTATCGTCATATCGCCCATCGTCCATCACCGGCGAATAAATTGCCAGCCCACATTTCTGCCCTGTTATGTAGTCCTCAAGACCATGTCCAGGCGCGATATGGACAAGTCCGGTGCCATCCTCGGTAGTAACGTAATCGGCACAGATTACCATATAGGCATCTTTGTCCGTCGGATTATTCTCCACAAACGGATGCTCGTACCGTAAACCTTCGAGATTCTTGCCTTTTATTGATTTTTTGCTGACAGTATATTGTCCTTCTCCTAAGCCAGCCGCAGCAACTACCGCCTCAACACGGTCAGTTGCTACTACTGACACAAACTTATCTCCGTCCTTTTCGTAAATTAACGCCTTATAGTCTAAGTGGGGATGCACGGCTATAGCCAGATTCGCCGCTAAGGTCCACGGCGTAGTCGTCCATATCATAAAGTAGCACACTTCATTTGTGTCAGCCGGAATAATCCCAAGCCCTCTGAGCCTCTTCCCTAACTCTTCGTGTGCCGGAAAATTGACGAAGATGCTCGGCGATGAAATATCCTTATATTCCAGTTCAGCCTCAGCCAGGGCCGTCTCGCACCCAACCGACCAATGAATGGGCCTTAGTTGCTTATACACCAATCCCTTCCTAACCAGTTCGGCGAATACCTCCATAATCCCCGCTTCGTATTGCGGCTTAAACGTAAGATAGGGATTTTCAAAATCACCAAATATCCCCAGCTCCTGAAACTGCCTGCTCTGAATTTTGACATATTTGCCTGCATATTGTTTGCAAAGCTCTCGGATTTCGAGCTTGTCCTTGTTTTTGGCCTTTTCCCCAAGCTCGGCAAAGACCTTTGCCTCAATCGGCAGACCATGACAATCCCAGCCCGGTATATAAGGCGCGTCAAAGCCAGCCATTGTCTTATACTTGACCACAAAATCCTTAAGTACCTTGTTTATAACGTGCCCCATATGGATATCGCCGTTAGCGTAGGGCGGCCCATCATGAAGCGTATATAAAGGGGCGCCGCTGCGGGACTGCCTGATTTTGGCGTAGATATTCATCTTCGCCCACTCTTTGCGCAATTGCGGCTCACGCTGTACCAGATTCGCCTTCATAGAAAAGCTGGTCTTCGGCAGATTTAACGTGTTTCTGTAACCTTTATCTTTCTTATCCGACATACAACAAATCCTTAAAAACTATACCCACACGTAACCAAACCCGATATGGTAAGTCCCCCAACCGTTTTTGTCAACCTCTCCCTATTTTAATCGCGGCACAACGCGGTTCCAAAGAAGGGCCTTCAGCCCTTCCACGCAAGCACAGTATCAATCATCGCTTTGTACTGCGGAAAGCACTGCTCGCCTTTGCCATATATGTACGGCGAAGCTGTCGGACTTACAATGAGCCCCTTATGGTCGTCAAATACGGTTTGAATCAGTAGCTGGGTTTCTTCTCTTATCTGTTGTGGTGTAGCGTTGTACATCCGGTCAATCTGAATATTTCCTTCAAGGCACAACTTATCACGGGCCAGCTCCTTAGCTTCATGAGGTAATATATCCCCCATAGGTGGGGCCTCGAACGGATGCAGCACATCTACCTTCATCTCGATAAAATCACCGAAGACCTTTTTGATTGAAGCATGGCAGTGGATGTGGACACGCCCGCCTGCATTATGGACCATATCAGCAATGGGCTTGTCATATTTTGTGTTGAACTCGTGGAAATCCTTTGGGCTATGCAGCGGTGGACAGACCATCTCCTCTCCAAGCGTAGAAAAAAATGGGCCAACTCCTTTACTGAGCAGGAATTTCAGCCGGTTTAACATAATCGTCATTCGTCTTTCGCACAGGCGATGGATTATGTCTCTGTCGGTTATGCTCATCATTGCAAACTGCTGTGGTCCGAACAGCGTCGCTGCCAAGCCGGCAGGGTTTGCGCCCAGGTCAACATCTACGATGCCGGCGTCGCCGACCTCCTTTTCGGCCTTGAAATATGAGCTCACGTCACCGCCTACCTCCGGCATCGGCAGCGAGAGGTATTTTTCGGCGTCCTGGCGGTTCTTGAGCATATAGGTCTCTGCCATATTCGGCTCCTGGTCGTGACCTTTTATACGAACCCGTTCACGGCTTCCCAAGTCACCTTTCGGCGTGTGGAGGGTCGTTATTTGACGGACCACGTCCTCTGAATGGGGCTCAGTGACAACGTCCATCGGATAGTCACTTTCTATTTGGGCGGCCGACCAGGTGTATTTTAGCTCGGTGTGGGCAGCAAGATAGACCCTTAACTTACCGTAGCTCCGGTCATCTTCCGGAAGCAGCGTTCGACTGTACACCCCGGGCCTGTCCAATTCCTCATTAAAATAGCACCTTCTCAGTCTCTCTCGACGGTTCATTAACACATCCTCATTAGTATTACGTTGTAAACCATATAAATCCTTAAAAATAGATAAACAGCGAATTTAATATGATAAAACCACCACAGCCAACTGTCAAGAATATGTCGCCGCACAAAAGCTTTTGCATTTGGCCGGGAAAGATTTTATACTGTTGGTGGAGATATTGAGATGTTTGAGAGCAAAAAAGTAATTGTCGTAATGCCGGCCTATAATGCGGCCGATACGCTTCGTGAGACCTACGACGAGGTTATGGCACAGAATATCGTGGACCTGGTCATTGTCGTTGACGATGCCAGCAACGATGAAACCACGGCAATTGCCAAGACCCTGCCCAATACAATCATCCACACTCATCCGAGCAACCTCGGCTATGGCGCCAATCAAAAAACCTGCTACAGGCTCGCACTACAGCACGATGCCGATATCATTATCATGGTCCATCCGGATTATCAATACACGCCCCGGCTGATACCCGCAATGGCCTCTATAATCGGCAATGGCCTCTATCCCTGCGTACTCGGTTCGAGAATTCTCGGAGGATACGCCCTAAAAGGCCGAATGCCGCTTTGGAAATACATCGCAAACCGGTTCCTAACTCTTGTAGAAAACATTCTCATAGGCGCAAAGCTCTCCGAATATCATACAGGCTACAGGGCCTTTTCTCGCAAGCTCATAGAACAACTACCGCTCGAAGTCAATTCCGATGATTTCGTATTTGATAACCAGATGCTGACGCAAATATTGTGGTATGGCTACACAATCGCAGAGGTAACTTGTCCAACCAGATATTCTCCCGAAGCATCTTCAATTAATTTCCGGCGCAGTGTCAAGTATGGTTTTGGGTGTCTGCGGACCGCCTTGACGTTTCGACTGGCCAAAATGAATCTGGTCAAATCAAAGTTGTTCCCTGGGGGCCCAAAACGCAAGGGCTCCCATTTTGTGAAAATCGCAAAATAGAAGCCACGATAAGGAACATTTGGGGACCCGGGAACTGAGCTTATGGTTGAGGCAAAGAATCAGAATTCACACTCGTCCGAAGCGAATACCGCTGGGCAAACGAATGAAAAGTTATTACTTCGCTGGCGAAAACGTAATTCATATTACTACAGGTGGCTGGACAAGATTTATAAATTTATTGTTCGCCCAAACAGCAGAGTTCTACATGTCGGCTGTGAATGTGGAAACCTTCTGGCCGCGGTTGAGCCGTCCTATGGGGTTGGCGTTGATACCGACCCTCATTCCATTGAGCTGGCAAAAAAGCGTTTTGCCCATCTGAAATTCCACGTAGCAGACCCGCATGAACTGAACCTCAATGAAAAATTTGATTATGTCCTAATCTGTAATTCGCTGGGTCAGTGGCACGATATTCAGCAGGTCCTGGAACGTATTCGTCCATTAACCAGGGAAAGCACGCGGATTGTAATAACCCATTACAATTATCTTTGGGAAGGGGTCTTACGGCTGGGCTCGCATCTGAGAATCCGTCGGCCACGCCCATATCAGAACTGGCTTCCGCCGAAAGACATCGAAAATCTGCTCAACCTGAGCGACTTTGACGTTATTCGGTCCAGCTCTTATCTGATGCTGCCGAAGCGCATCTGGCCGCTGACAACTTTTTGCAATTATTTTCTCTCTTTGCTGCCGGGATTCCGTCTTCTTAATTTAGTCAACCTTGTGATAGCTCGTCCGGCACCTGCCGCCCGGCGTGATGAGGATTTGTCTGTTTCCGTTATAGTTCCCTGCAAAAATGAACGCGGTAATATTGAGGATGCCGTACGCCGAATCCCACAAATGGGCCGAGAAACGGAGATAATCTTCGTTGACGGCAACAGCACGGATGGCACTTCGGATGAGATAAAACGCCAGATAAGGGAGCATCCGGAACGAAAAATTAGTTTGATTCACCAAGGTGACGGAGTGGGTAAGGGCGATGCCGTAAGAAAGGGTTTTGCTGCCGCAAAAGGGGATGTGCTGGTCATCCAGGATGCGGATTTAACAGTTCGGCCTGAAGATTTGCCAAAATTCTTTAGGGCGCTGCGTGACGGCAGGGGTGAGTTCGTCAACGGCACTCGGCTCGTTTATCCAGTGAAAAAGCAGGCAATGCGCTTTTTAAATCTTCTTGGAAATAAGTTTTTCGGCACATTGTTCACCTGGCTGTTAGACCAGAGATTCAGGGATACCCTCTGCGGCACGAAAATGATTTACAGAAAAGACTACGAGTTGATAGCAGCCAGCCGTTCGTATTTTGGTGATTTTGACCCCTTTGGTGATTTTGACCTTATCTTTGGGGCGATAAGGCAAAACCTTAAGGTGGTTGAGGTGCCGGTGACCTATCAGCCGAGAACTTACGGCGAGACAAGTATCCGTCGTTTCAGGCATGGTTGGCTGCTGCTTAAGATGAGCTGGATAGCGTTTAAGAAAATCAAGTGGCTGGGTTCCAAAACGCAATAAATGCGTTTGGGGTCCCCTCGGAAAGGCGCATTAAGCCATTTAACCAGACCTAAGTAGAGATGCTATATGGACCGAGTGCCCAATAAAGTATATGTTTTTTTGATTTACGTGGTCTTGGTCTTGGCCACTTTTATTGCTTTTGAGCAGGTGCGCCGCAGCGGCTTCGTCTATGATGACAATCAATACGTGACACAGAACCCGCGTGTCTATGGCCGAATAACGCGTGAATCGGTTGTTTGGGCCTTTACCTCCACATATGCCGGCAACTGGCACCCGCTGACCTGGCTGAGCCACATGCTGGACTGTGAACTTTTTGGGCTAAACCCCCTCTGGCATCACTTAACCAGCTTGTTGTTTCACATAGCCAATACTCTGCTGCTGTTTTGGGTTTTGAAAAGGATGACCGGTGCGGTTTGGCGAAGTGCTTTCGTTGCCGCTGTATTCGCTCTGCATCCTCTGCACGTCGAGTCCGTGGCGTGGGTGACCGAGCGCAAAGACGTTTTGAGCGGCTTTTTCTGTATGTTAACTATGGCCGCTTACATTCGTTACGCCGAGCGCCCGGGTATTGGCAGGTTCCTGTTAGTATTTTTGGTTTTGGGCCTGGGTCTTATGGCCAAGCCTATGCTGGTGACTTTGCCGTTCGTGCTGCTTCTGCTGGATTATTGGCCCCTCGGTCGACTCCAGTTGGGACAGCAAAACGAGGGAAAAGCTTTGCCGTATTCCGAATCAGCAAAGGCCGGTTATCAAATATCAACGACATACCGTTTGATTGGCGAAAAAATTCCTTTATTTGTTCTCGTGGCGGTTTCAAGTGTAATTACCTTTATTGCTCAGCAAAGTGCGGGGGCAATGAAGCTGATGGAGAATGTGCCTCTAAATCTCCGCATAGCGAATGCTCTGATTTCTTATCTCAGCTATATAGGCAAGATGATATATCCAGGTCGTCTGGCGGTTTTGTATCCCCACCCGGCCGATAGTTTGCCGATGTGGCAGCTGGTAGTTTCCTTTGTGATGCTGGCAGCTATAACAGCGGGTGTAATTTATGTGGCCAGGCGGCGCTATCTGACGGTAGGTTGGCTGTGGTATCTTGGAACGCTGGTCCCGGTTATCGGTTTGGTACAGGTAGGAGAGCAGGCTCTGGCCGACCGTTATACCTATCTGCCGTCAATCGGAATTTTCATTATGGTTGCCTGGGGTGCTGTTGAACTTCTCGCCAAATGGCGCTATCGAAAGATGACGCTGGGAGTATCAGAGGGACTACTGCTCATTGCTCTATTGATATGCACCCGCGCGCAGGTACGCTACTGGCAAAACAGCCTTACCTTGTATGAGCATACCCTGGCAGTGACCGAAAACAATTACATAATACACAACAATTATGGCAACGCTCTGCATGAAAAGGGCCGGCTCGACAAGGCTGTTACGCACTTCAACGAGGCCCTGCGAATCAGGTCTGACTATCCGGATGCTCACGTTAATCTTGGTGTGGCACTTGTCAACCGGGGCAAAGTCGATGAAGCCATCACGCACTTTAAAGAGGCGCTGCGAATCAACCCTAATTTCGCCGGTGCCTACAGCAACCTCGGCAGCGCGCTTACCCGGCAGGGCAGACTCGACGAAGCCATCGTCCACTTTACCAAAGCTCTGCAAGTAAAGCCTGACTTCGCCGAAGCACACAACAATTATGGCAACGCCATGCGTGAAAAGGGCCAACCCGACGAGGCTGTTGCGCACTTTAACGAAGCCCTGCGAATCAGGCCCGACTATCAGGAGGCACACGTTAATCTTGGTATGGTGCTCGTCAGCCGAGGCAAGGTCGGCGAAGCCATCGCGCACTTTACCGAGGCGCTGCGAATCAACCCCAATTTCGCCGGTGCCCACAGCAACCTCGGCGGTGCGCTTGCCCTGCAGGGTAAACTCGATGAAGCCATCGCGCACTTTACCAAAGCTCTGCAAATCAAGCCTGACTTCGCCGATGCACATAACAACCTCGGCACTGCACTTGCCCGGCAGGGCAAACTCGATGAAGCCATCGCGCACTTTAAAGAGGCGCTGCGAATCAAGCCTGATTTTGCCGATGCACAAAAAAACCTCGCCGTTGCGCTTGCTCAAAAGAACAAGCTCGACAAGGCAGGTCAGCCTTGACAGCACGGGCCGTAATAAATTAAAGTTGTTTCCCCGAGACGGGAAATAGTGCGTTTGGGTAGCCCCCTTGAACAGATGAATAAAAAGTCGAACAAATACTGGACTGTTTGCATTTATCTGGCACTGACCTTGGCCACTTTTATTGCTTTCGAGCAGGTGGGCCGAAACGAGTTCGTCGACTTTGATGATGATAGATACGTGACAGACAATCCGCATGTCAAAGCCGGCCTGACCGGCAAGAGTATCACCTGGGCCTTCACTGCAAGGCATGCCGGTAATTGGCACCCATTAACCTGGCTGTCACATATGCTGGACTGTCAGTTGTTTGGAATTGAGCCCGGCTGGCACCATCTGACCAATCTGCTGCTGCACATAGCAAACACACTGCTACTTTTTGCTGTCCTCAAGCGAATGACCAATGCACTGTGGCGAAGCGCCTTTGTTGCTGCTGCTTTTGCACTTCATCCGCTTCACGTCGAGTCTGTAGCCTGGGTGGCCGAACGCAAGGACATGTTGAGTACTGTTTTCTGGATGCTGACAATCTGGGCATATATACGCTACGCCAAGCATCCGAATCCTGCGAGATATTTGCTGACGGTTATGTTTTTTGCTCTGGGCCTTATGGCCAAGCCGATGCTCGTGACTTTACCTTTCGTACTGCTGCTGCTGGACTATTGGCCTCTCAGCCGACTACAGCTTGGAAAAAGTGCTAAAAATGTGAGTCGGCGGAAACAAAAATCCGTAGATACCCGCTCTCAATGGCGGCTTTCTCGTAGCCTGGTTTGGGAAAAAGTCCCTTTCTTTGTACTCTCAGCAATATCAAGCACTATTACCTTTATCGTTCAACAACTGGGCGGCACAATAGCGGCAATCGATGCGATTTCTTTAGACGTTCGCATTGCCAACGCTTCTGTTTCTTACCTGAAATACATTGGAAAAACGTTCTGGCCCAGCCGATTGGCGATTCTCTATCCACATCCAGTCGATATGGCGTTAGTGTGGCCGGCAGTGGCGGCCCTGCTGATACTGGTCATATCCATCTGGGTAATTCGGTTGGCGCCGAAACATAGATACATACCGGTGGGCTGGCTGTGGTACCTGGGAACTCTTGTGCCCGTTATTGGCCTGGTTCAAGTAGGGGCCCAGGCAATGGCCGACCGTTACACCTATCTGCCGTCAATCGGAATCTTTATTATGGTCGCCTGGGGCGCTGCTGAGCTTCTCGCCAAATGGCGATATCGAAAGATGGCGCTGGGAATATCAGCGGCACTACTGCTCGTTGCTCTGTTGATATGCACCCGCGCGCAGGTACGCTACTGGCAAAACAGTCTTGCCCTGTATGAGCATACCCTTGCGGTCACTGAAAACAACTCCATAATACACCACAATTATGGAAATGTTCTGTGTGAAAAGGGCCGACTTAACGAGGCCATTGTGCACTTCGACAAAGCGCTGCGAGTCACACCCGACGCCGATACGCACTGCAGTTTCGGATACGCTCTGGCCCTCCAGGGCAAGCTCGACGAAGCCATCGTACACTTTACCAAGGCGCTGCGAATCAAACCTGATTTCGCCGATGCACATTACAACCTCGGATATGCTCTGTTCCTCCAGGGCAAGCTCAAAGAAGCTGCCAGAGAGTATCAACAAACCCTTCAGATACTACCCGACGACCTGGACGCCCATAATGACCTCGGTGTTATACTTACCCGGCAGGGCAAACTCGATGAAGCCATCATGCACTTTAAAGAGGCGCTGCGAATTAAGCCTGATTTTGCCGATGCACAAAAAAACCTCGCCATTGCGCTTGCTCAAAAGAGCAAGCTCGATAAGGCAGGTCAGCCTTGACAGCACGGGCCGTAATAGATTAATGTTATTCTCTTAATGGATAAAACACCAAACAGATATTGGGCTCCCCGCATTTGTGTGGTTTTGACATTAACCACGCTCGTAGTTTTTTGGCAAGTACACAAACATGAATTTGTAAACTACGATGACCCTAAGTACATCACCGAAAACGAACATGTTCAAGCCGGCTTGGCCCGTGATAGCATCGCCTGGGCTTTCACTACGGGTCACGCCAGTAATTGGCATCCACTGACCTGGCTGTCACATATGCTGGACTGCCAGTTATTCGAGACCGACCCAGTCTGGCACCATTTGACCAGTTTGCTGCTCCACATAACAAATACCTTGTTGCTCTTTGGCCTTCTTAAGCGAATGACCGGTGCTCTCTGGCGAAGCGCCTTTGTTGCTGCTGCTTTCGCACTTCATCCGCTTCACGTAGAGTCCGTGGCGTGGGTGGCCGAACGCAAAGACGTGCTGAGCACTGTCTTTTGGATGCTGACAATGTGGGCGTATGTCCACTATGCCAAGCATCCAAACCCTGCGAGATACTTGTTGACAGTTGCGTTTTTTGCACTGGGGCTTATGGCCAAGCCAATGCTCGTGACTTTACCTTTCGTACTGCTGCTGCTGGACTATTGGCCACTTGGCCGATTTCAACTCGAAAAAGCTGTTAAAAATGTTAATCGGCGGAAACAAAAACCCATAAATACTCACTCTCAATGGCAGCTTTCTTATAGCCCGGTTTGGGAAAAAGTCCCTTTCTTTGTACTTTCGGCAATCTCGAGTATTGTTACTTTTCTTGTCCAGCAACACGGTGGGGCAGTAGAGAGAATCGAATCTGTCTCTATAATAGCCCGTTTCGCCAACGCTTCTATTTCTTACCTGAGATACATTGGAAAAACGATTTGGCCCAGCCGGCTGGCGGTGTTTTATCCGCACCCTGGTGACAGGTTGCAAATGTGGCAGGCTGTGGCTGCTGCCCTGTTATTGCTGGGCATATCCATTTGGATAATTTGGCTGGCTCGAAGTCACAAATATCTGCCGGTGGGCTGGCTGTGGTTCCTGGGAACTCTTGTGCCTGTTATTGGTCTGGTTCAGGTGGGTGCTCAGGCCCTGGCAGACCGCTATACCTATGTGCCGCTTACGGGATTGTTTATCATCATTGCCTGGGGACTGTCAGACCTGCTGGCAGAATGGCGGTACCGAAAAATCGTACTTGGTGCATCAGCGATAATAGTTCTTTTGGCTTTGTCGATATGTACCCGCCTTCAACTGCGTCACTGGCGTAACAGCATAACTCTTTTTGAACATACAATCGAGATGACAAACAATAATTATCTGGCGCACAGCAACTTCGGTGTGGCGCTTGTCGAGCAGGGCAAACTCGATGAGGCCGTCGCGCACTTTACTAAAGCACTGCAAATCAAACCCGGCTACACCACTGGTCGTCGCAACCTTGGATATACTCTGGTTCAGCAGGGTAAACTTGACGAAGCTATTGCACACTTCACCGAAGTGCTGCGAATCGAGCCCGATTTCATCGATGCCCGTCTCAACCTTGGATGCGCTCTGGCCCAGCAGGGCAAACTCGACGAAGCCATCGCAAACTTTACCAGCCTGCTGCAAATCAAGCCCAATCTCGCCGATGCACATGAGAATTTGGGCAAAGCCCTCCTCCAGCAGGGCAAGCTAAAAGAAGCAATCGGCCACTACCGCGAAGCTCTTCGGATAGAACCGCTCAATCCAACTACCCACAACGAATTGGGCTCTGCACTTGGCCGGCAGAACAAACTCGATGAAGCAATTACCCATTTTACCGAAGCACTGCGAATCAAGTCCAACTTCGCCGACGCATACTGCAACCTCGGATGCGCTATGGTCCGGCAGGGCAGGCTCGATGAAGCCATCGCAAACTTTAACGAGGCACTTCGAATCAAATCAGATTTCGCCGACGCACATTACAACCTCGGATATGCTCTGTTCCTCCAGGGCAAGTTCGAAGAAGCTATCGAAGAGTATCAGCAAACTCTCCAGATACTACCTGACGACCCGGGCACCCACAATGGCATGGGCGTTATACTCACCCAGCAGGGCAAACTCGATGAAGCCATCGCGCACTTCAAAGAGGCACTGCGAATCAAGCCTGATTTCGCCGATGCACAAGAAAACCTCAATGTTGCGCTGGCCCGCAGGAACGAGCTTGATGAGGCGGGTCAGCCTTATATCGAGCCTTAAGTCCCGCTTATTGCCTTGACAGCACCAGCCGGCGGCCACTATATTGTCCTTATGGCAAAAAAGGCAAAAAAACTTTACATAATCGACGGCCACGCGCACATTTACGCCGCTTACTACGCACAGATGCGCGAGCTGACCAGCCCATCCGGCGAGCCGACCAAGGCGACCTACATCTTCACAACGGCCCTTTTGGGGCTCATCCAGAATCAGAACCCGGATATGCTCGTTGTGGCAATGGACAGCAAAACCCCCACCTTTCGGACTAAAATCTACGCAGATTATAAAGCGACCCGCCCGCCAATGCCTGACGATATGCCGGTACAGATAGACCGAATTGAGCAAATTCTCGACGCAATGAACATACCGCTTTTTCGCGTCGATGGCTTTGAAGCCGACGATATAATCGGAACCCTCGTTAAAAGGACCTCCGCCGCCGGCATCGATACATACATCTGCGCAAAAGACAAGGATTTCCTCCAGCTCCTCGATGACCACACCTGCATCTACGATACGAAAAGCAGCAAACTAACCAACCACGATACAATGCTCACCGAAATGGGAATATCTCCGGAACAGTTTGTTGATTGTCTCGCCCTGCAGGGGGACACCTCCGACAACGTGCCCGGCGTCCCCGACGTCGGCCCAAAAACCGCTCTCGACTGGATACAAAAATACGGCTCCCTCGAAAATCTCTACGACCACGAAGATGAAATAAAAGGCAAACGCGGCGACAATCTCAGAAACTCAAAAGACCTTGTCTTGCTGAGTAAAGAGCTCGTCACGATAAACTGTGCAACCCCAATTAAAATCGACTATGACGACTTTGCTGTAAAAAAATTCAATGAAGCTGAACTTACCCGAATCTTCACTGAACTCGGCTTCAATCGTCTGCTGGCGCGATTAGGTTTGGCAAAACCCTCCGATACTCAATCAGCTTTAGCGGCAAAACCGAAAGTTACGCAGGATTTAGGCAGGCCCGCTTCGGTTAAAACAGTTAGTCACGATTATCAGCTTATAGACACACAGAAGAAATTTGACGGGTTTTTAACCGGCCTCAAAAAGCAGAAATTATTTGCTCTCGACACCGAAACCACTTCCATTTTTGCTTGCCGAGCGGACCTCGTTGGTATCAGTTTTTCCTGGCAGCCGCAAAGCGGCTTTTATCTTCCCGTAAAGGCCCCGCTCGGCTCAAAGCATATTGACGTATCTAAAGTCCGCCAAAAACTTGCACCGATACTCGCGGACGAAAGCGTAAAAAAAATCGGCCAGAACATAAAGTATGATATGCTTGTGCTGCAAAACGCCCGGATGCCCGTAAAAGGCATCTACTTTGACACGATGGTCGCTTCTTATTGTCTCGACCCGCAGCGCAGCGGCCATTCGATGGATAAGATGGCAGCCGATTTCCTCAATTACCAATGCATCCCAATCTCAGCTCTTATCGGCAAAGGCAAAAACCAGCTCACCTTCGATATGGCCGATACGACCGCCGCCTGTGAATACGCTGCTGAGGACGCCGACATAACTTTCCAGCTCTATGGTTACCTCAAAAACCGTCTCGAAAAAGAGCCGCTGCTAAAAAAATTATTTGAAGAAGTAGAAATGCCGCTGGTCTCGGTCCTGGCAGCGACGGAATACAATGGCGTTTCACTCGACACCGCATTGCTGAGAAAAATGTCCAGCGAGCTTACCGAGACACTAAAGACATTAACAGAGCAGATTTACGAACAGGCCGGCGAGAGTTTTAATATCGATTCTCCAAAGCAATTGGCCCAAATCCTCTTCGATAGACTCAACCTCGAATCCATTCGCCTCGGCAAGGCCGGCCGAAGCACGGACGCGGCGGTACTCGAACAGCTCACCGGCCGGCACCCCATTATTGAGTTGATTCTTCAATACCGCACTCTGAGCAAATTAAGAAATACCTATGTGGACAAGCTCGGCTCGTTAATCAATCCGCGAACCGGCAGGGTACACACCTCATTCAACCAGACTATCACCGCGACGGGACGCCTTAGCTCCAGCAACCCCAATCTGCAGAACATTCCCATCCGCACCGAGCTTGGCAAAAAAATTCGCTCCGCTTTCATTCCAAAAAACAAAACCGATTGCATCCTCAGCGCCGATTACTCGCAAATCGAACTGCGTCTGCTGGCTCATTTCTCAAAAGACAAGGCTCTAATGGCTGCCTTTGCCGCGGACCAGGATATACACAGCTTTGTCGCCTCACAAATATACAATGTCCCCATCGAAGAGGTAACCGGCCGGATGCGCTCGAATTGCAAGGCCGTCAATTTCGGTATCATTTACGGCCAGGGGGCATTCGGGCTGTCACGTTCGATTGGAATAAGCCAGGCCGAGGCGAAGAAGTTTATTGACGACTATTTCGCCCGCTACAGTTCAATCCGCAAATTTATGGACGGTGTAATTGCCACAGCGAAACATACCGGCTATGCCGAGACCATTTTGCATCGCCGGCGAAAAATACCAAATCTAAACAGCAAGAATGCCAATAAACGCGCACAAGCCCAACGATTTGCTGTCAACACCGCTATTCAAGGCTCTGCTGCGGATTTGATAAAGGTAGCTATGCTCAACATTCAGCGAAAAATCGAAACAGAGAATCTGCCCGTTAAGATGATTCTTCAGGTCCACGATGAGCTCGTTTTCGAGCTGCCCACCGCCGCTGCCGACGAACATGCACAGTGGATTAGCCGAGAGATGGCCGGCGCTATCAAATTTGACGTCCCCCTGAAGGTTGATATAAGTTACGGCCCAACCTGGCTGGCTGATTAATAGTACAATAAATTATTGACGTTTGAGAAACTAACGGAACGAAACCCGGATTTCCCTGTCGCCTGTAAAATAGTCTGGTCAGCTGGGTTTGCAATTGGGTTTGATTGGGTTTGTTTTGGCGGAGTCCGAAGGCGTGGTTCATTTTCATAATCCTTTGTTATAACAGAACTTGCGTTCATTTGAGTATCCAGCAAATTGGGTTTGATTGGGTTTGTTTTCCAGCAGTCCGGAGCATAGATTATTTTCATAAGTCTTTGTTAAATAAAAACCTACATTCATTTTGGCTTTTCAAAATTGGCTTTGTTTTGCATAAAAAGGGGCGAATTTGTAGAGGACTCTCGACAAATGTAGAGCGACGATAGCAGAGAGTAGAAAATATAAACGAGGTAGACAGGAAAAAGGTAGATTTTGGGATTCTGCCAGATTTATGGTGGTCATTATTAAGTCCTCCGAATTTAGTGTTCACTATCACATTTTATTAGTTTGATATATATTATACAATAAGTAATGTTAGATGTAAAGTGAAAAATTTTATCTTTGTAATCACAGATACCCGATTCCATAGGCACAAGTTTCACTGATTTCACGGGTATCGAAATTTGTGGACAGGTGGGGGGTGGATTGGTAAATTGTGGGCTTACAGGTTGCAGATATCAGGGAGACGCACCAGATGATAGAAACCGGCAAGACTAGTTAGTTTACGGGTCACAAACAAGAAATATCGTGATGAGCTATCAACCCAAATATAATGAGAGTAAAGCTTTAATTATTGGGATAAATAAATATCAACATGCATCCCCCCTTAATTATGCTACGAATGATACAGATGCAATTGCTAAAGTTTTGAAAGATCAATATGGTTTTGGTGAAAAGAATACTATTCTATTGAAAGATAGTGATGCTTCAAAAAAGAATATAATTGATGTATTTCATAAATATACACAAGATGGGACTTCTCCCGATGATAGACTTATGGTCTTTTTTGCTGGTCATGGATATACAATAACAGGAAACCGGGGTGAAGTTGGATTTTTGGTGCCTGTCGATGGAGAACTTGACAGCACTTCTACTTTAATACGATGGGATGAATTAACAAGAAATGCGGAGTTGATACAAGCAAAACACATCCTTTTTATCATGGATGCATGTTATGGGGGTCTTGCAATCACAAGGGCGTTACAGATAGGGACTGCCAGGTTTTTAAAAGATATGTGCCAGAGGCTAGCGAGACAGGTATTAACAGCAGGAAAAGCAGACGAAGTTGTGAACGACTCCGGAGGTCCAATCCAAGGACATTCAGTATTTACGGGACATCTTATACAAGCCTTAGAAGGTAAAGCAGAGACCGAAAATGGAATAATTACCGCGAATGGGGTTATGGGTTATGTTTATAATAAGGTCGCTAACGATCAACATTCCCAACAGACTCCTCACTATGGTTTTATTGATGGCGATGGTGACTTTATCTTTAAAGCAGACATGTTAGAAGAGTTGGCCAAAAATGAAGAAGAAGATAAAGATATTTTAATATCAGTACCGGCAACATTTATCGATAATAAAAGCGATCATGAAGATATTGTTGACATAACAAAAGAGTACATAGCAGAAGATAAATATAGAATTAAACTGGATGATCTGGTTGTAAAAGAAATCCGAAAAGTGATGGATCTTACATCTCAGGACTATTTTCCTTTGAGTATGTCGCCTATAAATATGGTTGAAGAGTTTACTGACAGGCTTTCGAGATATGAAGAAATATTGAAACCACTTCGCGCCATAATCACAGCTATTTGTTATTACGGAGACAAAAAACATAGGCCGTTAATTAAAAAGACTATCTCAAGAATTGCAGAGAGAAATATCTCCCAGGGAGGATTATCGAGTTTAATACACTTAAGATGGTATCCAATATGTTTGTTGTTGTATACCGGTGGAATAGCTTCTATAGCTTCAGGAAAGTATAATAATTTATGTTCACTTTTGATGGCAGAAGGCCCTGATCCTGAATACAGGAAAAAAACAAAACCTGTTATACTTACAGTGTCTAATGCCATGGATGATCTTAATGATAAATTTAAGAAGTTATCTGGGCATGAAAAAAACTACGTCCCAAGAAGTGAATATATGTTCAAAATCCTTCAGCCAGATCTAGAGGATATAATTTTTCTTGGAAATAGCTATGAGCATCTGTTTGATATTTATGAATTATTTCAAATGTTTGTTTATGCGGATTTGGTAAAATGTGATTGGGGACCAATTGGAAGATTCGGATGGAAACAATTACGGGGAAGAGATACGCTTGTAATCGATTATGTAGAAGAGGCTAAAAAACAAGGAAATCTATGGCCTCCTATACAAGCAGGATTGTTCAATTCGGATATTAATCGATTCAACGAAATTTCTGTACATCTATTAGAGAGATTAAGTAAATTGTCTTGGTTTTAGAAATCATGACTAGGCCTGTCTGTTTGTTTTGGGTCAGCATAATCATTAAAAAGATAACTACGCACAGCTACCTATTAATGGCTGGGGCGAGTAGACAGAAGACCGTGACCGTCCTTAATAAATAACAGATAACCAAAAAGAAATCCGTGTCTCTACGCAGTACAGCCGAAAGGGCAGGGGTAGTATGTGGAAGTGTTTCGCAGTTGTCTGTAGGTTGCTGGTTGCCCCTTTGTTTATTGGATCCGGTCTCTTGATCGGCTTGTTCCTAGGCGTGGTTTACTTGGCCATCTTTCCTTTGGCCTTGAGTTTGAATATATTTGCGTTCTTCCTGGCTGCCATTGCAAATGACCGTGACTGGCGAGACGAGACCCTTCCAGAGTTTTTTCGTGAGGCAGTCCCAGAATGCGTAAAGGTTGTATGTGGATTCTTGTTGGCCCCCGCTTCAGTAATCATATGGGCCTTTACGCCACTCTCGGCCAAAAAAGGAGCTAGGCTGTACTGGATCGACTGAATTGCAGCGTCAAAAAGCGCGCTCACAGTAAAATACGCTAGCCAGGCATTAAAGACTTGGGGAGAAGTTAGTCGTTAGTATTTAGTATATAGCCAGTTGAATCCGGCAAGGCCGGGATTAGTTTTAATAGATCCTCGGCCTTGCTCATGACAAGTTTCGCAGAAATGACAAATCTCAAGCGTCAAATTTTCAACAAAAGCGGCTTCGAAAGAGTAAAATCTTGATTGTTCAAGGAAATTTTGTAAAATTATTGAGGTTGTACGGAGAAAATTATGTTTTTTAACTCATAGGGAAATGTCAGTTATTTATTGCCCATAGTGTGATTTTTGTAATTCGTGTTCGTTCCTTTAATATTGCAAAGGTCAATAAGAAGGAAAGGAGAGCAGAAATGAGCAAGCCGAGAACATTACTGATGATTATTGTATGTGTTATGGTCTTTGCTGTATTTATGGACATGGCAGCCGACGCCGCCTCACATAAGCCCCTCGATTGGAAAGGTCAATACCGCTCAACCGGTATGAAGGATGTTAAAATTACCGTCGCCGCAGTAAAGTCCATCCTTATCGACCCAAACGAAAATCTCAAACAAGTGGAAAAGGCCTGCAAAGTCGCCCACAAAGACGGTGCGCGCTTGCTCCTTTTACCTGAATGTATGCTGACCGGTCACGGTGCTCATCGCCCCACAGTGGAGAAAAACGCCGAACCCCTACCCGAAGGCCCCCTGAGCCAGGCCGTCCTTAAAATGTCAGAAAAATATCAGCTCTGTATAGTTGTTGGAATCGGAGAACGCGCCGACGGAGTCGTTTACAACAGCCAGATGGTCGTCGATAAGGGAAAGTTCCTCGGCGCCCAGAGAAAAATCAACCTCTCCAGTGACGAATGGAGACTCTTCGCTGAAGGCCGGAAGGTTGAGGTCTTTGACATCGGCGATGTAAGATTTGGAATCACGATTTGCTACGACAACTCCTTCCCCGAGATAGCTATGATTCACAAGCTCCACGACGTTGACCTTATTCTCACAGCCCACGCCTCACGTACCGGCGTTTGGCCGGAGGTCCTGACTCCTGAATTTTGCGCGGAAAAGATTAAGACCGAACAGAATAAATATGAGAAGATGTATCGGGGCCGTGCATATTTCTACAATGTATACATATTGACTACTAACGCAGTTGGCTCTGCAACAGAAGGTCTCGAAGGTGTTATTTCAAACCATGCAGGAACACTGTTTGGCGTCGGACCCTCAGGTGAAGTTATTCTGCGAACCTCAGCCACTGACAAATTCATCGATGAAATCCACACCGTCGAATTAAAGGCCTCCAAAAGAAGGTTCAATCATCATGCTACAAGAAACAGGAATTATATGAAGGTAAAAGAAATGCTAAACAAGGCCTTCAAAGAGGCGGGATATTGATGATACAAACTACAGCACAACCTGGCTGAGCAACAAATAGTTTTGTAGGGTGGGGCTTGCCCCACCGATTGATTATTGATTATCTTTTGACTTTAGCTTACTTTAGGCACTTTTTAATCGCCTTTTTCTCATCCTCTCCAGGGACGCTTTCTATCCTTTGTCGCTGATACCGCCTCTTTTGCAATAGCTACATCGTCTTTAATCTGAAAATCAAACATTCCTACACAGGCAAAATCAGCACCATTTTCGAAGGCATACTTAAAACCTTCCTGCGGGACCTTCCTTCTGGTTTTTCCCGGATGAATGTAACCTGCCCCCAAGACCTTGAAGGCAACCCACGGCTTTTTCACTTTTTCCATAAATGCGATGGTCTCTTTCGGAGTCTTGCTTTCATAACCCACAGTATTTAGGGTTTTGAAATAAAAATCAGGGCTTATCCCCTCTTCTTCGACCGCCATAGGCACGTCTAATGAGTGGCCACCGATACCTACAATTGCTCCGTTTTCTTTAGCAAACGAGACAAGTTTCCCAAAAAGACCGATATGACCGTCTGCAAAGAATTTGTTTCCAACGCCCCCATGGCTGAAAACTCCGACAGCTCCGTTGTCTATAGCTTTTTTTGCATCACTTGTCATATCAAGTGGTTTCGGTTTGATTTGTGCAAGCCACTGTATTTTTCCGCCTCTTTCCTTCCGGTATCTTTTGAGAATTTTGATGGTGCGGTCATCGAGTCTTAATATCGCCGTATTTATGCCGTTCTCTTCAGCTATCTGCAGAGTTTCGAGAATTTTCTCTTCGGTAAAATAGTGCCTCAGCACGGAGGATACATAGATTATCTCTCGGCTGTGGGCATAACCACTGATTAGATTGCCCCCAATTATCAGCCTGCTAATCTTAAGCTTACCAATCTGCCCCGTTTGCAGGCCTTTAATGGGCTCTTTTGACGCGGAAGCGGTTGGTTTTTTTGCTCCGGATGTGGCTGCTAACAAAGCTTTCTCTTCGAGACTTAAACCTGCTATGGCTCCTGCGGACGCAGCAAGAGAGCTTTTCAGGAACTTACGGCGATTTATACCTTTTGACATTTTGGGCCTCTCTTTCGTTATAGTTTTATATGATAAACACTCAATATATTATAACCCAATCAGGCGTTAATGTTCAAACATTTTTAACTGAGTTTTAATGCTTATTTTCCCCTTTTGCTTACTCGGACCGACTGAGCTTATGGCCATACTCTCCCTTAACTTCTTTTTGAACAAGCGGTTACGGGTCCTCCGAAACTGCAAAATCAACAGTCCTTGAGCAAAATATTGACCCCGTTAGAGACTTTAACCATCAGAGTTTCTAACGGGGTTGACGTAGCCACGAGCAGACAATAGAATTGCTGCTTTGGTACTACCAACTAAGGAAGAAGAGAAAGAAAACAATGGCAACTATTAACGAAAATTTTTTAAAATTGCAGGCGGGCTATTTGTTCCCGGAAATCAGCCGACGCATTCGCTACTTTCAAGCCAAAAATCCCGATGCAAAGATAATCAGCTTAGGGTTAGGCGATGTTACCAAGCCATTAGCACCGGCCATTATCAAAGCGATGAAAAAGGCCATTGTCGATATGGGCAGCGAAGCTGGTTTCCGCGGGTACGGACCAGAGCAGGGCTATGATTTTTTAGTCAATGCGATAATCGAAAATGACTTTAACCCTCGCGGCGTTGAGTTGGACAAAAGCGAAATCTTTGTCAGCGATGGCGCAAAGTGCGATACGGGTAACATCCAGGAAATTTTCGGTCTGGATAATGTCGTCGCCGTGACCGACCCGGTGTATCCGGTATACGTGGATACTAACGTTATGGCCGGCAGGACCGGCCGGGCTAACCAGAACGGCCAGTATGAAAGAATAGTCTATATGCCCTGCACTGCTGAGAATAATTTTATCCCTGAGTTGCCAAGCGGCTCTGTTGATATTATTTACCTCTGCTTCCCAAACAACCCTACGGGAGCGGTAGCAACTAAAGAGATTTTAAGTAAGTGGGTCAACTACGCCCGCACAAATAAGGCGATAATTCTTTTTGACGCTGCTTATGAGGCTTTTATCACCGACACCCATATCCCGCATTCGATTTACGAGGTTGATGGGGCAAGAGAGGTGGCAATTGAGTTTCGCAGTTTCTCCAAGACCGCCGGCTTCACAGGTGTCAGATGCGCATTTACCGTTGTGCCGAAGCAGTTGAAGGCCTATACAAAAGACGGCAGGGCGGTCGAAGCCAATTCCCTATGGCACAGGCGACACAGCACCAAGTTTAACAGTGCCTCGTACATATCACAGGCAGGTGCAGCAGCGGCCTACACCGCCGAGGGCAAGAAGCAGTGCCGTCAAACTATTGATATTTATATGGCCAATGCAGCTTTAATTCTCGAATCGCTCACCAGGCTCGGCTACCAGGTCTATGGCGGAGTCAATGCCCCGTATATCTGGATGAAGACGCCGGAGACGCTGAGCTCCTGGGATTTCTTCGACCGGCTGCTGCAAAAGGCCAATGTAGTCGGAACGCCCGGCGCAGGCTTCGGGCCATCCGGGGAAGGTTATTTTCGCCTTACTGCCTTTGCCAAACCACACGACGTTAAAGAAGCTATGGAGCGATTCGCCACCGTTTAATACGTAGAATGGCTAAGCGGACAACAGCATATATCGGACTGGGCGCCAACCTGGGCGACAGAGAGGGTTCCATAAGGGGCGCCCTGAAAATGCTTGCCGAAACTACACAGACCGAGGTGACCGGCGTAAGTGACATAACTGAAACCGCTCCGCTCGGCGGCACTAATCAGCCCAAATACTTAAACGCAGTGGCGGAAATAAAAACAACTCTAAGCGCCGAAGTTCTGCACAGAAAAATGGTTGATATTGAGACCTCACTCGGCAGGGCCAGAAAGGAAAAATGGTCGCCGAGAATTATTGATTTGGACCTTCTATTATTTGGCTCCGAGGTGATAAACCGTCTCAGCTTAACCGTCCCGCACCGCCAGATGCACCTGCGCTCGTTTGTGCTCAAAGGCCTCTGCCGGCTCAACGCCGAACTACTGCATCCCGTGATAAAAGAATCTATGAATGAGCTGGCATCCAGACTCGGTGACGCTGATTTTGTACCCAATCCCAATCTGCCGCAGCTCGTCAGTCTTGCAGGTATCATCGGCGTTGGAAAAACCACCCTGACAAAAAAAATATCAAAATCGCTCGGCTGTAAACGCGTGCTTGAAGCTTATGATACAAATCCTTTTCTGCCGGATGTCTATGCCGGCAAAAAAGAACTGGCACTGGATTCGCAATTATATTTTCTGACCAGCAGAATCGGGCAGTTAAATCCTGATGCACTGGAACAGGGACAGATTGCCGTCAGTGACTATATCTTTGATAAAGAGCTCATCTATGCCAGGCGTCTGCTCAATGCACAGCAGTTGGCTTTGTACGAGGAGATTTACCCGCCGTTTACCGAAAAGATTGCTGCGCCGGTATTGGTGATATATCTAACCGATTCGGTGCAAAAATGCCTGGAGCGCATCCATAAGCGCAACCGTCCCTACGAGCAGGCAATTGAGCCGCAATTTTTAGAAGCTCTAAGCTGCGATTACGAGCAGCTTTTCGCCGATTGGAAGCTCTGTCCGGTTATCCATATCTCAATGTCGAAATTCGACTACACTAAAGATACAGACATCGACCATTTAGCAAATGAAATAAAAAGTTACGTTGCCAGCCCTTCCGTCATTGCGAGCGGAGCGAAGCAATCTAAAATGTAAACAAATAAGATTGCCACGGCCTGCCTCGCAGGCCTCGCAATGACAGATGCAGTAAAGGCAGTATAATGGAAGTAGCAAAAACAATAGAGTCGGTCAGAAGCCTGGTAAAGGCCGCACGCGGTAAAGGCAAAAAAGTCGGTTTTGTCCCGACAATGGGGGCACTTCATATCGGCCATATTGCGCTAATCGAAGCAGCGGTGAAAAAATGTGACTTTGTCGTAGTCAGTATCTTCGTCAATCCCACACAGTTCGGCCCCGGCGAAGATTTCAAAAAATATCCGCGCCCTCTGGACGACGACCTGAAAATTTGTAGAAGGGCGGGCGTCGATGTCGTTTTTACCCCGACACCAAGCCAGATGTACGCGCGTGAAAACCTTACCTGGGTAAACGTCGAAAAATTGACCGATTCGCTTTGTGGCCAGTTTCGCATGGAACATTTTCGCGGAGTAACCACTGTCTGCGCCAAGCTGTTTAACATCGTTGCCCCCGATATTGCGTTTTTCGGCCAAAAAGACGGCCAGCAGGCAATCGTTGTCAAGCGAATGGTTGCTGATTTGAATATGCCTTTGGAAATTGTCATCTGTCCCACGGTCCGCCATAGCGACGGACTGGCGGTCAGCAGTAGAAATAAATACCTAACCGAACAGCAGAAAAAAGATGCAACTCTTATTTATAAATCGCTTCAAAAATGTGAGGAGATGATTGACGCCGGCATCACAGACAGCGAAAAAATTATTACCGAGATGCGCAGCCTGCTAAGCCGGGCCCAATCAATAAAGATAGAATACATAAGTATAGTCGACGCCGAAACCTTGCAGGAAATGGACAGATTGAAGGGCAAAATTCTTGCCGCCGTAGCGGTGAAGCTGGGCACTGCTCGGTTAATTGACAACATTCTGGTGGATTCGAACAAACATTAATGTATAATGACGACCGTATGCTGACGACTAAATACTAACGACTAAACACTACTCATGTTCGTAAAGATGCTAAAAAGTAAGTTGCATCGTGCAGCGGTTACCGATACGAAGCTGCACTACCCCGGCAGTATCGCGATAGACTCTGAGCTGATGGAAGCAGCCGGCATTTTGCCTTATGAGTCCGTCCTGGTCGCCGATTTAGACAATGGCAGCAGGCTGGAAACCTATGCCGTCCCTGCCCGGGCCAACTCCGGCGAAGTTGTGATACTCGGCGCCGCCGCTCGGCAAATCAAGCCAAAAGACATCATCATCGTTTTCAGCTTTGGCTATTATGCCCCCGACGAGGCTGAGCAGCTTAAACCAAAAATTATTGTTCTTGACGAAAATAACAAAATTAAGTAGTCATCATACAGCGTATTTAGCCCCGCGTTTTGTGCGGGGTCTGTATATCAATAATTAATAATCGATTAATAATGCATCCTAAACTTTTTGAAATACCTTTCGTTCATTTGACCGTATGGAGCTACGGCCTGATGATGG
The DNA here is from genome assembly GCA_030605475.1 of Planctomycetota bacterium. Lineage (GTDB taxonomy): Bacteria > Planctomycetota > Phycisphaerae > Sedimentisphaerales > Anaerobacaceae > JAUWIG01. The sequence goes on along the minus strand of JAUWIG010000012.1, from coordinate 28,979 downwards.
TTATTGGCTTTCTCGCGGCTGTTTCACTGATAAGACATCTCAGCCGCGATATCACGCCCAACCCTCAGCTCATTACTAATGCTGCTCTTTACTCTTTAATAGCCGGGGTGGCGGGGGCACGCCTCTTTTACGTGGTTCACCATTTCGACAAGTTTCAGGGAAGGTTGTTATCTGCCTTTGCTATTTGGCAGGGCGGCCTGGAGCTCTTGGGCGGAGTGGTCTTAGCCATCGCTTTTATTGTTCTTTATCTCCGGTATCATAAGCTCCCAATTCGCCACTACCTTGATATCCTGGCTATCGGCCTGATGCTGGCACTTGCCTTTGGCAGAATCGGCTGTTTCTCAAGAGGCTGCTGCTTTGGCAGGCCAACGGAACTGCCCTGGGCCGTCCGCTTCCCATACGGCTCAGACGCCTACTATAGCCAGATATACCCGGACCTGAAAAGAAATCGCCCCCACCCCCATTTAAAACTGCCCCCTGATTTCTTCAGCTATATTGATAAAGACGGTCAATGGTCCTCAGGCTTAAAACCGTATGAAAATCTAACGCCGGAGCAAAAATATATGGTTGACGAAGGCCCGTATCGTTGTCTGCCCGTCCATCCTACACAATTATATTCGTCAGCTAATGGTGCTCTTTGCTGCCTTATACTTTATCTTTTCTGGCGAAGGTCTCGGAACACAGCCAACGCCAAAAAAACCAACAGGCTCTTCATCAGGCCCGGCTGTACGTTCAGCTTGATGTTTATACTTTACGGCATTGGCCGATTTTTCATAGAATTTATGCGGGATGATAACCCATTTGAATTCGACAGCCTGACAATCTCACAGAATATCAGCTTCGCTCTGATAATGCTCGGGGTGGTTTTGACAGTAATATTTGAAAGAATGAAACCCAAAATTGCCAGTCTCAAGTCTTGAGTTACTAAATACTCTTCACTTTTCCAGTTGAATATCTTAGCAAAATTGACGATACTATTAGTATATACTAATTAACGGCAAATTATGATTCGAGAGTAGTGCTATGGGCCTTTACGATAGAGATTATACGCAGGAGGGTTTTCGGTCTCAATTCCGCAATGCTCCGCAGATGCGAATGACATTTCCTCGGCTTACACCAATGGTCAAGCGCCTGTTGATTATTAATGTAGCGGTGTTTGCAGTATCCTTTTTAATAAGGCCGCTCAGAGATTTCTTTTTTACCTGGTTTTCCGTATATCCGGCAACTCTGGGGATGTCCTTGCAGCTCTGGCGGCTGGTAACTTACCAGTTCCTCCACGATACCGCCGGGTTTGGCCACGTCTTCTGGAACATGCTCATCTTGTTCTTTTTTGGCCCGATGCTTGAACGCCTTTGGGGCAGTAGAAAATTCCTGATTTTTTATCTTGTATGTGGTGCGACCGGCGGGCTCTTATATCCTTTGCTCGCACACGCAGGATGGCTGCGAATAGGCCCTTTGGTCGGGGCCTCGGGGGCTATTTTTGGAATACTCGCCGCAGGGGCAATATTATTCCCGAACTTGAAAGTTTATATGATGGGAATATTCCCCATAAAACTGATGGTTTTAGCAATAATCATGGCCGCTATCAGTATTATGACCCTGCTTCGTCCCAATGTAATTGCTAATGCCGGCGGTGAAGCGGCACACCTGGGCGGAATGCTCGCAGGGACCATTTACGTGTTATCACACTCCTGGCGAGCTAAATTCAAATTAAAAATCCAATCCGGTCTATGGGAAAAGAAAACGGCCGCACGACACGACCTGCAGGCCGAGCTCGACCACATCCTGCAAAAGGTCCACGACTCCGGTATCCATAGCTTAACCTCGAAAGAAAAAAAGATACTCAAAAAAGCTACCGAAGCTGAAAAAATGCGAAACAAACTATAAGAGGGTTGTGGTGTCAAGTTTTTGCCACCAAAACACGAAGTCACGGATTCCTGATACCCTGATTTCTGATATCCTGCTCGTCGCGCTGCGCTCGACGCAGCGGGCACCCTGATTTCTTGATAACCTGATAATCTGTGGTTAAAAAACAAGGCCTTACGGAAAACCCGCAGGGCCTTGTTTTACTGCCTTTTTCCTTTTTTCAATAGTAAATAGTCAATTAATCAGTCCCACTTAAATTTCTCAGTTTCGCCGACCAGCTCTTTGAGCCGTGCTTTTACACTCTCATTTCTGAATTTAACATCTTGCCACTTCTTAACTTTAGCTTCACTTCGCTTGACTCGTGCTTCCAGCTTTTCCAGCTTCCTGCGCATTTGTTCGTACCTTATTTGCTTGCGCTTTACAATCAGCTCAAACCTGCCGCTGATTACCTCTTCCAACTTTTTGACTAATTTCTTTTTCTCGCCATCATCAGCTGCAGTCCTGATTTTTCTAAGCAGTTTATCTCGCTTCTTCTTAAGTTCCAGGTCTTCTTTAAGGGCTTGGGCTAATTCCGGATTTTCTTTCGCCGCTTCCATAATTCTCCCATATCTCTTTAGACAAAGCCCAAGCCGCCTCGTATAAAGTTCCGGCTTTCCTTCTCTCAGTCCAGCTAATTCTCTCGCTTCTTTAGGATAATTTTTTCCCAGCCATTCGAGATGTTCGGCATGCCTCTCGCGCATCCCCGTCCTTCCTCTTGACCGGCTGCGCTTTCCCTCCCTGATTTCTTTCTTTGGCCTCTCGTGCATACGTTCCCACCGTTCCTTTTCCGGCCGCTCATGCATCCATTCCCGCCATTCCTTTTTTAGTCGCTCACGCCTTCTCCCCCTCAGTTCCTTTCCCGGCCACTCGGTAGGCTGCCGGTTTGGCTCGTCCTCAAGCCAGATGTTTTCTTGCTCTGTCTCCTTCACCGCTCCGCAGGGCAGAGGGGTTGCAAGGAGCATAGCTGCTGCCATTGCCAAAACCAAAGTGATTGTGTAACTCGTCTTCATTTTTTTACCCTTTCCAAAAATCGTTATTAATTTCTGCCAGTTCTATTTCCAATTCCGTTACAGCACTGTTGCCGTTACCGCCGTTTTCGTCCAATCGCAAAGCCAGTGCTTCACCTTCAATTTGTTCGATTTCAGCGGTCAAAATTGCCAAATCCGCATCGTCGGTGGCGATGTCCTCGCTTTCCCAAATCGCTCTGGGCATTATTGAGGCGGTAACAATTCTTTCAGGCTCACCGCCGCTTTTTTCAAATAATTTTACGCTTATAACTGCCAAAATGATAAACGCCGCAGCGACAGCCACTGCCTTGTAAGCCGTTCTTCTAAAAGCATCTGCCTTCCTGCGTATCACAGCTTCGGCGATTTCCACCTTCATATCAGCTATAAGCTCACCATCAGGCTCAGGAGCAGGGTGCTCGCTAAGAATTCGCTCACCTTTGCGAATATCCTCTGCCGCCCGCTCAGCTTGTTCGGAATTGAAGAATTTCTCGAACAGCCCTTTCAGATTTTCCTCATTTCGAACATTCATATATCTTTTCCTATCCTAATTCTCTAACAACCAGATGCTTCTCACCACTCACCAATTAACCAATTCACTAATTCTCTACTCCATCAGCTCTCGCAGTCTCTTTAGTCCCCGGTGCAGCTTCGACAACGTGGTTCCTATCGGCTCAGACCGCATCTTTGCTATTTCCTTGAAGCTGGCCTGTGAATAAAAACGCAGCATTATCAATTCCCTCGTATCTGCATCCAGCTTGCCAAGTTGCATTTGTAATTTATCAACCATCTCACTATCAGGCTGTTTTATCTCTGTTGTTTTTGACTCAAGTCGCCTCTTTTCGGCCTCGAGCAATTTTTTTCGTCGCTGCTTGTCCCTTAAGTAATCGTGGAAAACATTAGATGCTACTTTGAACAACCAGCTTTCAAAAGAGCCGCCTTTGTAAGAGCCGATTTTCCCTACTAACTTGACAAATAGCTCGCTGAGCAGGTCATCGCTAACATCGTTATCGCCCGTCAATCGGTAAAAGTAGCCGTAACATCGGCTTGCATAAATATCAACCAACTGTGAAAAACACTCAGGAACGCCTCCCTTACAGCCGATTATTATCCGGGCTAAATTGTCGCTTTTCGCCGTATTCAAGCGATTCTTGCCTTTTTACACAGGTAAAGACGGCATCTGGAATTGATTTATTGCGTAAATGAGGAAAATTCTGTAATTCTCTGCCTATCAAGACCGACTCGTTCACTGTCCGCTATCTGCTATCTGCTATACGCTATTTTCTTCTTCTTCCTCTTCGTCGTCGAGCTTCCAATGGTCGGTTTCTTCCATATCCTCGATTTCACGCGTCATATACTTGAAAATCTTATCCTGAAGTGGTGCCAATTTCTTTTGCCACTTGAGCATTCCCTGATAGCTGGCTACCAGCATATCAAGACGGATTAACTGCCATTTGGTTATGCACTCAGGCTCCTTGATAGTGGAAAACGGGTCGCATTTGAAAGTTTTTCGACCGTCGGGACCAATCTCACAAAATTCACAATCTTTACATTGAATCATTTTTGCACCACAATTCAATTCGGAAGAAAATTTTACCTTTTCGCTTTTTACCTTTGCTTTTCTTTATAATACCATATAATCCAAAGGGTTAAAAGTATTTTAGAACAAAGTTTCCTAATTGTTTTGCGGAGAAATAGATGGCCAAATCAAGACGCAGACGCAAAGTAGGCAGCAAAAAGAGAAAAGCCCGCTGGAAAGTACGGCATAAAATAGCCTGATTATTAGTTATGTATCGCGTGTATTGAGTCCCGGCTCGCCGCGATACGCAATACGATAAATGAAACACTTCAATATAACCTTCAAGCCCGATGGTAAGCAAATTTCGATTCACGCAGGCGCAACGCTTCTCGAGGCCGCAGGCCAGGCCGGAATAATCTTAAACACCGTCTGCGGCGGAAAGGGAATTTGTGAAAAGTGTGTCGTAAATCTTGAGCCGGGTGCTCAGCAGGTCCTGGCGTGCCAGTACCGTATTCAACGAGATATTACAGTTACCATCCCACCCACCTCAAGGTTCTTCGAGCAGAAAATCCTCTCTCACGGCATTGATACACAAACCAGAGTCCACCCCACCATATACGAGAAATATCAAATCGATTCCGCCGACAAAGTATTCGGCCTGGCAGTCGATATCGGCACAACCACCGTCGTCGCAAAACTAATCAATATGGCAGACGGACAGTGCCTGGCAACACAAACTACCTTAAATCCGCAAACTCAATACGGCGATGATTGCATAAGCAGAATTACCTATGCTCAAACCGACACAAAATTGGCCGAGCTGCAAAAAATCATAATCAATTGTATAAACGAATTAACTGCAAGGCTTTGCAGCCAGGCCTCCATTGACGCAAAGCACATATATGAAATGTGCGTTGTCGGCAACACGACTATGAATCACATTTTCCTTAAATTACCTGTGGCCCAGCTCGGCAGGGCACCGTACAAGGCCTTTTCTCTCGATGCTAAAGACCTGTCCGCCGACGAATTGTCCCTGCAAATCAATCCTGCCGGTAATATCCATACCGTTGAAAACATAGCCGGCTTCGTCGGCTCCGACACCACTGCCGTTGCGCTTGCGGTGGATATAAATTCGGCCCGGGATTTGACGCTGGTGGTCGACATCGGCACAAATGGCGAGATTGTACTCGGCACCGGCGATAAGCTCTACGCGGCAAGCTGCGCCGCCGGCCCGGCTTTCGAAGGCGCGAGAATCTCCTGCGGCAACAGGGCGGCTGAAGGCGCGATAGAAGCTGTCGTTGTAAACAATGGCGACATAGACCTGGATGTAATAGGCAATAGCCCGCCTCGCTCGATATGCGGCAGCGGCCTTATCGATGCCGTGGCAGTACTGCTAAATTTGGGCATTGTTGACGCAACAGGGAGGTTCGCCCACCCCGGCAAGCTGGGAGATAGCGTCTCACCAGCTATTGCCTCTCGCATACGCGAGGTGAATGGTGAACCAGCCTTTATTTTGGCAGAGAACACTGATGCTGACGCAGTGTACCTTACGCAAAAAGATATTCGCGAGGTCCAGCTTGCAAAAGCTGCTATCCGGGCCGGAACCAAACTCCTGCAAAAAAAAATCGGCCTAAAAGACGATGATATCAAACAAATTCTTTTGGCCGGTGCCTTTGGCAACTATATTCGGCGGGAAAGTGCTCTGCGAATAGGCCTATTGCCTGACGTACCGCCTGAGCGCATTTGTTTTGTCGGCAACGCCGCCTCTTCCGGCGCACAGATGGTACTTCTAAGTCACCAGTGGCGCCAGCAGGCCTGCGAATTAGCCCGCAGAATCGAATACATCGAAATCGCCCACGAGCCGGATTTCCAGGCCGTCTTTGCAGACTCAATGTCGTTTTAGTGCACAGGTGCATAGGGAAGGTGGTCAGAGGTTAGATGCCGCGTGTGTAAGCCAGCAAATACACCATATATCCAATGTATCCGCACAGCAGCAGCGTGCCATCGCCCCGCCCGATGCGTCTGCCGATTAGCGCTGCGGCTGCAAAACCAAAGCTAATGATAACCATAACCCAGTAATCAACCCCTGCGGCCAGCCGTAGCACTATTTCAAATGGCCGAATCACACCCGCTACGCCAATAGCAAGCAGTGCGTTAAAAACATTGGAGCCAACCAAAGTACCAACGGAAATATCATCCTGTCCCTTAACGGCAGCCGCCACGCAGGTTGCAAGCTCCGGCAGAGAAGTCCCGATTGCGATAATAGTCAGCCCGATGACTGCCTCACTCAACCCGACTCGCTCACCGATAAACACAGCCCCTCGAACGGTCATATCAGCCCCCAGAGCCAGCCCCGCCAATCCAATAACGACAAACAATATGCTTTTTTGTGCGACTGTGCTCTTATGCTCTTGTACACTTGTGCTCTTATACTCTTCTTTTCGCGCCAGATAAACCGTCAGCAGTATTAAGCTGGCAAAGACAGCCAACAGGACAATGCCTTCCGGCCGTGACAGGTTTTTATCGAACACAACAGGCAACAGCAGCAGCGCCACCGCTAACATCACCGGTATCTCGCGCCGCAGCGTCTGCAATTGAATTTTGATTGGCCGAATAATAGCGCACAGACCACCGACAAGGGCTAAATTGGCGATATTGGAGCCGTAGATGTTGCCGATAGCCACGTTCCCCGCGTCTCGGGCCGCCGCCGCGATACTGGCCGCAACTTCCGGCGCAGAGGTCCCCATAGCTACTATCGTCAGCCCGATGATTAAGGGACTTACGCCAAGCTTCTCTGCCAATCCAACCGCTCCATCCACTAACAGGTCGGCGGACTTCCACAGTATCACCAGCCCCCCAGCTAAAAGTAAACAAGCCCAGACTATGTTCATAATTAGTATTTGGCTGTCAGTAGTTGCTATTGCGTTACATCGACGATACACAATAGTAAATAGTAAATAGTAAATAGTCAATTCAAAAGGGTAGCTCCTATTTCAAGCTATTTAGTCGTTGTGGCGGACTGAGGCTGCAATCTTGCTCTTAAATCCGATGGTTTATTGGTAGAATGAGGCTGGAACTACAGTGGCCTGCTTGACGTGGTCCCTTCTAAAGCTATTCCTATTTTTACTCCGCCGGACTGCTTTCGCTGTTTTGCTCAGGACTTTGCCAATCGAAATCAATGTCACCCGGTATATTATGCGCTTCCATAAAGCGAATTAGCTCGTTGATGGGTATTCGCCGATGTCTGCTGCCGGGTACGCGGTAGCCCTTAAGTAAACCGCTGTCAAACCACTTCTGCACTGTTCGAGGAGCAACACTGCATATCCTGGCCACATCACCTGTCGTCAGTACCTTTTTCTTTTTTGCCATGCCTTCCCCCCATTGTTATGGTTTCGCTTTCTTTTCTCGGAAAATCAGCGTTAAGGCATTGCGGTTTTATGTTTACTTGGCTATCGGTAAATCGTTCAGCGGACTTTGATACTTTCTAAACGGTGCTCTGATAGGCGACGTTACGGATGGGCCGGGAAGGGGGGCTTGTTACAATAACCAGATAAAATAGCGAATAGGGAAATTCTTACATTTTGATACGTAATCTTGATATTTGATTTCTCCTCTGCGAACTCTGCGGAACATACAGTAGAAACTAAACGCTGTACCCTAAATTTTTCCTACAACCAAACAGGCATTATGGCCACCAAAACCAAGGGAATTGCTCAGTGCGATATTGACCTTTGCCTGGCGGGCTTCCAGTGGTACATAGTCCATTTTAAGGTCGCAGCGCTCGTCCTGATTGTCCAGGTTGACGGTAGGGGGGATAGATGATTCGTTAATGGCTTTGATACATACTATAAGCTCAACCGCACCGCTTGCACCAAGCAAATGGCCGATAGAGCTCTTCGTCGAGCTGACGGCCAGTTTATATGCGTGGTCACCAAAAACGGTCTTGATAGCTGCGCTTTCAGCTATGTCATTTAGTTCGGTACCGGTCCCGTGTGCATTGATATAGTCTATCTCTTCCTTGTCTATGCCCGCATCAGTTAGTGCCAACTTCATTGCCTCAGCCGCGCCTGCGCCGTCCGGCGGGGGGGCGGTGATATGGTAGCCGTCATCCGTCGCAGCATAGCCAAGAAGTTCAGCGTATATATCTGCACCGCGCTTCCTGGCACGCTCATATTCTTCCAGGACTAAAATCCCTGCCCCTTCAGAGAGCACAAAGCCGTCTCTGTCCTTATCAAAAGGCCTCGAAGACGCCTCGGGGTCGTCGTTTCGAGTGCTAAGTGACCTCGCCGCACAGAACGAGGCCAATCCTAGCGGCGTAAGAGCTGCTTCGGCGCCGCCGGTTACCATAATATCGCTGCGTCCGGCAATGATATTGAAAAAAGCTTCACCGATGGCATGAGCGCCGGAAGCACAGGCACTGACAAGGCAAAAATTGGGACCACGCAGACCGTAAAGAATGGCGATATTGCCGCTGGCCGCATTGCCCATAAGTCTTGGAACGCAGAAGGGCGAAACCTTCCTTGGACCTTTATCTAAAAGTCTTATGTGCTGCTCTTCAATTTCCTTGATACCACCTATGCCTGTCCCTACGATGGAGCCGACCCGGAAAGCATCTTCTCTCGAAAAGTCAAGTCCGCTGTCACTAACCGCCTGGCTCGCCGCAGCCACCGCAAACTGCGTGAAGCGGTCCATTCGCTTGCTTTCACGCTGCTCAACATATTTGGTTACATCGAAGCTTTTTATCTCGCCCCCGAACTTTACTGGATATTCACTGATGTCAAAAGATTCTATGGTAGAAATGCCGCTTTTACCCCCGCAAAGCGCAGTGAAAAGACCGTCGGCTGATTCAGCTAAGGCGGTAACACACCCCAAACCAGTAATAACAACTCGCCGTTTATTCATAAAACTTGTTCGCTATTCCTGGCTTTTGGAATGTGCAATTTTGGCGATGTAATCAACTGCGGCGCCGACCGTCTGGATTTTCTCGGCCTCTTCATCAGGAATACTCGTATCAAACTCGTCCTCAAACTCCATAACCAGTTCGACCGTATCCAGCGAGTCGGCATTCAAATCGTTAATAAATGAGGTATCACGCGCTATTTTAGACTTCTCTACGCCCATCTGCTCACTTATTATGTCGATTACTTTCTCTTCAATTGCCTTTATATCTACCTCATCAGCACTCACTTGTTTTTCCTCCTTAGTAAAACAAGAACTTTTTTCTACCTGAAAAATTAACACATAACCACAAAACCGGCATTAACAGCTACTTTGCACGATTCATCATTATTTTAGGCGGGTATATTACCTGCTAAAGCACTTATCTACAAACATTTTTTTATTTTTTTTTACGGCTATCCACTAAACGCAATACGCATCACGCAATACGAGACTACATTGCCATTCCCCCGTCCACACAAAGCACTTGGCCGGTAATATACCCTGCCTCATCACTTGCGAAAAATGCAGCCGCTTTTGCCACGTCGTCAACGCTGCCGAACCTTCGCAATGGTATCATTTGTTTTGCCGCTTCTTTGACCGGTTCAGGCAGTTTATCCGTCATTTCCGTAACAATAAAGCCAGGTGCGATGCAATTTGCCGTTACATTCTTTTTCGCTAATTCACGGGCTACCGTCTTGGTCAAACCGATAAGACCAGCCTTGCTGGCGGCATAATTACTCTGGCCAGCATTGCCTATCACACCGGAAACTGAGCTGAGACTGATAATACGACCGAACTTGTTGCGCACCATAGACCTCACCGCAGTTCGTGTCGCGATAAAAGCGGCCCGAAGATTAACGTCAAGAACAGAGTCAAAATCCTCGTCGCTCATCCGCATAATCAGCCCGTCGCGGGTAATACCGGCATTGTTTACCAGAATTCCTATCCCGACGTACTCAGAGGACAGAGACTCAAGTACCTCGATAAACCCATCTGTATTGGTTATATCAACACAGCGGGTTTCACACGTAAAGCCGGCTTCTTTTACAACGTTCTCAAGTTCGCCCAATTGCTCAGCGTTTATATCCAGTCCGGCAACAATCCGCCCTTGCCTGAGCAGTTCAAGAACAATTGCCCGGCCTATCCCTCGCCCAGCACCTGTTACAACAGCCAACCTTTTTCCAGACATCGCTCTTACTCCCGGTATTTTCTACCTCGCAAACAAAGTACACAAGGCACAAGTTTTGTTATGCCCTTGCTTTTGTGCCCATTATTTGCTTTATAGCTTCCAAACCACTTATATTGACAACCTTTATTTTTCTGTTGATTCTTCGGCAAAGCGCCGTCAAGACCCTCCCCGGCCCAACCTCATAAAACTCCTCAACTCCATCAGCCAAAAGGCGCTCCATACATTTTTGCCAGTAAATTGCGCAGGTCAACTGCTTTATTAGCCCTTCTGCGATTTTTTCAGCCGTTTCGTAATATTCTGCGTTGATATTGGCAATAATCCTGATATTAGACGGCTCTGAAATCTTGCAATCCGAAAGAGCCTGTTTAAGGACATCTGCTGCGATGGACATCATTTCAGTATGAAAAGCACCGGCCACTTCCAACCGCACGGCTTTTATGGCCCCGTACTTTGCCGCCAATCCTTCTGCTCGCTCGCAGGCTGCTTTGCTGCCGCTTACCACAATTTGCCCCGGACAGTTGAAATTAACAGCCGCCAGAAGCTCACCCTCACCAGCTTCGCCGCATAGCTGATTAACTTTTTCTTCATCAAGGCCAATAATACTGACCATCGCACCTACAGTAGCATCAGCAGCGGCTTGCATCGCCTGCCCGCGCTTTTGCACAAGAACAAGCCCGTCCTCAAAACTAATCACCCCTGCGGCATACAGGGCGGTATATTCACCCAGACTAAGACCTGCCGTTACATCTGGTTTGAGTTCGCTGGTGGCCGGATTTGTCTTTAGAACTTCTAATATGGCGGCGGAAGTTACAAAAATCGCAGGCTGAGAAATTGTCGTGGTATTTAACTGTTCCGCAGGCCCTTCGAAACAAATCCTGCTCAAATCAAATCCGACAGCATCATTTGCCCTGGCGAAAATCTCCGCTGCCGCGGGCAATGCCTCGGCTATCTCGGCGCCCATTCCCAAAACCTGAGCGCCCTGTCCCGGAAATAAAAAAGCAGTCTTCATAAACTCGTTGTGCGTGATGCGTGAGCATATCGCACAATACGCAATACGATATTAAAATTCAATTACATTTGCCCCCCAGGTCAATCCCGACCCGAAAGCCACGAAAACAATAATATCACCTCGCTCGATTTTGCCCTTTCTGACGCAATCATCAAAAGCGATGGGCACCGAGGCCGCTGACGTATTGCCATATTCGCCGATATTCAAAAACATTTTTTCAGCCGGCAGCTTTAGCCGCTTGGCTGCCGACTCAATAATTCTTGCGTTCATTTGATGCGAAATGAGCATTTTAATGTCCTCAATACCCAAATCGCAAGCTTGGAGACATTTGGTAACAGTTTCAACGATTCGTCGAACAGCCTGCTGATAGACTTCTCTGCCCTTGATTTCCATATAGATTTTTTTCGGGTCATCCAGCTTTTTGTTCGGCGGATAGCGGGAACCGTATGCCCTGCAAATCAATGATTCCCAGTAATCCCCATCTGAAGCCATAGTGCTGTATATGACACCTCTGCGTTCATCGCTACTTTGTTCCAGCACCACCGCTCCTGCACCGTCCCCGAAAAGAATGCAGCTTGTTCGGTCTGACCAGTCCGTAATTTTAGTCAAAGTTTCAGCACCTATTATAACTGCGTTTTTACACCGCCCGCTCTCTATAAACTGCTGGGAGATAGACACTCCATACACAAAACCGCTGCAGGCGGCGGCTAAATCAAACACCCACGCCTTCTTCGCCCCAAGAGCCCGCTGCACAAAGCACGCCGTCGAAGGAAAAACCATCTCAGGCGTAATAGTTCCCACGATAATAAGTTCAACTTCGCCGGCTTCAAGGTTCGCCCCAGCCAGCGCCTTCTTGGCCGCTTCAGTAGCTAAAAATGCAGTAGTTTCGTTGTCGGTTGTAATGTGTCGGGTCTTGATACCCGTCCGAGTCGTAATCCATTCGTCTGAGGTGTACACCATTCTCGACAGGTCGTCATTCGTTAGTATTGTCGCCGGCACAAATGAGCCGTAACCGGTGATAACTGCACGATAAGCGGCGGGGCGTTCCTTAATTGGCTTGCTCGTCCCGTTAGACATATTTACTCCGTTAGAAATTTGCCGTCCCTGTGCCACATTATTATAAATTTCCTTAAACGCCCCGTCGTAAAATTCATAACAGAGTGAAGATATTGACAAAGTCTCCCATTATCAGAAATACCTACTCTCTCATCTCCGAAATGTCTAACGGGATTCATTAGTTGTCCTTACACAGGTCTCTGAGCATTCCTATCTTGCGACATACTATAAATTGGGGTCCCTGACAGATATTCAATAATCTTGTCGTTTATTTTTCTCGTGTAGTATCTTTTAGAGGTCAAAATGGCGTTCTTAAACGTCCTGCTATGGCTTGCACCATGACATATTAACGCTGTCCCGTTAACGCCCAGTAAGGGCGCCCCGCCATATTCATTATAGTCATACTTCCCATAAATCCTTTTCATCACAGGCTTAAACTTCATAGCCAGCCGCAGCTTTTCTGCCATAAGCTCATGTTTTATCGCCTTGAACAGACCGTCAACAAGACCTTCGGTCAGTTTCAGGATTACATTGCCGACGAAACCGTCACAAACTGCAACATCACAAACACCTTCGAAAATGTCCCTGCCCTCAATATTGCCGACAAAATTCATATTGGAATCGGATTTCATCAGTTCACGCGCTTCCTTAACGATCTCATTGCCCTTTGCATCTTCCTGGCCAATACTCATAAGTCCGACTCTTGGGTTTTTGATTCCGAGTAGATGTTTTGAATGCATACTGGCCATCACCGCGTATTGATAAAGATTTATCGGCTTGCAGGCGATGTTCGCCCCCACGTCGCATATCGTTACAGGCCCCTCAAAGGTGGGAAATACCACCGCTATTCCAGGACGATTAACGCCGGGCAGATTCCTCATCCTCATTTGGAAAGCCGCAACACAGGCGCCGGTATTACCCGCCGAAATCACCGCGTCAACTTGGTCCTTCTTAGCCATCTTGGCCATAACTGCAATCGAGCTCCTGCGTTTTCTTCGCACGCTCTCTATGGGTGCCTCATCCATATCAATAACTTCAGGAGCGTCAACCACGCTGATAGCGCCTTCACGAGACTTCAATGAGGGCAGTTGCGGCTCTATCCTACCCTTGGGACCGACAAGTATCAGCTCATCATCCTCGTCGAGCAGCTCAATCGATTCCAATGCCCCTGATATAACTGCATCCGGTGCATTATCACCTCCCATTACATCGATTGCGATTCGCATTTCTTAGCTGCTCTCCTTGCCGAGTTTCAGCGTTATTTTCGGGTTGACATAGCCGCAATTCGGACACGCCGCGTGCGGCAGCTTGGCATGGTCACATTTCGGACAGACAGAATAGTTTACACTCTTTAGCCGATGATGGCTGCGACGAGTACGTGTCCTGCTTTTACTGGTCTTTTTTGCTGGTAGCATTATCAATTACTCCACTGTCGGCTTATGCGCTTATAAGCCGTCCAAATTGGTTGTAAACCAGCCTTAATAGCCAACCACCGGCTTTTTGTCAAGTGAAATTTAACAAAATGCAATAGCTGGCAGAACGGTTTGAATTTGCGGCCTTTAGGGCTTTTCAAGCCTGGTTTTGTTTAAAGCAGGGCAGGGGGGCTATAACCGAACAACCCTCAAAATACCGCAAAACCCGATAACCGGCTTCTAAAATCACAACAACCCCTACATCACACACAATCGCCACACGCACCGCGCAAAATAAATATCCAGTCAACTAATTGCCAAAACTGCGATTAACCGGCCTGCGCATATTGTCGATACCTTTTTAGCAACGCTTAGCCGATAGCGAGTGATAATTTCCAATTGTCGATTTCTGAAATCCAATTGTAAATCGAGAATCGTAAATCGCAGGGCGAGGGGTGTATGAGTAGATTACTGGAAATTCTCGGCAGGGCGATGACAGTCGATACTGCCGATTTGATATGGCATTGGTTGAATGCGGTCAAACCTTCTGAATACGACGGAGAATCTGCGCAGTCTCAACAGCTAAATAAAATCATTAAGCTGATGGGCGATATGAACACCGACTCCGCCGCCGAGCAGCTAAGACTGTATCTCTTCGAAAATCCTTCCTCCACATACGGGCGATTAGCGTCGGCGGCAATATGCCTCCATAATAACCAAATACATAGTGCCATCGAAGAATTAAACTCTGTCTATCTGCGGCAGCCGAATAATACAATGGCTCTTTATGCCCTCGGAAATTGCTATGAACGACTCGGCAAAGAGGCCAAAGCCGTGGAGTTTTACCAGGATTGTCTGAAGTTTAAAAACTATTTGCAGCTCCCCAGACTGCGACTGGCTGCTATTTATTTTAAAAATAACCAGCTGGAAAAAACCATACAGGAATATGAGATGTTGAAGGATGAATATCCCGATGACATATCAACACTCGTGACGCTTGGGCATTTGTATATCGCAAGCCAAAAATACGACAAGGCCATCGAAACATTTAACATTGCAATTCTGATACATCCGGACAATTTTCACACTGAAGACGATAATATAGAACAGCTCATCGCCGATGGCCGGCTTCAAGAAGCGATGGAGCAGCTTGAGGATTTATTACAGGAGCAGTACGATAGGGCGGACCTGATTCTCAGGCGGGCCGATGTCCTTAGTATGCTGGGTGCCACCGGTGAGGCTGTTTCGCAATATGAGCAAGCAATTTCTATCTGCCCGGATTTCCTCGAGGCAACTATAAAGCTTGGAACACAATATCTGCAGATGCACGCCGAACAGCCCGCTGCGCAACAATTCAATAGAGCGGTCGAGATAAATGACAAAATAGTTGATGCCTATATTGGACTTGCAACCGCCCATAAATCAGCAGGAAACCTCCGGGATGCCTTAGCGATATTATCGCTGGCAGCGGCGATTCAGCCAAACAGCTCATTATTATTTGCCCAGACAGCCATCTTGCAATTCAGGACAGGCCTTGGGCAAAATCTACCGTCTTATAATGGGGACAACTCAACCAACCTAATCGAGGCCGTAATTGACGCACATCAGCAACAAATCGCTCTTCGGACACAAAACCCGGATTTATACTATAGACTCGGCGTCTTGATGATGAATGTCGGAAAAATGAATGAGGCCATCAAGGTATTTCAAAGAGCATTGGAAATAAATCCTACCCACACCAGAGCCAGGAGCAAACTGACCGTGTGTCTGTTTGAAACTGACCAGAAAGAGCTGGCGCTGGAGCAGCTCACCGGGCCTGAACGCCTGGATAAGGATACGCTCGAGTTACACTATAAAGTAGCCTTGCTTTATTGCGACAGGCTCAAGTTTGCGTCATCGCTCATTAACCTTGAGCATTATATGGAAAACAATTTCGCATCCGCAGATGCCACGGTTAACATCTCAATAGTTCTTCAAAATTTAGGGCTGTTAGACAGGGCCTCTACTATGTGGGACAATCTTTCAGACACGGCCAGCCAGGCGATAAACCCACGTTAGAGATTGAGTGGTATATGTTTTACGTCTATATACCGGGTGAATGCGAGCCATCTGTTTTCACAAGGTGAATTCCAAAAAACGCGCAAATATACGGATTAGCTCAAACCCAAGCCTGAATGAAACATAACATATATTATGGGACGTTGTTTGGGGCCTGTTCTTTCAGGTGCTGATTTTTCGCGATTTTTTGCGATACTCTTCGATTCAAATCAATAAGGTATTTTGCCTGCTGGCTCACGCAGTGATAAGGGTTTGCCCAAGATTTCGTAATGAAGTATCGCCTTTCTTAGCTTATCAGGGTCGTCGTAGTCTAACAAAATTTCGGATAGATACTTGGCCCGGGGTATTTCCGCTGGAATACCAATCTTAGGTTTTTTGAACTCTATCTCCAGCGTGGGAAACTGAACGGCCTCTTTGGTTTCAGCAGCGAATTTCTGTGCAGCGGGCTGAGGACGCACAATCTTTCTGGGCGGCTGTCGGACTTGTGGTTGGTACTCTCTGCGAGGCGCCGGCCCCGAAGGACGACCAGGCTGCTGAGGGTATTGTCTCTGTACACGACTTGGATGCTCGGACGGTTTACGTGCCGGCTTACGAGGCAATTGCTCCTTCTCCTCCTCCTCCTCAGCTTTGGTCTTACTTGTTTTTGCCTTGAGAATGCCGCCAACCAGCCAGAAAAGACCCACAACCACAATGAACAGTATATTTGTCCAGTCATCGAGGTCTCTGTTTCGAGCTGCCAGAATTATTTGTGCTAAAAAATAGTTCATAGTTTTTAGTTCATAGTTTTTAGTTCGTAGTCTATGAACTACCAACTACGAACTATGAACTTCGTTACTACTCTTTCTTTTCAGGCTTTGCGATTGATTCTCTCATCGAGGTATCGGCGCTTATGTTCTTCATTCGATAGTAGTCCATAATGCCGAGATTACCTTTTTTGAAGGCCTCGGCCATAGCCAGTGGCACTTTTGATTCGTTTTCTACTACCAGCGCCCTCATTTCCTGCTCGCGGGCGAATGCCATTGCCCGGCGTTTTTCCGCCTCGGCCTTTGCCCTGCGCATATCCGCTTCGGCCTGGGCGGCCTGAAGTTTGGCTCCGATATTCTCACCCACATCAACGTCAGCAATATCGATAGATAAAATCTCATAAGCCGTCCCCGCATCAAGCCCCTTGGCTAAAACTGACTTGGAAATCCCGTCCGGATTTTCCAGAACGCTTTTGTACGTTATCGCACTTCCAATTGTTGTAACAATTCCTTCGCCGACACGGGCGATAACTGTCTCTTCAGTTGCGCCGCCTATCAGCCGTTCAATATTGGCACGCACCGTTACGCGCGCCTTTGCTTTTAGCTGGATACCATCCTGAGCAACGGCATCGATAGTGTCTTTGCCCTTATGCGGCTCGGGGCAATCTATCACCTTGGGATTGACGCTCGTCTGGACCGCCTCGAGGATATCGCGGCCTGCCAGGTCGATTGCAGTAGCTGTTTTCAGCGTCAAATCAATGTTTGCCCTGTTGGCGGCTACCAGCGCACGCACAACGTTCGGTACGCGCCCCCCTGCTAAATAATGGCTTTCCAAATCCCGTGTGGTCAGGCTCAGCCCTGCCTGAATCGCCGTTATTTTGCTTAGAACTATGGTTCGTGTGTCGACCTTTCTCAGCCACATCCCAATAAGCTCCGAGAATCTGACATCGGCTCGGGACAGCTTCGCCTGCAGCCACAGCCTGAAAAACTTTAAGAACAGCAGAAAGAACACCACTACTGCAAGTAGAAGAATAACCACAATCGCCACAACTACGATTCTTGCAGGCTCGCCTGCCGCCAGGATTATATTTGTTAAGTTATACATCTTTGTTCCCTTTCATTAACTTGTCTCTATTTCACGAACGGTTAGCTGTGTGCTTTCCACGTCGATAACCTTGACCTTTTTACCTTTATCAACATAACCGCTTTCTGCGACACATTCAACTCTTTGTCCGGAAAAATCGCACATTCCCACCGGCCGCAGTGGCGTAAGGACAACACCAACGGCACCGAGCATCTCTTTTAGTTCCGATGTATCTGGTATGGCATCGCCCGCCTTACGTTCCGACGGTGTGAGCGTAACGATTTTACCGAATTTGGTTTTCGGAAATATTTTGTAAGCGATTATCACGACCGACGGTATCATTATAATGGCAATGACTATCCCTGCCCAGCCGGCTGTGGGGCTATGACGGAAAAATATCGCCACACCGCCAATCAGACAGGCCAGCGAACAAACACTTATCAGCCCGCCGCTCGGTACAAACACTTCAGCTATCAGCAAAGCCGCTGAAACAAAATACAAAAAAACAGCAAAAACAAGCCACCAGTCCATCAGTTTATCCCATACAGTTGTGCAATAGGTCCCTGCTTGCGCAGGAACGACAATTACAACAAACTACGAACTATGAACTACTCACTGCTTTAACCACAACTCTGTTGCCGTGAATTCCGATTATCTCGACTTTAGTCTCTTTGTCAAGGAACTCAGCTTCAGCGACCACATCCACTATTGCGCCACCGAATTTCGCTTTTCCTGTGGGCCGCAGCGTCGAAACTACTTCGCCGATGTCACCTACCTTTACGCTTACGGCTCTACTTTCAGATGGAGCGGTCATACTGACTTCCATTTCACCCCCCCGCTTTGCCGCGGCCGGCACAAGTATCAGCCCGCTAAGAAACTCCAATTTAGGCAGATATTTCGTCAACAGCCACGCCAGCACAACAAATCCAACAAATCCGAACGACAGCCCCAGCACTCCATTTGCAAATAATTGCCAGTCAAATTGCGTCTGTGGCCAGGGTAATTTGTCCGGCGGATTTTTAATGAGCATACCGAACAAACCGGCTAATATGAAAGTTATTCCTAAAAAGCCCGCGATACCGAAGCCCGGCAGAACGAAAATCTCAACCATCAGTAAGAGCATACCTACAACAAACAACGCTACTTCCACCCAGTTAGCTAATCCCACAAGATATTTACTGCCGATTATGACCGCAAAGCATAGAACCGCTACCAGGCCAGGCAGACCGATGCCCGGCGTGTTAAATTCAATATAAACACCCAATAAGGCAAGCATGATAAGCACGCCCATTACCGCCGGGGAGTTCAGCCATCGCACCATCTCTTCCGACCAGTTGGTTTTAAGTACCATCGGCTCACCGGAAAAGGCTACGCCGTCACGCTCAGCCAAAAAGTCGAGGGCACCTGCCAAATCCTTAACCTGGGACCTTGCTATGCCGTACTCAAAAGCTTTAGAAGCGGTCAGCGTCAACAGTTCATCGTCTCTTACGATTAACTCTTTGTTGTCCAAATCGTATTCGTTAGCGTCTTTAGGTAGTCTGTCGCCTTCGAAGAACTCATATTTGTCGGTTTGCAGATTTTTTACCCGATAAACTTCTGTCTGCATACTGACCATAGCCTTGAGCAGTGTTGCCGGATAGCCGTTTGCTTCCGCGGCACGGTCAAAGGTAGCACGGGTAAAACTTTCAGCTTTCTCCCGCTCAACACCTTCGAGTTTGCCGCCCAGCATAATTGGGGCACAATCTCCTATGGTGGTATTCTCAAGCATTATTATATCCTGGCAGGAGACACTTATCATTGCGCCCGCTGATATCGCTTCGGTGGTTATGTACGCAACCGTGTGGGCCTTTTTGGCTACGTCGAGTATAAAATACTTAGATATATCGTCACCTGATTCGAGAAGACCGCCGTATGTGCCGATTTCATAGATTAGGTACTCGGCCCCATCATCAAGTGCGATTTGTGTCCTTCGGCGGATGGATTTATACAGCCCATCGTCAATCATACCCTTACAGACAATTACCGCTGCTTTTACGCTTGGCAAATCCTCGAGCAGATTGTTTGGCTCCTCACTGCTTATTGCCGACAGGGACAGCACCTGGAAAAACAAACCACACAACAAAACAACACCAAATCTCCAAAGCAATTTCTTCATACTCAGAATTGTACCTCTATATTGCCAAATTGGCAATATATGGTTAGGAACCAGTGGAAATTTTCGGCTCGACACCATCCCACCGCAGCCCCCCTATCACCGCTTGGGCGATATTGGTGAGGTGGTCGCCTATCTTTTCAATATTGTCAACCAGGTCGATAAATATCAGCCCAGACTGGGGTGAGCAAACACCGTCGGTCATCCGCTGAACGTGGCTGCGGCGAAAATCCATCTGCATTCTATTGAGGTTGTTCTCATTATTCAGTGCCGACCTGGCTGCCTCAATATCATTATTTTCCAGAGCTGCTGAAATGTAATCGAACATTTCGTTTGCTTCATTTTTCAACTGTGCAGCTTCGGTTTGGGCAAAATCGCTGAAGGATATTTTCTGCTCAATTTTCCGCTCGGCAATTTCAGCAATATTGACTGCATGGTCGCTGACACGCTCGAGGTCGTTAACCGTATGCAAAAGCACCGGCAGTTCAACGGATAACTCAGCGGAAAGCTCTTTTCTTGAAAGCGCAGCAAGATAGGATGTGATTTCATACTGGAAATTATCAACAGCGTCTTCCGTCTCTTGTGTTAATGCCAGTTTCCCCCTGTCATCCTCGTCAAGACCTTCAATGGCCTGATTAACAGCTTCTCTTGCGGTCTTTGCCATACGCACGATTGCCCGTCTTGCCTGGTCCATCGCTATCACCGGTGTCTCGAGCAGGTGTTCTTCCAGAACGACCGGCTTGGCGATAGCGTCCTTGGCTTTGGCGGGGACGGTTTTGACTACTATTGCTTCCAGCCAGTGAATAAGCGGAAGGAAAATAACAGTATTGAGTACGTTAAATGTGCTGTGTGCAACAGCTATGTGGACCATAATTGTGCCTTGCGAGAGTCCGAATGGTGTAATCGATTCAACGATGTTGCCGAACAATCCAAACCAAACCAGCGGCAGCATATAAAGAACCCCAATAACGTTAAACCATGTATGGCCACGGGCTGTTCGGCGAGCAGCTAACGATGTACGAATTGATGCAATTTCCGCGGTAATCGTTGTACCAATGTTATCACCTAAGATAAACGGTATTGCAACTCGTAATGCCACTGTCCAATCGCTGCCGAACGCACCGTTAAACGCAAGTATCTGTACCATCGCTATCGTAGCCGAGCTGCTCTGCAGCAGCATCGTAACGATAGCCCCGGCCAAAACCGCCAGAAGCGGATTTTGTCCAAGCCATATCAGAGCTTCCTGTACCCGTTCACTGTCCTGCAACGGGCTAAAGCTGCCTTTCATAAAGTCTAAGCCCGTAAACAGAATACCAAAACCCAATAGTATCTGCCCGATGTTACGAATCTTCTGCGTCTTGCCAACCATCTGCATCAGAACTCCTATGCCCACAGCCGGCAATGAATAGATCGTAATCTCAAACACACCCAGACCTGAGACCAGCCAGGCAGTAAAGGTCGTTCCAATATTGGCACCAAGGACAACGCACAACGCCTGCTTTAGAGTCAATAGACCAGCATTAACAAAGCCAACTATCATAACGGTTGTTGCTGAGCTGGATTGTATCAGGCAGGTGGTCAATGCCCCAACTAAGACAGCGATTATTCGCCGTTTCGTAAGCGCCGAAAGCAGCTTGCGAACTTTTTGTCCCGCGACCTTCTTAAGACCGTCTGACAGCAGACCCATACCAAACAAAAACAGGCCCAACCCCCCTACCGTCCCGAAAATCATCTCTTTGACCATATCGGTTCCTGAAAAAATTGATAATCAGTAGTTGATAGTTGATAAATGGAAAACAATCAATAGAAAATAGTCAATAGAAAATAGTCAATTCAACGTCCCAGCCTGCGCAAAATCTCTATCCCCTGCCGAATCTTATCATCGCTGGTCGCGTAGCTTATTCGAAAATGCGTATCTTTCTCGCTGAACACATTACCCGGTATGACAAGTACGTTGTTAGCGATTGCCTTTTCTACAAATTGTGTTGCGCCGGCTGCACCCGGCGCTTTAACAAACGCATAAAACGCTCCGCCCGGCCTGACTAATTCAAACTTGTCCTTCAATCCATCATAGATAAGGTCTCTTTTTTTCCTGTACGTCTCGACCAAATCGCTCACGTCCACATCCAGGGCCGCGATAGCTGCTTTTTGGAAAGGCGTGGGCGCGCAGACAAATGTATATTGCTGTATCTTCGTCATCTGCTCGATTACGTCCGATAAAGACTCGTGAGCCGCCGTGTAAGCCACCCGCCAGCCCGTCATCGCGTAGCTCTTGCTAAAACCACGCACCAGCAGGCTCTTCTCATAGTAGCTGGCTATACTCGGACAACGGCCATCGTAGCTGAATTTCTCGTATATCTCATCGGTCAGAACAACCACATCTTTTTCCGCCGCCACCTCAGCCAGCGCCTTTATCTGCTCTTGAGAATATACAACTCCGGTAGGATTGCACGGCGAATTGACTATAATCATCTTCGTTTTAGCCGTTATCGCCCTGCCGATTGCCTCGACTGGCAGCTCAAAATCAGGATAGCTGTCAACAAAAACGCACCTGCCCCCTAACATATTAACTAAGTGCTTATACATTACAAAGTACGGGTCGGTTACAATTACCTCATCACCGGGGTTGACAAGCACCATAAACGCCAACAGCAGCCCCCCGCTGACGCCGCTGACCACAAGTACTGCCGGCTTCTCCCACCCGAACTCGTTTTTAACCTGCTCAGCTATTTTCTCGCACAGCAGACTATCGCCCGCCGTCAGCGAATATTTATTCTGCCCGGCCTTAATTGCCTTTATCGCTTCGTTTTTTAATACCTCCGGCACATCGAAGTCCGGCTGACCTATTGAAAAATCCACCGGGTCCTTCAGCTTCTCCGCCAGCGCAAATACTTTCCGAATCCCACTCGCGTCAATCTTACTTGTTCTATTTGCCAGAATCTTTTTCATAAATAGTCAATAGTAAATAATAAATAGTAAATTGCATGGTTCTATCTGCGATTATATCCTTCATAACGCCAGGTATAATAACCAAATACCTCCAATAATCAACGATAATTTTTGCACTTCACCATTCGGTATTCCTTGCCTGTCCCGATGTATCAGTCGGGGTTTGATACTTGTCCTGAGCCGAGTTTACCCTGAGCCTGTCGAAGGGCCGAAGGATTCGATATTCTTTGTGGTCCTCCCCGAGAAGTTTTCCCCCCAGGCCCGCAGCAGGAGACCCAGAAATGTTTAGCCCTGCCGCTCGCGGCAGGGGTTTCCTTCCCATTTAGCTCCCTGCATCGTAGGGGGTTTTACCCCAATGCGCGGCAATCTTTTACCCCGTTAGAAGTAGCACTTCTAATCGGAGCCCCAAATAATCAATATCGAAGATCCGCCCGTGGCGGAATCAATTAAACTGGCCCCCCAGTTTTACCGGATATCTGGCAACCCAAACTCCTCAAAAACCTTCCTCATCAGATTCTCCGATTTATTATAATCGCCACATTTCTCCATAATTGCCTTAAAAAGTTGGTTTCTTATCTCTTTCAGATAGATTTCGTAATCCTGAACAACCTTTTTGATAACTAATGAACTCTCAGGTACTTTTATAACAAATTCAGACTTCTTCTTGGCATAAACTATAAATTTACCTTTCTCTAAGCTACTGACCTCCATCACATGTTGACCCTCCGCATCACATATTTCTTGCTTATCGAAAAAACTCTCTCCAAATTTCAATTCACCCTCCGGAACTTGTATCTCCTCACATTTTATACGCGGCCATCCCTTAACAAATCCCTCAGGAAATTCAATTGGCCCGCTCGGTAGAATCTCCTCGCTAATCTCCTCGCACATCTTTTCATAATCCTGCTCGACCCGCTTCTTTTTCGTTGACTTCCGAAGCTTTGGCAACAAAAGCCGCTCCCTGACCAGTTCGCAAAGGCCATCGTAGAGAGGCTTGAGATACTTCTTCGGGTCAAGACCCAGAACTTCAAGGACAAGGCTATCCATCCTCTGCCGGTCAGGCATCTTGACTTCTTCAAAGATGGCTTTGATGGGGCGGGTGAGGAGGGTGTCGAAGGCTTGAAGGATTTTCTTGGCTTGATTATTTGTAAGTTGTGTTACATCAGGAACTATTAGATAGTCTTGTGCTTCTTCCACCGTGGTATCAAGGGCACCATCGCCGAGGTTTACTCTACCACCTAATTCTGTAGATAGGGAAAACAACGAGCAATTCATCAGGCCAGCAAGAGTCTTTGTGTCAACTGTGTCTTTCTGAATTACTTGGTAAAGCCTTTGATCTGCAAGTAATCTATCCGGTGAGAACCTTTGTAGATGTTTTACAGCGTAAGATTTAGTCCAAAAAACTTGAACCAGGTCAGCCTCTGGCAACGCCCACCATCCTGGTTTTCTATTTCTTACCGTTGGCACATCCGGCCAGGGGACGCCATCCTTTGTTTTCTGCTTCTCTCCCCACTCGATATACTTCGAGGCTCTGGTTTTCCCCTCCCGGCGTAATTCCTCCTTGCTCTTTTTGCACAAGAAGACTTTAGTGGTAAGTTTAGCAGGGTCAATCAAAATGCCTTCAAACTCTTTTGGTGATTTGAGGACAGGTTTTAAAAACTCCTCCTCAATACCCCAGTGCTTTATCTTATCATCCGTCAAATAGAAAAACTCATTTATACCGGTTGTAAAACCCCTGCGTATTTCAGCCACCTCTCGCAATGGCACAAGCTTATCCGCACATTTCCCTAATATCTCAAAATATATATCCGGCGCCCTTAAATACTGCCCCCACTTTACCGTCTGACCGGCTGCTTCTACCTCATCCCTCAAATCTCCTTGCCGAATCATCCGTACCCTTACTTCGTCATCCTCGTATGAAATAATCTCCGGCTGGCTGATATGGTCTTCGCTGATTCTCGAGAACTTTCTCACCTGCGAGCCATCCTTAAACCGCACAGCTTCAGGAATCTCCTCGATTTTATCTATAAGCTGCTCAAGCCGTAACCACCGTGATTGTGAATCAGTAACCGGGTCTTGAGGAAGTAATTCTCCTAATGGCTTTTTAACTTTCACAAAACGAACAACATTATTTTTCTTCGCCTTTTCATCGTCGCAGCGTTCAAGAATTGTAAACACCGTATTCACTGCCGATTGCTCAAACCACGGCTCACATCTGCTCTCACAAATCGCTATTATCTTAAACTTCGAAAGGAAAAATCTTTGCAGCTCATATCCATATGCCACATCAAGCCACGAGTTACTCGTTACAAAGCCCATCCGTCCGCCATCTTTTAGATGCGTCGCTGCGTGAAAAAACAAATACGCATAAATATCCGCCTGTCCTGATAATCGTATCTGTCCCCCATCCTTGAAAAGCTGAGTATATTTTCCTCCCCAACCCTCAACAAGAACGTGCTCTAACTTCTCCTTATACCCCTTTTCCGCTTTCTCGATTAGCTCTTGTCTAATATATGGAAAATTACCCAACAGAGCGTCAAACTCTGGAATCTTCACATTTACCCGTTCGCCGGTTTTTGCTGTTTTCTTCGGAGGCGGAAACTCAAAACTTGCCCCAGGCAATACCTCAAAAAAATCCTGCGCCAAAACACGCGGAAAATTCAAATAATCACTCAAATCCTGTCTGCACAGGTTTATCGTTGCAAGCTCAGCAGGGAAGCCCGAAATATCAAATCCCCACACCTGATTGAGTAGCTCATGATGCGTTTTTCTCTTTGCACTAAGACCCCGCAGTTTGTTATAGCTGCGAATCAAAAAGGTCCCCGTCCCACATGTCGGGTCCATTACATAGTCTTCAGTATTACGCACGCAAAAAGAAACTATCAAATCAACCAGATTGTCAGGAGTAAAATACTGCCCAAGACTACGCCTTGCCTCTTGTGGTATGAGCTTTTCAAATACAGCACCTATAACATCAAGAGGCATCAGCTCAAAGCTCCAGTGCGCAAGGTTCTCCGTAAGCTGAATTATTATTTTTGTCGTTTCTTTTGATAACTCTATCTCATCTGTAATATCTGTCTCAAATATCGCCTGGTAATCAACTTCGAGCGATTGTTGAAATAACTCGCGCATTCTCTTTACCGCCGTCTTACAACTTTTTGGTGGTAGCTCCAGCCTCGGTAAATCCGAATAGTGTAATCGCATTGTCAGATAAAATAGAATCTTTGCGATTATCTTGTAGGAAACCTGTTGTGCTAATGTCTGGTAGTAATCTTGGTCATATTTACTCACCCCCTGTTTCTTAGCCCAGGCGTTTAATCTCTTATTAAAACTTTTGTCTGTTATGGCTTTCTTTATGTCCTGCAGTAATGTCCCCTCCATCTTATTAGATGCATTTCCAACCATTTCAACGAAGAAGGTAGTATCCGTAAGCGGCAGGTTTATGTTTTCATCGTGATATAGCCTTGCCAAATCCCGCAGCAGTTGAGCACATCGACTTTCTAACAATAGTGCCTTTTGAGCTTCTCTTATATCACCAACAGAAGTTATTCTATTATCGGGGTCGAATTCTCTGACCATGTCACTTTCTTTAATTACTTTTCTCGTCTTCTCAGGCGTCCGCCATATTATTGCTGTCTGCATGTTCCATGTAACAAAGTACTTTGCATTCAATGTCTGAGCTTTTTCTACCGCATCCTTCAAAAGCTTTTTATCTCTAACATCAGTCTTTGGAGTCTTTAGCTCCCAGCCACAAAATGGCCTCTGGCATGCGAAATCTAAACACAGTAAAACATCTGGAAATCTTACAGTTGGCAGGTCATAAAGACTTGAGTCGTTGGTAGCATTTTCAAACGGCAAGCCCCCATGCTCTATTTGCTTTAATATCCAAGCAATAACTTTGCCTTGAAATTCTCTCTCGGTTGCTTTAGTTTTCGCCATTCCAACCCCAGCTATCTAAGTTTTCCCTTTCACCACACACACTACCCAAAATTTTCTAATCCGTCAAACCAAAAACACCCCCGCAGGGCTCCGCTATCGCAATACGCAACTTGTCCTGTGGATACGCAAGCTTGCCCTGAGCGAAGCCGAAGGGACGCAATACCAAAATCAAATCCGCGTCTAGTTTCCCTTGTGCCTTTTGTGCTTTTTTGTGGCTATAAAATTCGTGTCAATTCGTGGCCAAGTTTCTCCGTGTAATCCGTGAAATCCGCGGTTAAGCAAATTCGTGTTAATTCGTGGCTAAATTTTTCTCTGCGTTCTCTGCGAACTCCGCGGTAAAGAACGTGTGCAAAAAAGCGCACTTTTTCTCACTTTTTTGCACTTTCTTGCATTTTTTTACATTTTCTTGCAATTTTTAATCACTTTTTTGCAATTTCCTGCACTTTTTCTCACTTTTTATCTTGCCCATTTTAACAACTTACACATTTATGCCGTTAGAGAAGAGTCTCTAATGGTATTTAATTGGAATTTCCCCGCCAAATTTCCCACATAAATATTGGCAATTTCTTATTGAAATTCCGATTATAATAGTATAAGTAAGGATGGAAGATTTCTTAATGGGTTTCGGCTATGGCACGTACCCGTAAAAAAAAGTCGCTGTATGAAGTAATTGGCAAAACTCATCCTAAGTCGGATTATGACAAAACGTTAGAGCAATCGTCTCCGGAAAAAACCGGCGAAGCCGAGCCAATTAAAACACGGCTATTTGAAAGAGTAACCAGGTGGCCAAAAAGGCCGAGAATTGTGCAATTTAACGCCGGCAGGATTGAGATATCAATGCCATATCAGATTGCAATAGCGCTGCTGCTGGGCATTGTTCTGTTGCTTTTAGTGTTCTTTCGGCTGGGCCAAATTAGTTATCTAAGCAGCCAGGAGGCAGTCAATTCAGCCGCAAAAACGCCCGAAAGCGCGCAGAAAGCGACCCCGAGGCCAGCTAGCCGTGAAACGCAAACGCCCGACACAGCCGGAAAAACAACGTTAACTGCCGAAGAAACCAGGCCAGCCTGGTCGAAAGGCAATAATCGAATCGTGATACAGACCTATGAGCTTAGAACTCATTTGGAGCCGGTAAGGCAGTATTTTGCCGCAAATAGCGTACAAACCGAAATAAAAAGAATCGGCGGTATGTATTATTTGGTCACCGCGGAAAAATATGAAAACCCTGAAAGGCCCGGAACTAACGGCCACTGGGCAAAACAGAAAATAATCAAGCTGGGTGCCGGATACAAAGCACCGCCGGGTTATGAAACTTTTGGCAGCAAGCCGTTTCACGATGCATACGGCATGAGATTTGATGATTAGTCTTTAGGAGAAATGTTGAATGTCTATCGACCGTTCTTTAAAGATTAGAGGTGCCTTGAGGAGGCACCGAAACGTCCTAACGCGGGCTGAGCGTATCGAGAAGCTAAAAGACGAAGAGCAATGGTCAGAGGGCGATTCTCTGCTGGGGCTGCCCAAAGTCGCACATCGCAAGACCCACGCAAGCCAAAAAGAAAAAGAAGCTCCAGCTAAGGAAGTAGCGGCTGAAGCGGCTGAAACACCGGAATCTGAAGAAAAAGAAAGCTAAAAGCTCAAAAGTCAGAGGTAAGGAGACAAAAGACAAAAAAAGAATTTGGCCACAGAGAACATCCATCCTCCGAAGTAGAACTTCTACGGATGACGGGCGGATAACACAGAGAAAGTTCAATTCAAAATTAGAAAGGGCTGAGGACGACGCAACTCTCAGCCCTTTAATTTTATTTTTAACAACTTAAAGATGTTAGTGCCGGTGCCAGCGCCAACACCACCAAGGCCTTCAACACAGGTTAATATGAAGGGGTCTACTTTACTCTTTCTATAAAGTCCAGCCACTCCTGCTCGGTTGTGGTTTCTCTTACTTCCTCGTTTGTGAGCCAAAGCTCCTCAAGCCAGTTTACCATCTCTTCAACGTCAAATTCTTCAATGACGGGTTCTTCAGCG
>JAUWIG010000003.1 GCA_030605475.1 Planctomycetota bacterium | reverse complement strand
AGCCCCCGTCAATTCCTTTGAGTTTTAGCCTTGCGGCCGTACTCCCCAGGCGGTCTACTTAACACTTTTGCTTCGGCTGTGCAAGTGTCAGAACCTCCACAACCTAGTAGACATCGTTTACAGCGTGGACTACCGGGGTATCTAATCCCGTTCGCTCCCCACGCTTTCGTGTCTCAGCGTCAGGTCAAGCCCAGTGCACCGTTTTCACCGCCGGCGTTCCTCTTGATATCTACGCATTCCACCGCTCCACCAAGAGTTCCATGCACCCCTACTTGCCTCAAGAAAAGCAGTTCGTCTGGCGATTCCCCGGTTAAGCCGGGGGCTTTCACAAGACGCTTACCTTTCGGCCTACACACTCTTTAAGCCCAGTGACACCGAACAACGCTAGCCACCTTCGTCTTACCGCGGCTGCTGGCACGAAGTTAGCCGTGACTTCCTTTGGGTTAGATCAATGCACCGAAGTGCAGTTTCTTAGCCCTGACAGCGGTTTACATCCCGAGGGACTTCCTCCCGCACGCGGCGTCGCTGCGTCAGGCTTTTGCCCATTGCGCAATATTCGTTACTGCAGCCCTCCGTGGAGGTCCGGGCAGTGTCTCAGTCCCGATGTGGCGGGCCGACCTCTCAGTCCCGCTACCCGTCACAGCCTTGGTGAGCCGTTACCTCACCAACAAGCTGATAGGAGATAGGTCGCTCCTGCGCCGATAAATCTT
Source organism: Planctomycetota bacterium (assembly GCA_030605475.1). Classification (GTDB taxonomy): domain Bacteria; phylum Planctomycetota; class Phycisphaerae; order Sedimentisphaerales; family Anaerobacaceae; genus JAUWIG01. Next base: position 27,402 of record JAUWIG010000003.1, on the reverse strand, counting down.
TGATTATTTGCCCATCGACAAATAACATTATTCGGTATTACCGCCCCTTTCGGTAGTTCGCCCGAAGGCGAACGACGCTGTTCCGAAGCCCAGGGTACGTTACCTATCCATTACTCACCCTTACGCCACTAACTATTCTCTCGATTACTCAATTGAATAGTTCGTTCGACTTGCATGTCTTAGCCACGCCGCCAGCGTTTGTTCTGAGCCAGGATCAAACCCTTCAAATTGGTTCGTCGAACCGTCCGAAGACGTGATTCGTCAATAAGGGCTCAACACTTTGGCATACGCACCGAAAGTGCTGAATTAAACGACAATTTTAAGCTCTGCTGCGGTAATACGTATTTACCGCAGGAGCTGCACTTTCGCTGCCAACCCCGTTAGAAATAAGATTTCCAAACGGGGCTCGTCTGGCTTAACTGTTAACTTGTCAAAGAACCTTTTGTACTTCCAAAATGAGCTGGCGGTCAAGCAACGGTGCAAAATCCCTGCTTGACCACCTATGTAATATTCTAACCTAAATAATACTATCGTCAATAGAATAAGTAAAAAAAGATAAAATTTTTTGTTTTTTTGCCCTTGAGAGCCATATAGTTGGAAAAAACCCTAATCTTTTCGCCTAAAAACCAAAATATAGTTTTCCGACCGAGACCAATAGCCAATCGCATCCTCACCCCAACGGTAAATAGTCGTATCCAAAGAAGCGATGTCAATAACGCCGACCTGCTCGTAATATTTCGGCCGATACTGTCTGAACCATTCAAGAATGAGCTTTGGCGCGCCCGGTTCCGACAGCCAGGATTCATAAATGGTTACAAAAACCAAAAACTTCGGACGTGCTGACTCGAGCTCGCTAATCATTTCTCTGTGCATTTGCAGTGTATAGTCCTGATTTTTCACCAGTTCGTAAATATCGCAGTAACCAGTAGCAGAGTGTCTTTTGGCATAAAAGAGAATCTGTGGCTCTGAGCCGAGTATGGCGATAGAGTCATCTTCTGAGGAGTTTTCCTTGATATATTTAGCGATTTCCAAAGATTCCGGAAACGGATTGAAGCCATAGATAGTTCGCGACACCATAGTTGGGCTCATAAAAAAGAGGAAATTGCGTTGGTGATAGACGGCGTGAAAGAGTGGGACCAGGAGCAAGAGAATCGGTGTTACCTTTGCCACCAGGACGGAACGGTCCTGGGCGAAAAAGTCTCGTACGGTAGCGGCGCCGATGCCCGCCATCAAGGCAACCACCGGCAACACGAGGACAAAATAATGGCTGCGAAAATAGAAGCCGGGACAAACAGAGATAAATGAAAAAACAAGTAATGCTAAAATAAAAAGGCGTTGTGGGCGCAACTTTTTCTTGCATAACAGGGCGACAAACCCACCTGCGGCGAGTATCCAGATAAGAATTGAGGAGAGTATGATTTGAGTCATTTTCTCTGCGAATAATTTCACTCCAAAGGAAAAAGGCATCATCCCCATATATTTACCCGCAAGCACAAATGTCCAAAACCAGAATTTGTCAAAGACGCCAGCGATTAAAAGAGCAATACAGGTCAGCACAAAGGGTATCACCACTGCTATGCAAAAGATGGCAAAGCTCGAGGCAATCTTTGACCAGTGAGCCCGGCGGCGTCTAAACTCCAAGAGCAGATAGAAAGCTGCGAATAAGGCGAAGGCCGAGCCGTGCTGTCTTATAAGAAATGCCAATCCAAACAACAGTCCGCTTAAGAACAGCATTGTCCGCCGATTGGAATCTATGGCCTTTAGCAGAATCAGAATACCTGCTACCACAGCGAGCGCTACGAAATGTTCGCCGTGGGCAAAGAGGCCGAGTACAGGGCGACCCATAGAGATTATGGAATAAACGGCGGCGGTGGTAACTGCGGCAAAAGGACTGAATAGCTTCCTTGCTACCAAAAACAATAGAATGATGGTCATAAGGTTTGCAACAAGCAAACCTGCGTGGACTCCAGCCTGTGTTTGCCCAAAGAGGGCAAGAATCAGTGCGTAAACAAAGTAGATGCCGGGTAATTTATACTTATATAGCGATGGGGGCTGGTAAGGCCAAAACCCCTGCAGTATGAGCTGTCCGGCGTAAGCATACTCTCCTTCGTCACGTTCCAGCGGGATATCGAGAAGACGGACGCGAATCGCCGCCGTCACCGCAACAATAATCAGAACTATTACCCAAGACCAATATCTAATGTTGCTCTGCCGAATTTGCTGATTATTATATGACTTGTTCTTACTCATCATACTCTTAAAGTTCGACGAAACTGCCAAGCTCTTTGTCCCCCACTGCATCCAAATGAGCCTTCTAATAACCTCACAATACAGCACAGCAATCTAACCGAACCCATCCGCTAAATCAACCAAATTCTTGCAATATTCCCCGCTTTACATTATGCTTTCGTCTATGGTTAAAGCGAAAAAGACAAAGGTACAAACAAACAACGACTGCGATGTTGTCGATGTTACCGAGCAGGTCAACAAGGCTATCAAGCAATCAGGTATCAGTACGGGAGCGGTCATTCTTTACAATGGGAACGGAGAACATGCCCACTAATGAAATGGACCGTTGGGCCGGTCGCGAGCGCAGCATCATCTTCTGGCTGTGCATCGTGGGCGCGTGCCGGGTATTGCTCTTCAGCGCGGTGTTTCCTCTGTTCAACAACGTCGACGAACCGGCACACTTCGACCTGGTTTACAAATACTCCCATGGACGTCTACCCCGCGCCGGAGTGGAAAACTTCAACCGTGAAGCTGCGGAACTCATGGTGCTCTACAGAACGCCGGAATACCTCTCGAAACTGGACCGATTTCCCGGCAGTGTGCTTCCTCCACCAGCGTGGACTTACCCAAATGTGAGAGAATTGGAGTGGTTTTACAAGGAGGTGTCCAGGCGAGAGGAGCGGATTAATCACGAGTCGTGGTCGTTTCCGGTCTACTATATGGTGGCAGGGCTCTGGTGCGCTGCCGGGAGGCTCCTCGGGATAGAGGGAGGAAACCTGCTGTATTGGATACGATTTCTGAATGTACCACTCTTCGCGGTGCTGGTGTGGTTTTCCTATATACTTGCTCGGACGTTTTTTCCTAATTCTGCTCTGCAGCGCGTTGGACTGCCGCTTATGGTGGCTTTTTTTCCGCAAGATATATTCTACTCAATCAGCAACGACGCTATTTCACCGCTGCTGTTCGTGGTGGGCTTTTTCCTTCTTCTGCAAGTGTACTTTGAGAACAAGTCCGGTGGCTATCACCTTCTCACCGGCCTCATTGTTGCCGCTACATTCCTGGCGAAAATCTCAAACGTGGCGGTGCTGGTCCTGCTCGGCGTGGTTGTTCTGCTCAAGGTGAAAAGGCTTCTCCACGAGAATCAGGTCAAGAAATACCTGCCGCGGCTGGCCATCCTCCTTGTTGCCGTGACGGTGCCGATAGGCATGTGGCTGGCGCGAAACTACGTGGTGCTCGGCAACTTCAGCGGACAGGCTGACGCGATAGAGTATGCCGGGTGGACCGCAAAACCACTGGGCGAGTTGTTGGACCACCCGATTTGCACGCCCAGCGGACTGCTTTTCTTCCTTACGGAACTTACGAAAACATTCTGGCGTGGCGAATTCGTCTGGCACCTTGAACAGATAGCATCGCGTGGTGTGGACCTCTTTTACATAATTTCTACAGGGGTCTTGCTTCTCGCGTCCGGACTTGGCCTTATCCTAAGGCGCGACAAAACAGACGAGCGGCGGCGGTTTGCGCTTACCATGAGTTTCTGCGTGCTCGTGGTATCGGTGCTCTTGCTCGCGGTTCTCTCTACGCTCTACGATTTCGGCACGTGGTACGCTCCCTCGCAGGAGTGCCCGTACTTCACTTTTGGGCGTTTGATATCCGGCGTGCTTCTACCGTTTCTGGTCATATACCTCGACGGACTGGGCCGGATATTCTCCAGATTATGGAGCCGTTTGAACCCGCTCATCATCGTTTCGATTATCGCTGCGGTTATAACTTTGTCCGAACTGTCGCTGACCCTGGAGGTCTTCAGGAGTCCGTACAACTGGTTCCACCTCAAATGACGCGAAGACAGCATCGAAAATTACCCTTGACGCAAAAGTGCTATTTATGTTAAATGAATTTTTCGCGTGTTTATTGCTATGGATATCGGGCAGGGAAAAATGGTTTTCGCAACAAGCATACTGGTTATTGGTTTGCTTATGGCCGGCTGTGGTGGGCCAGCCAAGACCGGCGAGAAAGAACTCGCACCCGAAACAGAGCTGGGTATTACAATAGGGTCGCTGGCTGAGGTGTTCGCCTTCGACACAATCGGGGTGGAAGGGTACGGTTTGGTAGGCGGATTAAACGGGACAGGCTCGTCGGAATGCCCGCCACAGATTAGAGAATATCTCGCAAAATACATCCTTCAGCAATTGCCTGAGCAAAAAACAGACATCGAAAAACTTATCCGCAGCCGTGATACGGCAGTAGTGCTGGTGCAGGGGCTGATGCCGGCAGCAGTTTCTAAAAACCAATACTTCGATGTGATTGTAAGTGCACTGGCAGGTACACAAACAATTTCTCTGGAAGGTGGGTGGCTATACCGCACTGAACTTAAGACAGCAGGAGGCTTCGGTATAACCATAAAGGTTTTAGCCGACGCGGAAGGGCCTATCTTCATAGATAAAATCAGCACTTCCGAAATAAACAAAAAAGCAGGATATATTCTGGGCGGAGGGATGGTGCTCGATGAGTACAAGATAAGCCTGGCACTTAGGCGGCCAAATTACAGAACCGCAAACAGTATTCGTAACCGTTTAAACGAACTCTTTGGTGAAGACACAGCCAGTGCGATTTCTCCGAGCCAGATTGTTTTGCAAGTACCGGCCAAATACAAAAAACAAAAACAAAGGTTCATCTCGATAATCAAGGCGACGTACTTCACCCAAACACAGGAAACTACCAAAGAAAGAATAAGGACATTTGTCAGAAAGCTTGCCGTTTCAGAGGACAAGGAACAAAGCGAAATCGCTCTTGAAGCGATAGGCAACGAGAGTCTGAGCAAACTGGCATCGCTTCTGAACTCATCCAACGAACAAGTGCGTCTTCGAGCAGCCAGATGTATGCTCAACCTTGGCAGCGACCGTGGTTTGAATACTCTTCGTCAAACAGCAATGGATAAAAGTTCGCCTTATCGAGTTGAGGCAATGGAGGCAATTGCAGCAGCGGCGAGTCGCAATGATACGGCCGCAATATCACGAAGGCTGCTGCGGGACGAAGATTTGGACATCAGATTAGCTGCGTATGAAACTCTGAGAAAATTAGGCGATATCACTATAAGACAAAGGCTCATTGCACGCAGTTTTTATCTGGAACAAATCGCACAGACCAAACATAAATCGATTTTTGTTTCTCAGAGAGACGAGCCACGAATCGCGTTATTCGGCACGCCAATATATTGCCGGGACAATATTTTCATTCAGTCAGCCGACGGCAATATAACAATAAACGCTCCATCCGGTCAAAAACACGTCTCAATAATGCGCAAACACCCCAAACGTGCCAACGTGATAGTTCAGTTGAAAAGCTCTTTTGAACTCTGTGATATTATTCAAACACTGTGCGAAGAAGCAATAGTGGAGGACGGTTCTCAATTGCGGCCCGGTTTAGGCGTTTCGTACGCCGATACGATAGCCCTATTGAAGCAGATGTGCGACAAAGGTGCGGTACAGGCAGAGTTTCGGGCTGGGCCCCTACCAAAAATCGGCTTAATTATCAAGAGAAGATAGACCGCCAGCCGATAATAGTATCGTATTGCGTGATGCGTAGTACACTATTTCATAAATAACGTGATTATGCAAACATGGGAAAAACCATCCCCAAGCTCCGCTTGAGGCTGCCACTGCCCGTGATGCGTATTGCGTTAACGTGCGGTAAAACTACAGGCTAAATACCAAGATTGCTTCGTCCGCCTTCGGCGGAATCGCAATGACAAGATACTGACAGCAGAGGAAAAAATGAGACTTGAAAAAGTCGTTCTTGATGGGTTTAAGAGCTTCGCCGACAAAACAGAATTTACTTTCGATTCACCCGTAACCGCTATCGTGGGACCCAACGGCTGCGGTAAGAGTAACGTCGTCGATGCGGTAAAGTGGGTACTCGGTGAACAAAGTGTCAAGAGCCTGCGAAGCGGGCAAATGGCCGACGTGATATTCAGCGGAAGCAGCAGCAGAAAGCCGGTCGGGACTGCTGGAGTGAACCTGTTCATCTCCAATACCACGGGGCATTTGCCAATTGAAGCTGACGATGTGCAAATATCACGGAGGATATACAAAAGCGGTGAGAGTGAATATCGGATAAACAACAAAATCTGCCGACTAAAAGATATCCGCGAATTATTTATGGACACTGGCGTAGGGGCCAGAGCCTACTCGATTATTGAGCAGGGACAGGTTGAGCAGCTATTAACCGCGTCGAAAACAGACAGAAGGTTTGTATTCGAAGAAGCGGCTGGCATAAGCAAATATAAAGCACACAAAAACGAGGCACTTCGCAAACTGGACCGCACGGAACAAAATCTGCTGCGGCTCGCAGATATTTTAGGCGAGGTTACGAAACAGCTGCGAAGTGTGAAACACCAGGCAGGTAAAGCAAGAAATTACCTGCGATACACCCAGAGACTCAAAGAACTACAGGTTAATTACTCCCTGGTAGAATATGCAAAGAATGCAACGGAGAGCATAGAGACGAAAGCCGCTCTTGAACAAGCCGAGGAACAGTTTGCAAGTGTCGCATCGGAAATAGCAAAGAAAGAAGCTCTAATGAGCAGCCTTGGACAGGGGATAATAGAAACGGAGAATGAGCTAAACCGCACAGGAAATTTCCTCGTGTCCGTTCAGAGCAAAATTGAGCAGCAGCTTCAACGAATTGAATTTTTGCGAACCCGCCTTACAGAACTTCAGCAAAGAAAGGAAAATGCGGCAGAGAGAGTCAAAAAACTGCAGGAGCAGAAAAACCTCTTTGAGGACGATTTGACCCGCTACAGCACAGAGCAGTTAAACTGTGAAAAGATGCTCGAAGAGAAAAACCAGAGTGCCTCGCAAATCCAAAAAGCCATTCAGGAAATAACCATCGAATGCTCCTCGCTCGAAGCGGACTTGGAAGATGAGAAATCAGGCATTATCGATATAGTCAGAAGAACGGCACAACTTCATAACGAAGTCCAGAGCATATCAGTCTATCGCAACAATCTATCCAGCCAAAAAGACCGTCTGTCCGGTCGTGCAGAAACCAGCCAGGCAGAACTTGAAAAACTGTTAACCGAAAAGGCACAACACAATGCCCGTCTGAGCGATATCGAAAAAGTGTTAGGCGAATTGCAACAAAGCCTGGATTGCAAACGCCAAGAAGCACAAGAAATCAACAGCCGAATCGAAGCGGACAACAAGCGATTGGCCCACAGCAAAGAGGCACGAAGCGCACTGAACAGTGAATTAGCGGTACTGACGGATATGGAGAGCAGACGGGAAGGACTTAAAACGGGGGTTAAAAGCATTTTGCAAAGGCGGGCAGTTGAAAACAATAAATTCGATTACGTCGAAGGAATACTGGCAGATATCATCGTTGCCAACGTGGAATATGCAACCGCTGTTGAAGCGGCCCTCGAGAGCAAAACCGACGCTCTGGTAGTCAATAACACAAGCAGGCTGCTGGCCGATACGGAAACGATTGAAAAACTCGACGGCAGAGCGAGCTTCATATGCATGGATAAACAATCGCCGTTCGTGGACAAAAAAGATTTGTCAAAATTTCCTCATGTAAGGGGCAGACTCGCTGAATTCGTAAATTACGAGAGTAAATACGCACCATTAGTGTGGCAATTGTTAGGTAAAACGATAATCGTCGACCGGAACGGCGTTCTGCAAAAAGACCGCGAAACGGGAACCCGCTCAATTGACGCGGCAATCGAACTGGCTGAGAAGTTAGGGAATGAGTATAAACTCGTTACTTTAAGAGGTGAGCTTGCCATCGCCGACGGGACGATAAAAGTTGGGCCTTTGGGGAAAACAAGCGGCTTGATATCGCGCAAAAGCCGACTACGCCAGCTGCAGGAAACCATCGCTAATATTACAGCAGAAATCACCGCGCTCGAAGAGCAGTTTGAAAAAAACAATCAGGCAAACACACACCTGTCTAAATTGTGTCAAGACCTGCGGACAGCTATCTATGAAGCGAACACAGAAAAGATGCAGGTGAGCTCAAAGCTGGCCCTCATAGAGCAAAATATAAAACGGTTGAGGGAAGAACAACCACTGATAGCCAGTGAAATCGACCTGCTCGAAGAACAAATTGCCCAATCGGTGCAGAAAGAATACAACTCGAAGCAGAAATTGGAGGAGATGGAGGCGGTAAACAGCCAGCGAACGGCACACATAAAAGAGCTTGAGGCGAAATACGCCGAACAAAAAACACAGCAGCAGAGGCTCGTAAACAGGCTGACCGATTTAAGAGTGTCTCTGGGGCAGATTACCGAACATCGAGAAGCGGTCAAGCAAACAATCGCGTCTCTACAAAACCAAATGCAGGCGAACCGAACGGCCACTGAGACGGCACAGGATGAAATACAAAGCTGCAGCGAGCAATCGGCAGAAGCTACGAGGGACATTCTTAACTGTGAGGCAGCGGTGTCAGAGCTGTTTGTCGAAAAAGAAGAGAAACAACAAAGCAGCAGTCTGCTGCACAGCAAGGTTGAGGAACTGCTCGAAGAACAAAAACAAACTGAACAACTCATCCGGCAAAAACGAGCTGAGCAAAACGAGGTTGAGCAGAAAACAAGTGAGCTTAAAGTAGAGTTGGGCCAATTAGAGGTAAAGAGTCAGAATCTGGTTGAAAGAGTGCAAGAGGAACTGCAGATTGATTTGGTCGAGGCCTACAAAAATTACGAGGAGAAACAGCTTGATTGGGATGGGGTAAGAGAAGAAATAGCCGAACTTCGAGGCAAAATTGAACGATTAGGCAATGTTAATCTGGACGCAATAGAGGAGCAGGAAAACCTCGAGAAGCGCAATGAGTTTTTAAGCAATCAAGTTGCAGACCTGAATAAGAGCAGAGCTCAATTGCAGCAATTGATAAGCCGGCTTAACAAAAAGAGCAGAGAGAAATTCAGCGAGACTTTTGAAGAGATCCGGCTTCATTTCCAGCAGATTTTCCGCAAGCTATTCGGCGGGGGTAAGGCGGACATACTACTGGAAGATGCCAAAGATATACTGGAAGCTGGGATAGAGATAATGGCGCGGCCGCCCGGCAAAGAGACAATGAGTATATCATTGCTTAGCGGCGGTGAAAAGGCGCTGACAGCAATTGCGCTACTGTTTGCGGTTTTCAAGACAAAGCCGTCACCATTCTGCTTCCTCGATGAAATCGACGCGGCGCTGGATGAGACAAATAATGAGCGTTTCAATCTGCTGCTACGAGAATTTCAAAAGGATTCGCAGTTTATAATAATCACTCACTCCAAGCGCACTATGAGTATTGTAGATGTACTGTTAGGGATAACGATGCAGACACGTGGGGTGAGTAAGAAGATAAGCGTAAGATTCGACCAGTTTGCCGAGGCAGAGGAAACAACGGAGGCAGAGGAAACGGCTGCGGTAGCTTAATTCGTATTGCGTGAGGCGTGATGCGTATTGCGTATAAATTCGAAATCCGAAGCACCCCTGCTTTCGCAGGGGCAAACTCGTCCCCGTGAAAACGGGGATCCAAAACGAATCCGAAATTCAAATACCAAATGACCAAAACATCATAAACTGTCCTAATTCGTATTGCGTGACGCGTGATGCGTATTGCGTGGGTTGTGTTATGAAGAAGTGTCCGTTCTGTGCAGAGGAGATTCAGGATGATGCGGTGAAGTGCCGGTTTTGCGGTGAGCTTCTCGAAAAGGGCGGCAAGCCAAAAACGAAATGGTACTTTTCCACGCCTGCTGTCGTAATCGCCCTGTTGTGCTTAGGGCCACTTGCCCTATCACTGGTATGGCTCAATCCACGTTACAAAATGATTACCAAGGCCGTAGTCACAGGTTTAGTCATTGGCCTTACTGTTTTGGTCGGCTATCTCACAATAAAGATTTACATTCAAATCATCGAGTCGATAAGCGAACTGGGGATTTAGTAACTCACAGATTTTGTTTTGTGCTTCGAGATTGCAAGACCTGCCACCTAAGTCTTATCGATAATGGCCCTTCCGTATTTAGCTTCAACAGAATTAAACTATGCAAAGGAAGAGAAAAATGATAAGATGTAAAAAAATTGATTATTGATGAATGATTATTGATTATCTTACTACAGATGTGGATTCCTGCTTTCGCAGGAATGACATCCATCGGTTGACCTGTACGGAGCAGTACGGACTAAACGTAAAGTGCCAAGAAGACTTGATAAACATAGTTTGAAGAACGGGATGGTGATTTTAGGTGAGCCGATGGAGGCGGTCCGCTCGGTGGCGTTCGGTTTTATGCTACCAGCGGGAGCGGCCCTGCTGCCGGAGGGCTGCTGCGGGGCTGGAAGTATCATAGCCGACTGGATTTTCAGAGGGGCTGGCGATAAAAACAGCAGGCAGCTTAGCGACGCACTGGACGGGTTAGGGCTGCATCGAGCCAGTTCGGTCAGCAGCAGCCATATAACTATCGGAGCGGCACTGGAAGCAGACAACTTAACCCAGGCATTAGATTTATATGCTGATATTATACTGCGAGGCAGCCTGAAAGAAGACCAGTTCGAATTAGCCAGACAATTAGCAATTGACGGGGTGCTTGCCCTTGACGATGAGCCGAGACAAAAGGTTATGGTCAAGCTGCGAGAGCAATTTTACCCGAGTCCTCTGGGGCGCAGCACGTTTGGAAATATAGATGAACTAAAGGCCTTGACGGCTGATAAAACCAAGCAAATCATAGCGGACAATTTCAATCTGTCGCAAACGATTTTCGCGGTTGCAGGCAAATATGACTTTAACTCAATTTGTAAACAAATTGAGCGTCTTTTTGAGTCAAAGCAACAACCCTCTCTCAAAGCAATAAAGCTCCGCCCCAAGGACACTAAATATACGCATCTACTTAATGACGGTGCGCAGGTGCATATCGGGCTGATGACCGCGACGGTTAAACCAGCAGATAAGGACTACTACAACGCCAGAGTGGCGGTATCGGTTCTTTCAGGCGGGATGAGTGCCCGATTATTTACAGAGGTAAGAGAGAAACGCGGGCTGTGCTACGCAATAGGAGCGCGGTACCACGGTCTGAAAGAGGCGGCTGGTATAGCGTGCTATGCCGGCACGACGCCGGAAAAAAGCCAGGAGACGCTCGACGTGATAATGGCCGAGTTCGGCCGGCTAAGTGCCGGAATCAGTGAAGAAGAAATCGAGCGGGCCAAAGTCGGGCTAAAAAGTACGCTCGTTCTGCAAAGCGAATCATCCAGCAGCAGAGCCGGCGGTATTGGAACCGATTACTATATGTTAGGCAGAGTTCGAAGCCTGGATGAAATTAAGAATAAAATCGAGGCAACAAGTGTTGATTCGGTCACGAAGTTCTTAAGAGAAAACTCGTTTAAAGATTTTGCAGTAGTAACAATCGGACCGAAATCAATTGATTATTGATTATTTACTATTGATTATTTTATGGAATTTAAGAAAAAAATACTTGAAAATGGTTTGAGTATTATTGGCGAGGTCAATAATCTCGCTCAATCAGCGGCGGTGGGGTTTTTCGTCAAAACCGGCTCCCGCGACGAGACCAAACAGATAAACGGGGTATCACACTTCCTTGAACATATGCTGTTCAAAGGCACCGAAAGACTAAATGCGTTTGAAGTCAGCGAGGCATTCGATAGAACGGGAGCTGATTTCAACGCCGGTACCAGTGAGGAAAATACTGTCTTTTATGCTGCTGTTCTGCCAGAATACCTGGTCGAGGTAACAGGGCTGTGGATAGAGTTGATGAGGCCGGCGCTGCGAGATGAAGATTTCAACATTGAAAAAAACGTAATCAAAGAAGAAATCGCGATGCATAAGGACATGCCGGGCTTCGATGTTATGGACAAATGTCAAAGCCTGCACTTTGACCGTCATCCGTGCGGCAACAGTGTCTTAGGTAGTGAGGAAAGTATAGATAATTTGACAGCTGAACAAATGCGGGGTTATTTTGCCAATCGCTATGCGCCGAATAATATGATTCTGGCGTGTGCTGGCAATTTCGATTGGGAGCAAATTTGCTCGATTGCTGAAGGCGGGTGTGAGCAGTGGCAAAAGCAGGCTGCCACAAGAGAACTGGAAGATGTGCCTGGCAGTAAAAAGAAGGAGCGAATTGAAAAATCAAATCTGTCTCGTGAGCATATATGCCTGATGAGCCCAGCGGTGCCCGCCAAGGACGGGCGGAGATTTGCCGCTTCGCTTTTGGCGGTTATTGTCGGCGACGACGTCGGGTCGAGATTTTTCTGGGAGCTGGTCGACAAGGCATTGGCAGAGGTAGCATCAATGCAATTCGGGGCTATGGACGGCACAGGGGTATTTCGCAGTTATATCCGCTGCAGCAGCGAGAATGTCCGCAAAGTGCTCGATACCATCAGGGGTATTTTCCATAATCTCTCCAAAAACGGCGTAACCAAAGATGAACTGAAAAAGGCAAAAAATAAGATATTGAGCGCATTGGTAATAAAGAATGAGCTGCCGATGGGTCGGCTGGCTGACCTGGGCTTTAACTGGATATATCTGGAACAATATCGCACCATCGAAGAGGACATTAGTGCTATAAGAGCAGTTACCATCGACGATATTTATTCGCTGATAGAACAGTTCAAGCCAGGCGATTTCACACAATTTTCAATAGGGCCTGCACAATCAAGCTAAATCCCGGCAAGCGGTCGTATCCGGCCTTTGCAGGGGAATGAACGCAGGGTAAAACCGGGGCGAAATACAAAAGCTGCCTACAAACGTAAAATGCAACCCAAACGGTGCCACATCCTGTACAATTGCGGTGCTGCTACCGGATGCTCATTGCCCGGCGTCGCTGCGGAAAATCATTGATGTTGCTGCGGTAACGATGTATATTATTGTTGCATAAAAAACATAATAGATTTTACGTGGATTCCTGCTTTCGCAAGAATGCCAGAAAGTGGAGGATTTTATCGTGCGACTAACTAAAACGATAATCGCGGTTCTCTTTGTAAGCGTAATCTTCAGCAATGCGGCCGGGCAGGCCCCATTAGAGAGCCAGGAGCGTAAGGGCGAGGGCCAACTTACGGAGCCAAAGAAAGAGTCTCTAACGGGGCAAGCCGAGCCCAATGACCTGGCAGCACACTACGGATTTGACGAAATGGAGATAATCAAGCTGGATTGGCGTATAAAAAACTTAAGGATTGCCGACTTTAATGGTGACGGCCGAAACGACATTGCTATTGTTAATAACAGAAAGGCCAAGATAGAATTTCTGGTCCAGAAAGAAACCGTTGGTCCAGGTGAAACAGAGGTGGCTGTCGACCCCAATGACATCGATATAAATGTAATCAGCCCCCCTACCCGCTTTGAGAGACAGAGTGTGGCTGTTTCGCAAAAGGTTTTCAGCTTCGTTTGCGGTGATTTGAATTCCGACGGGATGATGGATTTGGCTTTTTACGGTGACCCGAGGGGTCTGTATGTGATATTGCAAAAGGCCGGCGAGGAGGACACCGCTCTGCAAAGAGAGCGCAAAACGGGAACCAAGGTCGAGTCAAAAAAGCTAAAGACATTGAGATGGCGAACAAGAAAGAAAATCAAAATTGACGATGGTCTCGTAACTCCCAATGCGCTGGTATGCGCCGACTTAAATAATGACGGTGCCGACGATTTAGCTCTGGCTGGCCGCGATGCAATTTATGTCATACTACAAAAAGAAGATGGCTCATTGGCTGAGCCGGTGAAATATCCCACCACTTCGCTAACTCTGGGTGTGGATGTCGGCGATTTGAACGGCGATAATATAAACGACCTTATCCTTATAACAAATGACAGTGAAAAGCCAATACACGTGCGGTTTGGTCTTAAGACGGGACAGTTAGGCCCGCAAGTACAATTTTTCATCGAAAAACCATGGGCATTTGAGCTCGCAAACATGGACGGGGAAGCCGGCGACGAAATACTGACTGTTGACGGCATAAGTAAACGGTTAATGTGTTATAAACTTGCCGCTGAAAAGGAAAGGGATGCTGATTGGCCGATTCTACTTTATCCTCTTATTTCCGGTGAAGGAAATACAAGGCGGGACCTGGTAGTCGGTGATTTTGACGGCGACGGTTTGGTTGACGTCACGATAAGTGACCCCGGGGCTGCGGAACTTATTTTCTATAAACAAACAGCGGGGCTCGGATTGGTTGAGCCGGTGAGATTTCCCGCTTTTGCAGATACTTCCGATACCGGAGGGTTGTCCGTTGCGGATATTGACAGCGACGGCAAAGCTGAGGTCGCCATTTTGAGCGTTAGCGAAAAGGTAATCGGCTTAAGCGAATTCGAAAACGACAGGTTATCATTCCCGCAACCTATAGATTTAACCGGTGAGCCGGTGGCAATGGAACTGGCCGACGTTGACCACGACGGCAGTATTGACTGCCTTTATATATCCAAGGACGCTAATGATATTAGAGCGCTGAGGGTCATCTATAATCTTGCTGAGGCGGTCGAAGCTGAAGCTAATTCGCCAAAGAAAAAAGAAAAACAACCTAAGACCACCGAAGAAGCCGGCGAAACCGGGCCTGCTCTGGAACTTAAAGAGCTTACCTCCAATCCAGATGGTCTGAAAGTTCTTGACGTCGACCAGGATGGTCTGCAGGACGTTTTGATATTTGTCAAATACGACCATCCCATATTGGTTCGCCAAACAAAAAGAAAAGAATTTGAACTAATTGATTCGCCGAAAGCACAGGCCAGTTTGATTAAAGATGCGAGTCTTCATTCAATTGCCGTTGCCGACGCGGACGGGCAAGGCGGTAAAGAACTGCTGGTGGCACAAAAGAACTTTGCAAGAAGCCTGGTTTTTGCCGGCGGCGAGAGCTGGAGTATCATCGACCAATATAATGCCAAGAGCACGGAGAATAATATAACAGCCGTGGCTGCCTTTGACATCGACGGTGAGGGTCCGGGAAGCAGGCCCGCTATTTTGCTTCTGGACGCTCAAAAGGGCCAGCTCCAGATACTTAAAGCCGGTGACGATAAAACCTACCGGTTTGAAAAAGAATTAAACGTCGGGCAATTGGGTGCTGCGACCCATCTAAAAATGCTCTTTACACCTCTTACAGGCAACGAGACCAAGAACATCCTGCTGTTCGACAGCGAGAAGTTCGCACTTATAACGCCGCTGAGCCCCATTAGAAGTAAGATACCTGGGATGCCTGTCCCATTACCAGCAGGAACTTCTAACGGGGCGAGCAGCAGTAATATTCCGCAGTATTTGGAACAGCAGTTCAGTTATGAGACAAAAATAAAAGACGGCAGATACGGTACCCTTGTTGCGGGTGACATTAACTCTGACGGCCGGGCCGACATTATTATGGTAGAATATAAGCGCAATCACATTGAAATACTCGCCCTTGATTCGGAGACCAAGCCGATTCCCGCGATGCGTTTCAAGATATTCGAGCAGAAAAGTTATCGGGACAAAAAAGGTGTTAAATCCAGTATTGAGCCGCGAGAGCTAAAGGTCGCTGACGTTACAGGCGACGGTAAAGACGATTTAGTAACCGTCATCCACGACCGTATAATCATTTATCCCCAAGATTAAGTTCGTATTGCGTATCGCGTATTGTGTTCAAGGCAAAATGGTTAGTAATGCCAGGAAAGTTTTTGTTGCGCTTAGCGGGGGAGTGGACAGCTCAACGGCGGCTGCATTACTGCTTGAGGCTGGTTTCAATTGCGCAGGCGTGTTTATGATTACCAGTGACCAGGCCCGGAAAGCACAGACAGATGCTGAAGAAATAGCCGACAAATTGGGTATAAAACTTTATATGCTGGACCTGCGCGGGGATTTTGAGCGAATTATCGACTATTTTTGCAGTGAGTATAAACGAGGCCGAACACCTAATCCATGCGTTTTCTGCAACAGGTATATTAAATTCGGGAAAATGTGGGATTTCGCACGAGGTAACGGTGCAGAGCTGTTCGCCACCGGCCACTACGCGAGAATTCTCAAAAATAATAACAGCACAGGTTTGTACGAGGCGGTCAATGCAAGCAAAGACCAGTCTTACGCTCTGGCAATGATTGATAAGGATGTATTGCCTTATGTGATTTTTCCGATGGGTGAGTATTCTAAAGACCGGACGCGAGAGCTGGCAGGGAAGTTCGAAGTAGGGACAGAGCAAAAAAAAGAGTCTCAGGAAATATGCTTTATACCCAATGATGATTATGTCGCTGTGCTTGAAGAGAGGTGTCCGGAACTTGCCTGCAAGGGAGATATTGTCGATAGCAGCGGCGAGGTTTTAGGCGAGCATAACGGTGTGCATAGATTCACCATAGGCCAGCGGCGCGGCCTGCGAGTTGCGATGGGCAAGCCTTACTATGTTGTAAAACTCGATGCCAAAAGTAATACGGTTACATTAGGGCCAAAAGAAGAAGTAATGCACAGAAAATTATTCGCGACAGATGTGAATTGGTTGACGAATGAGCCGCAATCGTCTTTTCGGGCAAAAGTGAAGATACGCTACAATGATGAAGGTGTTTCTACGAGGGTTTCTCCGCAAGAGGGTTGCGTTGTTGTTGAGTTTGACGAGCCGGTATCAGCCGTAACGCCGGGCCAATTAGCCGCTTTTTATGTCCAGGAGGGAGAAAACAGCAGAGTTGTTGGCGGCGGATGGATTGACAAAGCCGCCGACTGAAAGCCAAGACTTAAGCTGAGAGTTGATGAGTAGTCGGCCCCATTAGAAATCCCAAATGAGACAATGATATGTTAGAAAAAAGGAGGATTTTCAACGGGGTTGACCACATCAGGCTTTCTGATATAATGAATAGTGAATAGTATTTAGTGAATAGCTGCTAACGACTAATTACTAATTTAACAGGCAATTTATATGCAAAAAAAGACTTTAGGCGAATTGGCTGAATATGTAGGGGGTAGCGTTCGCGGGGACGCTAACGTGAAAATCTGGTCGGCCTCGACACTCGGCCGGGCAGGCAAAGGCGATATCAGCTTTCTGGCCAACAGCAAATACGAAAGGCAACTGCGAACAACCAAGGCAAGTGCGGTAGTCGTAGACAGAGAAACAACCGATACCTCGGCTCCCCTTTTGATAGCTGAGGACCCTTACTATGCCTTTATGCAGATTATGGTTCTGCTGCACGGCCATCGCAAGCACAAAAAGGTAGGGATAAGCCCGCGAGCCTGTATTTCGGATATCGCAAAAATCGGTGCAGACTGCCATATTCATGATTTTGTGACAATAACCGATGAGGCACGAGTGGGGAACGGCTGCATAATTTATCCCGGCGCATACATCGGCAAAGACGTGTACCTTGGCAATGACTGCATAATATATCCCAATGTTACCATTTACGATGGGTGCAAAATAGGGAATCGCGTGATTATAAATGCGAATTCGACAATCGGCGAAGACGGCTTTGGCTATGCCAGCCATAAGGGTGTACATCACAAGATACCACAGATTGGCATCGTGATTATAGAGGACGATGTGGAAATCGGCGCCTGCTGCGGAATTGAACGAGGCACACTCGGCAATACGGTGATAGGCCAGGGCACCAAGGTTGGTGACCTGGCTGCAATAGGTCACGGTGTAAAAATCGGTTCGCATTGTTTACTCGTGGCTCAGGTAGGGATTGCCGGCTCGACTACGCTCGGACATCACTGCATAGTCGGTGGACAGGTTGGTATTATCGGTCATCTCACTATCGGAAACAATGTTACAATTGCGGCCCAGGCCGGTGTCATCAATAACATTGACGACGGCAAAACAGTATTGGGCGCACCGGCTATCGAGTCAAACCAGGGCAAACGAGCGTACAGCATGATACAATATCTGCCCGAGATGCGGCAAAATCTTCGAAAGATTGAAAAGCGCCT
Source organism: Planctomycetota bacterium (assembly GCA_030605475.1). Taxonomy (GTDB): domain Bacteria; phylum Planctomycetota; class Phycisphaerae; order Sedimentisphaerales; family Anaerobacaceae; genus JAUWIG01. The sequence continues at coordinate 9,332 of JAUWIG010000003.1, read as the reverse complement.
GGGAAATCCGGAGGGAGAGGAGAAATCTTAGTTGAGCAGGTTTGGACGGACTTTAAATAAAACGTGCGATTATGACGACAGAAGCGAACATACTTGGGCTGATTGCCGGAGAAGGACGATTGCCGTTTCTGGTCGCAAAGGGAGCGAAAGAATCTGGGCTGAAAGTGGTTTGTGTAGGTCTGGTGGAGAACGCAGAAGCCTCATTGGCTGACGAAGTTGATGTGTTTTACAGAGTTGCGATTGCCCGGCCTGGAAGCTGGATACGGAAATTAAAAAAGCACGGCGTCAGCAAAACGGTTATGGTCGGGCGTGTTGCCAAATCGCGACTTTTTACGCCCCGGCGAATCCTGCGGTATCTGCCCGATTGGCGAGCGTTTAGAATATATTACTGGCGGCTGCGGTGTAAAAACAAACAAGACGATACGCTCTTGTGCGCTGTGGCCGATGAGCTGGCCAGTGGTGGAATAGTATTGGAAAATTCAATGACATACTGCAAGGAGCATCTGGCAACAAGTGGGGCGATGACAAAAGCAGAGCTGCGTCCCCCCGCTGAAGGTGACATTGAATTCGGCTGGCAAATAGTTAAAAAGCTCGGCGAACTGGATATAGGCCAGGCGATTGCGGTGAAGGAAAAAGGAGTAATCGCCGTCGAGGCGATAGAAGGTACGGCCAAGATGATTGAACGTGCTGGCGAGTTTTGTAAATCTGGTGGCTGGACGCTTGTCAAGGCTTCGAAGCCAGGTCAGGATATGCGATTTGACGTGCCATGCGTGGGACCTGAAACGATACGAAGCCTGGCGCAGAACGGCGGCAAATGCCTGGTTGTGGAGGCAGGCAAAACCATAATTATTGACAAGCCCGAGACGATAAAACTGGCCGACCAATTGGGTATAACTATTTTAGGACGTTGAGCTATCACAATCCGGCTTAAAATATCACCACCGTGTCACACTCCTAAACGGCCACGCATCAAGTGAATGCTGTTTAATCTACTTTTTTCCCGCACACACAATCATAGTGTCGGCCTTTTTAATCAGGGCGGCTATCCTTGCTAAAGGTGAGACCAACATCTTAACCAGAGACGACCTTCTAATCCGGTTACGGTATCTGGGGTCGCAGTTGTCACCATAGAAATAATACTGCAGTGAGCCGAGAAGGCCCTTCGAAGATTTCTCGTGGATTATCCTTGTAACGACAAAACCGCTTTTCTCCAGAAGACGTGTGATTGTCCCGGGTGTATAAATATAAAGATGCCTTGGGCAATCAAGGTGGTACCATTTATCCTTGAAGAGCTTTGCATTAAGACTGTCAAAGTTGGGTATGCTTATTATGCAGCTTCCATCCGGCTTCAACAGGTCACACAACTTCCGCAAAACTTCCGAGGGATTATTTATATGCTCCAGACAGGACCACGCAGTTATTACATCAAAATAGTGATTTGGAAAGGGAGATTCTAAAACGGTGCCGGTAAATATATCCAGCCCGTAATTTTCCTTTGCCGTATTCACGGCGATTTTCGAAACATCCGCTCCATAAACCTGACAACCCGTCAAGGCCTTTATTTTATTCAGGAAACCGCCGCTGCCGCAACCTACATCCAACAGGCGAGATTCTTGGGCCAATCGGCTAAAGACAGAGGCAACAGCAGGAAGTCTTCTTTGCAGTTTAGCTTTCAGCACATCACGGTCCGTGTGCTGTGGCTTTGCACTAACCTGGTGTGGTGCGTAATCAGAAGGATAGAATTTGCCTGCATCTTGCTCTGAAATTTGCGGATTCATATACACGAGGCCGCAATTTTTACACTGCACATACGTGAAAGTGCCTTCGTATCCGTGCAGTCTATCTCTGGCATCAAACAGGAAGCCACTTTCAGTGCCTCCGCATAGATTACAGGGGATGTCGTTTTTTTTAATCACTAATTTAGTTCAGGCCTCTTTTAACCTTCCGACCATTAGAATATTTGTCGGCGCAAAGACGTACCTATAACCCGACAGCCAACTTAATATCCCAAAGCGGGATAAAATCTTAAGGAACTTGGCAGAAATGCCACGCAAAATATGACCATCTTTCCAATGTTTGCTTGAGCTGAACGATATCCTACCAAACTCATCATCAAGTTTTTGAAATTCCTTTTCTTTCGACGTTGCGGCAAGGCTTTGTTCAGGATTGAACTGCACTTTCGGGAACAATCGTCTAATTCCTTCAGGCGTGAACCGCCAGTAGTCATTTGGATAACCATGAATCTTCCAGGAAAAGGGGGCAGATACGCAAATCCGGCCTTTTTGTTTTAACAGGAGAGTCATGTTATCGGCCATTTTAAATGGCTGTTCGCAATGCTCGAGGACACTGAGGCAGAAAATTGTGCCAAAACGCATACCGGAAAGCTTCATATCAATTTTCTCAAAATCTTCAGTAAGGTCCAAAACAACATCGACCCCAGGGCCATCCTCTATATCAACGCCAATGTACCTGTCTCTGGCCGCAAATATTTGGCGCAAATCCTGAGTGCTGCCGTAATTCTTCGAGCCTACCTCGAGGAACGGGCCATTAAACTGTCCCGCGTACTTCCGGACGAAGATAAGCTGATTAACATCTCCCATTTTTATGATACCTCCATTCTGAGCTCGAAGGGATGACAGTGAAAATCACTTGGTTTGAGTCTTTTATCCCTTATTGGTCCAATGAATCATCCGCAAGTATATTTTGAATCAGTTCTGATGACAGAACTTTGTTAACAAGTCGATTGCACTTTCTTATAGTTCTCTTTTGCGGAGTAAATTCCTGTGGGTTGATTACCTGGGTAGCGTGCGCAAGATGGATAACATATCGGCCTATTACCGAGGGCGGCAGTTCGACGGTCCTGTAGCCGCGGTCAACCAGTTCGAAGTACAACTTTTTTCCGGCTGTGAGGCCTTTGTCCCGGTCCATAAGGAACGAAAGGCGCTCGGAGTGCAAGATTTCCGTTCTGTAAACACAACATATCGTACGATTATAGTAGCGGTATTTGCCGATGGGGTCCGGCACCCGGAGCAGTTTGCGTCTGAAGGTTCTAAGGTCGGTCGCCTCCTTGAGGAGAATTCGCCATTTCGGCGTCAATTCGATTTTGCCGGAACCAACACAGGCTACATCTTCATCGCTGCTGAAATAGCTGATGAGGTCGGTGAGCCAGTTGTGCTTCTGGACAAAGGTATCCGAGTGCATCGAGACGAAAAACTCGGTATTGCAGTTTTCCAGGCCAAGGCCCAAGGCAGCACCATGAGCGAAACCACCGCCGAGCTCATCGGCTGCAGGGCGACGCTCGATTAAACGAATCCAACTCAGAGCTTTGAGATACTCCAGAGACTCATCCTGTGAATCGTTATCAACAACGATTGCCTCATAAGGGTATCCGGTGAATTTGCGAATGCTGCGCAGGCAAAGCCTTGTGAAGTCAAGGGTTTTATAATTTACAATGCATATCGTCGCTTTTTCTTTTATCACATCCACCATTGATGTGGCTTTCTTTGGCTTTCTTATCGATTTGAGTACATAGAATCGTAATACTTTTGGTAGTCGCCGGAAACGACGTTGGAGAGCCACACTTCATTTTTCAAATACCAGTCTATTGTTTTTTTGATTCCCTGCTCAAAGCTCACCGACGGCTGCCACCCGAGCTCTTTGATTATCTTTCTCGCCTCGATTGCATATCTTCGGTCGTGGCCGGGCCTGTCTTTTACATGTTCGATTAACGACTTCGGCTTTTTCAGATAATCAAGGATTAACCCCACCACTTCCAGATTTGTCTTTTCGCTGCACCCGCCGATGTTGTAAATTTCACCAGGCGGTGCTTCAGTCAACACCTTCCAAATTGCGGTGCAATGGTCATATACATACAACCAGTCACGGACATATAAGCCGTCGCCATAAATGGGCAGTTCTTTGTTGTTGAGAGCATTGTTAATCATCAGCGGGATTAATTTTTCCGGAAACTGATATGGGCCGTAGTTGTTTGAACATCTGCTGATGTTATATTTTACACCCCAGGTATGGCCGAAGGCTTTGACGAGATGGTCTGCGGCTGCTTTACTTGCTGAATACGGTGAATTCGGGCTTAAAGGTGTTTTCTCGGTAAATTTTCCCTCCGGGCCGAGCTGGCCATATACTTCATCGGTTGAAATCTGAATGAAGCGCTCCAATTTTTTGTCGCGTGCGGCTTCGAGCAGGGTCAATGTGCCGGTAACATTGGTTTCGATAAAAATCTTCGGCTCAGTGATTGACCGGTCCACATGGCTTTCGGCTGCAAAGTTAATAATCGTATCTATTTTGTACTGGTCGATGATTTTTTCAACAGCTAAGCCGTCGCAAATGTCACCTTTGATAAATTTATGGTTGGGGTGATTTTCAAAGCCGGCGAGATTTTCAAGATTGCCGGCGTAAGTAAGTTTGTCAAGATTGACGATAAAGCAATCGGAGTGCTCCGAAAGCGACATTCGAACGAAATTGCTTCCTATAAATCCCGCACCACCTGTAACCAGAAGCTTTTTCACAACTGTAATTGCCTCAAAAAGCGTTCTAACGGCCCCTGCCAAGGCTCAATCGGTTCGCCAAGTAAAGCTTTAATTTTGCCGCAATCAAAACGGCTGTTCAACGGCCTTGCAGCAGCACCGTGGAAATCTCCGGTTTTGCAGCTACTTAAATCGACAGACATATTGAGCTTATCAAAAATGAACTTTGCCATTTCAAAACGGCTGACATAACCGTCACTTGCAAAATGAAACAATCCATCGGGCTTCCTTTGCAATAACTTACAAATCACTTTAGCAACTTCTGTTGTGGCTGTTGGTGAGCCTATCTGGTCGTCAACAACCTTTAACTTTTTGTCGGTTTTCGCACGTTTGACCAGCTTGGTTACAAAATTATTTCCGCCCAAGCCATACGTCCATTCGACCCGCATTATACAATGACGGCAGCGGCTTTCAACTAAAAGCTGCTCGCCGGCGAGTTTACTTGCGCCGTATTTGCTTATTGGATTTGGGGTGTCGGTCTCAACATATGGTCTTTTGGATTTACCGTCAAAGACAAAATCGGTACTGATGTGCAAGACCCATTTGCCGGCATTATGAGCGATATTGCCAAGCTGGCCCACGGCCTCGGCGTTGACGGCATACGCCAAATCATATTCCGATTCGGCACCATCAACATTGGTATAGGCGGCACAATTGACTATCGTCTCGGCAGAAGCGACAGCTTCTTTTAACTGTTGCGAATTGGTTATATCAAATTCGGGCAGGTCAAGTACTTGGCCCTTTATGCCTTGTTCTCTGCAGGCCAGGGCCAAATCGGAGCCGAGCATACCCCTGCCGCCCAAGATAATAATTTTACTGCACCGGGCTGTCATGCTGTCGCCTCGAAATGCGGCAACTTCCCAGTCGGAATATCTTTAAGCCTGGGATATTCACCGTCCCTTCGTGACAAAATGGGCTCAGCCATCGGCCAGTCGATATTGAGGTCAGGGTCGTTCCAAATAATACCACTCTCCGTGGAGGAATTGTAGTAATCGGTACATTTATAAGAGAAAATTGCCCTCTCACTTATTACACAAAAACCATGTGCAAAGCCCGGCGGCAGATACACCTGCTTGTGATTTGTCTCAGAAAGTATCGTTGAGACCCATTGGCCGAAAGTGGGCGAATGAACCCGAATGTCCACAGCAACATCCAGCACCTGCCCTAATAAAACCTGAACCAACTTACCCTGCGACTGTGGGAACTGGAAGTGCAGACCTCGCAAGACACCCTTTGCGGAGAATGAAACATTATCCTGCAAAAATGCTTCCGTAATACCAGCATCCTGGTAACGCTTATGGTTCCATGTTTCCAAGAAGCAACCTCTGTCATCAGAGAAGACTTCTGGCACAAATATCACAACACCAGGCAATTTCGTCTCTAAAATATTCATTTAAGCCATTGCGTCCACCAAGGCCCTCAAATACTGCCCATATCTATTCTTTGCCAGCGGCTCAGCCAGCCTGAGCACCTGCTCAGCATCAATAAGCCCCAGCTTTAAGGCAATTTCCTCCGGACAGGCTATCATCAATCCCTGTCGTTGTTCAACCGTTTGCACAAAGTTTGCTGCCTGAAGCATGGATTCGGGTGTTCCGGTATCAAGCCACGCTGTCCCCCTCCCAATCAACTCAGCTTTTAACTCGTTTTTCTTAAGGTAGATGTTATTTACTTCTGTAATCTCCAATTCGCCCCTTGCCGAAGGCTTAATGCCAGCGGCAATTTCGGTAATCTGAGAGTCGTAAAAATAAAGCCCAACCACAGCATAGTTCGATTTTGGTTTTTCAGGTTTCTCCTCGATCGAAAGCACGTTACCAGAGTCATCGAATTCAATGACGCCATACCGCTGCGGCTCTCTTACCCAATAACCGAAAACAGTTGCTCCGGAGGTCCGCCTGACAGCACTGCACAGAGATTGCGGCAGTCCATGCCCATAGAATACATTGTCACCGAGAATCAAACAGGCGGGGCCACCGTTTATGAACTCTCTGCCAATGATAAAAGCCTGTGCTATACCCTCTGGTCTCGGCTGCTCAGCATATTCCAAACGGATGCCCCATTGGCTGCCATCGCCAAGCAAATTTTTATAAAGTGGCAGACTGGTAGGAGTGCTAATGACCAAAATCTCCCGTATCCCCGCAAGCATCAGAGTCGTCAGCGGATAATAAATCATGGGCTTATCATAAACAGGAAGAAGCTGTTTACTAACCACCTGAGTAATAGGGTAAAGCCGCGTTCCGCTGCCGCCGGCAAGGATAATACCTCTTAAACCCATGTTCATCTCCTTGCTCAAGGTTCACTCAAAACTGCTCAAGGAACCGTAGGTCATTTTCAAAAAACAAGCGAATATCCGTAATGCCGTACTTTCTCATAGCAAGTCTTTCTATTCCGAAACCGAAAGCCCAGCCGGTGTACTTTTCGCCATCTATCCCGACCTCATCAAAAACATTTGGGTCAACCATACCACAGCCGCCCATCTCTATCCAGCTGGTCTTTCCCCTCTTATCGACCCAGAGCAAATCGACTTCGGCACTGGGCTCGGTAAACGGGAAGAAGCTCGGTCGAAATCGCCACTTTGTATCGGGGCCAAAAAAGGCGTGGATGAACTGGTCAATGGTGGTTTTCATATCCACCATACTAATACCCTCGTCAACAACCAAGGCTTCGAGCTGATGAAACATATACATATGTGTCGCGTCGACGGTGTCCGGCCGATAGACCCTGCCCGGTGCAACAATCCGAATGGGCGGCTTGGTGCGCTCCATAATACGAATCTGAATCGTCGATGTTTGGCTTCGCAAAAGGGTATTGTCATCAATGTAGAAATTGTCTATCGGGTCCCTTGCGGGATGTTCCGGAGGTATGTTAAGTGCGACGAAATTATGCCACTCGTCTTCAACTTCAGGGCCATAGGCCACAGCGAATCCCATTCGTCCGAATATCTCCAGCAATTCATTTATGGTCTGGGTAATGACATGCGTTTTACCGATATTAGGGGATATGCCCGGCAGAGTAACATCTATCAACTCGCGCGTTTTCTGCTGCGATTGCAATAAAGTTTTTTTAAACTGCTCAAATGCTTCGGTGACCTCTTTTTTTATTTTGTTTGCCAGTTGTCCTGCCTGCGGTTTTTGTTCAGTGGGAAACTTGCCTATTTGGCCAAGCATTTGTGTGATTTGCCCTTTTCGCCCCAGATATTTTATGCGGAAATCTTCCAAAGCTGCCCAATCATTGACTTTCTTTAAGGCCGCAATGGCTTCTTTGCCTGTTTTTTCGAATTGCTCAAGCATTTTTCGTATTGCGTATATCGTATTGCGTTAGTTCGTAGTCCACGAACTCATCAGGCGATTGCAGCTTTGGCAGCTTCCACGATAGCATCGAAGCCGGTTGGGTCGGCTATGGCAATCTCGCTCAGCATTTTGCGGTTCAATTGAATATTGGCCTTTTTGCAGCCGTTGATGAACCGGCTGTATCTTATGCCCCGCTGCCGACAGGCTGCGCTTAGGCGTATAATCCACAGACCCCGGAAATCTCGTTTTCGCAGTTTACGGCCGATTCGAGCATAGACATCCGCCCGCATAACAGCCTCTTTGGCCAAACGATACTGCCGACCTGCGGGACCGCGATGCCCCTTTACTGCTTTGAGGATTCGTTTTTTTGCACGGTGCCTTGCGGCACCTTTTCTGACTCTTGGCATATCAGCTTTCCTTTGAGAATTTTTTCTTTCCTGACTCGCTGGCGGCAGCTGATTCGAAGCCGAGAAGCAAGCCCGACCAATTGATTATTGATTATTTTCTATTGACTATTTTTTTTCGTCCATCAGCCGAATTTTAAAAAATGCCTTCTTCAATCATCAATTATCAAGGTATTTATTTACCGAGGTGGTGCTTGGCCATTTTAGCCGATGCACCAGTTATAACAGCCGAACTTCCTATTCGCCTTCGACGCCTGGCGCTCTTGGTGCTCATAAGATGACTGCCACAAGAGCGCTTGTACTTGACTTTACCTGCAGCGGTTATCTTGACTCTCTTGCTCAGGCCCTTGTGAGTTTTGTGCTTCGGCATTTGCCTAATTCCTTCAAAATAATCTGTCTTAAAACCGCACTAAAATAGAGCACAATAAAGTGCTTTTCCAGTGTAAGAAAAAAATATAAAAAGGAGAGTCTATGTTATTCGCAGCCCTCGGTCAATACCATAGTGTACAAATTATCTAAAAAAATGAATTGGCTTACGATTTTTCGGCTTAAATCGCCCGTTTTTATAGCAAGACAATAGCAAAATGTCCCGACGGGCAGGGACCAGGCGCTATGGTTTTGCCTGCCTGTAGAGTTCCAGTCGCTTGCGGAGCCGATTGGCCAGTTCGTCATCCTGAGCGTCAGAGGCCAACTTGAGCGCTGCTTGCGCAGTCGCCACAGCCTGGTCGAATTGATTCGCCGCCGTGCGGCAGTTGCCTCGGCACCAGCTAATATCAGCACGGTTATTACCACCGCCGTGCGTCGTGCCATTGGCTTGCTAATAGCGCCGGTGCCACAAAACCAGCCCAAAAACGATGCCAATACCATCAGCAGCCCTGCCGAAGGCAGGTAGGCAAACTTATCCGATGCAATCACGATGGTAAAACCGACCACACCCATAGTCGGGAAAATCGCCACAAAGAAGAACAGCCAGCCCGTCAGCGCTGCCCGCGTCCAGCGCAGCGAAATCACCAACAGAGGAATCAGTATACAGGTACCGATGACACCAGCCAGCACCACCGGGTTTGACAATCCCAGCGGCTCCGGATACACGTAGT